>CAWCSH010000010.1:0-100175 GCA_963798155.1 Terriglobia bacterium
CAGCTCAATGAGTTTCGCTTGCGCCGCCGCTCTTTCCTGCCTTCGGACTGGTTGGCAACGCGGCTTAGATCGAAGAGGACAGAAACAGCAATTGGCGCATTGAAGTCGTCATCCATAGCATCTCGGAAGCGCTGTTCCGCTGATGTCAATTCTGCGGCGATGCCCGGCGCGTCGACCTGCTCCAGATCGCCGGCGTCGCGAACGGCATTCACCAGCCGGTCGTATCCACGCCGGGCTGATTCAAGGCCCTCATCAGTGAACGTAAGCGGATGACGGTAGTGCGTTTGAAGGACCATCAGGCGGAATGCACCAGCATCCCCGTTATCGATGATCTCGCGCGGGCTTACGAGGTTTCCAATCGACTTGCTCATCTTGTCGCCCTTGAATTGCAGCAGGCCGTTGTGAACCCAGTAGCGCGAGAATGGGCGTGACTCATCGAACGACTCCGACTGGGCGATTTCGTTCTCATGATGGGGGAAAATCAGATCGGCGCCGCCGCCGTGGATGTCCATTTGCCCGCCGAGGTGGTGGGCTGCCATGACCGAGCACTCGATGTGCCATCCAGGCCGTCCGGGTCCCCAGGGACTATCCCAGGCCGGCTCACCCGGCTTGGCAGCTTTCCAAAGGACAAAGTCCATCGGATGGTGCTTGGTAGGATCGACGGCAACCCGAGCTCCTGCCAGTAGGTCGTCCAAGTTTCTGTGGCTCAGTTTTCCATATTCCTTGAACGATGAGACGTTGAAGTTCACGTCGCCATTGTCGGACTGATAGGCATGACCATCCTCGATCAATCCGCCGATCATCTCGATCATGCCGGTGATTTCCTCGCTGGCTCGCGGGTAAATTGTGGCTGGCAAGATGTTGAGTTCCTTTGATTCCTTATGCCATGCCTCGATGTAGCGATTCGAGAATTTAAGCGGATGCGCCGAACTGGGCGGCGCGATTGATTATCTTGTCATCAACATCAGTGAAGTTCTGGGCGTGTTTGACCTCGTAACCCGTCCACTCGAGGTAGCGGCGAATCATGTCAAAGGTGATCGCCATTAATGCGTGTCCGATATGCGAGTCGTCGTAAACGGTGACGCCACAGACATAGATACGCACGCGACCAGGGTCGATGTCTCAAATGGTTCTTTCTGGCGAGTCATTGTGTTGAGATCTGCTGTGTCATCGTCAAACTCCGATCATGTGATTCGACGGTCAATCATAGTCGCAAACTAAGCAAGCCGAGGCGCCCAGTTTCCCGGGACCCGGCGAAATTGATCCTGATGCGTAAGCGGGTTGCTGGGACTAGCTGTCTGCCGCGGCCTTGGAGTCGGAAGTCTTGGATTCCGACACCGTCGATGGGGTTTTCGTTGAATCCGATGCTGACGACTCAGACTTTGACGATTCAGACGTCGTAGATGAGTCCGAGCTATTGCTATCGACGGCGGGAACTCCGCCCATTTTGCATCCCGGCTATCGGTAACGTACCAACCCGAACCCTTGAAGATAATTCCGCTTGCATGGATCACTCGCCGGATGTGGCTTTGACACTCCGGACAGCTGGTAAGTCGGGTCGTCGGCGAAACTCTGGCGAGCCTCAAAACGATGGCCGCAGTTGTCGCAAGCGTATTCATAGATCGGCATGGCGCGAGGACGCTCCATTGGACTAAAGCTCGAACAAGCATTTCACAACTCGGAATTGTACGGGACGTGGACGGAATCGGGCAATCCTCGATTGGTCCTGGCGTTCTATATCGCAGTCATTTCTTCCCAGTTTGGTCCGGCCTTCGGTTCAACCTCCAGAGGAACTGAGATGCTTGCGACATCCATCATCGACCGAACAACGAGGTCACTCAACTCGTCGAGTTCAGAAACAGGCGCCTCGAATATGAGCTCGTCATGGACTTGCAGGAGCATCAACGCCCGCAGCCTGCGCTCGCGCAGTTTCTTGTCGATGTCGAGCATCGCCAGCTTCATGATGTCGGCGGCGCTGCCCTGGATTGGAGATTAATAGCTGCTCTTTCGGCGGCCTCGCGTGCCGGACCACTGGTGAGAATGTCCGGCAGATAACGGCAACGGCCGTAGAGGGTCGAAGCTCTGACGGCGACGTGCGAACGAACGGAGTGAGAGGCTCGATTGGCCCAGCCCGTCGAGGTGGTGCCGCCCGGCTGCCGCGCCTGGGCTGCCGCCGAGGTCGTCCCGCTCGATCCGGATGAGCTGGAGGATCCATCGGATCCAGCGGACCCGGACGTCCCACTTGCACCGGGCGCCGGCGAAGACGAAACCGGAGACCCCGGAGTGACAGGAGACCCGGGAGAGACAGGAGACCCGGGAGTCACCGGAGACGCCGGCGAACCGGGCTGCGCGGGGTCGTCGGCACACGACGCGACCTGCAGCTCGGCGCTGCGCGTGGTGCGCGGAGCCGCGTCGTCGCTCACCTCGACGCGATAGGCGCCCACGGCGAGACCCGAGAATTCGACGCGGTGGTCGAGGTCGTCGCCGACGAGCGACACGACCGGCAGACCGCTGCCCGAACCCGACCGGGTGAGAGCGACGTCGTAGCCTCGACCGGTCACGAGCGAGTCGACGTCGGCCGTGATCGGCCTCGACCCGCCGACCGCGGTGCACTCCGAGACGGTGGTCCCGAGGCTCACCGGCGCGGCGCATCCGGGCACTGACGCTCTCGACGGTCGAGAGGGAGTCGTCCGACTGGTCGGTGACCCGGACGACGTAGTCGCGCCCGGCGGTCAGCCCGGAGAAGTGCTTGCTGATCTCGGGCTGGCGTCCGGAACTGGAAGTGCTTGACGACCGCTCCGCCCGAGGACACCTCCACCAGATACGTGGTGCTGCGGCGGAGGACACCGACGGTGAGGTCGAGACCCTGCTTGCGACTCCGGCCCGGCGAGGTGCAGTTCGTCGGCGCCACCCGCAGGGAGACCGGCGAGCACGGGGTCGTCGTTCCTGTGACGCTGGGGTCGGATCCCGGGCCCGGCGTGAAGCTCGCGGCCGTCGGAGTCGCCGCCCCACGAGTTGAGCTCGACCGAGTAGCGGTGCGCCACCCGCGGGTCGAAGTCGTAGACGCCCGGGAAGCTGCCCTTGAAGACGCGCCAGTCGTCGCCCGTCGAGTCGCGCTGCGCGGAGCCGTCGGTCTGGACCTCGCCGTCGACGACGACCCGGACCTCGCCCTTGTCGACGAAGCCCTTCGGCTTCACCGTGAGGGTCGAGCAGGAGGACGAGACCCCGGGCGTGGGCGCCGGGGACGACGTCGGCGTGCGCCGCGGAGGCGGCGAGGAAGGCCAGGCCGCCGCCACGGCGACGGTGATCGTCGCCGTGGCGAGCCGGACGGGGCGGCGTCGCAGGCTCTCATCGGCCGGTCGGGTTCCAGGAGTCGGTGCCAGCGAGGTACGTCTGAGGCCGTGAAGCCCGGCGCCTGCGCGTCGGACAGCTGGGGGCGGAGCACGGCGTGACGATCGTCGCACCGGCGCCGGTGTTCTGGTACTCGGAGAAGCGGCCCGCGGTCCACGTCGTCACGGCGTCCCAGTCGTTCCAGGTCTTGGTCTGGATGATTCCGGCGCCGAGCTCGGTGTTGCGGACGACGACCTGCGCCTGGCCCTGAGTCGAGTACGGGCGACCGAGCGAGATCGTGTTCGCGGCTCCGTCGGTGACGATCCTGCTGTCGGTGATGAGGAATCCGAACGGCGAGGCTGCTCGCGACCGACGAGTCGGTCAGCGAGGCTCCGGGCCGGTCGAGCACGTGGATCGTGCTGCGGTCGACGACGGTGACAGCGCGGCCGAGGAGGAGGTCGGCCCCGCCCTCGATGTACGACGCCGGTGATGTAGATCCGGCTGAACGTCGTCGAGTTCGCCGTGGAGGCGAGGATCGTCTGCTTGTCGCCGAGGAGCCGGACGTTGTCGAGCACCTGCTTGTCGCCCGACTTGATCTGGATCGCGGTGGCCTGCGCGCCCGCGGTCGGTGGCGACGCTCTTCAGGGTCAGGGCCCGGAAGGTCCACTGGTTGCCCGAGACGGTCATCGCGGCGACGGTGCCGCCCGGCGCGGTGATGACGACGTCCGAAGGGTTGCCGGTGGCGCCGACGATGTTCACGCCGTAGCGGTTTCCACTGACGATCGGGCCGGTGT
The DNA here is from genome assembly GCA_963798155.1 of Terriglobia bacterium. Taxonomy (GTDB): domain Bacteria; phylum Acidobacteriota; class Terriglobia; order Terriglobales; family Acidobacteriaceae; genus CAWCSH01. Next base: position 4,125 of record CAWCSH010000010.1, read on the forward strand.
AGGTGCCGGGCTCGACGAGGATCGTGCGGAAGCCCTGCGCGGCGTAGTCGGCGTTGTTGGCAAGGAGGCCCGGGCTGGCCGCCACGAGGCGCCGGTCGCGTCGACCTGCCCGAGGACGGCCTGGATCGGGTCGTGGCGTCGCCCGATCCGTCGGCCGCGACCACGTAGTCGACCTTGATCGGCGTCGCCGTGCGCGACCGGACGAGGCAGCGAGGCGTTGCCGGAGCCGTCTCGGGCGACCACCGAGTACGTGTACGTCGTGCCGATGACGACGGTCGAGTCGACGAACTTGGTCGTCGAGGCGCCGGTGGAGCCGCGAGCGTCGGAGCTCCGGTGCCCGCGTCTGCGGTAGACGTCGTAGCCGGCGAGGTCGTCGTCGGTGTCGGCGGCCCAGCCACGGTGACGGAGCCCTTGCCGAGCAGGGTCGTGCACCTTCGACGGCACGGCGGGGGCGATGCTGTCGCCCGGGGCGGGCGTCACCGACACGGCTGCGAGACTGCGCCGACTCGTTGCCGAAGCCTGTCGACCGCGGTCACCCGGTACGAGTACTCGGTGCCGTTCGTCGAGGCCCGGTGTCGGTGCGCGTCGCGCCGGTGACGGAGGCCGGTCGATTCACCTTCGTGCCGTCGCGGTAGACGTTGTAGCCGGCGAGGTCGGAGTCGGTGTTCGGAGTCCACGAGAGGATCGCCTTCGTGTCGGCCGCCGCGCCCGCGACACCGACCGGGGCCGCCGGCGGCGCGGTGTCGGCAGGAGCGGCGAGACCGTGACTGCGGAGGCACGGTTGCCCGAGGCGTCTTTGCGCCACGACGGCGTAGGTGTAGGCGGTGCCGTTGACGAGCCCGGTGTCGGTGAAGCTGGTCGACACGAGAGCCGAGCGAGCCGACGAGCGTCGCCTGCGACGGCGTCACACTCGCCCCGGTCGACCGGTAGACGAGTAGCCGGCGAGGTCGCGTCGCCGGGAGCCGTCCAGGTCAGCGTCGCCACCGGTCGCCGGTGCTGGCGGTCGAGCGCCGAGACCGGGCGCCGGGGCCGTGACGTCGGCGGGGTCGCAGGGTCGGCGACGGCCGGGTACCAGGTCGGCGGCGCCGAGCCAGTTCGCGACCGTGACGGTCGTCGAGTCGGCGGGCGAGAGCTGCGGGCGCGACGCGGTGACGGTCGAGCCGGCACCGGTGTTGCCGTACTCGGCGAAGCGCGCGTTGACCCAGGCGTACCCGTTGAAGTCCTGCCACGGCGCCGACTTGATTCCCGCAGCGAGGGTCGGAGTCGCGGATGATCGTCTGCGGCGCGTTGGCCGAGGTCGTCGTGCCCTGCGCGTACGGACCGCCGAGGCGGACGTCGCTGACTCCGGCGGCCGGGGTGATCGACGAGCCGATGACGAGGAACCCGTTGCCTCCGGTGGCTGTCGTCGACGGGATGAAGACGGTGCCCGAGGTGCGGGTCGGGCGTGATCGTCGTGGAGTGGATGACGAGCGTGGCCCGGCCGAGCACGATGTTGGTCGCGCCCTGGATGGTCGAGGACTCGATCATCTGGCGGCTGGTCGCACCCGCGGTCGGGACATCGGCCCAGACGGCCCGGTCGGTGGCGCTGAGAGCGACGCCGGTGAACAGGATCTTGTCGCCGGTCATGGAGACGGCCGGGCCGTTGCTGACGCCGGAGGTGTTCGCGATGCCGAGGTTCGAGACGGTGACGTTCGATCCGGTGATACCGAGGGTCGGCGTCGCGGTCGGGTTCGTCAGCGTGACGTCCGAGGATCCTGTGCCCCCGCCGATGATCGTGACGTTCGAGCGCGCGATCGTGGTCGTGCCGGTGTAGGTGCCCGGCTGGACCTTGATCACCCAGGGGGAGGTGCCGGTCGCCGCGTCGACCGCGGACTGCAGCGTCGGATACCGGGTGCCGCCGCCTGGACGGTGGCGTCGATACGGAGGCTCGGGGTCACGGTCGCCACGGTGGAGAGGGCGGATTCGTTGCCCGCCGAGTCGATGGCCGAGACCCGGAAGTCGTACGGCTCATGCTCTCCGGCTATTGGCCCGTGGTCGGCCAGAGTCTGGCCATTGCCACCCGCGAAGGTACCATCGCCATCGTCGCTCCCGAAGACGAACAGGAGTTCGCTCAGGCCGGATGGGCGGACCGCGTGCACACCTTCGAGCCGGTGTCGCTCTCATCCCTGAGCTCGCCGCGCGACCTGTTGCGTGAAGCCCTGCGCTGGACTGTCGGCCATCTCGGCCTTACCCGGAACCGCATTGGCTACGTCCCTGGACCATCCGAATTGCCGTCGTCCTATTCTTCGTCACACATCGAAGCGAGTTCCATCGTTCCTCTGCTTGAGGAGGTCGCTCCCACCGCTTTGTTGTTGCCTGTCGGCGACATGATGGACCGCCTGCTCGCAATCAAGACCGACAGCGAGGTTGACCTGATTCGGCTAGCCTGTGAAGTCGCGGGCCGCGCCTTCACCACCGCCGGCCGCGAACTCCATCCCGGACTTACAGAAACCGAAGCCGCCGGCCTGTTCTCCGCCCGGTTCAGTGCCTTGGGAGAAAACCAGGGCTCCTTCCGCTCCGGCGGGTTCGCGTATTGCATGTCGGGATCGAATTCCGCGAAAGCCCAGCGAGCGTATGCCCACTCCACCCAGAAGACCATCGCCGAAGGCGAGTTTGTGCTCATCCACGCCAACTCGTACCTCAACGGGTATTTCACTGACATCACCCGCACTTACATGCTCAGCCAGCCGGATGCACGCCAGCACCGCATGTACGAAGCCGTGCTCGCCGCGAAGCGGGCTGCCATTGACAGCATCCGGCCGGGAGTGCGCGCGGCAGACGTCGATCGCGCCGCCCGCGAGGTTCTCAAGAGTTACGACTTCGCCCAGGACTTCCCTCATCCCGCCGGCCACGGTGTAGGCTTCGGCGCAATTTCCCCGTTCGCGCGTCCTCGCATTCATCCCGCATCAGACGACATTCTCGAAAGCGGCATGGTCTTCAACCTTGAGCCCGCCGTTTATATCGAGAACTACGGTGGACTGAGGCACTGTGATGTCGTCGCCGTCACCAGTGCCGGAGCCGAAGTGCTCACTCCCTTCCAGTTTGCCGATCACGACTTGTTCCTGTACCCCCAAGCCTCAGAAGCAGCCTGACGCCTCCAAGCCCCGGCATATTGATCAAGAGAAATATTGGTGCGCATCTACGCACATGCGCGAGAGAATTAAAGCGAGAAATTGTCGGGAAGAGAGAAGAGATACTAGGCGCGGTGTCCGCAATCGAGAGAGGCAACGTTCGCCTCTGGTACTTTCCGATATCCTCCGTCCCCGAGTTGTCTCTGGAACAAGTCCAGGACAGCCTCGGGGACGGTTTCCACCGCACCTAGTGACCCCTTGGATGGCGGACCTGAGCCGCAGGTTGGAGGTAATAAGTCGGATTCAGCACAACTTTTCAATAAGAAACAGGCGCGCCGCAGGAAATAATCGACTCCGAACTCCGCTAATGCAGGAACTCGCATCCAATAGCTCGCTCACAAGTGTAATAGTCTTTCTTCCCCTCCTCGCTCCAGGGAAACCACTCAACGAACTCCTAACATCTCAATGCGGCAATCAGGAGGCCGCCATGCCCGAGAAAGAAACCATTGAACGCGCCCGCGAAGATGCGCGTGAAGGCAAAGCTCCCACCACCCAGGCGGGAGAATTTGTGAAGGAAGAAATCGATCACGTCCGCGAGGGCAAGCATGGAGTCCGCTCGCCACAGCAGGCGATCGCCATCGGACTCTCCAAAGCCCGCCGCGCGGGAATCAAACTGCCACCGCCGCCGAAGGGAACAGCCTCGGCCCGCAAGCAAAAAAGCAAGAGCAACAGCAAGCGTTCGCGCAAGTCTTCTCCGCGCCGCTCCCGCGCAGTCAAGGGCGCGCTCAAGCGTGAAGGACGTTCCGGAGCATCGCATCGCGCATTGTCTAAACATGCCCGCAGCGCCGCCAAACGCCGCCGCAGCGCCGGCAAGAGTGCCTCGGCCGGCAGTCGCAGCACCGGCAGCAAGCGCGGCGCGAGCAGCAAGCGTGCCTCCAGCAAGAGCAGGAGTTCGTCCCGGAAACGCAGCTCCAGTAGCCGCTCCCGGCGCACTCATTCCTCGAAAAAGCGCTGAATCGAAAATCGCGTCATCAACGTGCGACCTGCAAGGGGTTTCGTAAACCGAAGCGGCAGGAAGGCTTGACTCTCTCTATGCCCAAGGCTGAACTGCACATTGGCACCTCAGGATGGCACTACAAGCACTGGCTGGGAAAGTTCTATCCCGTTAAATTTGCTCCCGCCAAAATGCTCGCCTACTACTCCCAGCATTTCAGCACGGTTGAAATCAATAACAGCTTTTATCGCTTGCCTCCTGAGGGATCCCTCGTCCAGTGGCGCGACACCGTGCCCGACGGCTTCTGTTTCGCGGTGAAGGCCAGCCGCTACATCACTCACATGAAGCGCCTGCTCGATCCCGAAAACGCGGTCGATATGTTTTTCTCGCGCATAGAACTTCTCGGCCCGAAGCTCGGCCCCATTCTTTTCCAGCTTCCTCCGAAGTGGTGCGCCAATGCCGAGCGCCTGGAACAGTTCCTCAGCGTTCTGCCTCGAAATCATCGCTACGTCTTCGAATTTCGCGACGAATCCTGGTGCGTTTCGCGCATCTACGACATTCTCCGCCGCCACAACGCAGCGTTGTGCCTTCACGACTGGCGCGCCCTGCCGTGGCCCTCGCAGTTCACCGCCGATTTTGCCTACATCCGCTTCCATGGCGCTACGGGAAACTATTCTGGAGACTATTCCCCTGAGACTCTGCAACAATGGGCGGCCCAGATTCAAAACTGGCAATCGAAGCTGAAGGCGATCTATGTCTACTTCAACAATGACCTGGGTGGCTACGCCATCACCAACGCCCAGGCGCTGCGAAAACTCTTGCACACTCCCGCATCTCGGGTGGATCGGGTGGCATAGCCGACTTCGGCTCGCCTGCAACTTAAGGCAGTTCAAATTGAGACAGTTCTGCGAGGGTTCACACCCCGCTTCTACCGGAACTCTGTTGGGGATTTACAGCCTCAGCCTGATCGTCTTTTAATTTGCCGGCCCGTATTCTGAGCGGGTAGGTTACAGAGCGACTCACTCTATTGGAGGAACCAAAGATGCTTTACTACGCGCTGGTTTTCCTGGTTGTCGCGATCATCGCCGGGATTCTGGGTTTCGGCGGAGTAGCCGTGGCAGCTGCCGGCATCGCCAAGATCCTGTTCTATCTGTTCCTGATCATTTTCCTCGTCACCCTGGTCATGGGGCTTACGCGGCGAGGCACCGGGGTCTAGCCCAACAGCTTAATCCCAGCTAGAGTTTTTAGTTGAACGACCGCACCGCACCTTGCCAATCCAGAATGGGTGAACCGGCCCGTTTTGGATTGGCGATTCTTTCTCCGCACGCGCCGCCCGCGCTCCAGGGGAATCGGCGTACTCCTGCCTACAGTCTGTTTTGTACATTTCTAAAGCCAACGCCGGATATTCCGCGGCTCGCCTTTGCATTCACACTTAAACAGGCCAAACTGAAAATCCAATCGAGGATAGTTTTATGAAAACCGTTTATCTGGTTGTTCTGGCGCTCTGCCTCGCAGCCGGCACGATGGCGTGCACACAGGTGGCTTGGGCGCAGAATGATACCCAGACTGCTCCTCCGCCCAGCGACAATCCGCCGGCGGCCGCGCCTGCCAATACGGCGCCCGCGCCCAGTTCTCCGGCGGCAGCCAACCCGTCCACTCCCCCATCGAATGCTGTTGAGCTTCCTTCCGGTACCGAGATTGCGGTCAGGGCAAATGAAACCATCAACTCCGACGAAGCGTCTGAAGGCCAGACTTACTCGGCCGAGGTGCTCGACAATGTCAGCGATGCTTCCGGCAACGTGGTGATTCCGAAGGGTGCGGACGCTCAGTTGATTATCCGCAATTCCTCGAACGGCGGAACCGTCGGAAGCGCCCAGCTGGCGCTCGACCTGCAATCCGTAACCGTGAATGGACACCGTTACCTGGTCAGCACCCAGGACATCTCCCAGACCAGCAATCAGGGGATCGGCAAGAACAAGCGCACCGGAGAGATGGTCGGCGGCGGGGCAGTGCTCGGAACCCTGCTCGGTGCCATCGCTGGCGGAGGTAAGGGTGCAGCGATTGGCGCTATCGCCGGCGCCACCGCCGGCGGAGCCACTCAGGTCCTCACTCGCGGCAAGCAGGTCAAGGTGCCGGCCGAAACCGTTCTGCGCTTCCAGCTCGACAAGCCGCTGCATCTGAACCCGGTTTCCTGATCGCCGGTACTATTCGCAGCCACGGCGCCACCGGCTGTCCTTGATCGCAAGCCCGGGAAGTTGTCTCCCGGGCTTTTCTTGCGCGCGGAAACCTCCAACAAAATCGGCGTTCGAGGTGGCGAAGCCTCGAACGCCGGGATAATCAGAAGCAGGGATTGTTTGCTACTGTGGCTGCTGGTTCGTCATGTTTCCGGAGCTGTCGCCCTTCTTGCCCATGCTGCCGCTCATCTGGCAGGTATCAGAAACCATATCCACGCTGGTCACGTCGAAGGTTTTGCCCGAGCTGGCTGCGGTCCCGGTCGAGGCTCCCGACATGGCTCCCGCGCCGGCCCACGCGCCGTGGACGGTTACCGTATGTCCCACGTGAGAGGCAACATCCTGTCCGCTCAGAGGAATGCTCTTGCCGTGTTTGGTCTGCAGCACATACTGTCCGTTTTCCGACTGCACGCAGCCCTTCATCTTTTTCTCACCTTTGTTATTCATGCCGCTGCCCGAGCTCGGCTGCGACATGTTGCCGCTCTGTCCCGATTGCATGGCCGGAGAAGAACTGTCGGTACCCTGGCTGCCGGTGGGGGTTTGTGGGGTTGATTGGGCAACTGCCGCCGCTGCGAACAACAACGCGGTTGCGATTGGTAACAGCGCTTTCTTCATGGTTCTCTCCTGATGCGAATTTTGTATCTGCGATGGTTCGCTCTCTGTCCCTAAGGGTCTGTCCTAAGAAGCCGGTCCTAAGAGCCTGGGGTGTTTGTTTTCGGCACACGCGTCCTGCTGGAACCTGGCGCTGTGCTCGTGAGACTGAAGTGGCGAGTTACTCTGGACCTTCTCCAGCAAACTTTCTCCAGCACTCCTTGGATGGCTCCAGGGCGGGATGAGGGACGGCTCTGGTGCAGAAAAATGCGCCTCCCCAGCAGGCTTCAAATGTGCGCGCGTGGGACAAGTTGAACTCTGATTTGTGGAAAACTCAGGAAGCCTGCTTCTTTCTCGCGTCCGGCTCCCGGCGTTGTTCTTCCTGTGCCACCCGCTCCAGAAGAGTCTTCATATCGTCGGCGTGCTCTTCTTCTTTCGCCAGGATCTCTTCCATGACCCGGCGGCTGGTGACGTCCTTGTCCCCCAGGTAGCGAATGATTTCCGAATAGGACTCGATGGCGATGCGCTCCGCCACCAGGTCTTCGCGAATCATATCTACCAGGGTGGTGCCTTCCACATACTGCGAGTGGCTGCGGCTGGCCAGTCCTTCGGGGCTGAAGTCGGGCGCGCCATCCAGCTGGGTGATTCTTTCGGCGATCAGGTCGGCATGCTGCTGTTCTTCGCCGGCGTGTTCGAGAAATTCGTCGGCCACAGCCTGGGAGTGGATTCCGGTCGCCATGTAGTAATGGCGCTTGTAGCGGAGAACGCAGACCACTTCGGTGGCCAGCGCTTCATTGAGCAGGCGGATCACGGTCTCGCGATCCGCGCGGTAACTTTCCGTCACCGCGCCCTGTTCCATGTGCTGCCGGGCGCGGCGGCGGATTTCTTCGATGTCAGAGAGAAATGTTCCTCGAATGTCCTGAGGGGTGGAAGGTTTACTCATGGCGCCCTCCTCAAAATTTTAGTGACAGGGTGGAGATGTGAATGCGGAGGGCGCCGTTGCCTGAATTTCAGTCGGGTTCGGCCAGCTTCATCGGCCCATCAGGATCACGATCAACAGAATGATCACCACCAGGCCCAGGCCGCCGCTGGGATAGTAGCCCCAGCCCGTGCTGTAGGGCCAGGTTGGAAGTGCTCCCACCAACAGCAGAATCAGAATCACCAGCAGGATCGTATACATTCGTTTTCCTCCAGGATGCGGTTTGAACTGCCCGGCTCGCCAGAAAATCTACCGAAGCTTCGATGAGCAACTCGCATCGCGCGGCTAAAGTTTGCGCATCCGGTGGACGCTGTACTCCAGCCCGGAAGTATATGTACGGCACAGGACGCCCGCAGGCCCTCACCCCCTGCTCTGCCCCATTCCGGCTCAACACGGGCGTCGATCTCGATGGCCTGCTGCATCTGGCTTCGAGCCCTGTGGACGACCCCCTGCCGACCCCCCGCATCCTAGAAGCGACTCAGCGCAATCCTATTGCTGCGATGCCGAAGCAGGGCAACGCCAGCACCAAGAGAATCGGCAAGCCAACAGAAATTCAAAGCGAGGAATTACATGACCGCAGCAGATGTGATGATCGAGAAACTGATCGACTGGGGAGTGGAAGTGATCTTCGGATTGCCCGGGGATGGAATCAACGGCATTATGGAATCGCTCCGCACCCACAAGGACCAGATCAAGTTTGTCCAGGTTCGGCACGAGGAATCCGCCGCCTTCATGGCCTGCGCCTATTCCAAGTTCACGGGCAAGCTCGGTGTCTGCCTCGCCACCTCAGGCCCGGGCGGCATTCACCTGCTGAATGGTCTCTACGACGCCAAGCTCGATGGGCAATCGGTGCTGGCGATTACCGGCCTGCAATTTCACGACCTCATCGGAACTCATACCCAACAGGATGTCGCGCTCGACAAGCTTTACATGGACGTGGCGGTGTACAACGAGCGGGTGATGGGCGCAAGCCATGTGGAAAATCTGGTGGACCTCGCCTGCCGCACCGCTTTAGCGTTCAAAGGTGTGGCGCATATCACGTTCCCCGTGGACTTCCAGGAAGAGGAACTGAAGAAAGACTCGCGGTCAAAGCGCAACGTTAAGCACCACAGCAATGAGGTTTACGCCCCGCTACCGCCGCTTCCCCCTAGCGCGAATCTGCAACGTGCGGCCGATGTTCTGAACCAGGGAAAGAAGGTCGCCATTCTTGCCGGACGGGGCGCGCTCGATGCCGGCGATCAGTTGGAGCGGATCGCCGAAATGCTGGGCGCACCCATCATCAAAGCATTGCTGGGAAAAGCTGCTGTTCCCGACGACAGCCCATACACCACCGGCGGCATCGGCCTGCTCGGCACCCGGCCGTCGCAGGAGGCGATGGAGAGCTGCGACACCATCCTCATCGTAGGCAGCGCATTTCCTTACATCGAGTTCATGCCCAAGCCCGATCAGGCCCGCGGAGTTCAGATTGACATCAATCCGCAACAGATCGCCCTGCGTTTTCCCGCGGAGGTCGGCCTGGTTGGAGACAGCCGTCACGTGCTCGAGGCTCTTATGCCTTTGCTCAAGCGCAAGACCGATCGCGGCTTCCTGCAAAAGGCGCAGGACGGCATGAAGGAGTGGTGGAACCTGATGGAGCAACGCGGCACGCGTCAGGATAAGCCCATGAAGCCGCAGGTCGTGGCCTGGGAACTGGGCAAGCGGCTGCGCAATGACGCCATGGTCTCCTGCGACAGCGGCACTATCGCCACCTGGTTCGCCCGCCAGATTCCGGTGAAGAAAGGGCAAATGCACACTCTGTCGGGAACCCTGGCGACCATGGCGCCGGGCCTGCCCTACTCGATTGCCGCGCAGGTCGCGTATCCCGAGCGGCAGAGCATTGCGTTCGTCGGCGACGGCGGCTTCTCTATGCTGATGGCGGATTTCGTCACCGCGGTGAAGTACCGGCTCCCCATCAAGGTGGTCATCATCAAGAACAACACCCTCGGCCAGATCAAGTGGGAACAGATGGTGTTTCTGGGGAATCCGGAATATGGAGTCGAACTCTATCCCATCGACTTTGCTGCCTTCGCCCACGCCTGCGGAGGCATCGGGTTCACGGTCGACGATCCCGCCGAGTGCGGATCTACCATTGAGCAGTTTCTGGCTGCGCCCGGTCCGGCAATCCTGCAGGCCGTGGTCGATCCCTATGAGCCTCCGTTGCCGGCCAGAGTGAACGCGGAACAGGCGCTGCACTTTGCGGAAGCGTTGACCCGGGGAGAGCCCAACCGGGGGAAGATTGCGCTGACGGTGGCCTCGGACAAAGTGCGGGAGATGATTTAGCCCGAATTCCCCGCGGCCTCCCGGAGACTCCCAAAATGGAACTCGAGATAATAGCTGCTGGCTAATATCGCAGGTTCGGTTTGTGAGTCGGGATATTTCTGCCGCTTCGACGCTGGGGCAGAGTACCTCGCCAGCGCTTCTGGCTGACGTAGGATCGCGACGCGGCATTGGCTGGCTATCCGAGGCAGGCCGGAACCCCAGGCGAGCCTATAAGTCAACGTCGCACGATATTATCTTATAGCTATAAATCGAGGGGTCGAGAATTCCCGTTTTGGTTCTGTGGGTCTCAAACTGGGAATTTTGGGCAGTGCAAAGCTGTTTCGGCGGTCTAAACCTCGAAAATCCGGTACACCGACGGGGGCTGTTGCGACTGTAGAAGGGTGATGGCGACATTGTGGACTGCAACTCCACCCGTGGTCTTGCCGTCGGCGGTGCCGTTGTGAGCGTGGCCGTGGACCACGAAATCAGCGCCGTGGCGGTCCACAACTTCCGCCAGCCGCGAAGTGCCGAGGAACGGGAATATTTCCGGCGCTTCGCCGCACACCGTAGCTGCGATGGGAGAGTAGTGCAGCACCACGACGCGCTTCGGAGTGCGCAGTTGCGACATGGCGCGCTCCAGCTTGAGCGATTCGTCGATGGATGCGCGCACGAAGGTTTTGATCTCGGGTTCCCCGAAGGCAGTGAGCACGCCGCGGCCGAAGCCGCCGACAAATCCCTTGGTTCCGGCAAAGCCGACGCCATCGCGCTCGTAGGCGCTGCCGTCGAGCACCTTGATGCCCTCTTCGGTCATCATGCGAATGAGTTCGGCTTCCTGCCCACTCTCGTAATCGTGATTGCCGAGCACGGCGATGATGGGGATGCGCAGCCGCACCAGGGTATTCAGCAGCGGCTCCATTTCAGCGGGCTGCCCGTAGTTGGTGAGATCGCCGGCGAGGACCAGCACATCGGCATCGTCGCGCACCCGGGCCAGCTGGTCTTTCAGCACGGTGTAGCGCTGAGCGGTGAAGTGCAGGTCGGCGGTCGCGGCAATTCTCATCTGGTATTCGGTTCCAGCCGTATTGGATTCAGGCCGCGCATTTGGGGCCGCTTAGGGCAGCTGGAACTTCATTTTGCAGGCGGCGGGCGCGATACTCCTCGAGCAGGTTATCCAGCTTCCACTCGTTCATATCAATGGCAAACATGTTGTCGTCCACCAGGCTGCCGCGGAAGCGCTCCTGCCGGTTGGGATGGCTCACCAGGTGCATGTAACGGGACAACAGATCGTGCCACAGGCGCTCCGGCACGTACTCGGTCTGAGCGGGATACACATAGCGATACAGGATCAGCGCCCAGAGCAGCATCTCCCAATGATCGCCGATCAATTGCAGCACCCGGTTCCAGTCCAGTTGCCCGCGAGTGCCGTAGATGATGTGAGCGATATCGGCGCCATCAAAACGTTCACGCCTCGTCACAAACAGCTTAGAGGACAGCAATTCCTCCGCCGCCAGCACGCGGGTTTGCACTCCCACGATCAGTGCGGGCTTGGAGCGCTCGATCCAGGAGGCGTCCACCACGATGGCGGCGTTGCTCATGCCGGTGATCAGGTCCACAAAGTATTCGCCACGATGGACTTTGCCGAGCCAGACGGGGTCGAGAGTTTCGCAGACGAAACCGTCGGCCTCAAGCCGGGCCATCGTCCTGGGCACGAATTCCGCCGGAATGAAGATATCGAGGTCTTTGGTGACGCGCCAGATTCCGGTGTACTGCTGCAGCGCGAATGCGCCAGCCACGGCGTACGGCAGATTCTCGCCGTTGAGGATGGTGAGCACTTCGCGGTACAGGCTCTCCTGCTCGGGAGGGAAATGCGGAGCTACGGAGGACGTGACCAGCGTATCGTCCGGCGGTCTCTCAGTCGGCTCTGACATGAGGCGCTTGGATGTGCTTTCCTGTCTTACGGTTGTCGGCTCGGTCATTCCGCGACATTCGAATTGCCCCAGGTTTTGACCACCGGGATGATCAGTGTCGGTCGCATGGCAGACGGGAAATGCCTCTAACCTATGCAGCTGCAATGCGGCCCGCACAACCGGACTCATTCGATTCCGCATCATTGACTCATCAGGTTTGACTGAAGTTAACGAGACAGGAATGCGCCGCAAACATGAACACGTCTTCATTTTCCAATTCTGATTTACAGCAGGAAATTGCCGCTCCGGTGATTCCTGAGGGCCTGGAACAACGAATTGCCGAGCTGGGCGACTGGTTTCACAACATTGACCTCTATGGGGTGCCAACTGCTCCACACCACTTTCTCGGGGATTTCCCCAATATCAAGTGGAACCAGATTTCGAGCGCCATCCCGCAAGACCTGCACGGGGCGACCGTCCTCGATATCGGGTGCAACGGAGGGTTCTATTCGATCCAGATGAAGCAGCGCGGTGCCGACTACGTGCTGGGCATTGATGTGGATGACCGCTATCTGAACCAGGCCCGCTTTGCCACTCGCACGCTCGGCCTCGAAGTCGATTTTCAGAAGCGCTCGGTTTACCAGGTGGACGAGATTGCCGGGCAATTTGATTTCGTGCTGTTCATGGGGGTGTTTTACCACCTGCGCTACCCGCTCTTTGCACTGGACAAGGTGGTGAAGAAGGTGAAAGGGCAGCTTCTGTTCCAGACGATGATTCGCGGCTCGGAGCGGGCCCGGTCCTGGAACGACGATTACACCTTCTGGGAAAAACACATCTTCAGCGAACCCGACTTTCCCGCCATGCACTTCATTGAGAAGAGCTATTCCCACGATCCCACCAACTGGTGGATTCCAAATGCCGGGGCGGTGGAGGGCATGCTGCGCAGTTCAGGGCTGAAGATATTGGCCCATCCCGAGGCCGAGACCTGGGTGTGTTCCCCCGAGAGCGTGATGCGGGACGGGCGTTACATCCTCGATATGGAGCTGGACGGCAGTCTGTAAGCCGGCACAGGGAGCCTGCATGATTGAAGCCGTGATGCTGTGGAATGAGCCGAACAATCTCTCGCACTGGGACTTCCACGTGGACCGCGACTGGAAGATCTATGCCGAGATGGTGAAATGTTCGGCCCGGGCGGTACGGGAAATCAATCCGCAGTTGAAAATCGTGCTTGGCGGCATGTCGCCGGTGGACCCGAACTTCGTGCGGCAGCTGCAATCCCAGGGGGTGCTCGACGAGATTGATGTGGTCGCTATCCATGGCTTTCCCCTCGACTGGAACCACTGGAGCATTCACGAGTGGCCGAGGAAGGTGCAGGAGATCCGCGAGGTCTGCCCGAAGCCGGTGTGGGTGACCGAAGCGGGAGTTTCGACCTTTGGAGCCGAGGAAGTGCAGGTCTTCGGGATTCAGCGCACCGCGGAGTTGTTGCTGCCTCTGGTGGACCGGGTGCACTGGTACAGCCTCTTCGACTTGCCCGCGACCTGGACGGCCACCACCCGCCACAAAGAAGCGGAAGGCAGTTCGTATTACCGCCACTACTACATGGGCCTGGTGCGGGAAGACGGAACCCCGAAGCCGGCAGCCCAGGCTTTTCCCGACGGACTGGGAATCTGCCAGTGGTTTCATTTCGAAGATCACCGCCTCGATTCCGGCGTCGATTGGTTACGCAGGCTGGGAGTGCAGCACCTGCGCACAGGCCTGAGCTGGGCGGACTGGTTTCGTCCGAACGCAGAGCAGTGGTTCGACCGGCAGATGCTGGCGCTCGAAGAGTTCAGCACGACTGTGACTCTTTGTTTCACTCCCGAGCACCTGGGCTACTCCGCCCATCACACCAGCCCTCCCAAAGAAGTGGCGGGATTTTGTGAATTCGCGAGATGGGCAGTGAAGCGATATGCGCCGGCTTCGCGCAACCCGGTGACGAGCGGCGCCATGGGCGTCACGTGTGATACGTTCCTTCCCCTGTCGGAGCTCTAAATCCTGCTCTGCTTCGGAGATACGAGCCGAGCGCAAGCTGCGACAGGCATCTCACCCGAAAGCACATTCATCCAAAGATCGCTTTACAAGAATGCCGCAGCGGTCTGACGCACGGCATTTGCCCCTTCGGGAACCGAACTCTCTGCTGAGTTTTTTCACGTTCCCGAAAATCTTCAGGGCAGAGGCCTTAAGGAGCCAGTTTCTTGGGGACAAAGAAGCAAATTCTTATCACCGGCGGAGCGGGATTTGTCGGCTCGCACACGGTGGATACCTTACTGGAACAGGGACACGCAGTGCGGGTGTACGACAACCTCAGCGAACAGGTGCATGGGGATGGCGTCCCCGATTATCTCTCGCGCGATGCGGAGTTCATTCACGGCGATGTGCGCGACCGTGACCGGCTGGCCAAAGCGGTCGCAGGCATGGACGTGATTTACCACCTGGCGGCCGCGGTGGGAGTGGGCCAATCGATGTACCAGATCGCGGACTACATGGCGAGCAATACCCAGGGCACGGCAAACCTGCTGCAGGCCATTCTCGACACGGGTTCGCGTCCGGAAAAGATGGTGGTGGCTTCGTCGATGTCGATTTACGGCGAAGGCCAGTATGAGTGTGAACTGTGCGGCGAGGTCGCGCCGCGTCCCCGCGATATCGAGCAATTGAAGCGGAAGCAGTGGGAGGCGCTGTGTCCTCACTGTGGCAGCCCGCTTTCGCCGGTGGCTACGGATGAAAGCAAGCCGCTGCAAAGCACTTCCATCTACGCGCTGTCGAAAAAAGACCAGGAAGAGATGCTGCTGTTGTTCGGGCGCACCTACGACATTCCGGTGGTGGCGCTGCGCTACTTCAATATTTATGGCACCCGGCAGGCGCTATCCAATCCGTACACAGGGGTGGCGGCGATTTTCGCGTCGCGGCTGATGAATGGAAACGCGCCGATCATTTTCGAAGACGGCGAGCAGATGCGGGATTTTGTAAGCGTGCATGACATTGTGCAGGCCAATCTGCTGGCGATCGAGAGTTCGGGAGGCCGATGGGCAGGCGCTGAATGTCGGCTCGGGAAGTCCGGTCACCATCCGCCAGATCGCCAATGAACTGGCGAAAGCCCTGGGCGTGAGTGTTCCGGCGCAAATTTCCGGAAAGTACCGGGCGGGAGACATCCGCCATTGTTTTGCCGACATTTCCGCCATTTCGCAAAAGCTGGGATATCAGCCGCAAGTCGAGCTGCAAAAGGGCATTGCCGAACTGGTGGCGTGGCTGGAAATGCAGCAGGCAAGCGACCACGTTGAGGAGGCCATGCAGCGGCTGAGCGTGCACGGGTTAGTGGCATGAGCACAGAAGGGGAGATCAGAGTTTTGTCAGGAACACCAGCTGCCGCAGCGCGAATTTATTACGAGGGAAAGTCATGAACAAGTTGGTGCCTTTTCGTTCGGTGGTGATCTTTGGAGGGGCAGGATTTATCGGTTCGAACTGGGCCTACCGCCTGCTGAAGACCAGTGATGCCAAGATCCACATCTTCGACAATCTTTCGCGGCGGGGAGTGCACCAGAACCTGAGCTGGCTGCAGCGTGAAGCGGCGGGCAGTGAGCGGCTGAAGATTACCATCGGAGACATTCGGGATGCGGCACTGGTGGAGCGGGCGGTGAGCCAGGCGACCGAGGTCTACCAGTTTGCGGCGCAGGTGGCGGTGACCACCTCGGTGGACGATCCGCGCACCGATTTCGAAATGAACGTCGGCGGCACGCTGAACGTGCTGGAAGCGGCGCGCAAGAGCAAACGGAATCCGCTGGTTCTGTTCACTTCCACCAATAAAGTTTACGGAAAGCTGGGCTCGCGTCCGGCGGTGCCCAACTGCCGCCGCTACATCTGCGACGCCCAGGTTTGCGTGAATCGAATCGCAGCCGCTGGACTTCTATTCGCCGTACGGCTGCTCCAAGGGAGCGGCCGACCAATACGTGCACGACTATCACCGCATGTATGGCCTGCCCACCGTGGTGTTCCGGATGTCGTGCATTGCCGGGGCGCGGCAGTTTGGCACCGAAGACCAGGGATGGGTGGCGCACTTTCTGTATTCCGCCATGGAAGACCGGCCGGTCACGATTTACGGTGATGGCCGGCAAGTTCGCGACGTGCTGTGCGTGGATGACCTGGTACGCGCGTTTGAAAGTGTTCGCGCCCACCAGAACAAAACCGCAGGCGAAGCCTACAACGTGGGTGGCGGGATCGCGAATACGGTTTCGCTTCTGGAATTGATCGAAGAGGTGGAAACCCTGACCGGCAAGCGGCTTCGTTACGAGCTCGACCGCGCGCGCCCGGGAGATCAGCTGGTGTACGTGAGTGACTACGGCAAGCTGCAACGCCACGTGGGATGGGAACCGCGTATGAGCGTGCGCGAGACCCTAGCCAGTATTCATGACTGGTGGACGGAGAGCCGCCACGTGTTCGCTCCGGTCGGCGTGCCTCGGCGCTCGCCCGGAGTGCTGGAACAGATGCCGGAGGCAGCTTCGTGAAATTTGCGCTCGTCAATCCGGCGTGGAACTTTGAGGGATCGATTTACTTCGGCTGCCAGGAGCCGCATTATCCGCTGGAACTGCTGTTCGCCTTCGACCGGATTCGCGCGGCCGGGCACGAGCCGCTGCTGATCGATGCCCAAGTGAACCGGCTCTCGCTGGAGACGGTGCGGGAGCAGGTAGGGAAGTTTGATCCCGATTTCCTGGTGATCCCAACCGCGCCGTCTTATTTGTTCTGGCGTTGTCCCCCTCCTGAACTGCGCGTCCCGAAGACCTGGTTTGCCGGCTTGGAGGGACGCGCAGTGAAAGTTGCCATCGGTCCGCATGGCTCGGCCACGCCGGGCGCCACCTTGCGCAAGCTGAATTGCGATGTGGTGCTGCGCGGGGAACCGGATGAAACCATCCCGCAACTGGCCTCGCAAATCCGTGGAAAGAGATCGACGGCTGTTGCTGGCGCGACGAGGCTGGAGAACATTTCAGCCCGGGCCTGGGCGTAACCGACATGAAAAAGCTGGGGGCGCTCGACTTTCGAGAACTACAACGTGGAAGCCCACTCGCCACTGCCATCATGTGTTCGCCGGCGAGGGGCATGGGGCGGAACTGGAGTTTGCCCGCGGCTGCCCGTGGGCGTGCAGCTTCTGCAACAAGACGCTGTTCCGCAACAAGTTTCGCGAGCGCGATGTGGACCAGGTCATACAAGAGGTGGACCGGCTGGTGGCGCGCGGCGTGAATTACATCTACTTGATTGATGAAATCTTTGGCGTCGGCAAGAACGTGCTGCGCCTGCTGGAGGAGTTGGCCGAGCGTCCGGTCACGATCGGACTTCAGACCAGGATCGATCTGTGGAATGAAGAGACGCTTGATCTGCTGGGCCGGGCGCATTGCATCTCGATGGAATGCGGCATCGAGTCGATCACGGAAGAGGGGCGCGACGAGCTCAATAAGAACTGCCGGCTTTCGACGGAGCGCTTGACCGAGCTGCTGATCTATGCCCGCGAACGGATTCCCTGGGTGCAGGCCAACCTGATCCTTACCGAGCATGATCAGCGGGACGAGATCAAGTCGTGGCAGGAAAACCTGAAGCGGCACGATGTGTGGGTGAGCGAGCCGGTGCCGATGTTTCCGTATCCGGGATCTCCTCTGTACCAGCAGATTTTCGGAGTTCCCGATGATCAGGCCTGGGAACGGGCGCACCGCCACTATCTGAGCGCGTTCCGCGACAAGGGTTACAGCGACATTCAGGAGCAGCAGCCGGCGGCGATTGAGGACCTCGAATGCACATTCTGATGACGGCCGACACTGTGGGTGGGGTCTGGACCTACACCCAGGAGTTGGTAACCGCGCTGGCGGATCGCGGGGTTCGGGTAACTCTGATCAGCCTGGGCAAGCTGCCGCATGCTGGACAGTCCGCATGGGTGGAGGCGCTGCCGGAGGTGGACTACCGTCCCACCGAGTACCGCCTGGAATGGATGCAGGGGTCGGAAGCTGACATTGAAGAATCGAAATCCTATCTGAAGCAGGTGATTGCGGAGGTCGAGCCCGACCTTCTGCACTTCAACCAGTTCTGCTACGGCGCAATCGGAACCGATATCCCGAAAATCGTGGTGGCCCACAGCGACGTGGTTTCGTGGTGGGCGGGCGTGTATGGGCAGGAGCCTCCTGATAATCCGTGGATGCGCTGGTATCGCGAGACTGTCGGACGCCGGGTTGCGCGGGGCGGATGTCGTGGTGGCTCCATCGCAGTGGATGATGGGCAACATCCGGGAATTTTATGCGCGTCCGAAACAGGCGCAGGTGATTTACAACGGGCGCAATCCGGCATGGTTTGATCCTCATGCCGAAAAGGAGAACGTCGCGCTTTCAGTGGGACGGCTGTGGGACGGGGGAAAGCAGGTGGAGCTTCTGCTGGCCCGCGAGCAAGCCGTGCCGGTGTGGATTGCCGGGCCGCTCGAACACGCGGAGACGGCGGTGCGGGCGAATCTCGGGCTGGACGGGCGGAGCGTCCACTTTTTCGGCGAGCAATCGCAGCCGCAACTGCGGGAGATCTATTCCCGGGCGGCAATTTATGCCGCCACCTCACGGTATGAACCTTTCGGTTTAGCGCCGCTGGAGGCAGCGCTGTCGGGCTGCGCGCTGGTGGCGAACGACACTGCGGTGTTTCATGAGTTGTGGGGCGATGCCGCCTGCTATTTCGCCCAGAATGATGCCAGCGGACTGGCTGCCGCGGTGCGCGAACTCAGCCAAAATCCTCAATTACGGATGAGGTACGCCGGGCTCGCGCTGGAAACCGCAGTTGAAAAATTCACCACGGAGAAGATGGCGGCGCAATACCAGGGGCTCTACCAAGACATCACTTCGCGCATGGAGAACATGGCGTGAGTCAACCTGACTTGAAGCAGCATGAAGGGAAGCAGCCTCAACCGGAGCAGCGGCTTAAGCTACGGCTGTTTGCGCACTCGTGGGTTTCAGACTGGAACCACGGCAATGCGCACTTTCTGCGGGGGCTGGCCCATGAGCTAACGCGGCAGGGACACGAGGTGCGCTGCTACGAGGCGGTGAACTCGTGGTCTGTAACTCACCTGCTGGAAGAAGGCGCACATACTGCGGGAGCGGCGATACGCGGGTTCTGGAATGCGTTCCCGGTTCTGGACGTCCGCTTCTATCAGCAGGACGGCAGCTT
Source organism: Terriglobia bacterium (assembly GCA_963798155.1). Lineage (GTDB taxonomy): Bacteria > Acidobacteriota > Terriglobia > Terriglobales > Acidobacteriaceae > CAWCSH01. The sequence continues at coordinate 23,450 of CAWCSH010000010.1, forward strand.
TGCCGAGTTTGCCGAGCAGGAGCTTCGAGAGGCCGATGTCGTCATCGTCCATGAATGGAACAACCTCGAGGTGGTGCGCACAATTTTGTCATTGAAGGCGAAGCTGGGCTTCCGCGCGCTGTTCCATGATACTCATCACCGGGCTTATACCAGTCCGCAGGAGATTTTGCGTTTTCCGCTGCAGGAATTCGACGGTGTGCTGGCGTTTGGAGAAGCGATTCGCCGCATTTACCGCGAAGCTTTCGGAGTATCGAAGGCGTGGACTTTCCATGAGGCGGCCGACACGGCGCACTTCGGTCCAGCGCCGGCCGAGCCAGATACTGACGTGCTGTGGGTGGGAAACTGGGGCGACGAGGAGCGCACAAGGGAGCTGCAGGAATTTCTGATCGGCCCGGCGGCGGCCTTGCCGGAACGGAAGTTTGCAGTGCATGGCGTGCGCTATCCTGCGCAAGCCTTGCAGCAGCTGGCGACCAGCCGCATTGAGTATCGCGGGTACCTGCCTAACCTTGAAGCTCCGCTCAGCTATGCGCGGGGGCGAGTGAGCCTGCACGTTCCGCGGAAGTTTTACAGCAACGGCCTCAGCGGCATTCCCACAATCCGCATGTTCGAGGCACTGGCCTGCGGCTCGCCGCTGGTGTGCTCTCCGTGGTCGGATGCGGAAGGACTGTTTCGTCCCGGGGAAGACTACGTCTGCGTTCCCGATGGGAAGGCCATGGAAGGCGAGCTGCGGCACTTGCTTCAGGATGATGCCGCACGCCTGCAGATGGCGGCCAATGGAATGGAGACAATTCAGCGCCGGCATACCTGCGCGCACCGGGCCGCGCAATTGATGGATATTTTCGAGGAGCTGGGAAAGTGAAACTGTTCGTTTTCGGTTCCAGCCTGACGTCTTCCTACTGGAATGGCGCGGCGACCTACTATCGCGGCATCTACAAGAATCTGGCGAGGCTGGGATATGAAATCAGCTTCGCTGAGCCGGATATCTACAAACGCCAGCAAAACCGAGACGCAGGGGAGATCGACTATGCGGAGGTCCGGGTGTATCAGACGCCGCGTGATCTGGACCGCATGCTGGCGGAGGCGAGCGGCGCGGATTTGATCATCAAGCACAGCGGAGTCGGCGCGGATGACGAGTTGCTGGAGCGCGAGGTGCTCAACTGCCGCCCGGGGGGCGGGAAAGCGGCGTTCTGGGATGTGGATGCTCCGGCGACGCTGGCGCGGGTGGAGGAGAATCGGGCGGACCCGTTTCGTCCCCTCATCGCGAAGTATGACTTCATCTTCACTTACGGCGGGGGACTGCCGGTGGTGGAGCACTACCTGCGGCTCGGCGCTAGGAATTGTGTTCCCATTTACAACGGGCTCGATCCCGGATACGCACCATCCGGTTCCGGTGGATGCGGCGTACGCCTGCGATCTTGCTTTCGTGGGACATCGTTTGCCCGACCGGGAAGAGCGGGTGGAGGAGTTCTTCTTCGCGGCGGCGGAAATGGCGCCGGAGTGCTCATTCATTCTGGGCGGAGAGGGCTGGGGCGGGCGAGCGCTGCCGCAGAATGTGCGATGGATCGGGCATGTGGGCATTGCCGATCACAACCGCATCAACTGTTCGGCGCGCATGGTGTTGAACATCAACCGGCAATCCATGGCAAAGGTGGGTTTTTCTCCACCTACCCGGGTATTTGAAGCGGCGGGTGCGGGAGCCTGCCTGATTACCGATGAATGGACCGGCGTGGACCAGTTCTTCGCGCCGGGCGAGGAGATTCTGGTGGCCCGTGGGGCGGACGATATTGCCGGACTTCTGAGGACGATTTCTGTGGAACAGGCACGCCAGATCGGCATCGCGATGCGGAGCCGGGCCTTGCGGGATCACGCCTACCGGTCGAGAGCGGAGCGGTTCGACGAGGTGGTAAAAGGCGCGGATGGAGCTGACGTGAACGCGCGGCCTGCGTCCCGATCTGATGTTTCGATTGCGCCGGCAGATGCTGTGGCGGTTGAATCCTCAGGAGTTTGAGAGAGGCGAAGTGAAGATCGCAATTTTCGGATTGGCCATTACTTCGTCGTGGGGAAATGGCCATGCCACCACCTATCGCGCGCTGGCGCGCGCTCTGCATGCCCGTGGACACGAGATCGTGTTCTTCGAGCGCAACCTGGAGTGGTACGCATCGAACCGCGACCTGCCCAACCCTCAGTTCTGCCATACCCACATTTACGACAGGTGGGAAGAGGTCTGCGCGCTGGCGCAACGCGAGCTGTCGGACGCGGACGTGGCGGTGGTGGGATCGTATTTTCCCGACGGGGTAAAGGCGATTGACGAAGTGCTGCAATCCCGCGCTGGGGTGAAAGCCTTTTACGACATTGATACACCGATCACAGTCGCCAAGCTGAGGGCCGGGGATGCCGAGTACCTGCGTCCGGACCAGGTTGCGGGCTTCGACCTTTACTTCAGTTTCACCGGGGGACCGATGCTGCGCGAGCTGGAAACCGCATTTGGAGCGCAACGGGCGGTGCCGCTTTACTGCTCGTTTGATCCGGTGGAGCACCGGCTTTCGCCAGTGCAGGCGCGTTTTGCATGCGACCTCAGCTACATGGGCACGTACGCTCCTGACCGGCAGGCGAAATTGGAAGAGCTGTTTTGCGCTCCGGCGCGGGAACTGCCGGGGAAGAAATTCCTTCTTGCCGGGCCGCAGTATCCCAAAGACTTGCGATGGCCGCTCAATGTGAAGCGGATCATCCATCTGGAGCCCAAGTTCCACGCGCCGTTCTATTGCTCTTCGGCAATGACGTTGAACCTTACGCGGCGGGAAATGCGGATGGCGGGCTACTCGCCCTCGGTGCGCCTGTTCGAGGCCGCAGGTTGTGGGGCTGCGATCGTCTCGGATTACTGGGTGGGACTCGAAACTTTCTTTGTTCCGGGAAAAGAAATACTCGTCGCCCATGGGAGCGCTGATGTGGTGCGATTTCTTTCGGAAATGACTGCGGAGGAGATTCGCAGCATCGGGCAGAGCGCCCGCGAACGGGTGCTGGCTGAGCACACTTCGGAGCGCCGGGCGACAGAGTTTGAACGATATGTCAGCAGCCGGGTCTCACTGGGCCAGTCGGTGTGACCGTTTCGATCGGGACGCGTTCTTCCCATAACAAACAAACCCAATTACAGTCGACCTTTTTACCTGACTGACTGCCAGCAAGCAGCAGAAATGGCCGGACATGCGTCCGGCCATTCAAGCTACTCGGAGGCTTCTTCCGCTATCTCTCAGCTATTTCTGCACCGCGGAAGCAGACTGGGTGGTTCCTGAGGTTGCATTGGAACTGGTCTGTTCTTTGGCCTGGGTCGAATACTTGCGGACCGCAGCCAGGAATTCGCCGCTGCTCTTCGGGGCCGGAACTTTCCCGCTCAAGATGTCTTTAAAGGGCACCATCTTGCCGTAGAGGATGCGGGTTTCGTCTTCATCCTGAGTGACTGCAGCACCGCTGAGATCCACGCCGGCGAAAACTCCACGCGAGCGGGAGTAGGTGAGCACTTCCGACTTCATCTTCCAGTCGGTGCCCGCGGCAGCATGACGGCCGACCGGCCCGGCCGCAGCCGAGGCATCCGCGCCAATCTTGAACTTGCTGGAGAGCAGGCTGTCCATGCCCTTCTTGTTCATGACCAGCATGACCAGGTCAACGGCTTCTCCGCCAATCTGAAGTCCCCAGCTGCCACCGGTGATGCTGAAGGGGGCCGGTGCGCTCCAGCCGCTGGGAGTGCGGCAGGTGGCGACGCCTTTGCCGTGCTTGCCACCAAAACCGAGAGCGATCTTGATCATGGAGGGAACGACAGCTACGCACTCCGCGTCTTCCATCACATTGTCGGGGATAGCGTTGTCGGGCGTGGCCATAATCTGGTTGAGCACGCCGGCGGCGGTGTCGAGACGCTTGGCGACGTCCGATTCGTTGTCGTCGGCGGCCCAACTCACACTGGCCAGAGCCAGGGTGGCCACGATGAGCGCCAGAACGAATTTCCGAGTTGCAGAAGTGATTTGCATTTTATGCCTCATAGCAGATTTTGGGTTCTATCGTTTGTCTTTAGCAGAGTAATGGCCCCCGGCATTCCTAACTATCCGGTTGAGTTTGTAGATCAACATCGAATGTCCTTTAGAGACCGGGGGGAACACCTGATAAACCGGGCTATGGTGAGATGGCGCAGTCTTTTAGCGCCGAACCAGGAACCCTGCCAGCAGCGAGCCCAAGCCCAGCATCCCGAGCAGAGGAAGCATGTTCGCCCTCTGGGCGGCGGGCTTCTTATTCCCAAGCGCAAGCAGGCTCGCCTCGGCGGGAAGCGGTTGAGTACTTTTCCCATGGTTAGAGGTGGCGACGAGGGAAGTGATTTCTTGCCCGGCACTGATCGCGCCCCTTGTATGAGCGGCGGCTGCGGGTGTGCGCTGAGTAAATGCGAGAGCAAATGCAAGCACAAGGCTCGCCAGGGTAATTGCGGTTTTCTTCATGGCGCTTCTCCAACCGGGTCTCGCCCTGCTGTGGATGTTTCGACTATAGAGTGGTTCTTGTCGAGCGCAGCTATCGGGGGTGGCGAGTAACTTAGGCGGGAGCTTCAGGTACAGCAGCTCTACGGCGATATCTCTAAGGTGGAAGCCGCGAAAGACAAGATCAGCAGGAGGAGAATACCTAGCTGAAACTACTTAATCAGAACTTCCAGATCCGCATGCTGCTCGAGGACCTGAATCTGCACGGAAGTTCCGCGGCGCTCCATGAAAAGATCGACGTGAGCGCCGTTGACCTGCAAGCCCTTGATCGAAAGCTGGGGTATGCCTTCGGGAAGATAGGGATCGGTGAATGAGATCTGCCGGCGGGGGCCGTCGATGGAGATACCGAGACAGGCCTGCAGCACCATGAAGACCGCCGCCGCGGCCCAGGACTGAGGAGAGCAGGCGACGGGGTAAAGCGTGGGGCCTTCCCCGGAGCGCCGCTCCAGGCCGCAGAAGAGCTCGGGAAGACGGTGCAGGTCCACGAAACTGCTCACGTCCAAAAGGCCAAGCAGGACTTGCCCCGCCATATGTTTGAAGCCGTAGCGGGCGAGGCCGGCGGCGATGATGGCATTGTCGTGCGGCCAGATGGAGCCGTTGTGGTAGGACAGCGGGTTGTAACGGGCTTCGCCGGAACCCACGGTGCGAATGCCCCATCCAGTAAACATCTGCGGCCCGAGCAGAGTCTGTGCCACCGACTGGGCCTTGTCGGTGGCGGCAATGCCGGTGAACAGGCAGTGGCCGGCGTTCGAGGCACGCACGCGGCAGGGACGTTTGTTTCCATCGAGAGCGAGGGCGTAGGTCTCGAGATCGGGACACCAGAACGCCTGGTCGAAGCGAGCCCGCAATTCGGCAGCTTCAGATTCCAATCTGCCAGAGCACGGGTCCCCCAGGGCGCGGGCCAGCTTGGCCGCGGCTAATTTGGCCTGGTAGGCGTAGCCCTGCACTTCACAAAGCGCAATCGGGGCTTCGGCCAGGCTTCCATCGGAGTGAAAAACGGAGTCGTTGGAATCTTTCCATCCCTGTTGCACCAGGCCTTTGTGCGAGTGCCTGGAATACTCCACGAAGCCGTCCTGGTCCAGGTCTCCGTAGTGGTCGATCCACTGCAATGCCATCTGGATGTTGGGCCACAGCCGCCGGATCAGATCGAGGTCGCCGCTGCGCTCGTAATAAGCCCCGGCCAGCATTACGAAAAGAGGCGTGGCGTCTACCGTGCCGTAGTAGCGGCCGAAGGGAATCTCGCCCTGGTTGGCCATTTCTCCCGAGCGCAATTCGTGCAGAATCTTGCCCGGCTCAGCTTCCCGCTCCGGATCCACTTCGGTGGCCTGGGTTTCGGCAAGAAATTTCAGCACACCGCAGGCCAGCCGCGGATTCAGCCACAGCATTTCCAGGGCCGTGATGATGCCGTCGCGGCCAAACACCGTGCTGAACCAGGGAACGCCGGCGTAGGGATAGTCGGCTTGCGGGTTCCCGATGGTCATCATTTCGACGTCGGCTATGGATCGCTTGATCCACTGATTGAAACGAGCGTTGGAACTGCTGATGCGGGCGTTGGCGGCAATGGCGCTGTGCAGCTCGCGGCCCGCGGCCTCGAGCGCGCCGGAATAACCGAGAGAGGGGCTATGCTCGGCGCGTGAGCAGGAGACCTGCAGGTGAAACACGCTCTCGTGGCGGGGCTCGAGCGGCAGCTCAAACTCAAAGCTGGAGTCTGAAACCCGATCCGGCGGAGGATCGGAATGGATGCGAGTCTGGCGAAGAATGCCGTCCAATCCCTTGTAGCCGAGGACCAGGCAATCGCCACCAGTCTCGGGAGGAAGAAATCGTCCGCGCTGCTCGCGGTGCATTCCCCGGACTTCGAAAATGTCGGCAAAGTCGGCGTCGAAGTGGATGCTGACGGGAATGACCAGCGGGGAGAGCGCGAAGCTGGAGATACGGAATTCTTCGTAGCAGGAGCCGCGCCACAAGAACTTGGTGCGCAAGACGTGGACGGTACCTCGGGGCACTGCCACGTCATCGCGGTCGGAGACGTCCACATTGCCGAGATCGGCGCTGAAGAGAAAGTTGTCGGCCTTGATGCTCGAACTCAGCAACAGGGGACGCTGGTTCCACAGGCATGCGACCAGCTTAGAGAGGTGACGGGTTCCCTGAAAGAACAGGCCCTGCTCGCCCAGGCCAATAGGCTCGACATCGCCATAGTGATCGAATACGGCAAACATGTTGCCGTATTTCAAGACACGAGTGTGATCGTCCGCCGGAGAAGAGCGGGTGGCTATGTAGTACTGCTGGGCGACGCTAACTTCATCCAATTGAGAACTCCATTGGAGAGGGTGATGGGCGCAGGCTCCTGCGCAAGCAGCCGCTGGTAAATCGCGACGTAGTCTTCGGCCATGCGCACCGCGCTGAATCGCTGCTCGAAGCGGCGGCGGCATTGGCGCCGGCTGAGAGTGAGTGCCCGAGGCAACACGCTGACCGCGGCATCCACGTCGGGAACGATAAAGCCGGTCACCCCGTCTTCTACCACTTCCGGCACGGAACCGCAGGGATAGGCGATGACCGGAGTGCCACAGGCCATGGCTTCGATCATAACCAGTCCGAAGGGTTCGGGCCAGTTCACCGGGAACAGCAGAGCGGCTGCGTCTCCCAGAAACTGGTTCTTCTCCGCCTGCCCGATCTCGCCGATGAATTCCACCAGGGGATGCTTGAGCAAGGGACGGATGCGAGTGTCGAAATATTCACGGTCGGCGCGGTCCACCTTAGCGGCGATGCGCAACGGCAGGCCGGCGCGCCTGGCAATCTCGATGGCCTGATCGAGGCCCTTTTCGGGAGCGACGCGCCCCAGAAAGGCCAGATAGCCACCAACCCCGGGCCCGCGGGTGAATTCGGAGGCGGCAAGACCATGGTGAACCGTGCCCTGCCAGTTCAGCCAGGGCAGCGGCTCACGCTGCGAATCGGAGATCGACACCACGGGAGCTTCGGGAAACATGCGGTACAAGGGCACCAGATCGGGCAGGTCGAGACGGCCGTGAAGCGTGGTGACGTGCGCCACCTTCTCGCGGCGGGTCAGGGGGAAGTGGAGGTAATCCACGTGGAAGTGAATGAAATCGAAATTATCCTTCTCGCGAAAGACCTGTTCCATCATGCGCACGTGATGCGAGAGCTGATCGGCGCACTTGGGACTGAGCCGCAGCGATTCCTCGCACATGGGGACCAGGCGGGCGCTGGTCAGGGAGTCGCCGCTGGCGAACAGAGTTACCTCGTGCCCTGCACGGACCAGTTCCTCGGTAAGACTGTGGACCACACGTTCGGTGCCGCCATAAAGTTTGGGCGGCACACTTTCGTACAGCGGGGCGACCTGCGCGATTTTCATGCTTTTAACTCTGACTCTAGTCTCTGAGCTTGACTCCGGCGAGCTTTGACTCCGGCTCAAGCTGCGCCATTTTTCGAATCGCAAACACACCCATTCGATCCGCGTACTCAAAGCGCATGAAAGATTGAGTTGTGAGTTGACTGGGAAATGCCGGAACTACCGAGAAGCCCCCAAGAAGATCAGCTGTCGTCCCCCACCGCTCTCGGAAGAATTTCCAATTCCTGGGTCACGATAAAAGTTTAGCGATCAAGAGCGCGACTCTCCATCGGGTACATGCTGTAAGCATTAGTTAAGGCGCTACAAAGCAATCACCGCTGAGCGGCTACCACACGCCTTTGTCGCTGCCGGTGATGCGGTAGGCGAGCAGGGCGCTCACGGCGAGCGGCGGCAGCAAGGGCAGGCGGCAGATGGCACGGAGGTCGCCATGGCGGCCGGCATTCAGCAGTTGCGAGCCGTAGAGCGATGCGGCCGGGCCTTTGGGCACGCGCAGAAAGCCTCCGGCAAAGTAAACGCGGATATCGGGAGAGCAGGCGGAGGCAATCACCTCGGGGGGAAGCAGGACGCGGGCTCCATACTGCCGGGCGTACTCCGCGACCAGGAGCAGGAAGGTGGCGGTTCCGGGCCAGATGCCGCCGGAAGAAGCCGCGCGGCGCAGCTCGGCGAAGTTTACCGTCCCGCTCTGCAGCAGGGTGGCGAAATCAACCATATCGCAGAGGCGGAAATAGAAGTGACGGTACATTCTCTGCAGAGTAGAGATGGCGATGCGCTCTTCGGGAGCGGGCACCTGAAATCTGTGACCGTTAAGAGTCCTGGTTACCCGGCGCTGGATCACCCGGCGGGCCATGGCGCGCTGCTCGCCGGTTTGCCCGAGATAGCGAATATGAATTTCGATCAACTCGGGAAGCCCGGGTATTTTGAAGTTCCATTTGTGGGCCAGCCGGTCGCCCCAGCTGCGGGCCTCGAGTTCAGCATGGAATTGCTGCTGCATGACTGGAATCACATCCTGCTCAGCCGCGCAGGTATAGAGATCTACGTCGGAGCCGAGATCGGGCCAGTGATCCAGCGACTTGATGACGGTCACGGGACATCCGGCGGCTTCGAGGGCAGTGCAGATGGGGAACACGGCATCCACAGCCTTGGCGATGCGGGTACGCTCGATGGCGAGATTCGACTGGCACCACTCCGCCACCAGGTCATTGTGGGTTTCAATCGCGATTTGCTCGAGCACCTGCAAGGCGCGCACCAGCACATGGTGCTTGTCCGCCATTTCCAGGAACTCAGCCCGACCCTGGTCGTCGAGGGTGCTGACGAGTTGCGCGTCCGCGTAGAGCGAGTGCAGGTCGGCCTGCGGCTGCTCGAAACTTCCCGAGTAACCGTGGAACATCAGCCGGGACAACACAGCAATGAGGTCCGCGGGAGACATGGTTTCTGACGAGTGGCGCGGCGGGTTGGTGGATGCAGGCAAGGTCATTGCTCTCCTGAAGCGGATCGCGCGGCCTGCTTCGGCGAGCAGTGCGCGATGCCGTTCTCGATCTGAGTACCTTCTTCGTAGTCGTTCCAGGTCGCAATCATGATGAACGGAATGGGGTGGTCTTCACTGTCGTTCTCGCGAAACAGCTGCAGCGTGTCCTGGAAAGTCTTTCCGCAGCGGCGGTCCATGTGGCGGTTGAGGCTCCACGACGCCTTGGTGTCGTTGAAGCCTGGCCAGACGCCGCCCACGGTGATCTTGTCGGAATACTTGTTCTGCATCGCGCGGTAGAAAGTCCTTAGGTAGTCTTCGCCCCATTCGCTGCCGTTGGCTTGCCAGCCGCGCGGGCCGGGATGCACCCAGGCATAATAGCCGTCGAAATCCGCTTCGTATCGCTGGGGCGGCTTGTACTTGTAGATGAGCAGCGGCGGAGATTCCCAGCCATTGACGTACTCCCGGACGCGGTCCCAGTCGGTGTTGCCGCGCTTGGGAAAGATGAAAATGACGGGGCGTCCCTGATATTCGAGATACGCTTCTCGCCCCGGCGCTCCGGGCCGGATGTAGGACTGATAGGCGTGCTGCATGGCGGACAGCGCATCTTCGGTGGCGTGGCCGTTGTCTTGTTCGGTTTCGTCGTACATCAGAGACACTTTGAAATCATTCTGGGCTGCGATCGGCTGCAGGATGGCATAGCTGCGGTCGAGGAAGGGACGGCGCTGCCCGTACCAGTCCACGGCAAAGGCGTAGATGCCCATGTTCTTGGCGGCTTCAATCTGCTTGCGCAGCACATCTGGATTCTGGGTGGAATAGCCGACGTTAATGTGCTGAGGATCGCCGAACCAGGGCTGGTAGTCGGCGATCACCTTGGTGGAAGTGTCGGCGGTGGTAGTGCGGACGATCTGGTCCATGGATGCCTGCACGCCGGTCTTATAACAGCCGCTGGTCTGGGCAACAAACGCGGCAACTCCGGCGATCATGATGAGTGACTTAGCTTTCATTTTGGAAAATTTCCTCAATCACGCCCCGGTTACTTCTCGAACCTGACGAAATGGCCGCGTGAGAGGAGAACGGTAATCCCGGCCGCAAGCTCTCCGAATCATATGATGCCGCAACTCACGTTAAGGCTGTGCCTCTGGAGTTGCCTGTAGATAGCGGACCAGCCAGCGATCTGCGCCCGGCGTCATCAGCACCATGTATTGCATGTGGATCTGTTCGCGATGGATAACTTTATCGCCGTCCAGAATCTGCATTTCGAGCTGAGCGTGGTCGCGCAGCTGCAGGACGTCCCCGGCGGGAGAGTAGAAGATCGCATCCAGCTTGTGGCCCCGATCGGTGTAGTGGACGCGGACCCCGGTGCGCTTCTCATCGTTGACTAGCCGGGTGAGATCGTCTTTGGCGAATCCGGTGAAGTAACTGTCGAGCAGGTCGGCGCGGCCATTCTCGAGCGCGAGCGTCATGGTCCGCCAGGCCAGGCCGTAGTCGCGAGGGACGCTCTGGCTGGTGAGGTCTTCGATCTGCCGGGGGCCGAGATTCTCGGCATTCAGCTTCACTTTCGGCGCTGACCTGCCGGACTGCGGCCAGGCTGCGCAGGCGAGAAGCAGCATGGAAACGAGCGCAAACAGAAGACAGGCCCGGGCCGGCTTAAATTCGGAAATCATTCTCCCCCTCCTGAGACGGTCAGCTCATTTCCCATGACCACGCCGGACGCAACACTCACTTTGGCCTGGCCCGTGATCGGCATCTGCACGCTGGCGATGCCTTTCTTGACCGGAGCATCGACGGTGGTCCGGCCTTTTGGGCCGACTGCGGTGAAGGTGACCACGGTCCCGTCGGGCACAGGGTTGCCGCTGCAATCCCGAATGGGATCAGTCTCCACCAGCACTTGCTTGCCGAGGCGTTTGGCGTTGATCCGCAAATTGCAGGCATCGGACGCTACCTGCTGCACGATGCGGGTTTCGCTCGCCGGGCCGATGGCTGCGCCGACTGCGGTGGGGCCTTCTTTCGAGGCGGAGGTCATGCGCACCCAGGCGACGCCTTCCGAGCTCTGTCGTGCCTGCTGGAGGGTGCTTCCACCTTTGGGGGTGACTTTGAAATCGACGCTCTGCTTCGACAGCACCAGGTTGTGGAACTTGTCGAAGACAAAGCTGACAGCGCTGATGGCATTGGGCTCCGACACTCGCACCCGCGAGGGATGGACCAGCAGGCCTAGTTTCGACGGCTTCGCCGCCTTAACATAGAAGCCGCTGGAGGAACAACCGCTCGCGCTGCACAGAACCGCGGTGTAGCGACCGGCTTGCTGCACGTCATCGGCGCGGACTCGGATTTCGTTTCCACCGTTGAGCTGTGCGCTTCACCACTGTGGCCGGACCGATGAGATAGAAGGTCGGTTCGCCATTCATGTCAGCGCTGATGGTGAAACCGGAGCCAGCCGGAACCTCCGCAGGCACGCGCAAATCACCGGCCTGGGCGGAAACGGCGAGCGCCAGCGCGAGGGTCGAGATTGCGATCAGGTTGCGCATATTAAGAAGCATTGTCGCTGTCGTAGTAGTTCACAGTCACGCGATAAGTCTGGACTTTCGGCGCGATGTCGTCGGGCAAATCCACCGCGAAAGGAACCGGAATCTGGGGGAGCAGCGCCTGGTCTACATATCCGTCGGAGACCCAGACCACCTTGCCGCTGGCGTCGTAGTAGGCGGCCAGCACGTGGGGAATGTTTACGGTCTGCCCGCTCTGATTTACCAGCTCGCCGTGCAGCACTTTCTTGCCGAGAGCGTCGGTTTCAAGCTGCTGCTGGGTGACTTCAATCACCGGATCGGCGCTGGCTGGAACCAGCAGGGCTTTGGGATCCATGCGCACGCTCTTCACCTGCGACAGCTTCACGCCGGGAAAGTCGATGCGATAGGGACTGACCTGCTTGGGCAGCAGGGTGTGCGAGATCTTGTCGAAGCTGCTTTCATAATCAATTTCGCTGCCATCGGGCCGCAGCAGGGTTGCGCCGACATTCACATAGGCGGGAATCGTGTCTTCGTTCACCACCTCCCCGACCAGCACCAGGCGGTCGAGTTCCTGCACCGGGTTCATGGAGACGATGCGAATCTTTGGGGACATCCACATTGGAGACTCCCCAATCGTCGGCGGCGGTGCGGTTGATGACGTCCCAGCGCAGGTAGTTCACGGGAATGACCTGCGGCGAGAGCTTGGGCTGGCGCGTGGCCGGCCAGACTACTTTCCAGACATCGCCCACGTGCCTGGCCGAGAGATCACGAACATCTTCGAGCGGACCTACCGCCGTGGAATAGCGCAGCTTCACCCGCAGGCTGGCCTGATCGTTGTCGGCGTGCAGCGGCCACACGTCGAAGTTCTCCAGCGTGGCATAGGTGAGCAGGCTGCCGTTATCACCCGCCAGTTCATGGATGAAGTCCGTCTGGTCCACGTCGTCTTTGTTCGCCAGTTGCGAGAACGCGCCCTTCCAGTTGTGGTTCTGCACCGTGTTGAAGCAGCAGGCGCACCGCTTCGGTTGGAGTTCCGGCCGATCGGGTTTTCGCGTGCTGCACTCCTCCAGCCTCAAACCAGCCGATTACAACCAGAACTGCGGTGACGACGACGATAGTGGCTCCCCAGAGAACGCTTCTCATCGGGTCCCCCGCACATACACGCCCTCGCCGGCGAGCGAGGGGAACTCCACCACCCGCTCTTCTGAGTAGGCGGGATCGGGAAGCAGAAAGGCCAGAACGATGGACAGGAAGCTGAAGCCGATGGGCAGCGTGCCCCACAGCAATCCTTCCCACGGAGCGGGGATCGCGTCCGAGGGAATGGGATGCGCCGGGGGCACATCATCTTTCACCCAGACCGTCACCGAGCCGGAGTCATACGTCTCGGTCGGCCGCCAGCCGGCAAAGGCCAGCAGCGGGTTGTAGTAGGGATCGTGCACGAAGGCGTATTTCAGCCCGTAACGGTTGGCATGCTTGAGCATGGCGCGCAGCGATTCCATGCCGGCAGTGCCGAAGAATTTGGCGCTGCTCAGCTGGGCTGCGCCGAACTTGGTCATTTCCGGCAGCAGGCGGGCGGAGTTGTACTCGCCATCCACGCTGTCGGCATCGGCGTAAGTGGCAATCTTCGGAACCGAATTACCGAACCCCAGCGTCAGGTACCGGTACTTGTTGTGGTTGTCGCGGTTCAGGAAGCTGATGACCGGGTCCACATTCAGATCGGCATTGGTGTGGAACGGAGTGTAGGCCATCCACGCAAAAGCCAGTCCAGTGGTAAAGATAGTGGCGAGCGCGATCGTGACAGCCGCTTTCGCCTGGTAGCGGTCGATGGCGATTGCGGCCAGCTCTCCGAGAATCGGCAGCGCGAGGACGACGGCAAGCAAGCTGAAGCGCTCGAAGGTCAGAATTTCGAAGGCGCGTCCCAGGATCCACTTGGGGAACGGAGTGGTTCCGCCCAGGCCGAACAGGAAGGCCACCCAGAAACCGAGCAGCAGCGGACGCAGCCGCCGGGTCTTCGATCCCAGCCAGACGATGAACGGCAACGCCAGAATCATCGCTCCGTAGGGAACGATGAAATAGTTCATCAGGTATGTCGCGTTCATCAGCAGGTTGGAACGGCTGGCGTGCGGAATCGGCACCTGCTCGATCGGGTGTTGAATGATGGAAATCCAATAAGGCAGCAGGACCAGGCCCACGCCAACGCCGGCCAGCACGGCAAAAACCGCGGAGCGGGAGATCACGCCGCCGATCGAGTTGCCGTCTTTTCGGTCGAGGCAGGCCAGCCAGATCACCGGAATTGCCAGAATTGGCGCTCCGAAAATCAGCGTGACGTGGTGAACCGCGGCAGCCACCAGCGTGAACACCACACCTTTCAGCAGCGATCGTCCATTGCCGTCGCGCGACCATGCATACAGATAGGGCAGCGCCAGAAAGTACAAGGCCGCCGACAAGGTGGTTGGGAGCTGACCGGCGGAATAAACCAGAAACGACAGAACTCCGATGAAGGCGCTGAACAGGGCTGCGTAACTGGCGCCGCGCTCGTCCACCCATAATCGAGCGAAGCGATAGACACCGACGACCAGCAACAGGACGGCGGCCAGCTGCACCAACATGAGTCCCATGTTCAGGCCGACCACGTAGGAAAGAAGCGCAACCCACTGATGACCCAGCGGCGGATAGGTGGTTTGCGAAAAGCCGGCGAACCACTTCTCGTTCCAGGGATCGAACCAATGCTGGGCGTAGTGCGATGCAAAGAAGACGTGAAAGTTGGCGTCGTAGGACTGCGTGAGCGGCAGCTGCATCATGAGCAGCGGGCCGTGCAACATCAGCGCCAACAACAAAATCATCCCTAACGGGATGGGACGACGGAGGTAACTGGTTTCCACGGTGCGGGAATCCTCCAGTGCGGTGTGAGCAGGCGTTTGGATTCCACATTGCCTGAGAAGGTTTGCTAAAGCAGGGTAGGCGGGAACTGAGGGTGAGGGCTCAACTCCTTTACTTACAAACGTTTGAGCTTATCGCGGGTACTCTGTATCCAACCACACTCAAGCTGACAGCATCTGAGAGTCCGCAAGCGCGTGACTTCTTTGATTCAGGCAGGTGAAGGAGAAAGGTGCTTGCCCTCCACACCGCACATGGCAAGGAAAGCTAGACAGCTCGGCTTGGTATGCGTACTGCTGCTGCTCGGCATTGCAGCGTCGGCGCAGACCTTTGAAATCAATCCTCAGAAGTCCCCTCCGACCGCGAAGAGCGGAAAGAAATCCAAAAAAGCGCCGGGCAAGGCAGGCAAAGCACCGGCTAAGGCGGGAAAACCAGCGCCGCCAGCCGCTCATAATCCGGGAGGCGGACTGGGCTGGGGCGCGGGCATTGAAGTGGCCCGCAACGCGCGCGCAGCGCAACAGGCGCTCAAGAAGAAGAACTATCCAGAGGCGGTGCAGTTTGCCGGCAGGGCAGCAAACGCGGCACCGCAGAATACGGAGCTCTGGTTTCTGCTGGGATATTCCTGCCGACTGGCGGGCAGATATCAGGCTTCGGTCGATGCCTACCAGCGCGGATTGAAGAACGAGCCTTCGTCAGTGCATGGACTTTCCGGCCTGGCGCAGACCTATGCGCGCATGGGGCGAATCGCGGAAGCCAACGATCTGCTGCAGAGAGTGCTGGCGGCCAATCCCAGCAGCGTGGTTGATCTGCAACTGGCCGGCGAAATTGCGCTGAGCACCGATCCGCAAAAAGCGGTTGACCTGCTGAAGCGAGCGGAGTCATTGCAGGCCTCGCCGCGCAGCGAACTGATGCTGGCGCGCGCATTCCAACATCTGAAGCAGCCGGATGCCTCGCAGCGCTACCTGGAAGAAGCCAAGGCGCGCGCTCCGAACGATCCGGAAGTGCTGCGGGCGGTTGCGGGCTTCTATCGCGACTCGGGGAAATACGATCAGGCTATCGCCACTCTGCAGAAAGTGCAGAAGGTCGGCGGAAAGGGCGCTCGTGGAGTGCTCTCGGAACTGGCTTACACCTACCAACTGGCAGGGAAGAAGAAGAAGGCCGCCGAGCTCTATACCGAGGCTGCTAATAAATCTCCGGAAGATGTGAACCTGCAGCTGAGCGCAGCGCAGGCGGTGGTGAATGCCGGCGAAGTTGATAGGGCAGAAGGGTTCCTGAAGCGGGCGGAGGCCAGTAATCCGAACCATTATCGGCTGCATGCTCTGCGCGGCGATATCGCGACCCTGCAAGGACGCGAGAAAGACGCAGTACACGAATACCAGCTGGCGTTACAGAACCTTCCGCCGGGAGGTCCGCAGGAAGGGCCGCTTTACCCGGTTTCGCTGCACCTGAACCTCTACCAGGCGTATCGGGCGACCGACCAGAACACCGAGTCAGAACAGGAACTGGCGGCAGCGCAGTCCCAGTTGGCGCAGGTTTCAACCGTCAGCGATTCGAGTAAGCCGGAGTTCCTGCGGCTGCGGTCGCTGATTGAATCCGCGTTGAACCAGATGGACGCCGCCGAGCGCGACATTAAAGAGGCGCTGTCGCTTGCGCCCGACAGCATCAACATCAAGCTGAACTACGCCAACCTGCTGTGGAAGCTCAAGCGCAACCAGGATGCGCACAAGTTATACGCGGAAGTGCTGCAGCAGGACCCGGTGAATCATGCCGCTATCACCGCCATGGGATACCTGTCGCGCGATATGAATGAGCCCAAGGCGGCCGAGGAATTCTTCACCAAGCTGGTGAAGCTTTATCCCAACGATTATGTGGGATACCTGGCGCTGGGCGATCTGTACACGGCGCATCGCGAGTTCGATAAGGCGCAGGCGAGTTATGAAAAAGCGCGCTCGCTCGAGCCGGGCAAGCCGGCGATCTATTCCGGCGCGGTGAATGCTTCGCTCGAAGCGCATAAGCTGCCGCTGGCCAAACAGTGGCTTGACCGGGCGGCGGAAAAGGCCTCGATCAATGACAATCCCGAGGTCATGCGGGAGCGGGAACGGTACCTTACCTGGACAGGGAAGTACGAGGAATCGGCGGCACTGGGCTACCAGGTGATTCAGAAGCTGCCTGACGACAAGGAAGCTCCCGTCTATCTCGCATACGATTTGCTCTTCCTGCAGCGCTTCAACGATGCCGAGCAGATCGTGAACAAATACAAGCCGATCCTGCCGAAGGACAAAGATCTGCGCCTGATCGCCGGCTACATTCACACCCATTCCGGCCAATCGGAAGAAGCGGTGAAGGACTTCACCGAGGCGCTGGAAATTGATCCCAAAGTGCCAACCGCTTACATGAACCGTGGCTTCGTACTGAACGACATGGGGCAGGGCAGCAAGGCGGTGGCTGATTTCAACGAGGCGCTGAAGCTGCGTCCGGACTATGGGCAGGCGCACTTGGGATTGGCGTATGCCAATCTTCAGCTGCACCGGTCGAGGGCGGCGTTGGCGGAGGTGAATGCCGCGGCCAAGCAGTTGGGCGAAAACAAAGCCACCCACATGGGACGCGGCGAAGCCTACCGCCAGGAAGTGCTGCTGAGGCAGGCGGAAGTGGAGTACCGCGAAGCCATGAAGCTGGCGCCGACCGATCCGCAGATCCATCTTGCGCTGGCGGATGTGCTGTATCGGTTGCACCGCTATCCGGAAGCGATTGACGTGCTGCAAGCCACCGTTCCCCTGACTCCGGACAATACGCCGGTGTACGCGCAGATGGCGAAATGCTATGCGCAGCTGGGGCGGCGGGATGATGCGCTGAAGGCGATTGCCTCCGCCGAGCAGCCGGGAGTGAAAGCCAAGATCCTGTTGGCGACCGGCGAAGCGTTGATGATCCTGGGAGACGAACAGGGCGCCATGACCCGCTACGAGCGGGCGCTGGAGTCAGATGATTCGGAGCGGCTGGAGACCAGGCTGGCGCTGGCCCGGTTGTTTGCCCAGCAAGGCAAGCGCGACGAAGCCAAGCAGCAGGTCACCTATGGACTGGCGGAAGCGCGGGTGGGAGAGGCCGATCCGGTTACGGCGGAAACCCTGCTCGAAACCGCCGAAGTGCTGATGTCGATTCAGGAGTTTGACCTGGCCAAGCTTTATTTCGAACGCGCCCATGCCGCGGGAGCGGATGACGCCGCAGTCGGCGTGGGGCTGGCGAATGCGTATGTTGCGCTGGGGCAAACTGCCAGCGCGGAGCAGACGCTGCGCGCCGCGCGCAGCAGCGGCGCCTCTGACGAGAACTATGAATACTTGATCGCGATGGCCAATGTGTATCGCCAGCAGCACGACAACACGCTGGCGCTATCATCGTTGGCGCGGGCCAACCGCATCGTGTTGAATAACGAATCGGCCGAGCGCGCGGAAATGGCATTGGCCGCGGAAGAGGGCAAGCAGATAACGCCCAACCTGAGCGTCCTTTCCGAGGCTTCGGTGGATCCGATTCTTGACGACATCAATCTTTACACCACGGATGCCAGGATCCGGAACATTACCGACCCGTCGCTGCTGCCGCCGCCGCGCTCATCGATCCAGACTATTGGGGATGCCCGCTACCGCGTCCATCTCACGGGTTGGCCGACCATCAGCGGCCTGGTGGAAGAGCGGAATGCGCGCGGCAAGTTCTCGTTTCCCGACGAGCTGCTGATCCAGAACCGGGATACCTACGACACGGTCTTCAATACGGCGGTGAATCCGGTGCTGCACCTGGGCGGAGAGACGATTGTTTTCAGTCCCGGAGTGCAGTTTACGATCCGCCGCGATACCCTGGCGCCGCTGAACATGAACCAGAATTTGTTCCGGCAATTTCTGGGTCTATACACCAGCGCCTTCAAGAATTGGGTATCGATTTCCGGAAATGTGGCGCACGAGGCCGGCCCTTTCACCGAGCGGAACCTGAGCTCCCGCGATCTGCGGGCCAACCTGGAGTTTACGGTGGGGCGGCCGTGGGGCCGCACTTCGCTGATCTCCGGCTATTCTGCGCGGGATGTCCTGTTTCATCCCGAAGTGCGGGAGTATTTCGCCACCAGCATGTATGCGGGCATCCAGCGCAAGATCGGCGAGACCGCGAAGCTGTCGGTGTTCGCCCAATATCTGCGCTCCTGGAGAGTGCAGGACCTGAACTATGCGACCGGACAGGCGTTGGTGCCAGCCTTCCGTTTCGAATACCGCCCGGGGGCGCGTTGGGAGGTCGAGGCTGCGGGCACCTGGTCGCAGGGCAAGGGTTATCACTTCTATGACAATGTGAACAATGAATTTATGGTGTCGTATGTGAAACCGATTCAGCGTTCGTTGAACGATGGAATGGGAAATGTCCCGGTCCATTATCCTTTGCGCTTCTCCTTTGGGCTGCAACAGCAGACGTTCTATAACTTCAGCGGCAGCAACAGCACGATCGTGCTCCCGGTGGTGAGATTGTCAGTGTTCTGATCCCGCAGCTTAAGCAAAGAAAGTGCGAACGGGCGTCCCCTTGTACCGAGCCGCTGTAAGCAGTTCTGCCGATCGCGGGTAAAAAGTGCGGTTACCGGCCCCTTCCCCCTGGGTTGCCACTGCATCCAATTCTGTTATTTTGAACCGCCCCGTGGACGATCAAAAGGCATTTACGACGATAGTGAGTACGGAGCCGCAATCTCCCGATCACCCAGCCCCGGCAGTCCCGGATGAGCGTTCGTTGCGCGCGTTGCGAGCCCGGGTGCTGAGCGGCAGCATGATGATGCTGTTCAGTTCAGGGTTCGTGGGCGCCATGAACCTGATCTACAACCTGGTGGTTGCTCACGAACTGGGTGCAGCCAGCTTCGGCCATGCCAGCGTGATGTACACGCTGCTCATGCTGGTTTCGGCGGTCACCCTGTCGTTCCAGCTCTTGTGCTCCAAGCTGGTGGCGAGGACCGAACTGGCGCCGGTCAAGATCGGCATTTATCGCTTCCTGCACCGCCGCGCCTGGGCAACCAGCGGCGCCATCACTCTGCTGCTGCTTCTGGCCACGCCGCTGATTTCGCATTACTTGAACCTGCCGACGCGGGAGTATGTGCTGCTGCTGTTGTTGGGGATTTTGTTCTACATCCCATTGGGCGCGCGGCGCGGGTTGATGCAAGGGCTTTACGACTTCCCGCATCTGGCGGGAAATTTCGCGCTCGAGGTCCTGATCAAGCTGGTTGCCGCGGTGGTTCTGATCCGGCTGGGACTGGGAGTTCTGGGTGTGGTCGGCGCGATCGTGATCTCGGTGGTGGCCGCCTATCTGATTGCGCGGCCTTCGGCTGAGCACGCTTTCGATTCGACGACCGTGCTTCCGGGATTGCTGGGCGAAGGCATTCAGACCTCGGTTTTTTTTGCCGGCCAGGTGGTGATCAACAATCTCGACATCATTCTGGTGAAGCACTTCTTCTCGGCTACGGAAGCGGGGATTTACGCCGCCATCGCCCTGGTGGGACGAGTGGTGTACATACTTTCCTGGTCAGTGGTGAATGGCATGTTTCCGTTCTCCGCGGGAGCCGCTTCGGACGAGAGGGATGGCAAGGCCGCGCTGAGCACTGCGCTGCTCCTGGTGGTACTGATCACCTGCGTCTTCACCCTCGGGGCGTGGCTGGTTCCCGCGAGCGCGTGGCATGCCGTGCTGGGATCGGGGTTCCCATCAGGCGCGAACAATCCCTATGCATCGCTGCTGGTGTTATATGCCGCCACCACAGGAATCTACGCGTTGAGCGTGGTGCTGATGAGCTACGAGATTTCCCGCAAGATCGGCAACGTCAGCTGGCTGCAACTTGGGTTTAGCGGCGCCATTATTGCCGGAATTTACCTGTTGCACCACACCCTGCACCAGGTCATCGCGGTCCAGATGGTGCTGATGGTGTTGCTGTTGGTGAGCGTATCCATACCGTTTCTGCGGGCTCAGCGCGATGCCCGGCGGCGTCTGCTGGAGAGCCTGAGTATTGTTCCGCTGACCCGGCTGCGGAAGGTTTCGGAGGATGAAGTGATCTCCGAATTCCTGAAAAGCGAATTCTATTTTCCCGAGTTCGAAAAATACCGGGGACATCTGGAAAGAATTGTCGGTGAGCCGGATTTCAGCAGCCGGCGGGAGAATGAGCTGCGCCGGGCGCTGCTATACCGCCGCAGAGGGCCGCTGTGGCGTGAATTGCCGCATGATACCGAGTGGTGGGAGGTTGAGTTACAGCCGCACGACCTGGACCGCATCCGCATTTTCCCGCGGAACCACTGGCGCAAGCTGGCAGAGAAAAGTTATTACCTGCCAGACGTGGTGGAAAGCGTGCGGAAGCGGCTCCGTTCCGGGCCGCAGGACTTGCCCATTGCCAAGCTGCAATCGCTCAGCGAGCAGATCGCAGCGGGCGGAGGCGCGCCAAGTTCCGTGCTGATTATCGGGCTCGACCAGTCCGGTCCCTTCACCATCATCGAGGGAAACCATCGCATGACCGCGGCCGGCCTCGCCCTGGGAGGCGAGATCTATCAGGGCTATCGCTACTATTGCGGCTTCTCCCGCAACATGACGAGTTGCTGCTGGTACCAGACAGATTTCTCCACGCTCGCCAAATATGCCTGCAATCTGATGGTGCACTTCCTGCAAGACCCGAATGTGCTGATCAATGAAGCGCTGCACCAGGAGATGGAAGAGTAAGTGGCGGCTGCCGCGTGCAGCTTTCCCATAGCGCCGAAATCAGGTTCAAGAGGTTGGATGAAGTCAGCGGAAGCTACTTGGTTTCCGCCTGGTCGGGCATCAACTGGAGGCTGCGCGCGACGTAGTGTTGGCCGTCGAAGACCGCCTGGATGCTGGCGACTGATCCCTGCCGGAGATTACGGAACGAGCCTGACGGCAGGTTCTCGAGATACAACTCATAGCTCCGGTCATCGGAACGATTATTGATTGCAATCATGTTGCGGGACATGTCGACGTAGGTAATGGCTCCGACAAAGGTGAACTGGGAGCCGGGCTGGGCCAGGATGGAAACCTGGCGGACGTCACCGCCGCGCGAGCCCTCGGGCCCGAAGACCAGGCTGATGATCGATCCGGTCTTGAGGTCGGCGGTGGTTCCGGTTTTATCTCCGACGTGGACCACCGTAGACGGACGGACGCGCAGGGTGACAGGCTGCGAAGTCAGCTCGTCGCGGACTTGCAGCAGGCCGCGGGAAGCGTCATAGCTGAGAATCTGTCCGCGGCCCTCACCTGATGCAGCCTGGGTGCGGATCCAGATGGTCTTGGCAAAGACGTGGTCGCCGTCGAGCATGGTGTCCACGTACACGCGTTCACCGGGCTTGAGATCGCGACTTTTGGCCGGCTTGCCGTCGAGATAAAAGTGCGTGCGCACATCAAAGCCGACTTTGTGCTGCTTGCCCCCGAAGGCGCGCACCTGCAGGCGGTTCTCTACATGGCTGACATTAGCAATGGTTCCGCCCAGCAGCGACACTCGGGAATCCGACGGGAGCGGCGGCAGGTCGAGCAAAGAATTGGGAGGGGTCGCGGCATCCGGGACGATGGTGGGTTTGACCGGCTGCACAGCGGCGTCAGGCTGCACCCCATTGGGCTGCGCCGCAGGCGGCGACACCAAGCCGCTGGTGGCCTGTCCACTCACCAGGCCGCTGAGAAGCAATAAGGAAACAGGTACCAGGCGCATCATGGCGGATATCAGAGTAGCTTGGATGCCGCGCCTCAAAAAAGGTTAGCCAACCGGGCCGGGAAACCCTTGATTTCAGCAGCTTACGTGGGCAAACCGGAGCTGGCGAGCAGCATCCAAAGCACGAGTTCAAGTACTGACGTCCGCCGCCAATGATTAAGAAAACAACGCCTGAGAAAGCGATAAAGAAAATATTTCCGCTGGTCTCGCTCGCCTGCCTGCTTGCAGTGACGCTGCCTGCCTGCGCAGGAGACTTGCGCATTAGTTGGCCGAAACACAGCAAGCCGACACCCGTCCAGGCGTTGAACCAGGATGGCGTGAATGCCATCAAGAAGCACGACCTCGAGAAAGCTGAGAGACTCTTCTACAAGGCATACCTGCTGGACCCGGACGATCCCTTCACCCTGAATAATCTCGGGTACATTTCCGAGATTCAAGGCAAGGTGCAGCGCGCCGAGAAGTATTACAAGCTGGCAGCGCAGCAGAACAGCGAAGCGGTGGTGCAGACGGCCTCGGTTCCGGATGTGAAAGGCAAAGAACTGAGCCAGGTGGCGGGAGGCTATGCAAGCCAGGATCTGCGGGTGAATCGGGGGAACGTTGAGGCTATGAGTCTGCTCGCCCAGGGACGGGCGCAGGAAGCGGAAGATGTTCTGCGCAAGACTCTCGATTATGATCCGCAGAATGCCTTCACCCTGAATAACCTGGGTTCGGTGATGGAGGCGGAAGGGAACCTTCAGGGGGCAATCCATTATTACGACGAGGCGGCGTTGCGGCATTCTTCGGAGCTGATTGTCGTGACCGAGAACCGCCAGCTGGCAGGGAAGCCGATCAGCGAAGTCGCCGCCAGCAATGCTCTAGCGGTGCAGAAACGGCTGAACAGCACTGAGGAGAATGTGGAAGCCGAGGTGGCGCGGCTCAATCTTCAAGGCGTCTCCGCTCTCAACCACAATGATTCCGGAAGCGCCCGCCGGTTCTTCGAGCAGGCTTATAAACTGGATCCCTTACAACGCATTCACGCTGAACAACATGGGATACGTCTCCGAGATGAACGGCGACCAGGAGACTGCCCAGCAGTTCTATAGCGAAGCGCAACAGGCCAATGGCGCCGCCGACAAGGTGACCTACGCAAATCGCCACGAGATGCAGGGCATGAATCTGGCTGCGGTGGCGAACCAGAACACGGAACACACCCAGTTGAATCTCGAAGCGGAACGGCAGGAGCGAATTAAAGAAGGCGGACCGATTGTTTTAAGACGGCGGAATGAAGTGCCGCGTCCGCCGGTCGCCCCCGCGCCGAAATAATCCGGACGGAAGGGGCGACCACAATCCGCGTTTCTTTGTTCCTTCCTCACGGCGAGAATTTACTACCATCGCTGGATGCCCAGCCAGTCTTTGGGTTTCTTCACTCACTACGGCAATCTCCATCGTAATAAGACGATCTACTTAGTCCGCTGGAAAATGTCCAGTAATCATCGCTAGGGTTTGTCGGCGGGTTGTCGCGCTCAAGTTTTCGATACCTCCGTAACCTCGACGCAAAACCTGGGTCAGTACAAGATCAATCAACTTTTGCGTGACAGGCTTTCACCGCACCTAGTCTGGCCGACCAGGTATGCCGACCTCAATTCGCGTTGGGGTGAGCAGATCCGCCTGTCGTCCTGACAGGCGAGCCCAGAGATGCCGTCAACGGTGATTCCGGACGCAATCGTAATTCATCCCCCAAGGCTTTGGCAGGCACAAGAACGTTCGAACCCAGCGTTATGTGGCAACGACCAGGAGGAGTCGATGCTTCGCGCGTTGCTTGCCGCCTTATTGCTTATCGCCGCTACCGCCGCCGCCGATGATTTGCGGATCGTGCCCACCACCACACTGCAGACCCTGACCTCGAACAACACCAGCGCTTCGGATGAATTTCAGGCGCAGATCAACGGCAATGCCCGGCTCGGGAAATGTAAGCAAACTGAGCATCCGTTCGCTGTTGTATCCGGGGGCAACGACCAAAATCTATGCTCACCTCATGCCCTGGTTCGGCGACCACCGGCACATGCAAGTGGGATATAACTCGCAGCGGCCTGAGCAGATCCGGCGGCAGATTGAAGACATGATCAGCCGGGGCATCGACGGAGTGATCCTCGACTGGTATGGCCCGGCGGACTTCACCAACGTGACCGCACTCGGTGTAATGGCCGAAGCCGAAAAACACTCCGGCTTCACCTTCGCCATCATGGTGGATAAGGGGGCAGTGACGCTGAGCCGCTGCGCCGGTTGCAGTGATCAGCAGTCACTGGTTCACCTGGTGCAGTACGTGGAACAGACTTTCGCTCCGTCTCCAGCCTATGCCCGGGTGAATGGGAGGCCGCTGATCGCCGAGTTCGAAATCGATCTCCACTACCGGGTGGACTGGGATGCGGTAGCGGCGGCCGCCGCCAGCAACCCGATGTTCATCTTCCAGAACGGTCCTGGATTTACTCACGTGCGTTCTAACGGGGGTTATGCCTGGGTGAGGGCTTCTGATCCCACCTACGGCATGAACTACCTCAAGAAATTCTACGAGGCCGCAGACGCGGCAGCGGGAGAATACGCCATTGGCGGGGTGTACAAGGGCTTCAACGATACGCTGGCATCCTGGAGCCTGAACCGGGTGATGAAACAGCAGTGCGGCCAGACCTGGCTGGAAACATTCGCGAAGATCAACAGCTACTACAACGGCGGCCATCCTCTGGATGCGATTCAGCTGGTGACATGGAACGACTACGAAGAAGGCACGGAGCTCGAAACCGGAATCGACAATTGCGTGAGCATTTCGGCGAGGCAGGCGGGCGGCTCACTGCGATGGCAGCTCAGCGGAGATGAAAGCACCATCGATCACTACCAGATTTACATCAGCGCGAATGGCCGCGATCTGATGCCGTTGAACAGCATGAGCCCCGGATCGCGTTCTCTCAACCTGGCGAGTTACTCGCTGCCCGCCGGAAACTATGTGGCCTACGTGCAGGCGATAGGAAAACCCGGCCTGACCAACCAGATTTCTCACGGCGTGAAGTACACCGTTAAAGCGCCGCCCGACCCGACTCCAGATCCTCCTCCTACTCCCGCTCCTCCGCCACCGGTGCCGAATCCTCCGCCTGCTCCGGCTCCGACGCCGATGACGCTGACCGCTTCCCCCAGCAACCTCAGCGTGCTCCGGGGAAAGAATGCGGTGTCGATGGTCACCATCGATCCTGGCTCGGGAGTTCTCCGGAGCCGCGTAGCTCTATCGTGCTCGAATCTGCCGGAAGGAACTACTTGCTCATTCTCACGCCTGTATTTCGACCAGCAGAAAAAGAGAATGGTGACGACGTTGACGATCTCCACAACCGGAAGCCGTACCGCGGCAGTTCACGCCCGGCTTAGCGGGAGTCGCCTGCAGTACGCCATGCTCATGCCCGGTATAGGAATTGGGGGGTTGGTATTTGCGGGAGGGCGGCAAAATAGAAAGCGGCTGAAAGCGGCTCTGCTGCTGGGAATAGCTGCAATCCTACTGCTCGCCACCGTAGCTTGCGGCGGAGTTCCCGTTGCCGGGAGCAGCAATGCCGCGCTCGAGGCCAGCACTCCACCCGGGGTTTTTACCATTGCCGTCAACGGGAACTGCGGGACTGGACGCAGCTCCACGCCGATAACCCTGCGCGTCCGTTGAAGGGTTGCCGGCAGCTGCCGCAGAAGCCGCAACGTTGTTTCGCAGTTTGCGCGTAGCGCGGCCGCCCACCCAGGAGCGCAGCGGCACCCAGCGCGGAATCCGGCGAGCGCGCGATATCGACGCCAGGGAACCGATCTGCCTCTGCAGATCGAAAGTGCGAAGATATTGCCGGATGATTTCCGGCATGCTCATGCGCAATGCCGCCGAAAAATTCTGCAGCGCCATCTCGCGCCGGCGTGCCCGGTTTTGCAGAATGAGCACAAGTTGCTGGGCCAAGCTCTTGACGTCCCCGGCAGTAAAGAAGTCGATGGCCATACCCTCTTCGTCCCTCAGCTGGCGAAAGTCGCTGATGTCGGAAGCGATGACCGGAACTCCGTAGGCGCAGGCCAGGTGGGCGACCCCGCTCGATCCCGCGGAGGAAGTGTAGGGCATCACGGTCACCGAGGAACTCTGAAACAGGGCTGGCACTTCATCCTCGGCAACGTATCCGACGAATTCAATCGAAGGATGCCGCCAGAACCCCTCAGCAATGGATTGCAGATAGCCGGGTGTTTTGGGATGGTCGGTACCGGCGATGACCAGCCGGGCTTCGGGACACTGCTGGTTGACCAGGTTGAAGGCTTCGATCAGGGGCTCGAGACGCTTATAGGTGCCCCACTTGCCGAATGCCAGCACCCGATGAAAAGGATTTCCGCGGCGCGCAAAATCAGGATATTCGGGGCGCCCGGTGAGAATGCCGTGCTTGCGAACATAAACCGCGCCCCGTTTGTACTTCTGGCGTAACACGGTGCGATAGGCCGGAAGCAGCACAGAGACCGAGTTCGCCAGCAGCAAGAGCTGAGTGGCGATGAATCCTCCCACCTTATAGAAGAAGGGAAAGCGGACGCCGGCATCGTGCAGGTCAACCGTCTCCATCAACTGATGGATGGTCACGTGAGTGTAGAAACCGCACAGGCGAGTGAGGGCGGGGATGGCTATCCCGAGAAATGCAGGCAGAGGAGTGCCGCCGAAGCTGGCAAAGCCAAGATTGAACCAGACGATGTCGGGTTTCTCGCGGCGCACCGCGCGCAGAACCCGCCAGAGATTGGAGACATCTTCGAACTGCCAGCAGCGCACGACCGAGTAGCCGTCCAGTTCCGGCTCATCGTGGGTCACATCGTCGCCGAGAATGGTCAGAGAGAGCCCCGGTATCTGCCGCAATTCGCGGGCGATGTGGAAGCCATACTCGTTCAAGGCGTGGCGGCTTGGTGGAAAAGCGGTTACCAGGCAAATCTTCATTGCGGTCCCGGGCCGAAGATGGTGTGACGTGAAAGCTTGCCGAGAAGCGAAAAATACTGCCATGCCACTTTCACGTCCGCCTTGCTCTTGCCCGCGTTGCGCGATGCAAATGTGAATGGAACCTCGACTGCCTTCTGAATGCGGGCCTTCACCAGGATCTCCAACAGGATCTTGAAGCCCTGCGGTTGTAATTCAATTCCCTCCAGACATTCGCGGCGGACGATGAACAGTCCGGAGAGCGGATCCTTGACCCGGACTCCGCTCCGTCTTTGCAAGAGGCATGGTGGCCCAGGTGCCCAGGCGCGAGATCAATTGCCGGGCTTTGCTCCAGTTGCTGATTTTGTTGCGGGTGGCGTAGCGGCTGCCGATGGCAATGTCGATGTCTCCGTCGATTGCGGCCAGCAGTTGCGGAATCACTTCCGGCGGATGTTGCAGGTCGGCATCGATGACTCCCAGCAGATTGGCATCGGTATGTGACCAGCCATGGATAACGGCCCCGGCCAGTCCGCGCTCGCGCTTGCGAACCATCAGCCGTACCCGCCGGTCGGACTCGGCATAATGGCTGACCACATCTGCGGTGCCGTCCGGGCTGTTGTCGTCCACCACCAGCAGTTCGTAATCCAAGTCGACTGTCGACAAGGCGTTTTGCAGGCGGTTGAGCAGCGTCTGGATATTGCCTGCCTCGTTGAGGGTGGGAATCACTAATGCCAATTTGTCGCGCTGTGGTTCGCTTGCCATAATCTCAGGGCTCTCCGAATGCGGTACTTGGATGAGTCCCAGAGAGGGAATGTTGGTTGCGCGACAGCGTGTTTGCGAAAGAGAAACCGCGAAGATGGGCTACAGACGGGACATTCGCGGGGGAGAATCCTGTAGAGATTTATATAGGTGCTGTGACCGCGCTGGGCGACGCGATGCCGACTGCGTCTGAGAGGCGTCGCGAAATCGCGGCTTGCGTATCGTCAGCCGATTGCGGTTTGATCAGGCACATGTTGGCAAGGTCGCAGAGAGACAAGTATGCGCGGCGATAATGACGCATGAATTCGAGCGGATACTCCGGCTTGCGCGCGCGCGCGATTTCGGGATCGGCGTCGAGTACGTAGGCGATATCAGGCTCGGGCACCAGAGACAGGATCAGGCGCGCATAGGCGCGAGCTAATGGCCGATCCAGAGGCAAGGTGGCGAGCTGGTCAAAAATGTAGCGATCGAAGATGATGGCGCCAGCATGCTCCGAGCGCGCCCGGGCCACGGCCCTTCGCAACATCAGCGCATCGACTAAATACAGGCAGGTGCGAGGCAGCGTCAAGTACCAGCCACGCTTGTTCTTGTCATTGCGGTTGACAGGTTTCCCAGGAGCGCCGACGCCCCGTTCACTCTGCAGGTACTTGTGGCTGAAGCCTGCCCGCAAGCTGCGGAAGACAACGACATGGTCCCAGAAAGCCAGCTGCAGAATGGGAATTCCTGCTTCAGTCAGCTGCGCGCACAGGCGTTCCACCTGCGTGCTCTTACCTGATCCATCGATGCCCGAGAAGCTGATCAGGAACGCGGATTTGCCGGGTGTCTTTGCTGAGATGTCAGTCGAGTCCATTCGCTTGAGATTCAGTGATTTCAATTTCGTTGCATCGGCATACCAATCCCGCTTGCTCGCCGCTCTAAGATTCGGGCTCACTGCGCTCCGGGTGGTTTGGATGGACTGGCGGCGGAAAGCGCTGCCACGGTGCCCAGAGCCACTCCAGCTCCGATGATTACACCCATCTTGATCAGGAACGAGTGAACCTGACGCTGTTTCGCCGGCGCGATCGCGATTCCGGCGGGCCGGGATGCGGGGCTGCCAGCGACCCTTCCGGTCTGCGCCGCCGCGGTTCCACTGGGGGCCTGAAGAAGCGCGGGTGCAGGCGTTGCGGGCTGTTCAGACGCGGCCGGGGGAGGGTTTTGCGTCTGCGATGTACCAGGGCTATCAGGAAGATGCGGTGCTGCGGCCGGCTGTTCCAACAGAATGAACGGCCGGTCGGAATCTTGCGATTGATCGGGGGAAGGCTGCTGCTGGCTGGGGTTCTGGGGAGACTCGGGTTGAATGGCCTGGTCCTGAGCGGCCGGAGTTTGACTAGTCGGATACTGATTCTGGGAGGAGGCGTTCTGCTGGGCCATAACCGGCGCACACAGACACAACGCCACGGTGGTAGTTAATCCCAATCTGGTTAACCCCAACCTGCTCGCGATAACGGAAGTCATGGCCACCTCAGCGATGGAATACCCGGGACGCCTTTCTCTTAAGCCGCAGACGGTTGCAGCGAAGCCTGTTCCGCAACCTCGGCAACCGCTTCGTCCTCTGGCTCGCGATCTATTTCGTAATCAGAAACCAACACCGGACCAGCCTGAAAGATGTCGAAAACGCGGTCTAGGCCTGCCAGTTCGAATATGGTTGCTGCTTCGGGAGAGATGCCGGCGAGATGCAGCGAGCCGTCCTTATCGGCAATGCGTTCCATGCAAGCCGTAAGGATGTTCAGGGCCGCGCTGTCCATATCGCGCACTGCGGAAAAATCGGCGACAATGCAATTCCTCTCAGCCGCGAGACCTGTTCTGACTTCACGGCTGAAGCTGCGCGCTTCTCTGGCCGAAATCGTTGCCGGCATTTTAATCATCATAGGGGCCTTCTTCATACAACCTGAACCCAACATCATTCTTCGACAGATCAGCGGCTAGTCCCTGTCTGCACGGTCGTTTGGCTCTCCTCTAAAGATGCCATCTGCTCCGAATGGGTTGACAGCAACCTTCGGGCGAGACCGGTGGCGGGCCTGGCAAAGAGGGACTTCAATCCTTTGACCAGCTTGTGAGAGGAAGGAGTGGTGCCTACCAGCCTGCCATCGCCAATGGTGACGGCCACATTGCGGCCCAGGTGGTAGAGGCGGTGCTCCCCTGCCACGGAATGGCTCATGCGCAACCCGGTGCCGATATAGGTCCCGGGCAGAATGGAGCAGTTCTCAATAGTCGTGCCGCAATCGATTTCACAGTTCTCTTCGATCGCGCTTGCCGCGGCCACGGTGCACGAGGCGCGCACCCGGACGCCTAATCCGATAAAAGCAGGAGAAAGAATTTGCGCACTGGGATGGATCGAGGTCCGCTCGCCGATCCAGATACCCGGTTGAATTTCGCTTCCCAGCGGACGAATCTCCGACCGCCCGATCAGGGCATGTTGCGCCAGGCTGCGAAAATCCTTCGGAGTTTTCAGGCGGTTGGTGTACCCGTTGAACCGGTATTGGCGCCGGAACGGCAGAAGGCGGCCGAGACGAGCACGATAAGAATCATCGGCTTTTCGCAGCTCGGCTGCGTCCACAGCCAACAGGTCCAGTGCGCCGGATTGATCATGCACATGCGTAATCGGGCTCTTGTTCTGCTTGTGGAACCGGAGCAGGTGGTCGTACTGGATCTCGGCATAGGGTCCGATGCGAAGCAGCAGGATGGTCTCCATGCCGCCGTTGAGGTATTTGGATACCACTGCATCCCAGTCGCGCCAGAAATTGTGGCCGGCCAGCACGCGGCTCACGGAAGGCTTGCCTGGGCCGGATTCCACCCGTGCATTTTCGGAAATCACCGAAATTTCACGAATGCCGGCCCGGCGCAGCCGCAAGCACACATGATCGACGGCACTGCGCCCGAGAACATGCCAGAAAGCTAGCGGGGAAGGGGGTGCAATGCGCGGCGGCCGTAACGTCGCGGTTGGAGAAACCTCGAACTGGCCCGACTCCGGATCGTTTCCTGCAACCGTTACTACTGCCCCGACAGACATCTTTCCCCCAGGCGAGAACCAACCAGACTCGGATTTCAACGCATTACGCGTGGGTTGACGCATATTCGGGACGCTGTTTGGTCCGTGTGGCTGCGGGGGGTACCGCTGGAGCGTCATCGTCCACCCACCGATCCAATAAGAGTGAACGGAGTTCATCGGTTTGGCGATGTTTGCGTTCGCCCGGGGCCGATCCGTTCTTGGAGTTCTGTTCTCGTGCATAACCGAGAAGCTCGCGGATGCGGAGCTTCGCCTTGTGCAGCTGCGACTTGGAGTTACCTACGGAGCAGTCGAGCAACTCGGCGATCTCCTGGTGTTCGTAGCCTTCCACCTCATGCAACAAGAAGATGGTGCGATAGCCGTCGGGCAGGTCTTTGATCGCGCGACTTAGAGCAATGCGATCGACGGAGCCGACGAGACGGTCATCTTTGCGGCCGTATTCGCGGCGAACCGTCTTGGCGTCCTGGTTGTAGGGCTCATCGAGCGAAACCTGGCGCAAGGCTTTCTTGCGGAAATGCATGAGCACGGTGTTTACCGCAATCCGGTAAAGCCAGGTGGAAAGGGCGGAATCGCCACGAAATGTTGCAAGCTTACGGAAAACCTGCAGGAACGCGTCCTGCGTCAAATCTTCGGCTTCAGCAGTGTTGTTGGTCATCCGCAGGCACACGGAGTAGATACGGGCCTTGTGCGAGTGGAAGAGAGATGCGAATGCATCGGCATCGCCTTGCTGAGCGCGCTTAATCAGGTCCAGGTCGGTAACGTGCTTAACGGTGGAGTTCATATCGCTGCTCACTTGCTTCTCCTTAGTTGATCCCTGCAATGCGATTTTTTTCCGTTTGCTACCTCCACAGAGTAGGGCCGCCTCACTTTTGAAACCATCCGGTGCAGCGTGTATCCACATGTAGAACTTGCTGTACCGCGATGGCACAAGGGGAAGAGCAGTTGCCACAACTAAGGGGGCACCTAAGTTTTATGGGGGTGAGAGAGGTCCGAATTAGGTGCAATGGGAATGTCGAATACAGGATTTTCCCGATAGAGATGGCGATTGAGGGACCGTCCGCCGGATAAATCCGCCATCTGCACTGCTATGTCCGTCCCCGACCGTCGAAGATCCTGTAGATGGAGTCTACAGTGTTCGCTCCCGGCGCGACCGTTTGTGGAAAAGTGAGCGGGATGGGGTCGCGACCACGGCTGTCGCGGCGCAGTGGTTCGATGGCACGACCTTATCGGACGGCGCGTGATCGGAGTCGCTCCTACCGCGCCGCAGCTTTAGAAGTCTCGCTACAGACATTCATAAATCAAACTACAGATTCGGCAGGATTGTTCGTGACTGTGAACCCGCCTATGCTCGCCCCATGAAAGTTGCCCTCTATATCCCCACCACTCGGGCAGGCGCCGGCCGCTTTGACAGGTCGGCACCTGCTTCTCGCCTCTCCGGCGGAGAGCTGTTCTCGATTTGCGGTTAGGGTACAAAGAGGACCTTTCAGATCTTTCGTTACTTCTTTCAGAGCACCCCACACTGACTCGGAGGCAAGAACAATGAAGGCAAATTCACTGCGTGAGCTGTACGTGCAAGAACTCAGAGACCTTTACGATGCGGAACAACAACTGATCAAGGCGCTGCCCAAGATGGCGAAAAATAGCACATCGGAAGAGTTGAGCAGCGCGTTCGAAGAGCATCTCGAAAAGACCAAAGGACATGCAGAACGGCTGGAAACGATTTTTGAAGGCTTGGGAGAGAAAGCAAAAGGCGAAAAGTGCAAAGGAATGGAAGGCCTGGTAAAGGAAGGCAGCGACATTCTGGAAGAAGACATGGACGAAGAAGTAAAGGATGCCGCCATCATCGGCGCGGCGCAACGGGTCGAGCATTATGAGATCGCCGGCTACGGATGCGTCCGCACTTACGCACGCCTGCTGGGAGAGGATGAAGCGGCCGACCTGCTCGAGCAAACCCTGGAAGAGGAGAAAGAGGCTGATGCCACTCTGAACGGGATTGCCGAGGAGATCAACGTGGAAGCCTCTGAAGGGGATGTCGAGGGCGAGGAAAGAGGAGACCGCCAGCCCGAGAAGGAGCACGACCAGCACACGGCGCAAGAAGCCTGCTGCCTGATCCGTGCCTCCGCTTTCACTATCGTTATCACTTGCACTGTCACTTTCACTGTTAAAGATACGGCCTATCGCAGCCCGAGTTCCCGAGTCCATCGACGGAATTCGCGGCTGCGGTGGGCCGTTTTCTTTAACCGGCCTTGATTGGAGCTCGCAAAGCTCTCTTCCGGAACGGCTTTACTTACCGAGGTACATGACCGTCGGCGTTTTTGACAAAAAGTGACACGAAAAAGCCGCATCTGGCGCGCATCGTGGCTTTTCCGTTGATCCTGCCCGGCTAACCCGCTCAGTACAAGTACTAAAGTTACTTTCTCCATAACGCATCTGCTGTGACAATTTGTGTCAACGCAGAAGCGCTGCGAAATCTCCCCCAGGGCATCGCGGCTTCGCGCGGGCGCAATCCGACATTTATCTGCCGCTAGGATAGGAGATCGAAGTATGTCTCAACGGCTGGGAGACCTTCTGGTCAAAGAGAAGGTTATCTCCACTGAGCAGTTGGAACAGGCGACGAAGGTTCAGAAAGATACCAATTGCCGCCTGGGCTCCGCCCTGGTGAAGCTTGGATTTCTGAGCGATGAGGACGTCACTAATTTTCTGTCCCGCCAGTACGGCGTGCCTGCCATCAATCTTTCTTATTTCGAAATCGACCCATCGGTCGTAAAACTGATTCCTTTCGAAACCGCCAAGCGCTACCAGATTCTTCCCCTGAGCCGCGTCGGCGCATCGCTCACCATCGCCATGGTGGACCCGACCAATGTCTTCGCCATGGACGATATCAAGTTCATGACCGGCTTCAACATCGAGCCGGTGGTGGCTTCCGAGAGTTCGATTCCTCCGGGATCGACAAGGCTTACGGCACCACTCAGGAAGAAGACCTCGAGCAGGTGATGCAGTCGATGACCGAAGCGGGTGACGCCGACGTCGAACTGCAGGCGGAAGAAGAGGAGACTGGGACTCGCCGATCTGGAGAAGGCGGCCGACGAAGCTCCAATCGTCAAGCTGGTCAACCTGGTTCTGACCGATGCGGTCAAGCGGGGCGCCAGCGACATTCACATGGAGCCCTACGAAAAAGAGTTCCGCGTCCGGTTCCGTATTGACGGCGTGCTTGCAGACCATCATGTCGCCGCCCCTCAAGCTGAAGGACGCCATCACCTCCCGCGTGAAGATCATGGCCAAGCTCGACATCAGCGAAAAGCGGCTACCGCAGGACGGCCGCATCATGCTGAAGATGGCCCTCGGGGGGCGAAAGAAGCAGCTCGATTTCCGCGTCAGCACTCTGCCCACCTTGTGGGGCGAAAAGATCGTGATGCGGTTGCTGGACAAGGAAAATCTGCGGCTCGACATGACCAAGCTGGGCTTCGAGCCGGAATCGCTGGTCAAGTTCGAAAAAGCCATTCTGAAGCCTTATGGAATGGTTCTGGTGACGGGGCCAACGGGATCAGGCAAAACGAATACGCTTTACTCCTCCATCGCACGCCTGAACACGCCTGACACCAACATCATGACGGCCGAAGATCCGGTCGAGTTCCAGTTACAGGGCGTCAACCAGGTGCAGATGAAGGAACAGATCGGCCTGAATTTCGCCGCATCGTTGCGCGCCTTCCTGCGGCAGGATCCGAACATCATTCTGGTGGGCGAAATCCGCGACTTTGAAACCGCTGAAATTGCGATCAAGGCGGCGCTTACCGGACACTTGGTGCTCTCCACCCTGCACACCAACGGCGCTCCTGAAACCATTACCCGTCTCATGAACATGGGTATTGAGCCCTTCCTGGTAGCGACTTCGGTCCACCTGATCTGCGCCCAGAGACTGGTGCGCCGGATCTGCAAGGAGTGCGCGGAGGTGGTCGATGTGCCCTTCCAGGCGCTGATTGAAGAAGGCTACAGCCCGGAAGAATCCAAGACCGTGAAGATCCAGAAGGGGCGCGGGTGCAGCGCCTGCGGCAACACCGGTTACAAGGGCAGGACGGGTCTGTATGAAGTGATGGAAGTGGACGACGAAATCAAGGAACTGGTGTTGGTAGGCGCGTCGGCGCTGGAACTGAAGAAAAAGGCGATCGAACGCGGAATGCTCGACACTGCGGCGCAGCGGCCTGGTGAAGGTCGCGGCCGGAATGACCACGCTGGAAGAAGTAGCCCGCGAAACCATCCATTGAGTTCAGGAGAAAGTACATTATGTCGCTCGCATTAAGCGATCTTTTGAAACGGCTGCTGGAGATGAATGGCAGTGATCTGCACATCACTACCAACACACCTCCGCAAATCCGCGTGCACGGGCACCTGGTGCCGCTCGATCTGCCGCAGATGACTCCGGCTGAGACCAAACAGCTGGCTTACAGCGTCATGACCGACGCCCAGAAGCACCGTTTCGAAGAAGAGCTTCGAACTCGACTTCTCGTTCGGACTGAAAGGTCTGGCCCGCTTCCGCGCCAACGTGTTCAACCAGCGGGGAGCGACGGCGGCGGTATTCCGCGTCATTCCTTTTGAGATCAAGTCGTTCAACCAGCTGGGCCTTCCCGCGGTAGTGAGCAAGCTTTGCGACAAGCCGCGCGGCCTGGTGCTGGTCACGGGTCCCACCGGTTCCGGAAAATCCACAACGCTCGCGGCCATGATCGATAAGGTCAACACCGAGCGGCATGAGCACATCCTCACCATTGAGGACCCGATTGAATTCGTGCACATGAACAAGAATTGCATCGTGAACCAGCGCGAGCTGCATGCAGACACGAAAAGCTTCACCGATGCCTTGCGGGCTGCGCTTCGTGAAGATCCCGACGTGGTGCTGATCGGCGAAATGCGCGATCTGGAAACCATCGAATCCGCGCTGCGCATCGCCGAAACCGGCCACCTTACCTTCGGCACGCTGCATACCAACTCCGCCATTTCGACCATCACCCGCATCATCGACGTGTTCCCCGCCCACCAGCAGCCGCAGATTCGGGCGCAGTTATCGCTGGTGCTGGAAGGCATTCTTTGCCAGAGCCTGCTGCCCAAGGGCGACGGCAAGGGCCGGGCGATGTGCATGGAAGTGCTGGTGCCGAATGCCGCGGTGCGCAACCTGATCCGCGAAGACAAGATCCACCAGATCTATTCGTCGATGCAGTCGGGACAGGAAAAGTTCGGGATGCAGACCTTCAACCAGTCGCTGGCGACGGCGTACCTGCAGAAGCAGATTACGCTCGAAACCGCCCTGCAGCGGTCCAGCATGCCGGACGAATTGCAGGAAATGATCAACCGCGGCGCCAGCCTGTTAGGACGCGGCCAGCCCGGACATGCGGCCGGCAGCATGGTGCGCGGCGCTGCTGCACCGGGAAAGCGGTAATCGGGACTAGCCGCTCGGGGTTGAGCGGAAAAGAAGTAAAGAACGGAAGCGGCGTTCGCGGCGCTTCCAGTCTGAAAAGTAGCGTGTTGAGGAGAGGCTAATCATGCCAGTGTTTACATTTTCGGGAAAGAACGCGGCCGGAGAAAAAGTCAGCGGCGAACGGAATGCGGCGAGCAAACAAGCGGTGGTTTCGCAGTTGCGCCGCGAGCGCATCACCGCGGGCGCAATCCGCCAGAAGGGCAAGGAATTCGCCTTGCCAACTTTTGGGTCGAGCAACGTCAAGACCAAGGAAATCGCCATCTTCTTCCGCCAGTTCTCGGTGATGATCGACGCCGGGCTGCCGCTGGTGCAGTGTCTGGAAATTCTGGGTACCAACCAGGAGAATCAGGCCTTCCAGAAGGTGCTGAACGGGGTTCGCACCACGGTCGAAGGCGGCGCCACCCTGGCCAATGCTATGCGTCAGTTCCCCAAGGTGTTCGACGATCTGACCACCAACATGATTGAAGCCGGCGAAACCGGCGGTATCTTGGACATCATTCTGCAGCGCCTGGCGACCTACGTCGAAAAGGCGGTCCGGCTGCGCGCCGCGGTGAAGTCGGCATTGATTTACCCGATCTCGGTGGTCAGCCTGGCGTTTCTGATCGTGGGCGCACTGTTGAAGTGGGTCGTCCCAATTTTTGCCAGTTTGTTTGCGGGATTAGGGGTTGCCCTGCCGCTGCCTACGCGAATCGTTATGGGATTGAGCCGGTTCGTGGGTGATTTCTGGTGGTTCTTCATCGTGGGTATCGTCGCCCTGGTGTTCGGCATCAAGCAAATCCGCAAAGACCGGCGCGGGCGCTACTACTTCGACAAGTTTCTGCTCAACCTGCCGATCATTGGAGTGTTGCTGCGGAAGATCGCAGTGGCCCGCTTCACCCGGACTCTGGGCACGCTGATCACCTCAGGAGTGCCCATCCTGGAAGGACTGAGCATTACTGCCAGGACCTCCGGGAACGCCGTTCTGGAAGAAGCGCTGATGAAAGTGCGGAAGGCGGTTGAAGAAGGCCGCACCATCGTCGATCCGTTGAAAGAATGCGGCGTGTTTCCCAACATGGTGACGCAGATGATCGGAGTTGGCGAAGCCACCGGCGCAATGGATGCCATGCTGCAGAAAATCGCGGACTTCTACGAAGAAGAAGTCGATTCTGCCACTAAAGACATGCTGGCCCTGCTGGAGCCGGTGATTATCGGACTGCTGGGCGTCATGATCGGAGGCATCGTGATTTCTCTGTACATGCCGCTGTTCTCGATGATCGCCAAACTGGCCGGCTAAGTTCAAACCGCGGCAGGCAGACCGCCAGTCGCGGCCTGCCTTACCCGAGCCAAACCGAAACTTTGCGGTGCATGCGGCCCTCTCAAGGAAGGCCGGCGAATACCAGGAACTGACTTCTCATGCAATCGATGTTTGACGAGCGGGTATGGCTGGCCTGGCTGGTCAGGGTCCGCGTCATCATTCTTACGCTGTTGCTGGCCATCGAGCTCGGCATCGCGCGTCTCACCGAAAGCCGGTTGCCGCTGCGCCTCTTTGTCGGCACCATCCTGCTGTGGTACATCACCTCTTTTTTGCTATCTTGCCCTGGTTTCTTACTGGAAGGAACATCGCGTCCAGTCGCTGCTCCAGGTGCTAACCGATCTGATCTTCATCAGCGTGGTGGTGTATTTCACCGGAGGCGTGGACAGTTCTCTGAATTTCCTCTACCCGCTGGCGATCATGGTGGCGTGCATTCTGCTGCCGCGATCGTGGGGATACCTGAGCGCGGCTCTCGCGTTCATTCTCTACGGTGCTGTCCTCGAGCTGACCTACTTCGGCGTAGTGCCATCGTATTCGGCTACGCATCCGGATTTGCGGGTTCTGCTGGCGATCATCCTGATCAATCTGTGTGCGTATGTCGCGGTGGCCTATCTTTCGGGATTGCTGGCCACCAAGCTGCGCCAGGTCAACGTCAAGCTCAAGCACACCAGCGGCGCGCTGGAAAATCTGCAGGCGCTGCATGAAAACATTATCCAGTCGATCAGCGGAGGCCTGATTACCACCGGCCTCGACGGCCGCATCACCCTGGTGAACACGGCCGCGCAAAGGCTGCTAGAAATGTCGGACCGTGAACTGTGGGGAAAGCCGGTGCATGCACTCTTTATCGATCCGTTGCCGCTGGAAGAAAAGCAACAGGGGCATGCGGAGGTGCGCTACGTAACCCGCAGCAATTTTCACAAGACGTTCAGGGTCAGAATTTCGGCGCTGGAAGTGGCGGACCGGGGCACTTTGGGTTATGTGTACACCTTCGACGATCTGACCGAGATCCGGCGACTGGAGCGGGAAGTGCGCATGCAGGACCGGCTGGCCGCAGTGGGCCGGCTGTCTGCCGCAATCGCCCACGAAATCCGCAATCCGCTGACCTCTATTGCCGGTTCCGCCAGCATGCTGGCCAATATTCCTGACCTGAGCGATGAGCACCGGCAGCTGCTGCAGATTGTTACGCGGGAATCCGACCGCCTGAATGCCATCATTACCGATTTTCTGGCGTATTCCCGCAACCGCCAGTACCAGTTGGTGCCGGTGGATCTGCTGCCTCTACTGGAAGACACGCTCACCCTGCTGCAACACCGGCTGATGGCCGAGGACGTGGACATCGAGATTCAACGCAGCTTTGCGACGGAGGAAGCGTGGGCGCTGGCCGACGGCGACAAGATCAAGCAGGTATTTTGGAATTTCTGCGAGAACGCAGTGCGCGCTATGCAGGCCGGAGGCATTCTGCGAGTGTCAGTGCAAAGCATCGCCGAGGACTGGCAGATCAGCTTTGCCGATACCGGCTCGGGCATGAGCCCGCAGATCGTCGAGAAGGTGTTTGAGCCGTTTCAGTCGCAGTTTGAAGGCGGCACCGGATTGGGGTTGGCCATCGTGTATCAGATCGTGCAGGCGCACGATGGCAAGGTCTGGGCGCGCTCCAAGCTGGGGCAAGGCAGCGAGTTTGTGTTGAGGCTGCGGCAAGCGCCGCTACGGGAAGTGATTTCCCTGGAGAAAACTTCTGCTGATTCCGCGCCGGAGCAGCCGGCGGCGGCCGTGATCGCAGGAGAAAGGAGCGCGCATGGGTAACATTCTGGTTTGTGATGACGAGCGCTCGATCTGCGAAATGCTCGACATCGCCCTGCGCCGGGACGGTCACAAAGTCGAAACGGTAAATTCCGGTGAAAGCGCCAAGAAGAAGCTGGAAGCCGCGCTCTACGACGTGATCGTGACCGACATCAAGATGCCGAATACCAACGGCATCGAGGTGCTGCGCTATGCCCACCAGGTGTCGCCCGAGACCGCCGTGATTCTGATCACCGCTGTCGACGATTACGAGATGGCGGTGCAGGCAGTGAAGGCCGGAGGCGCGACCGATTACATCCGCAAGTCTCCCGCGCTGGTGGACGAAATCAAGCTGGCGTTGAACCGCGCTCTGGAAAAGCTGGCGCTCAGCCGGCAGAACTTTGCCTTGAAGCGTGATGCCGCCGGGCGGAATTCCCTCGATAACATCGTGGGCGCCAGCAACAGCATGGAGAAGCTGAAGCAGACCATTCGCACCGTCGCGTCCACCCAGAGCACGGTGCTGGTTTACGGCGAGAGCGGTACGGGTAAAGAACTGGTGGCTCGCGCGGTGCACATTTGCTCGCCGCGGGCGGCCGAGCCGTTCGTCTCCATCAATTGCGGCGCATTTCCCGAAACCTTGCTCGAAAGCGAGCTGTTTGGCTACGTCAAGGGGGCCTTCACTGGGGCGAACCAGAACAAACGCGGCCTGTTCGAGGTCGCAACCCAGGGAACCATTTTCCTCGACGAAATCAGTGAAATGTCACTGACTATGCAGGTGAAGCTGCTGCGAGTGTTGCAGGAGCGTTGCGTGCGTCCGGTCGGTGGCTCAAACGAGATTGCAATCGATGTCCGGGTGATTGCGGCTACCAATCGCGACCTGGATAAGCAGGTCGCGGAGAATACGTTCCGAGAAGATCTTTATTATCGCCTGAATGTGATTCCGGTGACAGTGCCTCCGTTGCGGGAG
Organism: Terriglobia bacterium; assembly: GCA_963798155.1. Taxonomy (GTDB): domain Bacteria; phylum Acidobacteriota; class Terriglobia; order Terriglobales; family Acidobacteriaceae; genus CAWCSH01. The sequence continues at coordinate 64,103 of CAWCSH010000010.1, forward strand.
CGTCGCGAAGATATTCCCCTGCTGGTCCATCATTTTCTGAAAAAGTACGCTGCCGCCGCGGGCCGGAGTATTGTGCGGGTGAATCCCCGATCGCTCGATGTGCTTTGCGGGTACGACTGGCCGGGCAACGTCCGCCAACTGGAGAATGCCGTCGAGCGGGCCGTAGCGCTTGAAACCGGCGAGGAACTTCATGTCGATTTGCCGGCAGAGCGCCCCAAGGCGCGAGCAGCGGCCGCGGGAGTAGGAGCATTCGGCAGCAGCAGCATGGTAAGCAGCGGCGCAGTGCTGCCCGAAGGGGTTGACATGGAGAAGTATGTCGCGGAGATTGAGCGCTCTTTGCTGCAAGCCGCTCTGGCACAATCGAATGGGGTACAAACCCGGGCCGCAGATGTGCTGAAGATTTCCTACCGCTCGTTCCGCCACCTGATGAAGAAGTACGACCTCTAGCCACAGAGCTCTGCTAGCACGAATCTAGTCGGTCTTCTTCAACTGATGTTTCCACCCCAGAATTCTGGCTTTGTTGCCCTCTTCTTCTGCCTCGGGAACCATGCCCTTCTTCTGATAGAGCACTGACAGGCTGGTATGCGCCAGCACGTCTTCCGGATCGAGTTCCGCGATCCGCCGGGAAACCGCGATGGCCTCATCCAGCCGGTTGAGATCCTGAAGGACACGCGACATCCCATGCATCGCCTCGGTGAAATCAGGATCGGCCTGCAATGATTTCTCGTATTGTTCCAAAGCACGCTCCGGCTGGCCTTCGGAGACGAGGTCGAGGGCGGCGTAGTAATGGTCTTCGGCTTTCTGGCGTGAGTTTTGTGAGTTCATGAGCGCGGATTGTTCAGCAGAATTCGGATTCTAGCATGTAAGAGAAGCTGGTTTTCTTCCGGCGCACGCTTCCGACTTCCGCGATTTTGTTTACCCACCTGCGCCGCCATCGTGATTATGATGGTCATACCCATGCGCTACATGTTTCGTTTTCTCTGGAATGCCACCCGCGGCCACCGTCTCACTCCCTGGCGCAGCCCATATCTCTTGTGGCGGATCGAGACGTATTGCGGAGTGAAGATGCAGCAGATCGGCTTTCTCGAATTCTGGGAATTCATGTGGAACGAGCGAGGCAACCTGTGGCGTTTTCTGAAGTGGACCGCCGAAATGGAGCGTCACATCCATCCCTCCGCCAGGAAGGCATGAATGGTCCAAAGCTCCCAGTTTTTGCCGATCTAATGTCCTCGGCAGACCAAGTATCTCCAGTCACGCGCATGGGTGTCGCAGGTCACTGAAAACCGTGTCCCTTCCGCTTGACACTGCGGCCAACGGTTCGAGTCCCCCAGGCCAAGGGGATCACGTCCCCTCCGCCCCGAGAACTCCTTCCCAAGGTCCTAGCAAAATCTCACCTGAAGGAGAACCTCAAATGTTTGCTCGCATTCTCGAATTCGAACTGAAACTGGAAAAGAAAGATGAGTTCGTGAAGGTCGTAAAGAATGAAATCCTGCCCATTCTGAAGAAGCAGAATGGCTTCCTGGAAATTCTGCCCTTCTTCCCAGAGAAGATGAAAAAAGAAGAGAAAGTGTTCACCATCAGCCTTTGGACCGGCAAGACAGATGCCGAGCGCTATGAAAAGGAAATCTATCCCCGGGTGTACGACATCCTGAAACCCTATCTGCTCACACCGATCACGATCAAGCCGTATGTGGTCGAGACCACGCTGTGCGAGCACTTCGTGGAGGCGCTGGCCGCCTGAAAGGAGGGTATTGAACAAACCGGAAAAGGCCCCGGGGGAAAGATTCCCGGGGCCTTTCGCTTGATCATCAACCGGCTTCTCTACTTCATGGATGGCTGATAGCTGAGGTCTGGACGGTAACTGATAGTCTCGGTCCACTCCCGCTTTACGCAGTCGTCGATCGACTTCATTACCTCGTCGGCATCGTGACGCCCCATGGACTTCTCCAGCATGGCCATAAAGGGCGGATCAGGTTCCGCCATACCCGCCCAGTTATTCATGTAAAGAAGGAGCACATAGTGCGGCTGCTCGCCTCCATCCTGCAAGGCGTACCAGGCGAAGTGAGCCGGCCATTCGGATTTGGCGATGGCATCGGTAATCTTCTTTGCGGCCGCGCCGAAAGTCCTGGGTGGTTCCCGGTTTCAGCAGAAAATGATTGACTTGCGCCATCTTCGGCATGCGCCGTTCCCTCCATCGGCCGGCTCCAATCCTTCATATACATCCAGAAGGCATTGTCGGCGCCCGTGATCGAAGGTCCCATGTTGGTCTGGCTGTCGGCGGTATCCGCCGTGCCCAGCTTCGCTTCCCAGTCGTCGAAGTCCTTCCAGCTATGCGGAGGCGCGGTCACCGACAGATAGCTTCCGGTGTCAGGGCCGGTCAGGGTTTCCCAGGTCTCCCATGTCCAGGTGTCGTTCTGCTTGCGGTGCCAGTCCATATGGCGTTTGCGGCCTTCCTCGAACTGTTTGGTCATGCCGGGCTTGGGCGCCATGACATATACCCTCACGATGTTTGCATCCTTATCCTGCGCCAGGGCCAGGCCGCAAAGCAGCACCAGGAGCCCTGCGACAATAGGAAACACACGCTTTTCCATTTGATTTCTCCTTAAGATCAGAGGAGCGGGCGTGGCTCTTCAAATCTGATGATTTGGATTGTCGAGACTTTACCGTTATGGGCCCAGGCTCTACGCCGTGGTTGCCGCGAAACTCGCAGTAGAAAGCCACCGCAAGAGCCATACAAAAAGACTCGCGAAGGTTACTCTGCGCCGATCTATCGCGTCAAGACATTCTGTCGAGGGATGTCTTGTTGCAAGCTCAGGCGGATTCAAAGGTCAGGGCAACTTCGGCGCCTTTGCCGGCGCCGAGAAGTTGCGCAGCCGAGGCCCGGTTGGCGGCGACTTCCAGGAATCCTGTGCTGCCGAGAATGGCGAACGTCTCGCCGGGAGCGCCCTCCGCATAAGCGGATTTCAGGCTGTTGATCTCGCGATTGGCAATGGTGATTTTGAAGCCGGGCGTGGGCTCTTGCAGTAAGGCGGTTACGTCCTGAGCGGCAAAATTTGTGATCAGGTTTCCGAAGCGGTCCGCTTTCAACACCAGGCCGCGCAGCGAGTTGCCCTCCCCCGGCTTGGGACGAGGCATATTGAAGCGAACAAAATCTTCAATTTCTTTGCCGAATTTTTGTGTGTCCACGCCTTTTGCGAGGTATGCGGTGACGGGAGCAAAAATATCGCGGGCATGAAAGGTCTGGCTTACCGGCTGCAGGAAGTAATGTTCGGCAGTCACCTGGTTTACGTGTAGCCGCTCCTCTGCGTTGTACACCAGCGAGAGCACGCCATTATCCGGAGCCACAAATTGGTGGCGGTCAGTGCTGGCGATGATGGCCCGCCGCTCGGTACCTACCCCGGGATCGACCACTACCATGTGCACGGTTCCGGAGGGAAAGTAGGAATAAGCCTGGGCGATGGTCAGGGCGCCGTCGAGAACGTCGAAGGCCTGCACCGAGTGGCAGATATCCACGATCTCGGCATCCGGAGCGATGTCAAGGATCACGCCCTTCAGGGTGCCGACAAAGTGGTCGGTGGTTCCGAAATCCGTAGTGAGAGTAATGATGGGGCGCTGCGCCACGAATGAATCCTCGCTGATGAAAATGCTGAGAAGGGCGAAAGTAAATGCTGCAGGTTCCGCCGTCAAGGCACGGAAGTAAGAAACTAGTCGTAGCGCAGCGCTTCCACCGGGTCCATGCGGGAAGCCTTGAGGGCAGGGAAGAAGCCGGAGACGATTCCGACCAGGGAAAGAATGACGAACGAGGCCGTCATCACCGAGATCGACGCGTGCAGAAAGATGTCGCCTTCATGATTGGTCGTCTTGTAGAGGTCGCTATACAGCGGCATTGGAGGAATGACCCAGGTCAGCAGCACCGCCACCGCCATGCCGATCAAACCGCCGGCGAAGGTGAGCACCAGCGCCTCCAGAAGAAACTGCACCAGCACATGCCGGCGGCGCGCCCCGAGAGCCTTGCGCAGCCCGATCTCGCGGGTGCGTTCGGTCACCGACACCAGCATGATGTTCATCACGCCGACGCCGCCCACGCCCAGGGTGATGGCGCCGATCAGCCCCAGCACGACCTGCAATCCCATGGAAAATGCGCCGATCATCTGGCCGCTCTCGATGGTGTCCCAGACCGGGGCGGCCTTTTCATCTTTGGGATCGAAATGATGCCGCCGTGCCACCACCTCGCGCACCGCCGCGGTCGCTTTGGTATTCAGTTGAGCTGACAATGGGCTGGAAGATGATCATATCGGGATCGCGAATGTTCTTGAGATCGCGGAACAGATTCGAAGGGGATAAATCCGTTCTGATTGTCGGGGCCGTTGTACATGGAGTCCTGAATCTTGTTCTTCATGACGCCAATCACGTCAAAGTTCAAGCCCCCGATGTTCACCGTCTGACCCACCGCCGGGGCGCCCTGAAATACCTTCCTGGCCGCGTCATATCCCAGGATGACCACCCGGTGGTGATCGGTAAAGTCATCTTCGGTAAAGTAGCGGCCGTCGTCGATGTCCAATTTGCGCATCTCGCCGTAGGGCAGCTCGACACCTCTCACCTGGATGGAGACCACGCGCGTCCCATATTTGAAGCCGAAATTCCGGTCAATCTCGGCGCTGACGGCGCGCACGATCGGCACCTCTTCGCGAATCGCCACCACGTCTTCGTATTCATAATTCACCGGCTTGCCGGCGCGCTGCCCTCCGGCTTGCATGCTGGTCTGCCCCGGCCACAGCACCACCACGTTGTTCCCCATGTTCATGAAGGCGTGCAGCACACTGCCCCCGAGCCCCTGGCCGTAGGCGAGCAAGATCACCACCGAGGCCAGGCCCCAGACAATGCCCAGCATGGTGAGCACGGAGCGCAGCCGGTTCCGCATCAGAGCCTGCCAGCTTTGCGAGATGAGTTCTTTCAGGAACATGGTTGATGCTGCTACCGCACTTCTATACTCCCCGAACCCGTCTCCACATTCACCGACACGCCGCCGCCGTTTACTTTGCCGGTGATGTGCTTTTTGCCCAGGGAACCCTGTACCACGACCGGCTGGCTCACGGAAATGGAGCCGGAACTGGTCTGGGCGTCGAGATCGAAGCTGGAGTTGGATGCCAGTTGCAGCTCCACCCCTCCTGAGCCGGTGTGCACCACCCAGGAGCCGGTCGGATCGCCGTCGGCATGAATGCTTCCGCTGCCCGAGGTTGCCTCCAGCGAGCCGCGCACGCCGCGCAATTCCAGGCTTCCTGAACCGGTTTCGGCGCGTACCGCGCCCGGAGCAGTCTGCTCCAGGCTCACGTTGCCGCTGCCGCTGTTTCCTTCGAAGCCGCCACCGACGCCCTTTGCATCGATGCTTCCGCTGCCGGTCTTGGCCCGAACGTTGCCACGAACCTGTTCCACCACAATATTTCCGGAGCCTGCTTCGGCCCGCACCGAGCTGCCGATGTTGGCGACTTTCAGGCCGCCGGAGCCGGATTCCACATCAAGCGGACCGCGGATGCCCTCCACCCACGCATTGCCGGAACCAGTGTGGCCTCGAACCTGGGCGTCCGCCGGAACGGTGATCTCGTAGCTCACCGACACATTGCGCCGCAGTTCAGGATCATCAATGTGCCCGACGCGAATGTCATTGCCGCTCTGCTGCACCGGCGGGTTCGCCTGGATCTTTCTCACCTTATCTTCTTCATTGCCTCCGCCCCACCAGTGCGTGGCCTTAATGTGTCCGGTTACGTGGACCGAGCCTGCTCCGCCGGAATGCACCTCGATGTTGCCAGAACCGGTTTCAACATCCAGCATGACCGGACCAGTCACCTTCAAGCTGCGCTCGAACGTTCCCTCGGCTGCTCCAAAGGCTGCGGGGGCGCACGCACAGAATGCAACCAGGATGGCGATGAATGCGCTCAGCCTAAGATTGACAATTGGATTTCGCACTTGCGGTCTCCTTGATCTCGGCTTCAATACCCTTGACTTAATTAGCCTGGATCTCGATTTCAATAAATATGAATGTCGCCCGAGCCGGTATGGACCAGCAACAGGGTTCCGCCCCCATTCACTTTTCCTTTTACCGACTTGTGCTCGCGCTGAATGCTGCCCTGCACGGTCATGCTCACGGGATGGTCGGAAGTCACGTCTCCGGAACTGGTGCTCGCATCCAGGTCGAAAGCTGCTTCGCCAGGGAGCCGGATTTCCACGTCTCCGGAACCGGTACGAACCTCCCAGGGGCCTGCCAGCTTGCCGTCGGTGCGCACGTCACCACTGCCGGTCTCGACGGCCAGGGCGCCGTTTACGTTATGCGCTTCCAAGTTTCCGGAACCGGTATGAACCCGGACATTGCCGCTGCCCTGCTCATCCAGGCGAATATCGCCGCTGCCGGCGGTTGCTTCGAAAGCTCCGGCCACGTTCTGCGCTTCGACATCTCCTGATCCGGTGCGGAGGGCAACCTGTCCCTTGATGTCGCGCAGGCGGAAGTCTCCGGAACCGCTTTCCACGTCCAGCCCTCTCTGCACCCCTTCGATGGTCTGGTCGCCGGAGCCGCTCTTCGTCTTGAGCGCCGTATCGGCAGGAACGGTGATCTCGTAATCAATGGCGACATTGCGCTGGTTCACGTAGTCCACCACGACGCTGTTGCCGGTTTGCCGAATAGGCGGATTCTTCTCCAGTTCCTGCACCGCGGCGTGTTTATCGGCCATGAACCAGGGATTGCCCATATAGATTTTGCCGCTGATGGAAATGGTTCCGGCAGGGCCGCTGCGAATGGTAATGTCACCGGAGCGGGTTAGAACTTGAAGGTCAGCGGCTCCGTTCACCTGGTAGGTTTTCTGGAATGTGCCGTCCGGAGTGCGGGCGGCACAGATTGTGGTGGCTGCCAGTACGGCGACCAGCACCTTCACTGCTTTGTAATTCATGTGCAGCATAGATTCCTCCGTGGGATATCACTCGTAGCGCAACGAATCGACCGGCATCATCTCCGCCGCGCGTTGTGCCGGATACATTCCGGCGGTAAACGTGATCACCGAAAGCGTCAGTACTGAGGCAATGATCGAGATCGGAGAAACGACCGGACGGGGCACAAAATCGGGCAGAGGCAGAGCCGAGAGTCCGATGCAAAGCCCTGCGCCCAGGCTCAGTCCGAGAACGCCGCTGATCACAGTCAGTGCCGCGGATTCCGCGAAGAACTGCCGCAGGATGTCGCGGCTGGTGGCGCCGATTGCCTTGCGCACGCCGATTTCGCGGGTGCGCTCGGTGACCGAAACCAGCATGATGTTCATTACCCCGATGCCGCCCAGGCACAAGGTCACAATCGCCACGCAGCCGAAGAAAATCGTGACTACGTTAAAGATGTTTTCCACCAGCTTGGCGCCTTCCATGGTGTCCCAGATGAAGAGGGCGTCTTTATCTTTGGCTTCGAAGTGGTGTACACGCCCGATAACCCGGCGAACCTGCATGACTGCTTCTTCGTGCTCCTCGGCGCTGCCCACTTCAAAAACAATGTCGTCAAGATAGCCGCGCACCACGCCCGGCTTCTGCGGGGGAGGAAAGTCGCGCGATACCGCCGAGTATGGCGCGTAGAGGTAGTCGTTGTCGGGACCGTTGTAATTCGAGTTCTGCTCTTTCTTCGCAAGAATTCCGATCACGGTATAGGGAACACTCTTGATCAGAAGCTGTGCGCCTACCGCGGGCTGACCAGGAAAGAGCTGCTGGCGGGCGGCATCGCCCAGAATCACCAACCGGCGCGCATCCTGCTCGTCCTGATCGGTGATCAGGCGGCCTTCGGCCAATTTCAGAGAACGGAAATCCTGATAAGAGGGCCACATCCCAACCACCCCGCGGTTCGCCGAATTGAACTGACTGACTTCGGGCACTTCGCGGCGGAGTTCGGGGCTGATGTGCTTCACCAGATAGCATTCATTGCGAATCAGGCGGGCGTCATCGATGGTGAGGCTGATTTCCCGCCCGGCGGCAAGGCCGCCGATCTGAGAACTGGTGCGGCCGCCCCACACGATGACGAGATCTTTGCCCAGGGTCTCCATGCGCTTTTTCTGGTCCACGCTGAAGCCACGGCCCAGGCCCACCAGCAGGATGACAGACGCAATTCCCCACACGATGCCGAACATGGTGAGGAACATCCGCATCTTGTGCGCCCGGAAGGTGGAAAGCGTCTGCCGCAGGATTTCAAGGAGATTCATTTAGCCCCTGCACTTGGGCATTTAGCACTTGGCATTTAGCCGGTTCGGGCTCCTGCCTCCGCAAGGCAGACTCTGGCGGCATGCCATTTTTCCGGCAACGCAGAGAACAGGAGCTTTTTGGGCCGGCAATTCGCCATAAGGGCTAAATGCCAATTGCTAAGTGCTGGGTTTCTACTGCAACACCACCTGATCGCCTTCCTTCAAGCCGCTCAACAGCTCGGTTTTGGCGCCGTTCGAGATACCGATATTGACCGCTACCTTCTTCTTGCCGTCTTTCTCGCTGGGGGCGGGAACCTCGACGGAAGCTTTTTTGTCTTTGTCGTAGATGATCGCGCCTTCCGGAATCTGCAGCACGTTCTTGTGCTCTTCGAGAATGATCTCGGCGTTGGCGGTCATTTCAGCCTTTAGCTCTCCGCCCGGGTTGTTGATGGAAACGCGGACTTCGAATGTGGTGACGTTGTCTTTTTCCACTCCCATGGGGGATATCTTCGTCACCTTGCCGTTGAAGGTCTTGTCCTTGAACGACTCGACTTTGATTCGCGCCGGCTGGCCGAGATAGACCTTGCCGATGTCGCTCTCATCCACCTTACCCTTGACGTAAACTTCGCTGACGTCGCCGAGGGTCATTACCAGGGTGGCGGAGGAGCCGAGGACAAGAATCGAGCTGACTGCATCTCCCATTTCCACATCGCGGGAGAGTACAACGCCGTCGATTGGCGACACGATGTCGGTATAGCTGAGCTGTTCATCAAGCTGCTTCAGATTCGCCTGGTCCTGCGCCACCTGGGCCTGCGCCTGAGCGATCTTGGCCTTCAACACGGTGACCTGCGCCCGCGCCACGTTCTGTTTGTTTTGAGCGAGCTCGTAATTCTTCTGGGCATCCTCGAGGGCGGAAGTGGAGACCACTCCCTCTTTCGCCATCCCGACGGCGCGGTCATAAGCGCGTTTCAGCAGGGGAACATCGGGGCTCTCGGCATCCACTTTTGACCGTTCGTAGTCCGCCTGCGAGCTGCGCAGGTTGGCGTCGGCGGCCTGCAGCGTGGCTTGCGCCTGTTCCACCCCGGCTTCAATTTCCACCTTGTCGAGCTGGGCCAGCAGCTGGCCCTTCTTCACCTTGTCGCCGGCATCCACCAGCAGCTTTTTCACGATGCCGCTGGCCTTGGACTTCACCTCAACCTTGGTGATGGGCTCGACTTTGCCGGTTGCGACCACACTCTTGGCCAGATCGCCTTTCTCTACTTTGGCCAGCTTTGAGGGGTCAATCTTGGTGCCGCCGCGGCTGAAGGCGTAAACCCCGATCGCGAAGACCAGAACCACAGCTACGATGACGCTGACGATTATGATCCGCTTCTTGCGCTTCTTTTTGCCGTTTCCGTTACCGTTCACAGAACGCCTCCTGCCGGGATGAAGTCAGCCTTCGATAAGTATTACGAAAGTAGTCTGGTTTTAGTTCCTGAGAGTTCCGCCCCGCACGCAAACCAGCCGTATTCAGGCTTGGAGCATTCCCGTCTTGTTAGACCGGACAATCCAGAAAACGGAAGCAGGAAATTGTGCCTTCCAGCGCGGGTGAGAGTTGCAGTGGTCCACCGGGAAAAACCAGACGATTACGCACTTTGATCTTACCACTGCAAGGCCGGGACGGGTGCGGCAATACCTTTGGAATGTTAGAATTACCCATCCATGATTGCTTTTGTGCTGCTCCGGATCTTTGTGATCCTACTTCTGGTGGCAGCCAACGCCTTCTTTGCCGCGGCCGAATTCGCCCTGGTGAGCGTGCGCGATACCCGCATCCAGCAGCTTATCGAAGCGAAGCGCATCGGTGCGCGCATTGTCCAGAAACTGCACCGCAATCTCGACGAAGTCGTGAACGGGGTGCAGCTGGGCATCACCATCGTCAGCCTGTCACTGGGCTGGCTTGGCGAGCCGGTGCTGGCCCGCATGGTGGAAAGCTGGCTTTCCGGCATCCCTCATGCCGCGGTCTATGGCCACGTCATCGGCATCGTCCTTGCGTTTGTCTTAATCACCTGCCTGCACGTGATTCTGGGTGAGCTGGTGCCGAAATCCCTGGCATTGCAGCGGGCGGAGCAGGTTGCGCTCGCAGTGGCGGCCCCCATGGATGTCTTTCTCACCCTCACCCGGCCGCTGCTCTATCTCATGAGCCGGGCCGCGGGCTGGGTATTGCGGCTGTTTGGCTCGCGGCGAGTGCGGGATGCCGCCATCCATTCCCCGGATGAACTCAAGCTGATTGTTACTGCCAGCCGCCAGTTTGGCCAGATTCCTCCTTTCCAGGAAGAAATGATTCACAATGCGCTGGAATTAGAGGATTTGGCGGTGCGGACGGTTATGGTGCCACGTCCCGACATCTTTTCCATGCCGGGAGACATGACCCTGGATGAAGCTCTTGCCCGCATCGTTGAAGAACAGCACTCGCGCATTCCGGTATACGACCCGCAACGCGGCCCCGAGCACATTATCGGTGTACTCTACGCCAAGGACCTGATGCGCTGGACCCGTTTGCGGCTCACCGCGTCGCCGCTCCAGCCTGTCGCCAGCCGCATCGCCAACATGAAGATCAGCCAGATCATGCGCGACGTGCTGGTCGTGCCCGAAACCAAGGTCCTGACCGAGTTATTGCAGGAGTTCAAGCAGCGCAAGCGTCACATGGCTGTGGTAGTGGACGAGTTCGGGTCAACCGCCGGGGTGGTCACCGTCGAGGACATTCTTGAGCAACTGGTCGGCGACATCGAAGACGAATTCGACGCAGCCCCGCCCGAGCCGCCCAAGCTGGTGGATCACAGCATCCAGATGGTGGAGGGTGCGGTCAATCTGCGGGAACTGGAAGCCGATCACCAGATCCTGTTGCCGCGGGATGCGGGCTTTGAAACCCTCGCCGGTTTCGTGCTCTCGCGGCTGCAGAAGATTCCCCACGTCGGAGATACGTTCGAATACGAAGGCCGGCGATACGTCGTTGCCGTCATGGAAGGGCACCGCATCGCCCAGGTAAGAATCGAGAACCTGCAGCCCGCTCCTGTCGTCCAGTCTGCCGATTAGCGGCGTCCTCTGACGTCGGCCTGGAAGTCCTGCAAATCGTGTCTTGCAAGCCCTGCCTTGAAAACCACGCCCAAAATCACGAAGACCAGGCACCGGAGTTTGCTCCGGGCCTGGTCTCGCTTCCTTCGACGTTGCGGACTTGAGGGTGCTTCCTAGTGAGTTGGAGCGGTTACGGACGCCGTCGTAGAGCCGGCATCGTTGCTGTCAGCGCCGAGACGAGTGAGTCGCGGGAAGAACGGAGTCACTTCCAGCGGCATCTTGTCACGGGCCGAGGTGATTGCCACCGGCGCGGTCTTGATCAGTTCGGCGGTGTCGTTCCAGGGGTTGACCTTCACGCGTCCCCCCAGCGGCAGGGCTGCGATCTGATCAAGCTTGTCGGGCTCGAGCTTCGGAGCCTCGTTCATCAGGGCGGTCATGCGGTCCACCTGTCCGGTCTGCATGTCCACCAGGTTGTTGCCGAGGTGGGCGGTGAGCAGAGCGGAAATGGCAGGCGCGCGCTCCTGCAACTGCTTCAGGAAGAGGCCCGCGGTCTCGAGCTTCGAGGCGTACGGAGAGTTCTTCAGCATCTCCACCGCCTTCTTATCGGCGGCCGCTTCTTCTTCGGGAACGTGCTTGAATCCGAAATTCTGATAAGTGGATTCATCCGAGAACAGCATGCGGTCGTTGAAGGCAAACTTGCTGCCCAGGTTGTGGCCGAGAACGATGTGAGCCAGTTCATGCGACAGCACCATGGCCAGGCTGGCTTCGTCGGGAAGCACGTCGATCAAGCCGCGGCTCACGACAATGGTGTTGCCCACGCTAAAGGTCTCGAGCGGGGAAGTCAGCATGACGCGGACGCGCACTGGATAAACCAACTCAACGTTGTTGGTGATCTCCATGTTGCTGACCACGGTTTGCAGAACCTTATCCACTTCTCCCGGCGGGGCTAATAGTCCAGCGCGCTCCAGGCGTTCGATCACATTGTCTTCCGCCTGTTTTTGCCACTCGCGCTCGGCCTGCAGGGGAGAAGCGTCCTGGGTGGAGGGCGTTTCATCTTTCGCCGAATCCACCAGAACCTGCGTCATTTCGTCTTCTTTGCCGCTACTCTTCAGGTCATAGCCCCAGATGCGGGTCTGCGCCTTGAAAGCCACTTTGTCTTTCGACCCGTAGCTGAAGTCGCCTTCTTCGCTATAGACGAAAGCGGGAACCCAGTAGCTTCCGACCAGGTTCAAGCGCCAGCTGTCCATATGGAAGAAATAGGCGTTCTTGGGACGCGGAACATAAGTTCCGTTCAGGCGGACGATGTTGTAGTCCTGGTCTTCGACCCAGATGCGGCCCTGGAAACGTCCCTTGCCGGCGTCTTTCTTGGGAGTGACATCGAACACGATGGTACGGACGTCGCCCAGGAATTCGCGGTGAACGTAGTGGAAGTCGTAGTGGGCGCGATCAAAGGCATCGCGATCGGCGAACACCATCCAGCTGAACCCGACCGGACGGTATTCCATCTTGAACAGGTTGGTGAAACCACCCAACAGGTTCTTTTCCAGGCTGCCTTTTGAAAGGAAATCACGGCGAGCCACTTCCGTGGACATGTCCATGCGTCCGAAGAAATAGCGGTCGCTGATCGGGGTCGGTCCCAGCTGCGGATCGTTCTTGAGATTCTGCAGGTAGGTTTCCACCAGAGGGTTGCGGTGCTCGAGCATTGCGATCAGGGCGTGCTCGCGGCCTATGCAGCGGTCGACTACCTGGTCCAGGGTAGTAGCGGGGCCAGAGGCTTGCTCTTGGGTAGCGCCCTCCGTTTGCGAGGCCGGCTGGGCTTGCGCCGGGGCCGGACTTGCGGGCTGCGCGGACTGCGAAGCCGCGGGTTGCACTACGGGTTGTGATGACGGGGAAGTCTGCTGAGCGGCTGCTCCCAGCCCAGCCAGCAGGAACGCGGTTACCGTCAATTTCCAAGTACGCATGACTCTGATCCTCTCTCTCCTTCGGCCTGATTTCAGATTCGTTCTAATACGCCATCTGGAAAACCACATGCACTACCGCCGTGGAATCCACGGGAACTCCATTGCGCAGCGCGGGTTTGAATTGCATCTGATTGGCGGCGTTCACGGCGGCTTCATCGAGGCCGTGCCCTAATCCGCGCACCACCCGGTTCACGTGGAGGGAACCGTTTGCGCTAAACGTCACTTGCAGCAGGACCTCGCCTTCCAGTTTCAGATTGCGGGCTTCCTGGGTGTAAACCGGTTTGGGTTTGTGGGTGATTTCGACCTGCGTCGTCGGTGGTCCGGTGACTCGTAGCCTGCTGCGGCTTCAGTACGGCTTGGGAAACTGTCTGCGCCCCGAAGGCCCCGGTCTGCACACCGCTGCCGCGACCGTTGCTGCGGCCGTCTCCATTGCCGCTCTGTGCGATGCCATTGCCGAATCCGGCGCTGGCGACCGTTCCCTTGATGCCTTTGGCCCCGCCTGCGCCATTGCCCTGTCCCGGGCCCTGCGGCAGATCGAAAGATCCAACGCTGGCGATGGTCAGGTGAGCGCCTTCTTTGCCGTGTCCGGGTACGCCGTTCGGATCGCCAAAGCCGCCAGTCTGCACCTTCTGCACCGGGGCATTCACTGTGGGTACCGCGGAGCTGCCGAACTCGCCGGTACGGACGATGCGCGCCATGCGCGCTCCCCCGGAGGTCCGGATGAGCTGCGGGGCAAAGCTGTTGACCACAATCCTGGGGGCCCTGACCTCGCGCGGCTGTTCTCGCTGCATGCGAACTTCCCGGGGAACGGCAAGCTTCGGCGCGGTCAGCGGCGCTGCCGGCAGCAGCTTGACCCGCATGACCGGCTGTTTCAACTTCAGCGGCTTGGGCTGCATGCTGGGCATGGGGATCAGCTCGGTGACGTGATAGTTGCGCAGGAGGGAGAGCCGCTCCGGCCAGATTAGACCCGCATTAATAACCATCACGATCAGCAGAATGACGAATCCGTAGCTGCTGGCAAAGGTGCGCCAGTCCCACTTACGCTCAGGTAAAAGTCCTAGTTGGAATTCCGCCGTTGCCATGTTCTAAAAGCTCCCTTGTGGGGCCCGAGCCTGGGGGGAAGTGCGCGGGTGGAAGTTCTACGGTAAGGGAGGTAAGCCGGAGGGTAAACGTGTCTGGCGCTGCTGTACTTTGGTAATAGTTAGCTTGTGGAAAGGGGAATCCAGAGAGATGGGGAAGCTTCCGAAATTAGAGGCTGATTAGACCTGCCGGCGCCGGGCAAACAGGTAAAAAACGGGGATGCCGGCCAGAATTACCAGGCTACCCATGGCAGAATTCCGCAGGTTGTCGGTGAAGGTGTAGTAGAGGAGCACAGCGGAAGCGAGGACAAACAGCAGAGGCACGGCAGGATACCCCCAAACCCGGTAGGGCCGGCGCGCCGAAGGATCACGACGGCGGAACACGAAGACCGTACTGCCCGCGATCATGTAAAAGAGCCACTCCGCGAAGATGGCCAGCGAGAAGAACTGACGAAAACTGCCACCCAGGAGCAATAAAACGATGGCGAGGATTGCCTGCACGGCGATCGCGATGGAAGGGGTATGAAAACTGGGGTGAACTTCGGCCAGGGCTCGGAAGAAATAACCGTCCCGGGCGACGGCATAGGGAACCCGGGCGCCGCTCATGACGGTCCCGTTGAGGGTGACGAGCATGGAAACCGCCATGCCGGCTGAAACGATGCTTGCGCCCAGCGGACCCAGCACCAGGGCAGTCGCATCCGACGCCGCCCGGGGAGAGTTGGCAATTGCGTTGGCCGGCATCACATATTGCACTGCCGCGTTCACCAGCATGTAGAGAGCAGCGACGGTCGCCACGCCCGCGATCAGGGCGATTGGAATGTTGCGTTCGGGCTGGCGGACTTCTCCCGCCACCATGTTGAGATCATTCCATCCGTCGTAGGCCCAGAGCGCAGCTACGAGAGCTGCCATGAATCCCGCGATGCCACCTTTCGCGGCGGAATAACTTCCAGCGAAATTCCCCCAGGAACCCGATACATAGCTAAACCCGATCACGACGATGGCAACGATCATCGCGATCTTGAGCAAGGTGAAGATGAGTTGAAATTCACCGGCCTTCTTGATTCCCAGGTAGTTCAGGAACGAAATGAGCACGGTTGCGGCGATGGCGACCAGCTGTCCGTAACTCACGGCGAATCTTGTGGAGGTGACCGGATGGTTAAGAAAGGAGAAAGCGGAGAAGGTTCCGAGAATCCTCACCAGGCCGGTGGTGATCGTGGCAATGGATGCGGGCTTGGCAATCAGGAACCAGGTCCACGCGTAGAGGAAGCCGGCGAGTGGACCGTAAGCATCACGGACATATACGTATTCTCCGCCCGCCTGCGGCTTCATTGCGCCAAGCTCGGCGTAGGTGAGGGCCCCGAAAAACGAAAGCAGGCCGCCGACGATCCAGGCCAGATAGACCAGCCGGGCAGAGCCGACCGCCTGCATCATCTCCGCCGGGACGAGGAATATGCCGCTGCCGATAATGGTGCCGACCACGATGGCGGTGGCATGGCTGGCTCCGAGTTCGCGGACGAGTTCCGGGTGCGAGGAGGGAGCGGGCCTGGGCATGTTGGGTGTGAAGTATACCGGAGTGTCGCTACTCGAGATTGCTGAGAGAGGATTACCGCGAAGCTCGCAAAGAACAGCGCGCGAAGGTCGCGAAGAATAAAGCTGAACTCTTATATTTTTTGACGGCGGGATTCAGCGATCGTTGTGTTGCAAGCAACGTGGTCGGGTTTTTGTGATCCGGGGAAGCTTCGTCGCAAGTCTCCAGAAATATTTGCCCTTCCTGGTTTCTTCGCGAGCTTCGCGCGCGCTGTTCTTCGCGCCATTCGCGGCTATGAAGTGTTGTTCCATCCCAGTGTCTCCGCTTCACCACCCCTGGGCTCCCTGTAGTTGTTCACAAAGCGGCGGACTCCGTCGCGCAGCACGGTAACATGGAAATTCATCAGCAAGCCGACGCGCAGATCCAGCAAGCGAAGATGAGAAATCAACTGAGCTGAGTCCACTGGATGCAACCCTTCCTTGCACTTTATTTCCACAACCACTTGATTTTCGACGACGAGGTCTGCACGAAAGCCACAATCCAGCTTGACCTGCTCATAAATCAGCGGCACCGGCTTCTGACGTTCAGTTCGCAAGCCAGCCTTCTGCAATTCGTACGTGAGACAAGTCTCATACGCCGATTCCAACAACCCAGGACCTAAGCGCCGATGAACCTTGATGGCCGCACCAATGATGGCAGGAGTGAGATCCGCGAACCTCTTTGGAGGGCTGGAATGGGGATGAGCAGCCACACAACAACATTACGAGAACAGAAACGAGAATGCGAAGCCCCAAATCGCTTCAGCTGAAGCAATTTCCCAAATTGGTCTCTTTCGCGACCTTCGCGGGCAGTTCTTCGCGAGCTTCGCGGTTTATGCTTTCGCGCGAGCTTTAACACTAGCAAGATACCCGGTAGCAAACGTCACCCCGGTCCCAATCGCCACCCACCAAGTCCATGGAACCGGCGTCCAGAGCCATAGATAGAGCTCCGTTACAAACCCAAAGAGCATGCCGACCATTGCCCCGTTCTGATTGGCACGCCGGGTGAGGACTCCCAAAAGAAACACTCCCAGCAGCGCCCCGTAAGCAATTGAAGCAATCTGCAATCCGACTTCAATCACCCGTCCAACCTTGTTCAGCGCAAGCACTGCCAGCCCGAACAAGACGGCCGCCCACAAAAAGGTTGAAATCCGCGAGAGCCGGATCTTCTTGCGTTCATCGGCTTCAGGGTTCCGCCGAAGATAAAAATCCACTATCGAACTAGAGGAAAGCGAATTGAGCGCAGCGCTGAGATTCGACATTGCCGCCGCCAGAATCGCGGCAATCAGCAATCCCGAAATCCCGTGCGGCATCTGGCTCACAATGAAGGTCGGGTAAATTCTGTCGGCCCGGCCGAAGTGCGTCGAAGGAACGTGGTAAAAAGCGAACAACATCACCCCGACAATCAGAAAGAGCGCGAACTGGAAGAAAATGGCCACGCCGCTCGACAGCAGGGCGGTCACCGACTGCCGCTCGTTGCGCGCCGCCAGCAATCTCTGCACGATGAGCTGATCGGTGCCGTGGCTGGCAGTAGTGAGAAAGGCGCCGCCAATCAGCCCTGCCCAGAAGGTATAGGGAATGCGGAAATTCGGGAGTGAAGTCAAAGACCCGCAGCTTTCCTGTGCTCTCCGCCAAGCTGTGAATCGCCGGCCAGCCGCCGGGGACGAGATGCAGAATGGTGAAAACACCAATCAGCGTGCCGCCGACATAGATCACCGTCTGTACGACGTCGGTCCAGATCACCGCGGCCAGGCCGCCTTCAAAGGTGTAGATGAGGGTCAGCACGGTGATGATGGCAATGGAGGCGACCTCTCCCGTGCCCAGGGCGATGGCCACCACAATAGAAACGGCATAGACGCGTACGCCTTCTGCGGCGGCTCGGGTCAGCAGGAACAGTCCCGCGGTCAACGAGCGCAGCGTGCCTCCGAAGCGGCGTTCGATCAGTTCATACGCGGTGTAGAGTTCGCCGCGAAAATAGTGAGGCAGCAATACGAAGCTGATGATGACCCGGCCCACTACGTATCCCATCACCACCTGGAGGAAGGTGAAATTGGTGTCGTAAGCCAGTCCGGGAATACTGATGATGGTGAGCGTGCTGGTTTCTGCGGCTACGATCGAGAGTGAAATTGCCCACCACGGGATATTGCGGTCAGCCAGAAAATAGTCGCGGAGTGAGCGTTGACGCTTGCGAAAGCGCAGTCCGAACAGGGTGATGCCAGCGAGATAAATCGCGATAATCGCGAGGTCGAGCTTGTCGAGACCCATGGCAGATACGACGACCGAGCTTGACATGGTAGAACTACGAGTGGCTAGTGATTAGTTGCCGACAGCTAGTGCGATTCCTGATACTGAGATCGTCGGGGAAGTCAGCATTTGGTGTTCGCCAGTCGCTCATCGCTAGAGACAATCACTGGCCACCAACCGCTAGCCAGTTTCATACAAAGCATGGCCATCTATCTCGGCATCGACGGCGGCGGCAGCAAGACCTCTTCTCTTGTCGGCGATGGTCAGCGGCTGCTGGGAAGCGGAAGCAGTGAAGGCAGCAACGTGGTTCGGGTGGGCGAGGCGCGGGCGAGGCAGGCGCTTCATTCAGCCATCCGGCAGGCGTGCGATGCGGCGAAGATTGTTCCTGCTCAAGTGCAAAACACCGTGATCGGCATGGCTGGCGCTGGAAGGCCGGAAGTGCGGCAGCTGGTGCAGCAAATGGCACGGGAGATTCTGGGGGGAATCGTCCGGGTCGTGGGAGACATGGAAATTGCCATGTCTGCGGCTTTCGGCGATGGTCCCGGCGTGATCGTGGTTGCCGGAACAGGTTCGATCGCCTTCGGCCGTAACTTGGTGGGACAAACGGCGCGCGCCGGAGGCTGGGGGTTTGCGATATCGGATGAAGGTTCCGGCCACTGGATTGGCCGGGCAGCCATCGCAGGTACGTTCCGCGCGCTTGATCAAGATCGAGGTGAAAATACTCCGCTGCTCGAAGTACTGTGTAAGTGCTGGGGCCTCGCTACCCACGAGCAGTTGGTGCTTGCGGCAAATGCCACGCCTGCGCCGGATTTTGCTGGCTTGTTTCCAGTTGTAGTAAGCGCCTCGGAGTCAGGAGATCCAATCGCGCTGTCGATCCTGACACAGGCAGGCCGGGAGCTGGCATCGCTGGCGGCTACCGTAGTGCGCAGGCTATTTCCGGATCCCAGTTCTGCCCGGGTGGCCATGGCCGGGGGCGTATTTCGTCACTCCTCAACCGTCAGGCAGGTTTTCTACAATCAACTGCAGGCGGAGAATTCTGGAATCACGATTGCCGAGGAAGTGGTCGAGCCCGTCCGCGGCGCTCTGGAACTGGCGCGAAGGTCGATCGGCTCCATAGGTGTTCCGGACTCCCTCTGCGACTTAAACCTGCAATGTCTTCTCACGATCCCACGCCGTCAAAGTCCGCACCCGGTCACGATCTTCCTCTGGAAGTAGCGGTCCGAAGCACGTCCACCGAAGTGCTGCTCTCGGCTGCTGGCGATGCGGCACTGAGTGAAGATCTCGCGCTTGCGCTGCTCAACCGCAGTGATCTGTCCACCGAAGTTCTCGACCGTTTGAGCAGGAACGGGGCAGTGATGAAGAGCCGCAAAGTGAAGCTGGCATTGTTGCAGCATCCCAAGGCGCCGCGCCACGTTTCACTTCCCATGATCCGGCACCTGTTTACCTTTGACCTGATGCAGGTGGCATTGACCCCGGTGGTCCCGGCTGACATCAAGGCCGCGGCTGATGAATCCCTGATTCACCGCCTGGAGAAGATTTCCGCGGGAGAGAAGTTGTCACTGGCACGCCGGGCATCGGGCCGCGTTGCGGGAGAGCTGTTGCGGGACGGGGATGCAAGAGTAATGCGAGCCGCTCTCGAGAATTCACACCTGACCGAAGCGGCAGTGATCAAGGCGATCCTGCGGCCGAATGCAGCTTTGAATTTCATCGAAGCTGTTTCGAATCATGCCAAGTGGTCATTGCGGCAGGAGATTCGTTTGGCGCTTTTGCGGAATGGCCACACTCCTCCAGCCAGGGCTGTGGAGTTCGCGAGCTCCCTTCCGCCTCGGGTGGTGAAGGAGATGCTCGAAGCCTCGGAGCTTCCGGAAGAGGTGAAGGAGAAACTGCGGCGTGGAGTAGCGGGTGCGGGCGGCTAGTTGAGAGTGGCTAGTTACTGGTGACTAGTGGCTAGTGCCAGTTGCCAGTGACCAGTGACTGTTTACTTTGCCGCCGCTGTACCCTCTGTGCTGGCTGCAGCAACCTGCTTACGGTGCAAGATATCCACGATGGTGCGGTACAGACGGGTGCGGGTTTCGTAGCGGTCCTGGGCCCGGGTGATGTAGCGCACGTGAAGTTCGACGCCGGAGGAAGTCGGACGCACGTTGATAGCAGCGGCTGCTGAGACCGGCTGAATGCGCTGATAGGTGGTGGCCCGGCGCCACTCTTCTTCCGCGATCTGCGCGTTTGACGCGGTTTCCGCTTCCACCGCTTTGTGGATGGTGTCGATGACAGGATACGGGTCCTGGCCGGAAGGCACGAGAATCTCGATCTCATCCCAAAGCCACTGTCCCGCGGTAGAGAAATTGAAGAAGTGTCCTTCGATGGCGTAGCCATTCATGAAGACCACTTTGCGGCCGGTGGGATGGCCAGTGTCGGTCCAGTTGCCGGTTTCAAGCAGGACAGTGCGCAGCAGAGTGATTTCGGCGACTTCGCCGACGACGCCGTTGATCTCCACCCAGTCGCCAACGCGGATGCCGTTGCGTCCCATGAGAACGAACCAGCCGATGAAGGAAATGATGAAATCCTTCAAGGCAACCGTGAGGCCAGCAGTAGCCAGGCCGATTATGGTGGTGAGCTGGTTGGGGGCGCCAAAAATAACGAACAGCACCAGCAGCACGGCCAGTGCCTGCACCGCAAACCGCACCACGACCCGAACCGTGGCTAGACGAGTGCGCTCCGGAGTGAGATCGCTGAAGAAGTGGTCGAGAATCCGCCAAACCAAAAACGTGCCCAGCAGGATCAGAGCAATCCACAATCCGGAAAGAATCATGCCATGTAGAGCGGTGCGCTGGTGTGATTCTACGACTGCGATCCAGTTGCCGTAAGCATCGCCCAGTTCCTGGTAATCCTGAATGCGTTTATCCAGGTTCGAGAGCTTCTTCTGGGTGGTGGAAAGTTTGTGCAAAGAGGCAATTGCGGCCACCGTGTCGGAAGGGGCTGCCGCCGCCGACTGCGGCGCCGGATTGTTTGCAGCGGTCTGGCCACCGGCCGCGACAGGCTGACCCTGCGATTGGCCGATCTGACCTTCGAGGCTCTCGTGCGTATCGTTAAGCGTGGCGCCGAACTGAGTGATCTCAGCGCGAGCCTGCACTAATTTCGTACGCTTGGCCTGCAGGGTACGCCATGCGCCAATCTGGCCCACCAGGTTTGTAGCGTGGTAATCCGCCTCGGAATTGTTGTTGGGGATGAGCGGATGAGCCTCCAAGTCGTGCTGCGAAGCCTGATAGCGGTCGAACTGCCGCTGAATGCGGCCGCGGAGATCGGCGCCGGACCGGATCAGATCCATCCGGGCATCGTCGAGTTCATCCTGATCGAGTTCGAGCTGGGCTTGCGCCAAGTCGAGTTCCTGCTGCAGCGCGTCCTTATGCGCCGCGCTGGCGCCGGCTACTCCTTTCTTCAAACGCGCTACCTGGTCATGGTCGGTCTGGAGCTGGTTTTCTGCGGTGCTTACCCGTTTCGCGATCTCTTTGCTTTGCGGAGTGGGTGCGGTGGGATGTTCGGTGGCCTCGCGGAGAGCCTCGGCAAAAGCCAAATCCACTTCGTGGTCGGCCAGCCGCAATACCTGCTGGGCGTATCGCTGCTCGTGACGGCCGGCGGACAGCGCCGCCATGTCGCGGGCAGTCTGCACCGGAACCTGGTTCACCAGCGGTGCGCGCCGCGACCGGGTCTGGCTCTCAATATCGGTGTCGCGAGTGCGAATCAGCCCGATGGCCGCGAACAGGACGAGAGCAAACAAGCCGGAAGCGACCACCCAGTGCCGGGGTTTCATCCAGGGTTTCATAAAGAGAGAATCATTATAGGGTGGCCGGACAGATGCCCTGTGGAATCAGGAGTGCATCGGCAAGGCGGCAGGTGCTCTCCGCAGCAGGGCTGTGCAATGAAAGCCATCATTTTTGAAAGTGGCTGCGGATGGCCTCCGCCTGGGGGCGGTTACGACTGCGGAAAGCGCGGCCGCATCGGCCTGCTTGACTGCCTGCACGCTGCCAAAGTGCTCCAGCAAGCGGCGGGTGGTGCTGGCGCCCACGCCCGGAATCTCCAGCAGTTCCGTGGAGCGGTCGCGCATCTGGCGGCGCTTGCGGTGGAAGGTGACAGCAAAGCGGTGGGCTTCGTCGCGGACCAGCTGCACAAGGTGCAGCACCGGCGAGTGGTGGTCGAGCACCACCGGCTCATCTTCCTGGCCGTAGAACATAGATGATCTCTTCGCGCTTGGCGATGGAGGCCAGCGGTTGGTTGATGACTCCAGCGATTCCAGGGCTTCGGCGGCGGCGTGCAGCTGGCCGAGGCCGCCGTCAATGAGCACCAGGCTGGGCATCGGCTTGTTTCTTCGTGTGCAGCCGTTTGTAACGGCGGGTGACGACTTCGCGCATGGAGGCGAAATCGTCCACGCCCTGCACCGTCGCGGATGATGAATTTGCGGTAGTCGGACTTCTTCATCTGCCGTCTTCCCAAACCACCATCGAGGCGACCGTCTCGGCGCCCTGGATGTGCGAGATGTCGAAGCATTCGATGCGGCGCGGCAGTTCGGGCAAGGCCAAGCGTGTCCTGCAGAGCTTCCTGGATGGCTTTCGCGTTGGGCTTCATCACCCGGAAACGCTGGTCGTAAGACTGCTTGGCATTGTTGGCCGCAAGATCGAGCAGCGAACGCTTGTCCCCGCGCTGCGGAACCGCAATGTGGCATGCGGGCAGCGCGGGCAGCCGGACGCCAGTTGCTCGGACAACAGTTCCTCGAGCGTTTCCCGATCTTCAAATTCGACCGGAACATAGATATTTCGCGGCACATAGGGCTGGCCGATGTAGAGCTGCTTCAGCAGAGAGGAGAAAAATTCGCCGGGGTCGAACAGCAAGGGCACTGCGGAGCTTCTGCGAATCCGCCGGCGGTCATGGGTCGGCGGTCCTCGGCGTAGTCTCTGTATTCCGGCAGGTCTTCCCAGAAGAATTCACGCCGGTCGAGCGACTCGTCCGCCGCGCATGTGAAAGAGATTCACGGCCAGCATGCCGTTTTCGAAGTGGTAGCCGAACACATCGGCATCATCGCCTTCGACGGCCGGCGATGCGCTGCTTTTCCTGCAACTGCTCCACTGTGGAGATCAGATCGCGGTATATGCGCGGCGCGCTCGAATTCCTGCTTCGGCCGCGGCCTGCTCCATGCGCTCACGAAGCGAACGCGAGAGGTCGGTTTCGCGGCCCTCCAGAAACAGCTTCACGTCGCGCACCGCTTCCTGGTAAGCCTCGGGCGTGGTGAGTTCTTCCACGCACGGGCCCAGGCAGCGCTTGATGTAGTACTGCAGGCAAGGGCGCGGATGGGAACGGGTGAGATCCACTTTGCAGGACGGAACCAGAAAATTGCGGTGGATCAGATCCACGATGCGGTAGGCGAGATTGGCGGGGAAGTAGGGCCCGTAGTATGCCGCTGCCATCTTTGCGCAGGCGCCGCGTGACATACACGCGGGGAAAACGTTCGCCCAGCGTGAGCTTCACATAGGGATAAGTTTTATCGTCGCGCAGCAGGATGTTGAACCGCGGCTTGTTCTGCTTGATGAGGTTGTTTTCGAGCGCCAGCGCCTCTTTTTCGTTGGCGACGACGATGTAGTCCACATCGACGGCCTCGCGAATCAGGGTGCCGGTCTTGGCGTCCGCATAGCGGCCTTCATGGAAATACGAAGCTAACCCGGCTGGCGCAGGTTCTTGGCCTTGCCGACATAGATGACCTCACCCTCGGCGTTCTTGTAGAGGTACACGCCGGGCGAGGTAGGCAGGGTGCGGATTTTCTGCGTGGAGATCCATGCGAAAGCTTCATTTTAGTTGATGCTGCAGACCTGCATTCGGAAGCGAGCTGCGGCTTGAGAATAGAGCTCCTGCTGTGTGTTACACTTATGTCAAATGGGTAATACGCTAACAATCCGCCTGAACGACGATCTGCTGGCCTGGCTGAAGGACACCTCGCGCAAGACTGGCGTTCCGGTTGGTCGACTGGTGCGTCAGCAGCTGGAGATTGCCAGGGAGGTACGGAGTGGGGACAAGCGCTTCCTGCGGCACGCCGGAAAGATCTCTGGGCCGGCGGACCTCTCCTCCAGAAAAGGGTTCGAGCGGCGGTGAAGGGGATCGCAGATTCCGGATTTCTGGTCGCCTTCGGAAATCGCCATGATGCCCACCATCAGTGGGCGCTGAGCATCGCAGAAGGGATTACCGAGCCGCTGCTGACCTGTGAGCCGGTGCTGGCGGAGTCTGCGTTCCATCTCCGTTCAAGCGCCTACGTTCTGACCTTGATGGCGGACGAGATGTTCAAAGTCTCGTTCGATGTGAGCAAGAACCTGCCACAACTCCGCGAGTTGGCGAAGCGCTATCGTGATCGCAGCCCCGATCTTGCCGATCTGTGTCTTATCCGGATGAGCGAACTCTATCCTCACTATTCTGTCATCACCACGGATGAAAATGATTTCAGCATTTATCGCCGCAACAAACGGGACAGGATTCCACTGATCTGTCCCCGCAGGGCATGACTGAGCTGCTAATAACATAGGGTAAGCCGTGAGTGCCGTATAAAAATTCCTCGATTCAAGCGGCTTTTGACCCATTCCAGTCATGTCAAGCCTTTGCATATCTGCCATAAATATCTTAAAATCTTGCACATAGCCTAGTCGGTCTACCTGGGCTGTGTTGGCATCACCCGTGCACAAGAACAACTCGGAACGCGACCTTGGCTTCTGAATAGAAGCGGTTCGATTTAGCGACACCCAGGATTCGTAAAGAGATTAAGATTCTGAAGAGAGAGGAAGGAGCCCTCCAAAGATGAATCGCACTTCGTTAACAGTTCTCCTGGCAGCGAGCCTGATGGCCTCGGTTGGTTGCGCCAGCAAGAACTACGTACGTCAACAGACGACGCCCCTCATCAACAAAACCAACGAGTTGGATGACCTGACGGCCAAGAACTCGAAAGAGATCAAGGACGTGGATCAGCGCGCCCAGGCCGGCATCCAGCAGGTACAGGCCAAAGCCACCGAAGTGGACCAGAAGGCGCAGGCCGCCGGGCAGCAGGCTCAGCAGGCTCAGACAATGGCGGACACGGCATCGCAGCGCGTCGATGTGCTGCAGAACCGGGTTGCGAACCTGGATAACTATCGCGTGGTGACGGAAACCTCCGTGCACTTCGGCTTCGATAAAGACAACCTGACCAAGAAAGCCAAAGAAGCACTCGACCAGCTGGCTACCGATGTCCCGAACACCAAGGGCTACATCATTACGGTGGAGGGCGGAACTGATTCGGTGGGCGACCAGACTTACAATTATGCGCTCAGCCAACGCCGCGCCGATGCTGTCATCCAGTATCTGGCGGCCACCCACGGCGTTCCTGCCTACAAGATCTATTTAATCGGACTGGGCGAGGACAAGCCGGCTGATTCCAACAAGACCCGCGCCGGGCGCGCCATGAACCGCCGCGTCGACGTCCGCCTGATGACCAACACCACCGGCGAGTCGGCTCCGAGCGCCAGCGCTGCACCGACGGGTAAATAAGAGTTTCCCCTCCTCCCCGGAGGACTTCGCCAACACAGGCCGTTGCACAACGCGACGGCCTGTCTTTTTTTGTTCGGCCGATTTGCCGTGGGAATACCTTCCCGGCGCGGAAATGGCTACAATATCGCTATGCGGAATGTAGTGTTGCTTGCCGGGCTCTGTCTGGCCTTTTCGTTAATATCCGTGGCCCAGATGGAGCAGTTGCCTCAATCCGACAAGGGGCCCGGTCCGAGCCAAGCGGTTCCGCGGTCGAGCACCAGCCGGGCGTCCGACGAAAGCTCCAGCCGCGACACTCACATTGATCTCAGCCCACCGAAAGATGACGCCAAGAATCATCCCCTCAGCAGTGTTTCAGTGTCTGACGCCGAAGACGAAGCTGAAGGGGGAGTGCAGGAGTTCCACTCCTGGGACCCGCATAAGGCTGCCAAAGACATCGAAGTGGGAGACTTCTACTTCAAGCGCAAGAACTATCGGGCAGCTTTGAGCCGCTACAAGGAAGCGCTCCAGTGGAAAGACAATGACGCGATGGCGCACTTCCGACTGGCGCAATGCTTCGAGAAGGTGAACGATCCCGAGCAGGCCGCAGTGCACTATCAGGCCTACCTGAAAATCCTTCCCCAAGGCGAGTTCGCCGAGGAGTCCCGAAAGGCGCTCGACAAACTCAAGCCGGCAACCGAAAAAAGCCAGGCTCGCCAGTAGCCCGGCCTTTCGGGCATTGGTTTTCCCTGATTATTTTTCCACGCGCAGGAAAACTCCGCTGCTGGCGTTCACCGCAACATTGAGCTTTGGATTGTCTCGGGTTGGGCCGAATATCACGTGCCAGACCAATTCATTGGTCATCCGGTTCCAGTCGAGAACGTAGAACACCGGCATATCCGGATTCTTCTCCATTATCTTGTCGCCGCCATGCTTCTCGGCCGTTTCCAGCGCTTTATCGGAATCAATCTTCAGAAAGGCGATATCGAAGATCTGGGTATTGGAGTTGTTGGGATTGTAAGTGTCTTCACTGCCCGGAGAGATGCCGCGCGAAGGCGCGTCATCAGCCTCCACTCCTGACCAGATATAAGGCTTCACTCCCCGCTGAAGCGCGGAGGCGAAGAACGCGCGCCATACGGCGGACTTGCCGTCGCGGCCATTGGCTTCTTTCGTGACCTGCGATTCCAGTCGATAGGGCTGGGCGTCGCGGCCCCAGCCGTGGGCCGCGACATAGAGCTTCTGGAAGGCGGTGCGGCCGGTAACGATCTCCGGCGGTTTGGGCTGCGGTTTCTGTTCCGCCGCGGGTGTCGAGGGTCCTGAATTGCAACCGGCCAGAACCGCAAGTGCAAGCATCATGATGCCCAAGCTAAAGATGGACTTCTTCATGACCACCATCCTTTCAACAACCGAATATTCTGCGACTGCGGCTACTCAGACATTCTACTAAAAGCAGTGGCGGCTGCCGCCTTCAGAGTCAGATCCGCGATTTCACATGCTGCGCAGGTGAAGGTCTGGAAGGGATAACGCGCGTGGATTGACATTCCCCTTCCCGGGCTTAATGAGTTAATACTGACGCCGACGGCCCCCAGACCAGGCAGGAAAGCCGTGCGCGTCCCGAAGAACCAGCCTCTTGCCATCCTTGGTGATTTCGCGGGCAATGATCGCGGGCTTGGAGTTGTAGGTTATGCGCGACCCTACGACTTCGACGGCGTCACCTTTAGAGAAAGAAAACTGCTGTCCTGAGATGAAGTCGGCCGGGCCGAGGTGAACATTCAGTGTCTCCCCATCAGACTTCACGGAAAGGTGAACGCCGGGCCAGCCAGCTTTGCCGGTGGTTTGTTCGACATTTTCGACAGTGCCTTGGATGGTTGTCTCAGTCGAGGGATCGTACCTGGGACCCTTGCTCTGTGCCAGGACCGAGGTGACGGATAACGTGAGTGTCGCGATCATGAATGCAAGAATAAGTTTGGTTGATGTCATAAAGACTCTCCTTTAATCAAATTGCTGAATCTCGCGTGCGGACTCGTGTCGGCTGCTCTGTTTTCAATCCCTGATAGATAGAACTCAGATGGATGCAAATTGTTACGGCAGATCGCAACATGAGTGACTGCGATCACAGAAGAAGCGGCGTGAGAGGAATGTCGGAGATACGCGGAAGTGTTCTGAGCAGGGCGGGAGGTGGAGGTGCGCTGGAAAATTTTAGGGTGGCGGCTAAAATGAGAAGAGCTTCCAGCCGTGCCGGAAGCTCTTCTCTTCGTTCTACTTGTAGAAAAAATTACTGGCGCATGGAAGTGGGCACGCCGGATTTCCGCGCCTGTTCCTGCAAATCGCTCAGCTGTTGCTTGGCGGCATCGAGAGATTTCTGCTTCTGTGCAATCTGCTGTTTGTATTGCGCATCTTCTTTGTCCCAGGACCCGGCGTTGCGAAGACGGTTGCCGGCATCGGCGTAAAAAGCCGCGGCACGCAGCCGGTATTCGCGCTGAGCGACATCCAGTTCGCGGGCCAGCAGGTCCACTTGATTCTTCTGGGTGGCGATCTTTTTTTGCCACTCATCGTAAGCCTTCTGACGATCCTCCGGAGATTGCCCGGGGGTGACTTCAGTCGGCCGGGAAGGGGACTTGGCCGCGTCGGACGAGCCCTGTTCGCCCTCGGCTGGCTTCTCGCCGCCGGGAGCCGCAGTGTCGTCGCTGGCGTTGCCTACGACGCTCAGCTGGTCGTTGACCGGCAAGTTGTCGTTGTCATACTTCTTTACCGCTTCCGGCGGGTCTTTCTTTTCCTTGCGGACTTGGCGAGCGTAGTCGCCCAGCGGTTCCGATTGTGCGCCGGCGGAAGGGCAGAGCATTCCTGCCAGAATGACCGCGGCGATCCCAACATAAGTGATGCGCTTCATGGTTGCTCCCATTTTCTTGCCTGGTAATCAGCGCCAGGCGACTGCATGTTTGACCCTTAAGCTCCCGCTACGGCGCCCACTGCCTTCGCCGACGCCAGAAAACCGCCAATGGTCTGGTTCAGGTGATCCGCTTCGGACGCGATGTCAGCGGCGAGTTTTACGGTTTGCTCTCCGTCTCGGCTCTCTGAAAGCCTCTTGGCGGTATCAGAGATGGCAGCCAGAGACTTGCGCAGCTCGAGCGCCATTTCCGCGGACATCTCGTTGCGCAATTCCTCTTCCTGGCGAATGCAGGCGAGTTCGGTCTGATCGTTGATCAGGCAAGCCGATCCCAGTTGCTCGCCGCTCGAGGACTGTACCGATGTCAGGGTGAGTTCCAGCATGCGCACCGCTCCGGCCGGCCTCACATATTTCGATTCCAGCTTCTGAAACGGCATTTTCTGCTTTATGCCTTCGGCGACCGCTTCCGCAAGGTTGGCGTCGCCGTACTCCCGGGAGGTTTGCTCAGCATCTCGAAAGAGGTCCTCGAGGCCCATGCCTACCGGAGATGCAAAGCCCAGAATGTGGCGCGCGGCAGCGTTGGCCTGGCGAACAATGCCATTCGGGGTGACGAACAGCACTCCGCACGACAGATTGGAAAGCACCGCGGCGCTGATGTTTTCCGAGGTCTTCGCCCGCCTGCGTTCCACCTGCTGCTGGCTTTGAAGTTCGTGTTTCTGTTGTTTCAGCTGTTGGATCACGGCATTGTAGGTGTGCAGCGGCAGATTGTCGCCGATGGCGGAGCTGTCGCCTTCCACCACAGCTTCCTCGAGAATGCTGCGCCGCAGCTTACGCACCAGCGTGATCCCGATGACGAATGCCATGACTCCCGCAACCAGGCCGACCGCCATGCGGATCATCACCGGATTAGTCAGAAAGTTCATAGCAGCCCCCAATACCAGCGCATGAAACTTCCTCCGAAGAACAAGGCGACCAGTGCCATGGTTCCGAGAAACACGCCGAAGGGCATCTGGTGATGCCGCAGAGCGACCAGGGCAGATTGCCACGCCCGCTCCCGGGCCACGCGCGCCGGTTCGTGCAGGCGCATCTTACGCCGGGCCGTGCGCTTTCTCCACACCGCGAATACCGTCCACAGGCCGAACAACGAGCCGGCGATGGACGCCGCGAACAAAGTGAAGATGGTGAGCTTCAATCCCAGAAACGAGCCGATCATGGCCATCAGCTTCACGTCGCCAAACCCCATGCCTTCGACGCCGCGGGCCCGCAGATAAATCGCGCCCGCGCCGTAGATGAAAGAGGCTCCAGCAACCGCGCCCAGGATGGCATCGGTCAGCGAGAGCAGCCGCCACGAGATCGCCGAATCCACAGGAAGCGAAACCACGCCGGGAAGCAGTTGGGACGCGAGATCATTGACCGGGACGAACAGGCTAAAGGCCAGTCCGATAGCCAGCCCGGTGAGCGTCAGCTTGTCGGGCAAAAGGAATGTCTCAGCGTCGGTCACGATCAGTCCCAGCAGCAGGAAGCCAAAGGCGGAATACTTCACCAGCGCCAGGGTGAGGCCGAAATGCCAGTAGCAGGCCAGGAACAGTAATCCGGTAAGCAGCTCGACTATCCAGTAGCGGGGCGAAATGCGCGTTTTGCAATGCCGGCAGCGGCCGCCAAGAATCAGCCAGCTCAGGATCGGAACATTGTCATAAGCCGCAATGGGATGTTCGCAACCGGGACAGGCGGAACGCGGATGCACTACCGACAATCCACGTGGAAGGCGGTAGATGCACACGTTCAGGAAGCTGCCAAAGGCCAGCCCCAGAGCGAAGATCGCAACCGCCAGTAGAGGATCCACCCGTCATCCTTCGAGAGCGAAGACACTGCCTGATTTCGTCTCGATTATACGGTTGATAGGCCGTGGAAGCGCGGGTACGAAAGTTACTGGCCGCCCAGGTGACTGGCGCTAAGTATCGGCGCTGCAGGTGTTTGCCGCCGGCTGATGGCAAACTTACGCTATGGGCAATCGCCCGGAAACAACTGGGGCCCGCGGGAGGAAATGGCTGGGGAATCTTGGGGGGAAACGGACGCCATCCCCTCCCGCCCTATTCATCCAAACCAGACAGTGCCGTGCCTAGTCCTTCTGGAGAGTCTTGATGTACTCGCTGAGGTTGCGCACGCGCATCTGGACTTCGCTCTGATGGCCGCCGCTCATGCTGCGAAACAGTCCGCCCCACATCGGCATATCGCGAGTGCCGTGAGCGGTAACATCCTGTTCGCCGCGAATCGCGGACGAGACTTTGGCATCGGGAAACTTGCCGCCGTTGCGTTTCGCCAGCGTGGTGAGGTCCGAAGGCGGAACTTTGAGCGCTTCCGCTGCCGGGCCCTGGCCTTTGCCGTCCATGCCGTGGCAGACCGCGCAGTAGGTTCCATACATTTCAACGCCCGACGCCGGGGATGTAGCCCGGATCGGCACGTTCTTGATTTCCGTTTTAGGGGCTTCCTGCGCGCATGCCAGAACCGACAGGCAAAGCGCAGTCGCAACAATACAAACCAATTTCTTTGCGGACATCGTGTCCTCCTCGTGGCTGCTGCTTAGACTTTCGAATACGAAAGATGAATGCACAACTCCAACAGCAGCATAGAAGCTGGCTGGCAGGCTAGCTGTGAGGCTGGTCACAAAATCATGTGACGGAAGAGGCTTTTCGGGCTCAAAGAAAAAGGCGCGGATGAACTCCGCGCCTAAGGTTTATGTGGTCTCCGACGAAGGATTTACATCAATCCACCCGTGGCCGGCCCTCGTTTGGACTCTTGGCAGGGGTCACTGTGACGGGCGCCTGCAGAGTGAAGTTCAGCACGCTTTCGGAGGCCAGCCTGATCTGCTGACTCTTTCCGGCAGCCTGCACGCCTCCACCCAGTCCACCGCCGGCAGCCGCGCCGATGGCAGCGCCCTTACCGCCTCCGGCAATTCCACCAATGATCGCCCCGATGGCGGCCCCAGCCCCAACTTTGGTGGCGGTGCTTTTGCCCCGGGAAGAACCTTCGCGATGATACTGGTCGGTCTGCACGTTGTAGGTTTTGCCCCCGGCTGAAATGCGATCGACTTGCAGCGTGAGCAGCGACTTGCCGGCAAATTTGCCTGCGCTCTGCACCGCCACCACGTGACCTTCCACGTCGTAGCCGGCAGGGATGGCCGTTTCTCCATCTGCGGTGAGAGGCGAATCGAGCGTGGCCTTGAAGCTCTGACCCTGCTGGGCGGTTTCGGAGTCGATGGTGTCAATCAAACGCACCGCCATCACCGTGCCCGAAGGAATGGTTACCTTCTGGGGAGGTGGTGGAGGCAGAGGCGCCGCAGGAGTCGAAGTCTCGGCAGCCGATGAAGACGCCATGGACGATCCCGACGCCGAATCCGAAGAAGAATTCGAAGGCGGCGCCGCCGACATACTTGAGCTCGAGATTGTTGTCCGAGGAAGAGGAAGCAGCACGGTGGTGCCGCCGGCTGGGTGCCGGTTTGGCGGAACTCTCGGCCGGCGCCGGCTGGGGTGTGGGTGCGGGCTCGACCGGCGGTTGCGCCATCTCCGCGGCAGCAGTGGAATCCGATGCGACCTGTAAATTGTTGACTACCTGCTTCACCCCTGGAACAGAGGCGGCGTAGCGGGCGGCGGCGTCACGTTCGGTCTGGTTATCCACATTGCCCGAAAGCGTGACCGTGCCATTTGCGCTTTCGATCTTGAGCTGTTTGTTTGCCAGCCCGGAATCAGTGTTGAGTTTGTTCTGAATGTCGCTGCTGATCTGCGCATCGTTGGGAGCCTTCGTACAGCCTACCGCCCCAAGCAGTGCAAATAGCACAGCGATAGTGCCAAGGTGGAGATAAACTCTCGCCTTCATAGGGAATACTCCTGTTGAAATGAAACCCGATGCCACTAGTTTAGATGCGAGTGGATGCTGAAATTGGCAAATTTTTGTGGGGTTAACCGCGGCAGCACGCCGGGCATGTCTCCTTCTATTCACAGCAGGTATTGCCGGTTGTCAGGGCGAGACGGCTGCTTGGTGTCACGTCAGCTTAGTTCGTTTGGTGCAGAAATTTGTAATCGAGGATGGAAGCGGCCAGCACCGGGCCGTCCCCGTCCTCCCCCGTTTCTTTGGAGCGGACGATTCTTCCCTGGCACAATACCGAGCTGTTTTTCTGCCCTGAGATTTCTTCCGGCATCTCGAAAATAAGCTCTACCAGGGTGTTCTCCGGCAGAAATTGCGGACCGCGCAGCAACACTCCGGTTTGGCTGAGATTCTCGACCGTCCCCTCGTACCAGGCAGCGAGGCTCTTAACCCGGTAGCGGGCGGGAAGATGCAATTTGAGCCGCCGTGCCCGTGGAACCCAGGTCGGTTTTTGCGGCTCGCTGTCGTGGAGAAGCGTAACCTGCTGTACTTCGAGCGTGGAATCGATACGCTCCGCCCGGCGCATGGTTTTCCAGTCGTAGCGGTACTCCACCGCGCACAGAAGGCATACTTGGTAATAGTGGCCGTCCCTGGCCCGGCGCGGCCAAGAGAACTCGTGGGAACAGTGCCCCAGGGTAAGAACATTCAACAACTTGCGTGACATTTTCGCGTCTTTCCGGGCTGGGGATGGCCAGACCCATCATCATCGAATGTAGCGCCCGGATTGGGTAGATTACGTTCGTCCGCTTTCGGCATGTGACCTCGTACTGCATTGACAACAGGAGCTATCTCTGCCGGGTGCTATATCTGGCGCGTGTATCATCGGCGCGTGAGCGACCTTGCGGCATTCATCCTGGCGGGGGGCCGGAGCACCCGCATGGGGAAGGACAAGGCTTTTATCGAGCTTGGCGGCCGCACCCTGCTGGCGCGTGCTCTCGGATTGGCCAAGGGCATCAGCAGTGATGTCAGGATTGTGGGCGAGGCCGGGAAGTTCTCAGGCCTGGGTGCGGTTGTGGTAGAAGACCTGTATCCGGGGCAGGGGCCGCTGGGGGGAATTCATGCTGCCCTACAATGCAGCCAAGCCGAACTGAACCTGCTGCTGGCCGTGGATATGCCGCAGGTGCCCGTTAAATTTCTGGACTTCTTGATTTCCGCCGCCCGACAAACTGAAGCCGTCGCCATTCTTCCGAAAACCTCGGCAGGGTGGCAGCCGCTGTGTGCGGTTTATCGCCGCGAGCTTGCCGTTCTGGCCGAGGAGTCGCTGCGTAGAAACGAAAATAAGATTGACCCTCTATTTTCTCTCATAAAAACCCGAATTTTGGGCGAGGAAGAACTGGCGAAGGAGGGATTTCCTCCAGAGATATTCCGCAACCTGAATACGCCGGAAGACTTCGCCGCAGCTGAGAGGGAACTTGCCGGCTAGTCCTGGATAAAGCGCCTGCGATCTCCGATTGCGCTTCGCGTGCTCTATTATGGACAGCAGCGAGTATGGACAGCAGCGAGGTCAGAAATCCGAACGTGGCGGACTCCAGCGGCCAATCCGGGCCTTATATCGATTTCCAGCACGTCTCGAAGTCATTCGGCGAAAAGCAGATTCTCGATGACGTCAGCTTCAACGTCATGCCAGAGGAAACAGTCTGCATTCTGGGCCGCAGCGGCGTGGGCAAGTCGGTCGCGCTGCACCACATCATGGGATTCCTCAAGCCGGACTCGGGGCGGGTGATCGTAGCCCACGAGGACATCACCGACTACAGCGAAGAACAGCTGGAAGAAATTCGCAAAAAGGTCACCATGGTCTTCCAGAATGGCGCGCTGTTCGATTCGCTCACCGTGGGCGAGAACGTAGCCTTTCCCCTGCGCGAACGGCCCGGCATGACGGAAGAGCAGATTACCCAAATCGTGGATAAGCTGCTGGACATGGTAGGAGTCGGCAAGATGCGCGATCTGCTGCCTTCGGATCTCTCCACCGGAATGAAGCGTTCGGTGGCGATTGCCAGGGCCCTGGCAGCCCGACCCGAGTGCGTTCTGTACGACGAGCCCACCACCATGGTCGATCCCCTCATGGCGCAACTGCTGGGAGACCTGATCAAGCGCCTGAAAACCCAGCTCCACCTGACCAGCGTGGTCGTAACCCACGACATGCGGCTGGCCAAGAAGCTGGCCGACCGGGTGGTCTTCCTGCACGAAGCCCGAGTCCTCTTTTTCGGCACCTACGCCGAGATGGAAAAGTGCAATCAACCGGTGGTCCAGAATTTCTTGGAGCTGGATGAGCTAAAGCTGGAAGTGTGATCGCGACCTTGGCATTGGGTACAGACGAGCTAATGGCCGAAGTTTTGCGGTAACTCCGATGGCACGCGCGAAATGCGCGTGCCTCTTTTTTCGGAGCGAGGACACTCCAATCCATAGGGGCCCTTTCGCTGGGAGTCGCTACCTCTGCCGTAAGAGATCGCAAACCACAGAGGACACAGAGGATTACAGAGGAAGCGTTCGCGGGCGCCGAGAGGCCCATGCTATAATTTGTGTTCGCCTGCGTCGGTTTCGAGGCAATCCCGTGCATGCTCTAGTGATCTCCTCTACGGGCGATTCCAGCGGTTTACGGTCATCGGCAGCGCGATCATCGCAATTTTAAGTTCTCGATACGAGGTATTCCCATGTCTGGCCATTCCAAGTGGGCCACAATTAAGCACAAGAAGGGCGCGCTCGACGCCAAGCGGGGCAAGATTTTCACGCGCCTGATCAAGGAAATCAGCATTGCCGCCAAGGGCGGGGGGGACCCTGACATCAATCCCCGGTTGCGCACCGCCGTCGCCGCGGCCAAAGCCGAGAACATGCCGGCTGACAACATCAAGCGGGCTATCCAGCGCGGCACCGGCGAGTTGCCGGGCGTGAACTACGAGGAATTCTCTCTGGAAGGTTACGGGCCGGGCGGAGTCGCCATTCTGCTCGATATCAATACCGACAACCGTAACCGTACCGTCAGTGAAATTCGCCACGCCTTCGGCAAGAATGGCGGGAACATGGCGGAGGCGGGCGCAGTTTCGTGGCTCTTCCACAAAAAAGGCGACATCGTAGTGCCAAAGTCGGCGGCCAAGGAAGACGATCTGATGGCGATCGTGCTCGATGCCGGCGCAGAAGACCTCAAGGATGATGGCGACAATTGGGAAGTGCTGAGCGATCCCTCCGCCTACGAAGCGGTTCTGGAGGCGGTAAAGAAGGCAGGCATCGAGCCTGCTTCGTCGAGTGTCGCGATGATTCCGCAGAATTACATCAAGCTGGAAGGCTCGCAAGCCACCCAGATGATCCGCCTGATCGAGGCCCTCGAAGAGCACGATGACGTGCAGAATGTCCATGCCAACTTCGACATCGACCAGAAGCTGCTGGAGGAAGTGGCCAGCTAGGGTTCAGCGATATTGTGCTGTTTGGGCCGCCTCCGTGAGGCGGCCTCTTTTTTGCAGCCCCGATCATTTTGCAGGGTTAGATACTCGGCGAAAGCATGGTGATGAAGACTCGCCTCGACAAACTGCTCACCGAACGCGGATTCGCCGCCTCGCGCGAACGCGCCCAGGCCCTGATCCTTGGCGGAAAAGTGCTGGTGAACGGGCAGAAGATAGAAAAGTCCGGGGCGGCGGTTGAGTCGGG
>CAWCSH010000011.1:0-181750 GCA_963798155.1 Terriglobia bacterium
CTCGTACCTTAGCGCCTCAATCGGGTCCAAGCTGGCGGCTTTCCTTGCGGGATAGAAGCCGAAAAAGATTCCTACCGCCGTTGAGAAGATTACCGCCGCAAAGATCGCCGTGGGCGAGACCAGCACGGGCCATCCGAGAGTGTGGGTGATGACGAATGAGGCGGTGAGGCCGGCGGCGATGCCGATGCCTCCGCCGAGCAGGCTGAGCACGATGGATTCGATCAGGAACTGCTGCTGCACGTCGGATTCGGTGGCGCCGATGGCCATGCGGATGCCGATTTCGCGGGTGCGCTCGGTCACCGATACCAGCATGATGTTCATGATGCCGATGCCGCCCACGATCAGCGAAATGCTGGCGATCGAGGCCAGCAGCACGGTGAAGAGCTTGGTCTGCTGGTCGGCGAGGTCGGCCATGTCGGCCAGGTTGCGCACGAAGAAGTCGTCGTCTTCGCCTGTGCGGATGCGGTGGCGGTCGCGCAGCAGCGAAGTGATCTGCTGCTGGGCGGCGTAGCTGGCTTCGCGCGAGATGGCGGAAACCATGATCCAGCGCAGCCAGTCCTGCCCGGTGATCTTCTTCTGCAGGGTGGTGATCGGGATCATGATCACGTCATCCTGGTCCTGTCCCATGGCCGCCGAGGTTCCTTTTGAGGCCAGCACTCCGACCACCTTGAAGGGACAGATTGTTGATGCGAATCGTCTGCCCGATCGGATCGGTGGCTTCAAACAGATTCTTGCGGACGGTTTCGCCGATCACCGCGACATTGGCGGCGAGGTCCACGTCCTGCTTGAGTGAAAGACAGTGCCTTCGGTCGAAACTGGCCAGTTGCGGATATCGAAATATGCGGTTCGGTGCCGTTGATGTTGCGTGGACCAGTTCTTGTCTCCGAACACCACCTGCGGCTGCGTCTGGCTGCCGGGCGCGGCGTCTTTCACCGAGGGGCACTTCGCGCATGATGGCGGTCAGATCGTCGTAGACGCAGCGACTTGGTGGCGCCCCAGCCCATGCGCATTCCGCCGCGGGTCACCGTGCCGGCAGCCGACGAACAGCAGGTTGGAGCCCATGGCGGCGATCTGCGTCCTGGGCCGTCTGCTGCGCGCCTTGGCCCACGCTGACCATGGCGATGACCGCGCCCACGCCGATGATGATGCCCAGCATGGTCAGGGCTGGAGCGCATCTTGTTGCGCGCCAGCGCCCGCATGGCGATTCGGAGAACGGCCACGAAATCCATAACTGCACTCTGCCTATGGCCTATTGACCTGCGGCGCTATGCGTCCCGTTCTGATGATAGCGACAGATGGCGCGAGTAACACTGCGTGCCCTCGATCCTTAGTCTTAATCTCCAGCGTCGGCAGGTTCTTCAGCACCTCGGCCGGCAACGCGGCCGTTTTTCGACCGGCTCGTCGCGGCGGATCTTGCCATCGCGGAATGGATAGCGTGCGCTTGGCGAAATGCGCGATGTCGGGCTCATGGGTCACCAGCACGACGGTCAGCCCGCGATCGTTGAGCTGCTGGAAAATATCCATCATTTCGACCGACGTGCGGCTGTCGAGGTTGCCGGTCGGCTCGTCGGCCAGCAGGATCGACGGGCGGTTGACCAGCGCCCGCGCAATGGCCACGCGCTGCTGCTGTCCGCCGGAAAGCTGCGACGGGAAGTGCGGCATGCGGTCGCCCAGTCCCACCAGTTCCAGCGCTTCCTTGGCGCGCTTCTGCCCTTCCTCTTTGCTGATGTGGGCGTAAAGCGTGGGCAGCTCGACGTTTTCCAGCGCCGTGGTGCGCGACAGCAGGTTGAAACCCTGGAACACGAAGCCGATCTTGCGATTGCGAATGGCTGCCAGTTCCTTCTTGCCGAGTTCGGAAACCGCGATGCCTTCCAGCAGGTAGCGGCCGGTGCTGGGCGGTCGAGGCAGCCCAGAATGTTCATGAAGGTGGACTTGCCGCCTCCGCTGGCGCCCATGATGGCGACGAACTCGCCGCGATCGACATTCACGGCTCACGCCGCGCAGGGCGTGCACCCGGGTCTCGCCGAGGTCGTAATACTTGTGGACGTCCTCGACGCGGATGATCTCGCTTTGCTCGCCCGCGGCGACCGGACTCGCTACCGTCTGTGAAATCGTGGCCATGAATTCTTTCCCCGCTTACCGCCGCGGACCAGCTACGCCCGGCGGCCGCGCTCCTGCACTCTGCGTCATAGCCCCAGTCACCAGCTGATCGCCGGCGTTGAGCTGGCCCTTGAGCACCTGCGCCACCTCGGTCTCGGTATGGTCGGTGATGCCGGTACGAATGCGGACCGGCTCGAGCGTTTTGTCGGGACGCAACTTCCAGACCACGGCCACATCCACTCGCGGAGTGCGCTGCGCACCGCTCTCACCACCGCCGCCACCGCTGGTTCCCTGCGCGCGAGGCTTAGCGGATGGTTCCGCAGCATTGCCGCCGGAGCTGTTGGCTTCGGCCGCCTGCCCGGCTCCGCTCCGTGACAGTCCGTACTTGTCAAACAATGCCTTCATCTGGTCCGCAGTCATATCGGGCTTGTAGCGCAGCGCGCCGTTCGGCACCCGCATGACCTCGTTGGCGTTTGCCACCGGAATGCTGATGTAAGCCGTCATCCCCGGAAACAGCTTCATGCTCAGGATTGTCGAAATCGATGATGGTGTTGTAGGTGACCACGTTCTGCACCGTGGTGGCGTTCATGCGCACCTGCGAAACTTTGCCGCTGAAAGTGTCTTTGGGATAGGCATCCACCTTGAAGGTGACTACCTGCCCGGTGCGGATCATGCCCACATCCGATTCGTCGGTGGCGGCATACACCTGCATCTTAGTGAGGTCCTGCGCGATGGTGAAGAGCGTCGGCGCCTGCAAGGAAGCGGCCACCGTCTGTCCGACATCCACGCTGCGCGCAATGACGGTGCCGTCAATCGGAGCGTGAATAGTGGTGTAGTTCAGATTGGTTTGCGCGACGGTTACCGCGGCGTCTTTCTGCTTCACCTGCGCGGCTGCCTGGGTCACCTGGGCTTCGGCCGCGGAGACTCCTGCCTCGGCAGTGTCGGAGTTCGCCTTGGCCAGATCGAGTTGCTGCTGGCTCATCACGCCTTCTTTGAACAGTCCGGCGGTGCGTTCGTAGTCGGCCTTGGTTTGCACGGCGGTAGCTTTGGCTTTCAGTAGATTGGCTTGGGCCGCAGTCAGATTGGCCTTGCGCATTGGCGGCATCGGCCTCGGCCTGCAGCATAGTTCCCTGAAACAGAGAAGGATCGATCTGGGCGATCACCTCGCCCTTTTCACTTGGGAATTGAAATCCGCATTCAGCTTGGAGATGGTGCCAGAAACCTGCGAGCCTACCTGCACCGTGGTCACGGCATTGATGGTACCCGTGGCTTCGACTACCTCGTGGATGTCTCCGTGATCGACCTTGGCGGTGAAATATTCAGGTTTTTCATCCCCTTTGAACTGAAATGCCGCAAACACAGCGACCGCGACGAGGATGATTCCGACGATGAGCCAATGGCGCTTTATGAGCTTCACAGATATGCCTCGATCCGATTCCGGTTCCTGTCTCAAACTGTATCTGATCCGGTCGGACCCAACAGGTACAATGCCTGTTTTTCACCCCTGGCCAGCCCATGCTGACGGAACCGTGCTGTCTAATCACTTCGATGGTACATTCTCAATCACGGATTCGTCGTTTTGTCCTTATTTTACAAATTTTACGTTGCGTCGCCCAATCGGTCAAAGGAGGGCGTGAAGGATGAACTGGCAGGCGTTTTGGCTCACTTTCCGGCTGGCGTCGCTGGTGGCCGTGAATTGGTGGATACTCGGCTCTCCCCATCGCCTACTGGATCGCCTTCTCGCGCTGGCGCTGGAAGTTCCTCGCCGAAGCGGTCGTCGCCTTGCCGATTGTGCTGCCTCCTACCGTACTCGGCTTTTATGTTCTGGTGGCGCTCGGCACCCGCAGTCCGCTGGGCCGCTGGTGGGTTTCCCTGACTGGCCATACCCTGGCGTTTACCTTTGAGGGGCTGGCCATCGGATCGATCATCTACAGCCTGCCTTTCGCGGTGCAGCCCTTTGCGGCGTCGTTTGCCTCGGTTGATCGCAAACTGCTGGCGGCGTCGGCCACGCTGGGAGCCTCCAAGCTGCGGACGTTCTTTGCCGTGGTGCTGCCTCTTTCAATTCCGGGAATCGTGACCGGCAGTAGCGCTGAGCTTTGCCCATACCATGGGCGAATTCGGCGTAGTGCTGATGGTGGGTGGAAATATTCCCGGCGTCACCCGCACTGTTTCCATCGACATTTACGATCAGGTACAGGCGCTGAACTATGCCGGCGCAAATCAGACCGCTCTGGTGCTGCTGGCGATTTCGTTTTTCGCGCTTTCGCTGGTGTACGCTCTCAACCGGAGAATATGGGCCATGTGGCCCTGGAGTTAGGGCGTCATCGCACTGGATAGCACAAATTAGTGATGGCACAAATTGAAGACGTGAAGTCTGGTGGGACCCGCACTGAAGAGGTGAGTATTGGCCCACCGACTGCTCCTGCACTTGCAGTGCAAGTGAGCAAGCGGTTTACCGGCGGCCGGCAGAATTTTGAATTAAATGTGGAGCTCGAGTTTGCTGCGGGCTTCACAATTCTCTTTGGAGCCTCGGGAGCGGGCAAGACCACTCTGCTGGACTGCGTGGCCGGACTCACCACTCCGGATTCGGGCCGGATTGCCTGCCGGAATCAAATCTGGTTCGACGGCGCGCAGCGCATCAGCCTTCCGGTGCAGCAACGCAAAATCGGCTACGTCTTCCAGAATCTGGCTCTCTTCCCTCACCTGTCGGTTCAGGAAAATGTCGGATACGGGATCGCAGCGCTCGGCACCGACGAACGGAAACGCAGGACCGCCGCCGTCCTCGAGTCGTTTCGGATTTCGCACCTGCGCTGGCAAAAGCCGGACAAGATTTCCGGCGGAGAGCGCCAGCGCGTGGCCCTTGCCCGTGCTCTGGTTACAGAACCCTCAGTGCTGTTGCTGGATGAGCCGCTCTCCGCGCTCGACGCCGCGACCAAATCGAAGATCATCGAAGATCTGCGATCCTGGAACCAGTCGCACCGCATTCCGATTCTCTATGTAACCCACAATCGCGAAGAAGTGTTCGCCCTCGGCGAGCGGGTGCTGCTGCTGGACCGGGGCTGCCTGATCGCCCAGGGCACACCGCATGAAGTGATGACCGCACCCCGCCAGGAAACTGTGGCCCAGTTGGCCGGTTTCGAGAATGTGTTTGACGCAACGGTAGTCGCAGCCCACGAAGACCGCGGCACCATGACCTGCCGTCTCGCCGGAACCCAAGTGGACCTCGAAACTCCCCTGGTGAAGGCGGAGACCGGATCGACTCTGCGCGTGGGAATCCGCGCCGGGGACATTCTACTGGCGACTTCTCATCCCGAAGGACTCAGCGCCCGCAACATCATCCCCGGCAAAATGGTCTCGCTCGCGCAGCGCGACGTGATC
The DNA here is from genome assembly GCA_963798155.1 of Terriglobia bacterium. GTDB lineage: Bacteria > Acidobacteriota > Terriglobia > Terriglobales > Acidobacteriaceae > CAWCSH01. Next base: position 5,479 of record CAWCSH010000011.1, read on the forward strand.
GTGGTGGCGCGGGCCAACTGCGGCATCGATCTGGAAATTCACCTCACGCTGGCGGCTCGCGATGCGCTGCACCTGCAGCCGGGAAAGCTGGTGTGGCTGGTAATTAAGACCCATTCCTGTCATCTGATGGCGGGCGGTAGTTAGTTCCCTCCTGGTGTTGGCAGTGGTTGAAGTCTCATCTACACCGGTGACGATCCAGAGGCTTCGCAAGGTTCCTCTTACGCCGGCATACCCTGCGCGCTACCTACTTTAGTAGTTGCTCGTGACGCTGGAAATCCCATTCTGGAATTCGCACCACGCTCAAATCATTGACGAAGCGTCTTGTGTGGTCCCGTGCTGTGCCATTGTTGGTCGCGGAGAGGTCGCCGAAGCCACAGTTATTTCCATTCGTGTGCGTTCATACAGTTCTCATCATCCAGGGAGACTGACGCTACCTGCTCCGCTGAAAAGCAATGCGTACAGTCATTCGTTATGCCTGCCTTGTGATCCTCTCGATGCTCGTGCCGGACTTTCTAGCGGCACAGCAGAATCACGCCACGCCGCCGCCCACCGCCGGGGTGAAGGAGCGTCGCGGCCGGGAGCTTAGCCGGGAGCTTAGCCGGGCGCGATGGTTCCTGCGCGGACGCACCTTGCCGGGCCGCTCCTCCGCGGCGCTGCGCTATCAAGCCTACCTGGGAAAGATGCGGCTTCGTGCTGTCCGGGTCGGCTTGAGGCAATCGGCCCTGGTGCCATTTGCCGCCAGCGGCGGCGCCGTGTGGACTCCGCTTGGCCCTGCACCGCTTACCTCCGACGCCAGCGGCAATGGGCAACAGGATTACGGCTGGGTGGCCGGACGGGCAACCGCAGTGGCCATCGATCACTCCGATGCAAGTGGAAATACGGTTTATCTTGGCAGCGCAACCGGAGGTGTCTGGAAATCCAGCAATGCGGGAAGCCCGGACCCGGCCGGCGTCACCTGGACTCCCCTTACCGACGATCAGCCCACGCTCGCCATCGGAGCGCTCGCCATTCAGCCGCAACCACCCGCGAGTCAGAATCCCCTGAACAGCCTAATCCTCGCCGGAACTGGAGAGACCAACAGCTCAGTGGATTCCTACTACGGCCTGGGCATTCTTCGTTCCGCCGACGCGGGCAAGACGTGGACCTTGATCACTCAAGATACGGCCGGGCACTCATTCTCGGGGCTGGGGTTCAGCAAGATTGTCTTCAGCTCGGCCGATCCCAATCTCACGGTCGCGGCAGCTGCCTCCACCTCGCAAGGAGAGATCGAGAACCGGGTCAGTTCTCCCGCGGGAAATCTCGGCCTCTACTACTCGCCGGATGGCGGCATCACGTGGTCCTACGCCATTATCGAAGATGGCACAACCGCAATTCCTTCAAGCTCAGCTACCACGGTGGTCTTCAATCAGGTAACCGGAACCTTCTTCGCTGCCATCCGCTTCCACGGCATTTACTCCTCGCCGGATGGAAAAACCTGGACTCGCCTGGCCAACCAGCCTGGCGCAGCGCTCACCACAACTTCTTGTCCAGCGACGCCTACTTCATCCGGCTGTCCGCTCTACCGCGCAGAACTTGCCGCAGTCCCCGGACGCAATGAGATGTACGCCTGGTTCGTCGATTCGAACAACAACGATCAGGGCATCTGGAAGAGCGTGAATAGTGGATCTTCGTGGAATCAGATCTCCGACACCAGCATCACCGCTTGCGGCGATCTGCTGGGCGGCTGCGGCACTGAAAATGGAACTTACAGCTTTGCGTTGGCGGCAATCCCGGGGCCGACCGGGCAGAGCAGCGACACCGATCTCTACGCCGGAGCTGTGAATCTATACAAGTGCAGCATCACGGCTGCGTCTCCGTCGTGTAATGGCCCCAAGACATTCCTCAACCTGACCCACGTCTATGGCTGCGCCCCTGATTTCGGAGCATTGGCTCACGTTCATCCCGATCAGCATTCGCTCGATCTTTTTGTGGACGGCAATGGCCATTCGCACCTGTACCTTGCCAACGATGGCGGCATCTACCGGGGGCTCGATGCTTACACCGGACTTCTGAGCGGCGACTGCGGCACGCCAAACCAGTTCGACAATCTCAACCAGAATCTCGGTTCGCTGACGCAATTCCTTTCATTCGCCCAGGATCCCGCGGCCGCAAACACCATTTTCGGCGGCGCTGAGGGCAACGGTTCTCCTGCCACGGCCCAGGCGCTCTCGAGCACGGTCTGGACAAACGTGAATTCCGGCGATGGCGGGTACTCGGAAATCAATCCCGCCAATCCGGATGAATGGTTCACCTCCAGTCCCGGGGTGAACATTCAGCACTGCGAATTCGGCATCGAATGCCATGCGGAGGATTTTGCCGCCGGACTGGTCGTCTCCAGCCCTACCCTGAACGGCGACGCAGGTCCGTTCTACACGCCGTACCTGCTCGATCCGCAAAACCCGGACACGCTGCTCGTAGGAAGCTGCCGGGTATGGCGCGGAACAAGCGACGGAGCCGGATTCGCAGCCCTCAGCGACAATTTCGATACCGGCAGCGACTCGAGCTGCGCTCCCGACTCCGTGAACTTCGTGCGTTCGCTTGCGGCTGGAGGCCCCCGGGACAGCAACCGCCAATCCAGCGTGATCTACGCCGGAAGCGATGGTGTCGGCCCGCTCGCGAGCAAAGCGCTCCCCGGAGGCCGTCTCTGGGTTACGACCAGCGCGGAAGGTGGGCCATCATCCTGGGCAGAACGTACCGCCGCGATCAATCCCAATCACTTTCCGATTTCGAGCATTGCGATCGATGCCGCCGATCCAACCGGCCAGACCGCCTATGTCGGCATCATGGGGTTTGGTAGCCCTCACGTATGGATGACACCGAGCGCCGGCCAGTCGTGGGTGGATTTCACCGGCAATCTGCCGGACGCTCCTGTGGACGCTCTACTGGTGGACGCCGGAGTCGATCCCCAGAGCGGCACCCTCTATGCCGCGACCGATGTGGGAGTCTTCGCGACCAGCACCGCATCACCCGGCTGGACTGAAGTCGGGCCTGCGCCTGCTGCCGCAACGACTGGTTACCTTCCCGATGTTCCGGTGACCGCACTGCGCATTTTCAGCAACGGGCCTACTAAGCTGCTGCGGGCATCGACCTATGGACGCGGAGTGTGGCAATTCCCGCTCAGCACAATTCCCGATTTCCAGGTCGCGATGCCTGATCCTGCCCAGACCGTCTTCGCCTCGCAGACAGCTCAGTTCAGCGGAGCGCTCACTGCGTTCAACAACTACAACAGCGCGGTTCAACTGACCTGCACGCCCGCAGGCACCACGCCTCCGGCTGTCTGCAATGCCAGCCCGGCCAATCCTAAGCCGGCAGCAGCGGGCGCAAAGTTCACCGTCTCGGCTGCGGCGACTGCCGGAGATTACGCTTTCAAGCTTCACGCGGCCGGCACCGACCCAAGCGCTATTACCCACGACGTGGCACTCGCGCTGCATGTGATTGATTTCGGACTTTCGCCGCCATCGCCTGCAAGCCTCACCGTGAATCGTTCTGATTCGTCGGCACCGATCGCTTTACAGGTGACGGCCGCAGGGCGGTTTGCTGGACAGGTTTCTCTTGCCTGCACGGGATTGCCGACCGGGGGCTACGTGCAGCTTCTCGCCTTCGACTGCGCTCAGCCCGACCTGCCGCAACACCGGCCGCGGTTAGTTTGGTGATCTCGACGACATCTTCGGTCCCGACCGGCACGCAAACTGTGACCATCCGCGCCACCACGGCCGGCGCTCCTGACAAGACTCAATCTCTTGCTCTGACAATCATTTCCACCCAGGATTACGCCATCGGCATCAGCAATCCGTCGATGGCGGCATTGGCGGGTAATCCAGTGACTTACAACGGGACCGTCACCGCGATCAATGGATACAACAGCGCTGTCAATCTCGGCTGCGGGGCGGGAAAGCCTCCGAATTGCGTGATCACGCCGCCGATTGTGACGCCGTCGGCAGCGGGAGTGCCGTTTTCCGTCACTGCCAGCAGCGGCCTGGCGCAGAACTACAACTTCAACATTGTCGGCCAAGGAACTGATGCATCAGCACTTCAACGCACAAGTGCTTCGTTGACGCTTACCGCAACGTTCGACTTTGCATTAAACGTAACGGCGGGCTCTGGCCCCATTACCGCCGGGCAATCGGCAATCTTTAATTTGGAGGCCGCTCCCATCGGCGGCGGCTTTCCCAACGGCGTCGCGTTCGCTTGCAGCGGATTGCCCTCCCGCAGCACCTGCTCGTTCAGCCCCAGCCAGATCGCTACTGGCAGCCCTGACACCGAAGTTGCGTTCACCGTGGCGACAACGGCTCCGGTGCTGGCTGCGGTTGCGCCAGCTTCGCTGTTACGCCTGGCACTGCTACTGCCGGCGGCAGGGCTGATTTCCGTGCGGCCCCGGCGCAGCAAGAACCTTCAAGCTGGACGTCAGCTGTTGTGTGTTTTGGCGCTGTTGTTTATCTCCCCAGGCTGCGGTGGCGGGTTGACCGGCGGCGGAGGTGGAGGCGGGGGCCAGCCAGGCACGCCGCCAGGGAGTTATCCCATCACCATCACAGCTACTTCCGGGTCACTGAGCCACACTGCTCAGGTCACGCTTACGGTGCAGTGAGCGTCGCTGAACCGTTCATGTTGGAGCGCCGCTCGCTATTCGCTTCCGAAGCCTGTTGCCTACCAAGCTCGCGGAAATCCACGAAAGCCTCAGGAAACCCGCACAGTACCGTCAGGATCATCACGCGATCAGGCGGCCTGCTGATGCACAACTGCTTATCAGTGGTGTGGCATAATTCTTGTTCCCTTTCAAAGAGGAAGAATATCGTCCCGCGCTGGCGGGAGTGTAAGAGATCAGTTCGGAGGAACAAGAATGGCTCTCGATTTATCCGGCAAGCGGGTGGCGGTGCTGGGCGCAGGCAAGATGGGCGGAATCCTGCTCAAGGCCCTGCTCGACAAGCACTTGCTCTCCCCCGCCGCAACCTGCGCCACGGTAGGCCACGAGGAGCGCGCCCGTTCGCTGGCCAAACAATTAGGAGTTGCAGTAGGCACCGACAATCGCGCCGCGGTGCGCGATGCCGACATCATCTTCATTTGCGTGAAGCCGCAGGTCGTCGAAGAAGTGGCGAAAGAGATTCGCCCCAACGTCTCGAAAAAGCAGCTTTTCATCTCGGTGGCAGCTTCGGTACACACCAGCCAGATCGAAGCGGCACTGGGAGACGGCGTGCCGGTGATTCGCGCCATGCCTAACACGCCCTGCGTTCTCGGGGTTGGAATGACAGCGATTTGCCAGGGGAAGCACACCGAGGCCAGTCATGTAGAAACTGCGTCGGAACTGTTCAATGTGGTGGGACGAACGGTCGTGGTCGATGAAAAACACATGGATGCGGTCACCGCGCTCTCGGCCAGCGGTCCGGCTTACATCTACATCATTCTCGAATCGCTGGCGGAGGCGGGGGTGAAGGTCGGCCTGCCGCGCGACATCGCAACGCTATTGGCGGCGCAAACTACGCTGGGCGCGGCAACTGTGGTGCTTGAAACCGGAGACCATCCGGCATTGTTGAAGGATGCGGTGACCACTCCCGCCGGCTGCACCATCGACGGCATCATGGAACTGGAAGAAGGCAAGCTGCGAGTCACCCTGATCAAGGCGGTAGTGAAGGCGGCACAACGAGCCAAGGAACTGGCGAAAGGTTAAGCTGCAGCGGACATGCCCGCTCCCAGCCAAGCAGAGAGAGCCAGAAGCTACCAGCCAGAAGCTATAAGCTAGAGATGAAAGCTGACAGCTGCACTTTTACGGCAGCGCGAAATTCACCGAAATGCGCGTCTCGAACTCCACTGGAGTTCCTCTGGGAGCGTAGGGTTTGAACTTCCACTGCTTCACTGCGTCTGCGGCAGCGGTCACCAGAATCGAATTGCCGCGAATCGCACGCAGTTCCTGAATCGCTCCGTCCTTTCCTACCATCGCCTCCAGCACCACCAGGCCCTGAATACGCTGACGCCGGGCCTTCTCTGGATACTCCGGCTCCACTCTCTTCAAGAGATATGCCTGCGCTGCCTGGGGAGATACGGGTACGGGATGGATCACCACATCCGGCGGATCGTTGCTGGGTTGCTCATTCGGCTGCAGGCGTGCCGAGGCTGCCGCGGAACGAGTGCCCGCGGCCTGCTGCTGAAAGATCAGCTTGCCGCCCTGATAAATCAGCAGGCCATCGGGAGAAGATTCAGCCGCTGCAGTTTTCGTTTTTGGAGAGCTTTTCGGAGACGCCTCAGCGTTGGTCTCTTTGGTTCCGGCGGCATTCTCATCAGACCGCGCGGCAGAAGGCTCTGCTTCTGTTTCGTCCGATGCTGCAGAGGGTTTTCGCTCGGGCGTGCTAGTCGCGCCAGGAGCTGGCCCCGCCACAGTGTGCGACATGAGTCCAGGGATGCCTGTGATCCAGCCGACCCGGCCAAGCATCCAGCCCAGCAACAGAGCCAGCGAAACCACCAGCACAGTCAGGATTGCGGTCAGGTAATCGCGGGAGCGCTTCTTACGCTGAGGATAGCTGGAAAAGATTGCTTCCGAGTTCGACGCTTCGGCTGCGATGGCTCGGGTTCACTCCTCTGCTCAACCTCGGGAATCCGCTCGAATTCAGGGAACGGCTCGGCTAGTTGGTCCGGCATTTCCGTTTCCCGCTCCACGTCCTGGCGAAACATTTCCGCGAATTGGGCCGGAGGCTCCGCCGGAAACTCATGACGATCTTCCGGGACCGCAGCCTGGGACGGAGGCGGCATCCACTCTTCGACGGCGGGCGACGGCGGGGGTGACGGAGGCGGAGCCCAGGGTTCGATCACTGGCGCCTGCGGCTGGGCAAATACGTCTGCCTTCAGTTCTTGATGTTGGGGCGCCTGCGGCTCTGTGTCTGATGGTGGAGGCGGGGCGGCGGGCGAATCCACACTGTCCATAACCCCGCGGGACAACGAATCCAGCGTCTCGACATCACGGGGACTGAAGGCAAAGGGCTGCGGAGAAAAGATCTCGAACAGTCCGACAAAGTCCCGTCCCTTTCGCAGTGGCATCACCACGATTGAACGCACATTCAGCTGACGGCAGACCGCCGGGTCGACGCGCGGATCGCTCTCGCAATCTTCGCAGTGCTGCACCTCGCCAGTCTGCACACAGGCTCCGGAAAGTCCGGAATTTGTCTCAACCCGCACGCCGAGATCGGGAGCGTTGCCGCTGGCGGCGCGGCACACAAATTCTCCGTCGCGCGGCAATGCGATGGCAGCGCCGCTCGCCGCTGTGGCCAGGCAAGCCTGTTCCACAATCTCGTTGAGCAGGAGATCTAGAGCCAGGTCCGCTGACCAGGACTCTCCCTCAGTAGCCATGCGGAAGGAAAAATGTCTTAAAGCTGCCCGATCGCTGGATTCGCGCTGCAAAGAGGGATCTTCATCGGCCAGGGGACGATGAGGCGGCGGGTCGGGCTGAAACATGGGGTGTCGGGCCATGTGGAGAGCCCTGGCGCTGAGACGAGCTGTGGCTGGCCGGGCCTGCTCTCAGTCCATCGGCTGAGAGATGCAGGCACACGAGCCCTGAGTCAGACCAATTGTTCGGAGTCTCTAACGAAAGCACCTGCTTGTCAACCTGAATTGGACCGCTAAAACCCGCGCTACGAGCGACTTCTACGTTATGTGGAAAACTCTGAGGAAAATCGGGCAAAAACCTAAACCGGCGTTCCGGATCCCAAGAAACCCGGACAATCCCGCTAAAAACACTTGGTAAAAGTAAAAGCCCCGTCGACCCGACGGGGCTTTCCGAACCAAGACTGTTCAATCTCTGCTATACGCTGAACGAGGAGCCGCAGCCGCAAGTGCTCTTCACGTTCGGATTCTCGAATTTGAAACCCGCGCCCTCGAGGGTCTCAACATAGTCCACCACACAGCCGTTGAGGTACATCACCGAGGTGGCGTCCACGTACACCTTCAGACCGTCCATATCGAAGGTCTTATCCATCATGCCCGCGCCATTCTCAAAAGACATGGAGTAGGAAAAGCCGGAGCAGCCTCCGCCCACCACTCCCACCCGCAGACCGGAGGGAACGGGATTCTGTTGCGCCATGATTTCCTTTACCTTCGCAACCGCATTCGCGGTTAAGGTAATCGGCGCAGCCTTGGTCTTCACTTCCGGAGTGGTTGGAGTGGTTGTCGTAGTGGCCATCTGTATCTCCTTGAAAGTACGAACCTGAGTGATTATAGCAAACCTGCTTGTTCCAACACAGTCAGTTTTTTAGATGTCCGGCCATGGCTGAGGGTCGCAAGGTACTTACAAATCCCCCTCTCCGCGTGGCATTTCGGGACTATAATTCTGACGGGCAGAGCAATCTGCCGATGGGCCCTACCGAAGCCGCTGGTGGGCCGCTCAATCCCACCTCCGGTGAGCCTCGGGACCGGCCTCGAAAGATCAGTGCCGAGGTGACCTATGTCTCTTCTGGTCTGGCTGCTGATTTCCTGGGGAGTGCTTACCACAATCCTGATTGTGCTCCTCATCTATCGCAGTACTCTCACCATGCACGAGGAAGACCAGCTGTTCCTGGACGAATCTGAGGCCCATATGCAAAAGGAACAGACGGAACTCATGCAAAAAGTGGACCGGATGAGCCCCTTTCTGCGCATCCTGGGAGCCGCCTCCGGGCTGCTCATCCTGGTAATTGCCGGATTGGCTGTCTATCAGGGGCTCAACACTCCGCAGTAGCTCCCAGTCGGAGCAGATGTGCTCGCGGGGCCCGCGTGTACGGTGACGAGGGGAAGTTCTTGCCCGCAGGTTGCGTTTCTTCCCGCGCCGCGCAGTTCACAGCTTGAGGAAACATGCGCTACACTCCGTGCGTATTTTCACGCATGGAAACGACACCATGAAAACCATGACGACAAGATTGCGGCGCCTGCCCGCTCTCGCGGCGGCTGTGTGCCTTCTGCTTCCCGGCTTGAACACCTGGGGGCAAACTGCATCCTCTCCCGATGACCGGCCTATTACCGATCCACATTCGATCCAATCGCAATCCAATGCTTCCGCGCATCCGATCCCCATTGACGATCTTTATTTCACCCGCGACGTCAGCGATCCCTCGTGGTCGCCGGATGGCGGGCAGATCGTATTCAGCACCAACATCACCGGACGGCAGAATCTGTGGAAGGTAAATTCGGGCGGCGGGTGGCCGATTCAGCTGGCGCAATCCGATGACCGGCAGTCGAACGCCGCATGGTCGCCGGATGGCAAGTGGATCGTCTTCCAACAGGACGCGGGCGGGAACGAACTTTACGATCTCTACGCGGTTCCGAGTGACGGAGGAGAAATCGCCAATCTGACCGGCACCCCCGAAATCCGCGAGCAGTCGCCGCACTGGTCGCCGGACGGCAAGAGCATTGCCCTGGAGTACAAGCCCAAAGCCTCGACCGTGTACGACATTGCGGTGCTCGACTGGAACACTCGCAAAATCCGCAAGCTGACCAACGAGGAGACCAAGGACCACATCTGGTCGGTGGTGGCGTGGAGCCGCGACGGCAAGACCCTGTACGCGAATCGCACCGAGACCAGTTTCACCGATGGAGATGTTTACAGCATCGACGCAGCCAGCGGCAAGCTGGTGAACCTGACGCCGCACCAGGGCAAGATTCTGATTCATGCGTCTTCCCTGTCGCCGGACGGCAAGACTGTTCTGCTCTCCTCCACCGAAAAGGGCGGCTATGCGAATGTTGCGCTGCTTGACATCGCAAGCGGCAAGAAGACGTGGGTAACCGATATTCAGTGGGAGGCGCAGTCCGGAGATTTTTCGCCGGATGGCAAGTGGTTCACCTACACCATCAATCAGGACGGGCAGAATGACGCTTACCTGGTGGACCGCTCGTCCGGGCGCGCGGAGAAGCTGGCGATTCCGGCAGGCTTGAACTACTTTGCCGGAAATCCTATTACCTTTTCGCCCGATTCCACCCGGGTTCTGATCTCGCATGAGAGTTCGGTGAAACCCGGCGACTTCTACGTGTATGACCTGGGCAAGCGGCGCGCCACCCAGCTTACGTATTCTGCGATCGCGAGCCTGACGGCGGCTCCGCTGCCGGCCTCGCAGGTTGTTCACTACAAAACTTTCGATGGCAAGACCATCAGCGCGCTGCTTTGGGTTCCGTTCAATCTAAAGCGCGACGGCAGCAATCCGGCTCTGGTCCTGCCCCACGGCGGGCCTACCGGGCAGACGATTGACTACTTCAGCCCGCGGATCGCCGCCCTGGTATCGCGCGGCTACATCTGTATCGCGCCGAACGTCCGGGGATCGACCGGGTACGGCATGGCTTTTCAGAAGGCGAACTACCAGGACCTGGGCGGCGGCGATTTGCAGGACGAAGTGTTCGCCACCAAATTCCTGACCGCGACCGGCTATGTGGATGCGAAAAAGATCGGCATCACCGGCGGCTCCTACGGCGGCTACATGACGCTGATGGCCATCGGCCGGACTCCTGACACCTGGGCGGCAGCGGTGGAACTGTTCGGCATCATCGACTGGTACACCATGCTGCAACACGAAGACCCCATGCTGCAGGAGTACGAAAAGAGCCTGCTGGGCGACCCGGAAAAAGACCGCAAGGTGTACGAAGCCGCGTCGCCGATCACCTACATTCATGACGCCAAGGCGCCGCTGCTGGTGCTGCAGGGCGAGAACGATCCGCGCGTGCCCAAGGAAGAAGCGGAACAGGTGGTAAGCCTGCTGAAGAAAGACGGCAAGACGGTGGACGCGCACTACTACCCGGCCGAAGGGCACGGTTTCGAGAAGCGGGAGAACCAGATCGATTCCATCCGGCGCACCATTGCGTGGTCGATAAGTATTTGAAGAACGAATAGGGCGGAAATCGTCGGTCGCACAATCGCCTCGTTGACATTTCCACAGTGGAAGGGCAAACTACCGAATCGCCAATAAGGCGCTGTCTCGGCTGCATCTGGCGCGGCTGGGATTCGGACAGCGGCTGGCGGCGGCATCGGCCGCGGCTGTTTCCGGCATTTTTGCGATACTGCAATACCTTTGCCATGACTGGACAACGGGTCTCCTATACCATGGACTCGACACTGGAGACGGTGGACAGCGCCGAGCAAGAGCCAACCGCATGGCCAACGAAGCCGGCTTCAATGATGAAGACATCATGAAGATCTCGATGGCGGTGCGCGAAGCCGCAGTGAACGCTGTACTGCATGGCAATGCCTACGATCCGGCGAAGAAGGTAACGCTCGACATTGAGCGCAACGCCCGCGACCTGGTAATCACCATCCGCGACCAGGGGCAGGGGCTGGATGTCAGCAAGATTCCGGATCCGCTGGCGCCGGAAAACCTGCTGAAGACTTCCGGCAGGGGCATTTTCATTATTCGCTCTTTTATGGATGAGGTGCACATTCACCCATCCCAGACAGGTACGGAAATCAAACTAGTGAAGCACGTCCACGGGGCAACCGGGGACGGCAAGGAGGCTACTTCGTGACCATGAAAGCCAGTACCCGCCAGGTTGACGGCGTTACCATTGTCGACTGCAGCGGACGTATCACTCTCGGCGAAGGCAGCGTCGTGCTGCGTGAAAACATCGACCAGCTGCTGGCCAAGGGACAGAAGAAGATTCTGCTCAACCTCGGCGAAGTAAACTACATCGACAGCTCGGGTATCGGCGAGCTGGTGCGCGCCTTCACCACCGTGCGCAAGCAGGGCGGCGACCTGAAGCTGCTGAACCTGACCAAGAAGGTCCATGACCTGCTTCAGATCACCAAGCTGTACACCGTGTTCGAGGTGAAGGACGACGAAGCCTCGGCGGTGAAGTCCTTCAGCTAGCCCTCGCGCGTTCCCAGCGGGCCGGCCAGGTTCGGCGGCCCGGACTGTTTTGTCTGGTCAGTTCCCTTTTGAGCATTTCTGTTTCGGGAAACTCACCGCATATTTGTGGGTGGAAATGCTTCGCCGCGTCCATGGCCGCCTAGAATTGGCGGCATGGCATGCGGCGTTTTGAATCTGGGCTGGCTGCGATTTTCCTTCCTGCTGCTGCTTCCGCCCGTGATGTGCGCGGCCGAATGCATTCCTGTCTCAGAAGCGCACAAGCATGTTGGGGAGACGCGGTGCGTGACCGGCAAAGTATTCGCCGTGCAGCAAGGCAGCCGGGGCGTGCACTACCTGGATTTCTGCGAGGACTACCGCCTCTGTCCGTTCACCGTCGTGATCTTTTCCCGCGACCTCAAAGACGTGGGCGACGTGCGCCACCTGCGTGGGCAAACCGTGGAGATTCACGGCCCGGTCGAAACTCTACGACGGACGGGCGGAAATCGTGCTGCGCAATTACCGGCAGCTGGGAGGAGATGGGATACGAATCCCCCCGCTGCCGGCGAACTTCGATGTGGAGAAGAAGGGCCGCTTCAGCGCGGGGAAGTTCAGCCATCCCAAGGCGGCCCGGCAGCCGGCGAGAAAAAAGCAATCGGCGCCGATTCAGACCGACGAGATCGATGCCGGACAGATCCGGAACAATGAAGTCACACGCCGAAACTGTTAGACCATGCCTTTTCTCAGCTCATCCAGCGGATAAAATGTGCCTCGCCAGATGATTCCGCCGCGCCCCAGCGTAAGCGACATGGAGCGCAGCACGGTGTACACGAATAGCGTCGTGCTGATCGGGTGCAGCACAAAATAGTACGCGGGTACGGCAGAGCGCTTCGACATTCCCACGTAGATCAGAAGCATCGAGGCCAGGGCGATGGCATAGGGCAATCGCGCCCAGCCGTGGGCGAGCCAAACGCCCAGAAACGGCAGCAGATTCAGGAACGCCAGCCCGAAGCAGGAAATCAGGGCCCGCGGCCACTGAAAAGACAGCACGGCAAAAAAGTTTTTAGTCAGATTCTGCACTACGCCCATCGCGCCTTTGGCCCAGCGAATCGAGATCAAGTCATCCCCGAAAACGTTGCGCTGCGCGTGTCCGGCGTTCTTCACCACCTTGCCGAGCTTCATATCGTCGAGCACTTCCATGCGTAGCCGCTCATAAGTGCCGACTTCTTCATAGACTTTCCGCCGGATCAGGTTGAACGCGCCCACTCCCATGTGGTCGCGGGTCTCCGGGTCGGCGACTTTCCAGGGGCGATGACCGAAGACAAACAGCGTCTGGAAGAAGGCAATCATCATTCGCTCTCCCGGGCTGCTGCATGATCATGTGGGGAAACAGGACCATATGATCGGCCTGCTCGGTTTCGGCATAAAGCAGGGCGCGGCGAAGAGTGTCGGGCTTGAACAGGACATCGGCGTCGGTGAACAGCAGCCAGTCACCGGTAGCCTGCTGCGCGGCGCTCCACATGGCGTGGGTTTTGCCCAGCCAGCCGGCGGGCAGGCTCGGTAACGTGCACGACTTTCAGGCGTCCATGCGCTTGCGGACTTTCGGCTACGCGCTGCATGTACTCGCCGGTGCGGTCGGTGGAGCGGTCGTTTACCGCGATGATTTCGTAGTTGTCGTAGTCGAGCGCGAGCAGTTGGTTTAGCGCCTGGGTAATGGTTTCTTCTTCGTTGCAGGCGGGAACAATGATGCTCACCCGTGGATTACCGGCGGGAGTGGCGGGCTTGCGGTCCCACTCCGGCCGGGAGATGTCGGCGATCTTGGGCATGCCGAGCGCCGCCCCAAGGATGCGCGAGAACCAGGCGACCGCCAGAATGCAGCCTGCAATCCAGTGAAAATAATTCACGCGGCGGGAACTCCGCCGCTCTCTAGCTTCAATTTCAGTGCTGGAGCAAATCGCATTCCGAAGAAGAGTATGGCAGAAGACAGAGCCATGGCGATGACTGCGCTGACAAAGCCACCCTGGAGGGATTGCCGGTCGGCGATGAAACCGATCAGCCAGGGAGAGAGCGCATCGCCGAGCGCGTGAATAATCAGGATATTTACGGCGATGGCTGTGGCGCGTATTTGCGGGCTTACAGAATTAATCACCGCCGCATTCAGCGGCGAGGTGTTGAGGAGCAGCAGAAATCCTCCGACAAGAATCGCCGGCAGCATCAGCTTGCCATTGGTAAACAGCGCCACCACCATGACCGGAATCCCGAGGCCCATGCTCGCGGCTGAGACCAGGTAATACGAGGCTTTGGTGCGCCGCAACAGGAGGTCGCCGATCCATCCTCCGGCCAGCGACGCTACGGTACCGTCGAAAGCAATGATTCCGCCGAAGATCTGGTTGGCATGGATCAGGGTGTAGCCGCGTTCCCGGACAAGAAATGTCGGCATCCACACCTGAATTCCGCCAAGGGCAAAGGTCATCGCCGCCATGCCGAGGGTCGCAGTCAGGAAAGCCGGATTGGTGAAGAGACTCCAGATACCAGTGCGCGAGAAGCCGCCTTCCCGCGCATCGAATTTTCCCCGTTCCGGTTCAGGGATGAAAATCAGGCATAACGTCAGCAGCAGGCTCGGCGCAGCCGCGACATAGAATGGGCTCCTCCAGCCGTAGTGCGCACCCAGCGGACCTCCCAGAATGTAGCCGAGGGCCGTGCCCACAGGAATCGCCAGATAGAACACTCCCAGAATGCGCCCGCGCTTCTCCTGCGGGAACATATCCACGACGAACGTCGGTGCGATGGTGACGAAGCTGGCTTCGCCGATCCCCACTAGAACATGACGGATCAGTAAGGTGTCGAAACTGTGCGCCACTGCGGTAAGCAGCGTCGCGCCGCTCCACAAGATTGCTCCCAGGATGATGATGAGTTTGCGGGAGTAGCGGTCCGCCAGACGGCCCATGGGCAGGCCGGCCACGACATAGAAAAGAAAGAAGGCGCTGGTCAGAAGGCCGAACTGGGCGTCACTGCGGTGGAATTCCTTCTGCACCAGCGGCTGCACCGCGAACAGCACCGAGCGGTCAATGTAATTCAGCAGATTCAGCCCAGTGAGCAGCAGCAGGGCGGTGCGGGGATAGAGTTTGGCGGGAGTCACGCTGGCGGGAATATAGCAAATTTCCGCTCTGCGATGATTACACCGCGGCAAATCCGTGAAAACCGCAGCAACGATCCGACCTGACGATCTGATCTAACCGATCTAACCATCTGATCTATGGACGAGTCTCGACCGCCAGGCTGTCGCCGGTCTGGTGCTCGGAAATTTGGAAGCGCAGGAAGTCATGGATGGCGGCCAGGGCCACCGGGTCACTGGACTCGATGCGCACGCGGCCTCCCGCGGGAACCTCTTCATACAGGTAGGCGATTTTCTCCTTCAACAGTTTCATGGTGGTTGTGCCCGGCGGGATGCCGTCATGCACAAACATGGGAGCGGAGAAGTCTCCATTGCCGAACAGGACTGCAATGTGCGACAGATGCGAGCGGATGGCCTCCATACTGGACTTGTCGTCAGGATGATTGGCGGTGACTTCGATTGCGCCCCCGTCGGCCGCCAGGCGGAAGTGGTGGGTGGTGGCGCGCTGCGAAAATCCCATGGCCTGATCGCCCTGTTTCTCCATGATTGCCTGGTGAGAACTTTCGGCGGCGTGCCGCTTGTGCATGGGACAGTTTTGCATGGCATCGTCTTTCGTCGAGTCCTGCGCATTGGCGAACCCGAGACATAGCAGCAGAGCTGTGGATACAAAAATGGCCGGGTACATTCTCATGATTCTTGCCTCCTTCTGAAGTTGACGGCGGACTCTCCTTGCGAACGACTTGCCGGGCGGGAGGAGGCGGGCAGCAGGCCTCCGCTTTATCCTCTCCGCTTGCCATTCGGCCGCGGCCAGCGCGCGATCACGACCGTGGAAATTCCCCCTCGCGGACGGAAATCCCCTTTCACTTCGGCCCAGACCGGGCTGGCCCAGCGCACCACATCTTCCAGCACCTGATTGACGATGTTCTCCTGAAAGATGCCCAGGTTGCGGTACGACTGCAAATATTCTTTCAGCGACTTCAGTTCCAGGCAGCGCCGGTCGGGCATGTAGCGGATGGTGAGTGACGCCGAAATCGGGCAATCCGGTCTTCGGGCAGACCGAGGTGAACTCCGGGTCGTCGATAACGATTTCGTAGCCGGGAAACTGGTTGGGCCAGGTTTCGATCTCCGGGAAATTTCGCATCCAGTCCGGCTTCGGCGTGTTCCGGCGTATAGCGGGGCGATTTTGGCATAACTTCATTGTAACCAGCGGCGGCCAAGAACACCCAAAGTCATCGACCTTCTGGATATTTTGGGAGGTTTGGCGCATCCAATTTAGGAGTCACCCTTGCCAACATCGCGGCATCTGGATGGTGAGTCCCGGTGCTAGAGTTAAAGAGTAGTTTGGAACCGCAAACACATGGCGCAGCGCACAACAATTCCAGCTTTTACGGACGGCACCGGGTGCTGGTATGGACCGCCGGAATCGTGATCGCCGTAGTGCTGTTGGCTTCTTTCATGGGACGCGGTCAGCCCACCACAGTGCGGGCGGCCACCGCCGAACGCAGCTCGATTCGCACGGTCATCTCCACCAATGGTCAAGTTGAAGCGCTCAACAATTTCGAAGCGCATGCTCCCCTTGCGACAACCGTGAAGCGTCTGCTGGTGCACGAGGGCGACCACGTGACTCGCGGAAAACTTTTGCTGGAACTCGATGACGCCGAAGCCCGCAGCCAGGTGGCCCGGGCCCTGGCCCAACTGAAATCCGCAGATGCCCAGATGGCGGCTTTGCAGAGCGGGGGAACGCGGGAGGAAGTGATCAGCCTCGAAGCCCAGCTCGCCAAGGCGCGCGCCCAGCGCGACACCGCGCAGCGGAATCTCGAGGCATTCCAGAAGCTGGAGCAGCAGGGCGCGGCCGCGCCCGGTGAAGTGAAGGCCGCACAGGACCAACTGGCAGCGGCGCAGGCCGAACTTAAGGCATTGCAGCAGAAGCAAAGCCAGCGCTACTCCCAGCCTGAAATAGCGCAAGTGGAGTCGCAACGCGCCGAAGCTCAGGCGGCCTATTCCGCCGCACTCGAAGTGCTGAACAAGCTCAACATTCGCGCTCCCTTCGACGGCGAGGTCTATTCGATTCCGGTGCAGCAGGGCAATTTCGTGCAACCGGGAGACATGCTGTTGCAGGAAGCCGATCTCTCGAAAGTTCGCGGTGCGCGCTTACGTGGATGAGCCCGACATCGGACGGCTAGTCCCCGGCGAACCCATCGAGATCACCTGGGACGCTCTGCCCGGGCGCGTCTGGGACGGCACCGTCAGCAACGTTCCCTCCACGCTAAAGATGCATGGCACCCGCAACGTGGGCGAGACCACAGCCATTGTGGACAACAAAGATCGCAACCTGCTGCCCGGGAGTGAACGTCAGCGTCACCATCGTCACTGGAGAGCACAAAGATGTTCTCACCGTCCCGCGTGAAGCCATCCGCCAGGACGACAGCAAGCCCTACGTGTATCAGATCGTGGACGACAAACTGCTGCGCCGCGATGTGCAGACTTCCCTGTCGAACCTCACCAAAGTTGAGGTCACGGGCGGACTAAAGGCCGGCGATTTGCTAGCCCTCACTCCAACTAATCCTATTTCCAAGCCGTTGCAGGATGGCTTGCCGGTAAAGGTGGTTCGTTAGCTCATGCGGTTGCATAAGAAAAATATTCGGCCCTGTGTCTTGTTGCTGTTTTGTGCGGAGTCTCCGCTCTCGCCCAGCCTGCCGAGCAACTGCTCGCCGAAGGGCGGGTGGATGAAGCCATCATCACGCTGCGCGGCGTTATCGATAAGTCCCCGCAAAACGCGGAAGCTTACAACCTGCTCTGCCGCGCTTATTATTCGCTCAGCGACTGGAATCGCGGCATCGACAACTGCGAAAAGGCTGTGTCTCTGGCAGCCTTCGAACAGCCTCTATCACCTCTGGCTGGGACGGATCTACGGCGAGAAAGCCGACACGGTGAATTTCATGAGCGCCGCCAGCCTGGCGGGCAAGGTTCGCGACCAGTTTGAGAAGGCGGTCCAGCTGAATCCGCAAAGTGCCGAAGCCCGCACCGATCTGGCGGAATTCTATCTGGAAGCACCCGGGATCGTGGGCGGCGGGCGCGACAAAGCCGAAGCTCAGGCGGCGGCACTCGACAAGCTGAATCCCGCGAAGGCGGACTGGGTTCGGGGCCGGCTCGCGGAGAAAAAGAAAGACTATGCCACCGCCGAGAAAGAATATCGGGCCGCGATTGACGCCAGCCACGGCGGCGCGAACGACTGGCTGAATCTGGCGTTGCTTTACCGCCACGTGGGCCGGCTTAGCGAAATGGAAGACGCCATCAATCACGCCGCAGCAGCCCGCATGGATGAGCCAGGAGTACTGGTCGAGGGCGCCGATAATCTGATCCGGGCGGGTCGCAACTTCCCCGAAGCCATTCGAATGCTGCGCCGCTACCTTGCGGAATTCAAGGTCGAAGAAGCTCCCGCTTTCAAAGCCCACTACCTGCTCGGCACGGTGTTTGAAAAGCAGGGCAATAAGCAGGCAGCCGCGGCGGAGTATACCGCCGCGCTGGCGTTGGCGAAAGATTTCTCGCGGGCGCGGCAGGGGCTCGATCGCGTGAACCGTTAGCACTCCCGCGCGCAACGCAGGGCCCGGCTTCCGCGTCTCACAAGTTGAGTACAATCGCTTTCCACGCCACCGAATCTAGCCTCTTTCGAAGGTGAACAGATGAAAATTGCTTTGCGCCGTTCTTTGCGCGTTTGGATTCCCCTGTTGACCGCATCCCTTTTCGCTCTCGCCTCCTCCGCCGCATCGGAACCGGTTCCGCTCAAACGCGTGGTGGAGCTCGCCCTCAGCCACAGCACGACCACGGCTGCGGCTGCGGCGGACGAGCAACGGGCATTTGCTTCCTATCACGAAGTCCGTAACCAGTACATTCCCACAGTCGTAGTGGGAGCGGGACTGGGCGCATCCTGGGGATTCCCACTGACCCTTGAAGGCTCCGCCCCGTCGATCCTCAACGTGAATGCGCAGTCGGCGTTGTTCAATCCGTCGCTGCGCGATTTCATGCGGGCCGCAAGAACAGAATGGAAAGCCGCGGCGGTGCAAAGCAAAGACCAGCGCGACGAGGTCATTCAGAACGCCACGCTAAGCTACGCCGAACTGGTCAAGTGGGAGCGCCTGCTCAGCCACCTCAAAGAGGAGCAGCAGGATGCGCAAAGAATGCAGCAGGTTGTGGAGCAACGAATTCAGCAAGGTGTGGACAGCAAGCTGCAGGAGAACAAAGCCAAGCTCAGCGCAGCCCGGGTGCGTTTGCGCCTGGCGCAGGCGCAGGGCTCAATCGACGTCTTAAGGCAGCGGATTTCGCAGATGACCGGGCTTGCGGCAAGTTCCATTGAAACCGATGCTGACAGCATTCCCTCACTTCCTGAGGTCGCACAGGCCGACAACTTGCCCGCCAAAGCGGTGCAATCCAGCCCGGTAGTGCAGGCCGCGGAGATGCGTTCGCAGGCGCAGGAGGTTCAGGCCCGCGGCGAACACCGCGCCTTATGGCCGTCCGTCGACTTCGCTTCGCAATACGCGATGCTCGCCCGTTACAACAATTACGATGAGTTCTACAAAACCTTCCAGCGCAACAATGCGTCGCTGGGTGTATCCATCCGCTTCCCTTTTCTCAATCCATCGCAACATGCCAAAGCCCAGGCGGCAGATGCCCAGGCGATCCACGCCAAGAAGGACGCTGAAGCGGCCAAAAACCAGATCTCGGAGGAAACTCTGAAGCTGCAGCGTTCGGTCGAACAGCTTGCCGCCGCGCAGCAGGTGGCGGAACTCTCCTACGAAGTCGCGCAGTCCACTCTCGACGCCCTACAAGTACGCCTCAATGCCGGGTCAGTGGGCCTTCACGACCTGGACGACGCCCGCACCCAGGTCGAGGAGCAATTCAGCGGATTGCAGGATGCCAACTTCGAACTGGAGCGTGCCCGGATCACTCTGTTGCGCGTGACCGGAGACCTGGACACCTGGCTGGGTGTAGGTAAGTAACTGTACCGCCGGGTGAAGGCGGCAGCCAAAGAATAGGATCACAGCGGCCAGTGGCTGCATCCAACCTAACTCAAGACCAATTTGCAGAGTGTTTCCGCTGAAAACACAGGGCTTACGGTGGTCGGCGGCGGCGAAAAAGCAGTTCCGCACACGAGCGGGACGGAACCCAAGATATACCGGGCAGACAACCGGAATGAAATCAGAAAATGTTACTATAAATACCTCAACTTATGCCTTTAAAAACATTGTTTCTAAATCCACCGTCGTTTGAGAATTTCGACGGTGGGGCTGGTTCACGCTGGCCTGCGACGCGCGAAATCGAGTCGTACTGGTACCCCGTCTGGCTGGCTTATCCGACGGGTATGCTCGAGGGCGCACGGCTGCTGGATGCGCCTCCCCACCACGTTTCCGCGGAAGAGACCATTCAGATCGCCCGCGAGTACGAGTTCATGGTGCTGTTCACCAGCACCCCGGGCTTCCCCGGCGATATCCGCCTGGCGCAAAAGATCAAAGAACTGAATCCGGCGATCAAGATTGCCTTTGTGGGACCGCACGTGACCGTGCTGCCGGAAAAATCCCTCCGCGATTGCCCGGCAATCGATTTCATTTGCCGCAAGGAATTCGACTATTCGCGTAGTTGAGTTTGCCCAGGGCAAGCCGCTGGCGGAAATCACGGGGATTTCGTATCTCAAGGACGGAGGCCATCGTGCACAACCCGGACCGGCCGCAGATTCACGGATCTCGATTCCCTGCCCCACGTAACCGACGTTTACCGGCGCGATCTCGACGTGCATCGCTACAACGTGCCATTCCTGCTTTATCCGTTCGTGTCGCTGTACACCACGCGCGGCTGCCCGGCGCAGTGCACCTTCTGCCTGTGGCCGCAGACTCTGAGCGGGCATCCCTGGCGGAAGCGCTCCACCGACGACGTTGCGCGCTGAAATGGCGAAGGCCAAAGAATACTGGCCGGACGTGCAGGAATTCTTTTTTGATGACGATACTTTCAACATCCAGAAGGCGCGGACGATTGAGCTCTGCGCCAAGCTGAAGCCGCTGGGCCTTACCTGGTCCTGCACTTCGCGCGTGACCACCGACTACGAAACGCTCAAGGCGATGAAGGAAGCCGGGTGCCGGCTGCTGATCGTGGGCTATGAATCGGGCGACCAGCAGATACTGAAGAACATCAAGAAAGGCGCCACCGTCGAGCGCGCCCGCCAGTTCACCAAGGACTGCCACAAGCTGGGCCTGGTGGTGCATGGCGACTTCATTCTCGGCCTGCCCGGCGAGACTCGCGATACCATCAACAACACCATCAACTTTGCCAAGGAACTGGATGTCGAGACCATTCAGGTCTCAGTGGCCCACGCTTATCCCGGCACCGAGCTCTACGATTACGCGATGAAGAATGGCTTTATGGTCGCCGGCGAGACAGATGGTGGATGAAGGCGGCCACCAATTGGCGCACATCCAGTATCCCGGATTGCCGGCCGACGAGATTCTGGAATCGGTCCACCGCTTCTACGACGAATACTACTTCCGGCCCAAGGCGATATTCCGCATCCTGAGGAAGGCCGCTTTCAATAACGAGGAGCGCAAGCGGCTCTACAAAGAAGCCAAGAGCTTCCTCAAGCTGCGCGCCACCCGCCACAAATGGGTGAAAGAGAAGCGAGAGAAAGAAGCCGCCGCCTCCGCTACGCCGAACCCGATCAAAGCCTAGGGAAAGACAGTGTGACGTTTCCGCAAGTATCTGGTGCTGGCCGGCGTGACCGTTCTAGGACGCGGTCGGCGATACCCTGCTTTCCCAGCGGCATGCAGCAGCTTGGCGGAATTTCTGTTCACCATCTTTCCCAACTAATTTTTGCGATTGCCGATCCCTGGGTGGCCCTGGGGATTATTCTTTTTGCTGGGCTTTTTTGCCTGCTACATGACCGCCCTCTCCTGGGCTGACCTCACTTACGTGCTTCCCGCAACTTCCCTCGGCTATGTTCTGCTGGCTTTGATTGCGCGCTATGCGCTGCACGAGCAGGTCTCGGTGACGCGCTGGATCGGCATTCTGCTGATCTCCGCCGGGGTGGGATTCGTCACTCGTGGCCCGGCGCTCACTTCTCCACATGGCCACCACCTGCCGGATTGCACAGAGGAGCCGGTATCCAGCGGAGTGAATAAATGAGGGTCTTCTACACCTGGGCCGGAATCGCAGCCATCGTGCTCGCCTCGACCACGGGCGATGTGCTGCTAGCACGTGCCATGAAGCAGGTGGGCGATGTAGGAGAGCTGTGGCGGCGGCGCGGGCTGCTCACCGTCGTGGGCCGCATCCTGCGTAATCCGTCATTCCTACTGGGCATTCTGGCGATGGCTGTGGCCTTCTATAGCTTGTTGTTCGGCCTTTCCTGGGGAGATGTGAGCCTGGTAGCTCCTGCCGCAGCTTCCCTCACCTTCGTCGCCAACGCCGTAGCCGCCAAAATCTTTCTTCATGAGCGGGTGGACCGGGCACGCTGGCTCGCGGCGCTATTTGTGGCCGCAGGAGTCGCGCTGCTGGCGTGGTAAGGCTGTTACCAACAATCCAGTCAACTAGGCTAACTGCAAGCGCCGCAACTTAATGTGCTCAGTGTGAAGCTGTGCCAGATCATACTGGGCCTGTTGGGTCAGCCATGACTGGGGGCTCCCGCCGAACACCTTTGACAGCCGCACCGCCATCTCCGCAGAGATTCCGCGCCTGCCATTCACCAGTTCCGAGAGGCTGGTGCGCGTAACCCCCAGGGCAGAAGCTGCCTGGGTGATAGTCAAACCGAGCGGCTCAATGCACTGGCGGCGAACAACTCCGCCGGGATGTGGCGGGTTCTTCATCGGCATAGTTCAATTCCCCCTAGTGATAATCGACATAATCCACGTCCAGAGCATCTCCATCCGCGATCCGGAATATCACTCGCCAATTGGCGCGGACGGTTACCGACCAAAATCCCCTCAATTCACCCTTTAGCGGATGCAGCCGGAATGCCGGCAGATCCATGTCGATCGGCGTACCTGCGGCGTCGAGGCGTGCCAGAATGTCCCGCAACTTTTCGACGTGTTCACTGATAACGCCACGCGCATCGTCGTCTTCGTAGAGGCGCCGAAGCCCCTTGTGCCGCAAAGAGCGAATCACTCTCCAAAGTGTAATGCGTAACGCAACACAGGTCAATTAGACTCAATCGGGAGTGGAAATGCGAGAGGCGTCCTCCAACACACGGAACGTTGATCAGATTCCGGGGGGACGAGTTCTATCGTGACGGGTTGATAACCTTGTGCGGGCTATCCCAGCAGCCGCATGAACCCCGACGCCGGAAGATCCGGCACGAGGAATGCCGCATCGCGAATTCCGGCGATCCGGGCCACGCGTTGGGCGGCTGCATAACCGCTGCGCACTGCGCCTTCCATGGTGGCGGGCCAGCCGGTGGCGGTCCAGTCTCCGGCGAGAAACACCCGCGGCCATACGGTTTCCGGTTGGGGACGGTAACGGTCCACGCCGGGGCGGGGCGAATAGGTTGCGTGGACTTCCTTAATCACCGTCGATTTCACCAGATTTGCATCGCGGGCGGCGGGAAAGAATTCCCGCAGTTCTGATAATGCCAGCTCCACGATCTCATTTTTCGATTTCTCGACCAGGCTCTTCGACGAGCTGACCACCAGTTCCACGTAACTGCCCTTCGGTTCGCCGCCATTTTTTCCCGAGAGCAGCTTTGACTTGTGGAACATCCACTGCACGGTGCGGTCGAGGAGCACGGCGTGGTCCATATCGGTGATCTGCCGGTCAAACCACAGGTGAATGCCGGTAATCGGAGAGGTCTCGAAGCGGGAGAGGGTCTGGCGCAGGGGATCGGCAGCAGAGGTCCGGGGCAGCATGCGTGCCAGGGCGTCGAAGGGAACGGCAAGAACTACGAAGTCAAACTTCTCTTCGTGCTTGTCGCGGCCTTCGGGAAAAAGCAGTTTGACTCCGGAGAATTCGGCGCGGAATCCTTCCGCGCTGGTGCGGAACTGGACCTCACCGCCGCGGACCGCCAGGTAGTCCCCGGCTGCATCGTAAAGTTCAGTGAGCGGAACGGTGGGAACACCCATGCGGCCGGCGGAGGGCGATTTCAAAAAAGATTCACGCACCACGTGCGCCGCGTAGGGGACCGAGATGCGCTCGACGTCTTCGTTGAGCGCGCTTACCAGGACAGTTTTCCAGAAACGATCGATGGCGCGATCGGTCTGCCCGCGGCGACGCAGCCAGTTCAGGAAATTTTCGCCCTTATCGCTGGGAGTGATCGGCGCAAGCGCTCCCATAGCGGCGGCGATTGCGAGCTTGTCAGGCCAGCTCAGGCATGCCGCGCGGAGAAATGCGGGTGCGGTATGAAGCGGCGCAGGCCACGAAGAAGCGCCAATGACGGAGGCGCGCCCGCCCGGCTCCAGAAAGGTGAGGCGGTCGAACCAGCGGATGCGGTCCTGCACTCCCAGGCGCTCGTAGAATTCGATCAGGTTGGTACAGCAGCCGAGCAGCACATGCTGGCAATTGTCCACCACTTCTCCGGTGCCGGGATGCTCGTAGGAAGAAGCCCGTCCGCCGAGATAGGGACGCCGTTCGAAGACAGTGACGCGCAGGCCGCTTTCGGCCAAGGCGCAGGCTGCGGAGAGTCCGGCCAGTCCGCCGCCGACTACCGCTACCTTGGGAGCTTGTGTCCAGTTCTCGCTCATGCCAGCCGTTTCAGCATGCCCTTTCCCAGGACGGTCAGCTTCTCCCGCGTGGTAAGGCTGATTTTGCCATGAAAAACGTCGTAACTGCGCAGGGCGATCTTCTCCAGCAGCCGCCGGTAAATGGTCGCCAGCACCCATAGGGCGGGCTGGCTGTCTTCGTCAATCAGAGGAATAAGTTCCTCCGCCGCCCGGTAATATTCGCGCGCCCGGTCGGCTTCCATGGCTAAGAGCGGCAGAAAGCGGTTGGTATCGCTGAGCGAAAGCAACTCGTAGGGAGACAGTCCGAATTTGCCGAAATCTTCCGCGGGAAGGTAGACCCGCTCCATCTGCACGTCTTCCTTCACGTCGCGAATGATGTTGGTGAGCTGAAAGGCAAGACCGAGTTTCTCGGCCAGCGGTTCGGCTGCGGCATCCTTGTAACCGAAGATGCGAATGCACACTAGTCCGACGACCGAAGCCACGCGGTAGCAGTAGAGATAAAGATCTTCGAAGGTTTTATAGAGCACGATCAGGCGCGATGCCTCGCCATCGGCTTCTACTGGAGCGCCGGCGAGCGGAGCTTCAATATCCATCGCGGTGCCGAAGGCCAGCTGGTCGAGCAGGACTCCGGGAACGGAAAACCGCCGTTGCGCGTCAATCAGCCCCAGCAGAATCGGATCGTCAGTGGGCTTGCCGGCCTGTGCCCGGTGCAGGGCGTCCAGCCAGGCCGACAGGCGCTGCCTCCGCTCCGGCAGCGGAAGCTTCTCGTCATCGGCAATATCGTCGCACCGCCGCATGAAGGCATAGACGGCGCACAGGGCTTCCCGCTTGGGTTTCGGCAGTACTAGAAACGCATAGTAGAAGTTCTTTGCGGCGCTGCGGGTGATGCCCCGGCACACGGAGTAAGCGACCCGCAATTGCGAGCGCGTCGGCGAGAATTGGGCTGGAAGTGATTGCACCAGAGTATTCACAGCAACTTGCCTATCGCCGCGCGGGCCACCAGCGCCAGTTTTCGCGGCTTCGAGATCGCCGGACGCCGCCCCAGAACCGCAAAGCGCTGCCGTTCGATGGCGTTGAGAATTTCCTGCCCGCCGCGGCTGAACAGTTCCAGATCGATCGCCAGTTCGCGGTCCACCTTGCCGATCAGCGGCAGGCCTTGCCGGAACCAGTCGCGCGCCCGTTGCACTTCAAAGCGCATCATCTCGCAGAAGGCGGCGGAGTTCTGTTGCCCGGCGATGTCTTCCTCGCGGAACCCCAAACCGCGCGAGGTCTTCAAGCGGCAGATAGATGCGGCCTTTGCGCATAATCCACGCTCACGTCCTGCCAGAAGTTTGCCAGTTGGAGCGCCGTGCAGGTGAAATCGGAGAGCCGCTGGCGTTCCGCATCGCGATAGCCGCAGACATACAGCACCAGATGACCCACGGGATTCGCCGAGTTGTGGCAATAGCCCAGCACATCCTGAAACGTGGGATAGCGCGTAACTCGCTGGTCTTGCCGGAATGCCGTCAGCAGGTCCGCAAAAGGCTGCTTCGGGATGTCGACAGCGCGAACGGTTTCGGCCAGCGCCACAAACACCGGATGCCGCGGCTCGCCGGCATAACAGGCATCCAGCTCCGCCTCCCACTGATCGAGCAGTTGCAGCGATGCCGCGGGATCGCCGACTTCGTCCCCAGATCGTCGGAGATGCGGCAATAGGCGTACACATTGTAGAAATGCTGGCGCAGGCGCTGCGGCAGGAACCAGGTCGCGACTGAAAAGTTTTCGTAGTGAGTCTGCGGCCAGGCGCCGGCAATACGCCTGCGCTTCGGCGAGCGGCGGGGCCTGCCGGGGAATCGCGTACTCAGGGGGAAGACTCTCCCAGCCCGGCTGGACCGGGGAAACACGGGAGTCGTGGCTGGCGATTGATGACATGCGTCAGTTCCGGTCCCGGGTACAAATGTAGTTAGCGAAGCGCCTGGCGAGCGTCTTTCAGTGCCCGGGAATAATGGCTGTCTTGATGTCGCCGTTGCGGTTCAGCATGTGGCGGAGGACCTGCTGCAAGCGCGAAAGCGGGGCCTCCCCGGTAATGTAATCGGTGGAGCGGATTTTCTTTTCCGCAATCAGTGCAAATGCCCGCCGCACCGTTTCCGGCGTGTGATGGAACGTCGCCTTGAGCGTGATTTCCGAATAGTGCAGCCGGTTGGTGTCGAGGTGAACTTTGGTTCCGCTGGCGCACCCGCCGAAGAAGTTCACCGTGCCGCCCTTGCGCACCATGTCGATGGCCCACTCCCAGGCTTCGGGACGGCCCACGGCTTCGATAACTACGTCGCTGCCGCGCTTTCCGGAGGAAAGCACCCGCACCGCTTCGCAGGGATCCTGCACTTTGCGTGATCTGCACTACTTCGTGCGCGCCCATCTGCTTGGCTGCCGCCACCTGCGAGTCGCGCTTCACCACCGAGATCACATTGCAGCCGATGGCCTTGGCCACCTGCACAAACATCAACCCGATTGGCCCGCCGCCGATGACGGTGACGGTGTCGCCGATTTCGACGCGGGTTTCATGCAATCCGCGCAGCACGCAGGCCAGGGGCTCGACCATGGCCGCCTCTTCGTAGCTCACATCCGGAGGCATGGCCAGCATGTTGGTTTCAACGATGCGGCGCGGGATCTTGATGTACTCGGCGTAGGCGCCGTTGTTGAACAGCAGATCCTCGCACAGGTTCTCCTGATGCTTGGAGCAGTAGTAGCACATCTGGCAGGGCGCGGAATTCAGCGCCACCACCCGCATGCCCTTCTTGAATCCGCGCACGCCCGGGCCGACCTGCTCGATCACTCCCGCCAGTTCGTGCCCGAACAGAGCCGGAGGAACGATCATGCGGGCGTGATAGCCGCGCTGGTAAACCTTGAGGTCGGTGCCGCAGGTCAGGGCGACCTGCACTTTGACGAGAACTTCGCCATCCCCTACGTGCGGGATGGGAACTTGTCTCGATTTTGACGTCCTCTTTACCGTAGAGGACGGCAGCGGTCATCTTTCCGTTCACTTGCTACTTCCTTCCCGTAAGCCGCCGGGCTGAATCACGATCTTCATGGAATCGGGTTGGGGATGGGCGGCCAGGTGCAAAGCTTCCACGCTGTCAGCCAAAGAAAAGCGGTGACTGATGAGCGGCTCGAGATCCACCTCGCGTCCCATCACGAACTTCACCGACTCCTGCTGCAGGTCGACGGAAGCACTATATGACCCCAAAAGTGTCTTCTCGTCCACACAAACCGCCGCAGGATCAATGCTAGCCTCTCCCCGCACCGTCTGCGCAAACAATAAAACCCGGCCACCGGGACGCACCGCATCCATAGCAGACCGGATCAGACCGTTGCCTCCGACCGCCAAGAATGGCAGCGTCGGCGCCTCGGCCATCGGTTAACTCCCGCACCACTTTCACAGGGTCGGTGCGCGAAGCGTCAACCACAGTCCCCAAGCCAAAACTCTTAGATATTGTAAGCCTCTGGGAATACAAGTCGGTAGTGACCACACGGGCCCCCGAGCGTTGAGCCAATATGCTCAATAGGATGCCGATGGGCCCCTGGCCGATGACAATTATTGTTTCGCCCGGTTCAACCCGCAGACGTTCGATCCCCTTCATGCAGGTGTTCACCGGTTCGAGGAAGCAGGCCTGCTCGAACGAGACTCCGTCCGGGATGCGCACCGTACCCTTCTTGACAATCCAGTCCATCACACGAACGTACTCGGCAAAACCGCCGCCGGAAGGCTCGAATCCGGCAGTGCAACCGACCTTCTTGTAGGTCTCACACTGTGCGAAAGTCTTGTGCCCGCAGTAGTAGCAATCTCCGCAGGGGATGTGGTGAAACACCACCACCCGGTCCCCAGGCTGGAAGTTGCTTACTCCGTCACCCACCGCGGCTATTACTCCCGAGGTCTCGTGCCCGAAGATACGCGGGGCGGAGTGGGACCCGGTGGCAATCTTCTTCAGGTCGGTACCGCAAATACCGCAGGTGTTGACGCGGACCAGTACTTCGCCAGCCGCGATCTGCGGAACGGGAACATTCTCCAGACGGACGTCATTCACCCCGCGATAGACCGCAGCCGTCATCGTGTCGGGAAGCACGGCGGAAGCCATTTTCCGCCCGTCCTCAACCGCGAGTTGTCCCGAGATAACCATATTCAAGATTTCATGCTCGAGCTTTGTCGTGTTCGAGCTTTGTCATATTCACGCTTGTCATGCTGAGCGCAGCGAAGCACCCCTATACCCGGCAACCCGGCTGAGCGCTAGGGATTCTTCGCTTCGCTCAGAATGACACTTCACCAAATCAAAACTGCGCCGGGTGCGCCGGAACGGTCTCCTGCACGTTCGTCAGCATCGCGCAAAGCACGTTCGTGGCCAGAGCGCTGTTCCGGGACAGCCGGGCCACTCTCGCCCACAACCACGGCCGCAGGGCCGAATAAAGCACAAACCGTCCCGTCCGAAACTCGCCCCTGGCATTCACAAAGCGCGCCACCGGCGGCATGGCGAAATCCAGTTCGTCTGAAATCACTTTGCGGGCCGCAAACCTAACGCCGTGCTTCTCCGCGCTTTTCGCCACCGCGGCGGCTTCCATATCTACTGCCTGAGCGCCATAGGCCTTGGCCAGTTTGTTCTTCTGGCTGGTCCCGGCAACTCCATCGAAACTCACCAGGATGCCATCTCCGCTACCAGCCTCGACCCGGCTGCCATCTCCGGCATCGACCACCCAACGCGGCATCAGCGGATGCCCTACGTGCAGTTCCGGTTCCAGCGCCCCCGCGAAACCTGCGGAGATCAGCAATGCCGGGCTGTACAGCTCGATCACCGCCTCGGCCGCCCGGCGTGCTGCTTCTTCTCCAATGCCGCCGCAGACCAGAACTGCCGCTTCGTTATCAAAGAACCGAAACTTCCGTCCCCCAAACTCGCGTTCGCTGACTTTCCAGTTCCGGATCAGCGGCCGCACTTCTCTTTCGAGAGCGGCGACGATTGCGATTCTGTGGTGACTCGGCACTTAGCATTGAGCGCTTGGCATTCAGCACTGGATTAGCCTGGCATTTAGCACTTAGCATTTAGCCATTTCGGGGTCTTGCCGGAATCGGCACAAACCCAAAGAGGCTAAGTGCCAAGTGCTAAATGCTAAATGCTGTTTCACGCATATCCATTACTGCGGAACCACTCCACCGCCCGCTCCAGAGCGGCATCTACCGGAACAGCCTGCCATCCCAGTTCCCTCTCGGCTTTGGCAGAGCTCACGAACATCTTCTTGCGGCCCATTCGCACGGCGTCAATCGTGGCCCGCGGCTCGCGGCCCAGCAGCCGTCCGGTCACCACTTCATCCACAACGCCGGTGGCCAGAGCCATCACATATGGCACGCGGACTTTCGGCGAGGGCAGGCCGGTGATCTTCCCCAGCTTGTCGAGAATCTGCTTCAACGTCAGGTTCTCGCCGCCCAGAATGTAACGCTCTCCGCTTTTTCCCTTTTCAAGCGCCTGCATGTGCCCGTGAGCGCAGGCTCGCACATCCACCAGGTTCAGGCCGGTATCCACATAGGCGGGAAACTTCCGCTTCAGGAAATCGACCACGATGCGGCCAGTGGGAGTGGGCTTGATGTCGCGTTCTCCCACCGGAGTCGTGGGATTCACCACCACCACGTCCATGCCGCTGCGGCCCGCCTCGATAGCAATCTGCTCGGCCATGAACTTCGAACGCTTGTACGGCCCGATCATGTTGCCCAGTCCCACCGGAGAACTCTCATCCGCCAGGTGCCCGTTCGAGGTGAATCCCATCGTGGCCACGCTCGAGGTGTAGACCACCCGCCGTACCCGGTTCCTGCGCGCGGCGTCCAGAATTGCCTGCGTCCCTTCGACGTTCGAACCGTACATCTGCCCCGGATCGCGCACCCACAGCCGGTAATCGGCTGCCACATGAAACACCACGTCACAGCCGGACATGGCCTTCTCGATCGAGGCCGGATCGCGCAGATCGCCGACCACCACGTCGGCTTTCAGCTCGTCAATGTTCCGGCGAACGCTGGTGGCCCGCACCAGCAACCGCAAGTCAGCGCCCTGTTCGGCCAGCGCCCGGGCAACATGGCTGCCAACGAACCCGGTCGCTCCTGTCACAAAAGCCAGCATCTAGTTGCGTGAGCCGCGCACCGAAATCCTTCAACCCTCTTGTCATTCTGAGCGAAGCGAAGAATCCCTGCCTCACGATTCATTGTCGGCTATAGGGATTCTTCGCTTCGCTCAGAATGACACCTTTCGATGACACTTTTGGAAATGCTAAGTGCCAACTGCCAAGTGCTAACTGCTCTCTTCCAGATTCTCCGGCTGCAGGCCGATGTTGGTTTCTCCCGCGGCTTTCTTCTCCCAGTACTGCCGCACCCAGTTTTCCCAGTTCCTGCCTGCGGCCATATCGCGTCCGGAAAAGGCCAGAGCAGCAATATCGGCATAACAGACGGAAACCTTGCCTCCACCCGATTTCGGCAGCAGCCGCACCAAAGATGTTTCCAGGGTGTTTCCGTTGCGGCGGTCGAAAATATAGCCTTCGACCGTGGTGCCGTCTTTGCGGGTGATCAGGACGTCGCCGCGATAGTCAAAGGCGTGCTCCAGGGCGGCCCGCAACTCTTCCGGGGTAGCCAGTTCCGGAACCCAGCCTTCCAGGTGCTCGCGCTCGCTGCCAGAAACTACTTCCAGCGAATTGGGATCGGAGGCCTGCACGGAACTGCCGGGATGCGCACTGTCGGACGAACCCGGCGCCGCCTGGTTGCCGCTCAAACCCGGCGTCTCCTCGGCAACGGCGCTCTCGATGCGATTTCCGGCGTTTTCAATTCGCGCGTTTTCAATCCGCACCAGCGGATTGAAGCTGTGCACCGGGCGCACCGGCTCTTCCAGCAGTTTCAGAGCAGAGGGATCTTCGTAGCGGTTGAACAGCGCGGCCCGCATGGTGGCAAAAAATCCGCGCAGCGAACCGAAAGTGTCGTTCACGGCCGAGGCTTCATAGCCGCTGTGCACCATGCAGTTGGCGCACTTGGGATTGCCCGATTCGGTGCCGTAGTTGGCCCAGTCGGTGGACTCGAGCAGTTCCTGGAAAGTATCGGCGTAGCCATCCTGCAGCAGGTAGCAGGGCTTCTGCCAGCCGAATACGTTGTAGGTGGGCATGCCCCAGGGAGTGCAGGCGTAGTCGCGCTTGCCCATGAGGAATTCCAGGAACAGCGGCGACATGTTGAAGCG
Organism: Terriglobia bacterium; assembly: GCA_963798155.1. Classification (GTDB taxonomy): domain Bacteria; phylum Acidobacteriota; class Terriglobia; order Terriglobales; family Acidobacteriaceae; genus CAWCSH01. The sequence goes on from CAWCSH010000011.1 coordinate 37,328, forward strand.
CCAGTTCGGCTTGCGGTTCGAAAGGATGCCGCGAAACAGGCGCCGGGTGCGGGCGCGGCCCAGAAAGTGGCTCTGGTCGGGAGCCTTGTCGTAGGAGTATCCGGGCGAGAGCATCATGCCCTCGACGCCCAGTTCCATCATCTCGTCGAAGAAAGCGCGCACGCTGTTGGGATCGGCGCCGTCGAACAACGTGGTGTTGGTGGTGACGCGGAAGCCGCCAGCCAGCGCTTCCTTGATTCCTTCCACCGCTTTGTCGTAGCCGCCTTCGAGGCAGACCGAGAAATCGTGGTGCTCGCGCTGCCCATCCATGTGGACGGAGAAGGTCAGGTACTTGCTGGGCTTGAACAGGTGGATCTTCTGCTTGAGCAGCAGCGCGTTGGTGCACAGATAGATGTATTTCTTGCGCGCCACCAGTCCTGCAACGATCTCGCCGATCTGGGGATGCAGCAAGGGCTCTCCGCCGGGGATGGAGACCGTGGGCGCGCCGCACTCGTCCACGGCTTTGAAGCACTCTTCGGGCGTGAGCTGCATCTTGAGCACGTGCGCGGGATACTGAATCTTGCCGCAGCCGGCGCAGGCCAGGTTGCAGCGGAATAGCGGCTCCAGCATGAGGACGAGCGGGTACTGCTTGCGTCCCTTGAGCTTCTGCTTCAGGACGTAACTTGCCACCGTCCACATCTGAGAAATCGGTACAGCCATTCCGTCTAGCTCCCTAACAGCTTTCAGCTTTCAGCTTTCAGCTTTCAGCTTTCAGCTTCGCTCTGCGCAGCCCTCAAGCTTGCTCATGCTGAGCGAAGCGAAGAATCCCTACACCCGGCAAGCCGCCTCAGCCCAAGGGATTCTTCGCTGCGCTCAGAATGACAAGCCCATCATTCAACTGTCCAAAATGCCAATTGCTAACTGCTTCACCCCACCATCAGCACATCGGACCGCACTACTCGCGCTTTCGCGCCCTGCGCCGCCCCGGCCATCACCTTGGCATAGGTGGTCAACGCAATCAGCGGAAAATACTGCCGGTACATGTGATACATCAGGTAAAACACCCGCGGGAAGCCCGTTCCGGTAAAGACCGGCTCTTCCCAGGAGCCGTCTTTCTTCTGCGTCTTCAGCAGATAGGCAATGCCGCGCGCCACCGAATCGCTGCGGGTATCGCGCGCCGCCAGCAGTCCCATGACTGCCCAGGCGGTTTGCGATGGCGTGCTGGGGCCGATCCCCTTCAGTGACGGGTCGTCGTAGGAGTCGCAGGTCTCGCCCCAGCCGCCGTCGGGGTTCTGCACCATGCGCAGCCACTCCGCGGCCTGCTGTACGTAGGGCTCGTGATGGTCCACGCCGATGGCTTCCAGCCCGCGCAACACCAGCATGGTGCCGTAGATGTAGTTCACTCCCCAGCGGCCAAACCATGAGCCGTCCGGCTCCTGCTCGCTGCGAATGAAATGGATGGCCTTTTTCACCGCCGGATGATTGCTTGTCATACCCGTAAGTGGCCAGCATCTCCAGCATGCGTCCGGTAATATCGACGGTCGGCGGATCGAGCATGGCATTGTGGTCGGCAAAGGGGATGTACTGGAACACCATCGGTCGTTGTTCTTATCGAACGAGGCCCAGCCGCCGTTGCTTGCACTGCATGGACAGATCCAGTCAATGGCCCGCTGCACCGATTCGCCTGGTAGCGGCCGTTGGGATGCTCCACCTGCGCGAGGGCAAGCAAACCATCGCGGTGTCATCCACATCGGGATAAAACTCGTTGTTGAACTCGAAGTACCAGCCGCCCGGCTGTCCCTGCTTGTTCTTAACTTTCCAGTCGCCCGGCTTGCGCACCTGCTTCTGCAGAATCCAGTCGGCGGATTTGATCATGCGCGGATCGCTGCGCGGAACGCCGCATTCGCCCAGGGCATAGAGGGCGTAGGCCGTATCCCACACCGGGGACTTGCAGGGCTGCATGCGGAAGCTGTCTTCTTCCTCGATGCCCAGCTTTTCGAATTCATCGATGGCGCGGATGACCTGGGGATCGTCCACGGAATAGCCCAGGCAGCGCAGGGCGATGATGGCATTCATCATGGAGGGATAGATGGCCCCCAGGCCGTCGCTCATCTCGAAGCGCTCGAGCATCCACTTCTCCGCCTGCTTCAGGGCGAGGGAGCGCAGCGGCCGGATGTGCACCGCCTCGAACCAGTGGGTGAGCCGGTCGAAGCACAAGAAGAAATTGCGCCAGGAAATCAGCTTCTGGCTCCAGCGCAAGCGCAGAACCGCACTGTCGCGGCCGCCGACGAACAGCTCCTGCACGCCCATTTCATCCGGAATCTTCTTGAACGGCTTCTTGGCGTAGCAGATCGACAGCGGCACCAGGATCGCCCGCGACCACGAGGAAATCTCGTAAATATTGAACCAGAACCACTTGGGAAACAGCACGATCTCCGGCGGGATGGCCGGAACTGCGTCGTAGTCGTATTGGCCCAGGAAGCACAGATAAATCTTGGTGAAGGTGTTGACCTCGGTCACTCCGCCCATTTCAAGGATCTTCGCCCGGGCCCGCGCCAGCGCGGGATGATCGGGCTTGTATCCCGCCAGCTTGAGTCCGAAATAGGCCTTCACCGAAGCGCTGATATTCGACGGGCCGCCGGCGAAAATCCCCCAGCCGCCGTCTTCGTTCTGATGGCGCAGAATCTGGTTGGCGCACTTCTGAAACCGCTCCGGAGTCCCAGTACCGAGTAGGGTATGAAGCAGGATGTAATCGGATTCCAGCGTGGTATCGGCTTCCAGCTCGCCGCACCAGTAGCCTTCCTCACTCTGCTCGGAGAACAGCACCCGGCGGGCGCCGTCCACGGCAGCGGCAATGCGGCTGCCCAGGTCGTCAATCTTGCCGAAACGCAACTGCGGAGGCGCAGCCACAGGGGATGGGGAGGTGATGTCTTGCATAAAATGAATGCTCAATCCGCGGTCGCACTATTCGGAGCGGCGGCAATCGCTTCAACGATCTCCGGAGGAAGTCCGAACCGCACATTCTCGGGCATCACTTCAAGCTCTTTCACGTTGTCGAAGCCCTTGCTAGCCAGATACTTAACCACTTCTTCCACCAGGCACTCCGGAGCCGAAGCTCCGGCGGTCAGCGCCACGGTTTTGGCTCCATCCAGCCATTCCGGCCGGATGTTGCGGTAGCTGTCAATTAGATGCGCCCGGGTGCCCAGATTGCGCGCAACTTCTACCAGCCGATTGGAATTCGAACTGTTGTCCGATCCCACGACCAACAGCAGATCGGAGTCGGAAGCCACTTGCTTTACAGCCACTTGGCGGTTTTCTGTGGCGTAACAGATGTCTTGAGCAGCGGGGCCTTTGATATTCGGAAATTTCTGCTTCAGCGCGGCAATGATGTCGATGGTTTCATCCAGACTGAGCGTGGTCTGCGTCAGATAGGCGATGTGATCGGGATCGGGTACGGAGAGCCCTTCCACCTCTTTCGGGGAACTCACCACCTGGGTGACCACCGGGGCTTCGCCCAGGGTTCCAATCACCTCGTCGTGATCGCGGTGGCCGATCAGGATCAGCGAATAGCCTTCTTTGGCGAACTTGACCGCCTCCACGTGGACCTTGGTGACCAGCGGACAGGTCGCGTCAATCACTCGCAACTTGCGGGTTTCGCTGGCTTCCCGCACCTCGGGAGCTACGCCGTGCGCGCTGTAGATCACGCGCTCCCCGTTCGGAACCTCTTCCACGCTGTCGACAAAAATGGCGCCCTTGCTTTGCAGCTCTTCCACGACAAAGCGGTTATGGACGATTTCCTTGCGCACGTAGATCGGCGGCCCGAAAGCCTCGAGCGCAATGCGAACGATATCGATCGCCCGCACCACTCCGGCACAGAAACCCCTTGGTTTGAGCAGGAGCAACGTCTTTTCACTTGCCATCGACACTGGTAGTTCCGCCTTCAGGGTACACTTCCCCACTATGGAATTCTGCTATTAATCTACCTGAACGGAACCCGCCTGGTCAATGTAAGCTACAGAAACAGGGGGAATTAGCATCGATTGGGGAATCTGGGACAGCGAATGGGAATCGGCTTTCCCGCCGGTAAATCGCCTCGAGAAGATCGAATCCAAGATCTGGCACTCCCGGTTCAGCAAGAGGGTCGAAAGCGTCGGGCGAACATTCGCCCCTCGCCTTCTGGGACGGGGAGATTAATCCTGCCAGTCGCCTAGTTCGTCCGGCAAAGAAGGGCCAAAGAACTCAGCCCCGACCATGATTCTGCTCCTGCGGGTTTCCCGCTGCCGGGCCGGGCTCGAAACCGGCACCAGTTGCACAGCAGGTCTGCGCCGGCTCGAAATGAAGACTTCCTCCCCATGACGGGCTTGCGCCAGCAACTTCGGAAGATGGGCCTTGGCTTCGTGCAGGGTAACGGTTTTCATGGTTTTGGCACCGTAGCAAAGCTAAACACCTTGTCCCGCGCTTGGCAGTGGCGCTGGTCACCCGAAGATGTGATCGACGGCACGCTACTGCCGCGCGAGTTCTTCAATGATGCTGCGGTGTTGCGGATAGTGTTGAACCAGTTCGGACCGCTTTGCCAGCTCGAAATCGGCAAAGTCGAAGCCGGGCGCCACGGTGCATCCGACCAGGGCAAACGATTTGCGGTCGAGCAGCTTCGCTCCGAACCAGGAACCGGCATTCACTACGGCCTGCAGAGTTTCTCCCGCTGAGAGATCGTTTCCCAGCCGGATCTCACGATGGGCTCCGCGGCTCTCGATCACGTGCACCAGCAAGGTTCCGCCGACATAGAAGTGCCAAAGCTCGTCGGAGCGTAAGCGGTGCAGCGCCGAAACGCTCTCTCCCTCGAGCAGGAAGTAAATGGCTGTAGACGCGGCGCGGGCTCCCTTGTACTCTGGCGGCAATGCGGCGGCCGGAATGCTCAGACCGGCCCGGTAGCTCTCCCGGTAATAGCCACCCTCAGGATGTTTGGTCAGCTCCAGCTTGCGAATCCAGTAGGGGGCATCAGTCGGCATGATTATGGATCCATTCCAGCCGTTCGGCTCTCTTGTAGAAGGCCATCGGATTGCAAATCATCCCGCGGCAGTTAGCAGGAAGTCAGAATTCCCCGCTGCTGCGCGGCGTTTTTCTTGGCTGAGGGCAAAGTAAAAATTGCCAATCAGGGTAAAAACGGACAACCACCACAGTAAACATTTGTAAAAAGAATGATTTGCAATAGTATCGCAGCGACCTTTGGGGCACGGATGGTATCTAACCACTGACAAGTAGCTGTACGCAGCAAAAGAAAGAATGAAACGCCGCCTTGAACTCGACGCCGCCCGCGGTCTGATGCTGATCTGGATGACGCTGATGCATCTTCCCACGGTGGCCAGCGTGATCGTGAATCAGCCATTCGGGTTCGTCTCCGGGGCGGAAGGCTTCATCTTCCTTTCCGGCCTGTTCTGCGGCCTAATCTACTTCCGCTTTGCCGAGCGGGAAGGCTATCCCGCCATGCGCTCCCGCCTCTACAAGCGGACGGCGCGCCTGTATGGATATCACGCGCTGCTGCTGGGCTTTGCGTTCCTGGTGGCTGCCCGGCTGGCAGTGCATGGAAACCGGCCGGGGCTGTACAACCTGCTCGACTTTTATTTCGCCGCCGGAGCCAAGCGGGCGGTTGTCGATGCCGCGCTGCTGGTGTACCGTCCGCCGTTGCTCGACATCCTGCCGATGTACATCATCTTCCTGATTCTGACTCCCCTGGTGCTCACACTGGCGCGGAAGATCGGGTGGAAATTCATCCTGGGAGCAAGCCTGGTTTTCTGGTTCAACGCGCAGCTCGGACTGCGCCAGGCCGCCTACAACTACCTGTCCGCGCATTTTGGCTTGCAGATTCCGCTGAACGAAATGGGATCATTCGACCTGTGGGCGTGGCAGTTCCAGTGGCTGATCGGCCTGTATCTTGGAGTGCGTTGGGCCAAACAGGACTTGCCAATCGAGAACTGGGCACGCCGCTTCACCATTCCCGCACTCTGTATCGTGCCGGTGTTGCTGGCGTTGCGTTTCGCGGTAGGCAACGGCATTGAACTGGGAAATTTCGAGATCTGCTTCGATAAGTGGCATCTTGGGGTCGTCCGTTTGATTGACTTTGCCGCCATTGCCACGCTGCTCGTCCGCTTCCAGTCATTTCTGAAGCCGTTGGCCATTCGTCCCCTGGTATTGCTGGGCCAGTCGTCACTGCAGGTCTTCTGCTCCCATCTGTTTTTCTGTTTCCTGGGGCTGGCCATGATGGGCGAAGCCGAACGGGTCACCGGGTGGGAACAATTGGCTCTGGTGGGAGCCACTTTCGGCGGGATGCTGCTGACCGCGAAAATCTTCTCCAAGAGCGATCCTTCCGGAGGAAAACCCGCAACCCCTCCACTGAGCGTTGGGCCGCAGGTGGCCGGGCCAGTGCAGCTTTAAATCCACCGTAGTAGACCTGCACCTGGGAGGGACTCCAAAACCCTTGCGACAGGGTAATCCCTTTGTGTAACTCTGAATGTCCAGCTCGTGATGGTCTAGTTCGGATGGTCCAGTTCTGACCTGACTTCCTTTGTTCGTTTAGGTCATAGCCGATGAGGCCATCTGCCGGGTATCGGCTGCTATGACAACCGTCACATCCAATCCTGCCAGAAGTCATATATACTTCTGCCGCTAGAGGTAGGCCACCGTCTGTGTTCTGTTCCGAGTGCGGATCACACTTATCCGGAAGTTCCCTCTCCTGCATGAAGTGCGGCCATAAGGCCGGCACCAGCGGCAAGGCCTCGGCATTAGCCGTAATCACCGTACCGCTGCTGTGCCGGAGCTGTGGCACCGAGCTCCCCGCTGGATCACAGTTTTGCCTGCAATGCGGACAGTCCGCCACCGCCGCTGCCAGCGCCGCCCCTGCGCCGACGCCTCCGTTGCCGCCCAAGCATCGCCGCCTTCGCGGCAAACCCCGGATGGCGATCTGGCTGCTGCTTCCGCCGCTGCTCCTGGCCGGAATATGGGCCGGCGTTAGCGATGATCCCAGCGCCGAACAAGTCCGCAGATTCGTGAATCCCGCTCACGTTGAGACCCTGATGCCTGCATCGGTGGACATCAAAGCACGCAGCTTCGCCTTTTTCCGCTTCACCGTTCCTCGCGGAGCAACCAACGTCGGAGTCAGCGGACAATTCAGCGTAACCGGGGATCGGGACAACAATCTTGAAGTGTATGTGGTCCCCGATGCCGCGTTCGTCAGCTGGCAGTATGGCTATGCGCCGGATACTTATTACAGCAGCGGCCGCGTCTCCGAAGGAAAGATCGATGCCGAACTTCCCTCCGGAAGAGGGGCCTACTATCTGGTCTTCAACAACAAGTTTGCACCCCGGGCGCAGAAAACCGCGCAGGCTTCAGTGACCCTGCATTACCAGAATTGGTGGCCCTTCTGAGGTGAAGTTCTTTTTACCTGCTAGGCGTTAGCTTTGATCATCTGCTCGGCATGTTTTCGGGAAGTTTCGGTCAGCTGAGCGCCGCTCAGCATGCGGGCCACTTCTTCGGTTCGCTCTTCGCCCGAGATCAGACGGACTGTGGTTCGGGTGCGGCCGCCCGCTTCTTTCTTCTCGATCACATAGTGGTGGTCGGCAAATGTCGCGATCTGCGGCAAGTGAGTCACACAGAGGACCTGGTTGGAGCGAGAGAGGGACTTCAGCTTTTTGCCAACCGCTTCGGCGGCACGTCCTCCAATCCCGGTGTCGATTTCATCAAACACCAGAGTGCGCTGCGCTGGAGTTGAGACAGGTGCGACCCGGCGCACGCCCTCCGCCCTTCTTCCCCGCGACCGGAGCGCCCGCTTCAATGCTGGCCTTCAGCGCCAGCATGACCCGGGAAAGCTCTCCACCCGAAGCAATGCGCTCCAGCGGCTGCATCGGTTCGCCAGGATTGGTTGCGATTAAATACACGACCTGGTCGAAACCTGACGCCGACCAGTTCCCTGCTTCATCTGTCCCACTTACCTCGATCTGGAATTTGGATTTCATGGCCAGATCGTTGATCTCGGCTTCTACTACCTTTTCCAGCTTGCGGGCGGCCTCATATCGCTTTTTGGAAATCACTCGCGCCAGGCGCAGATAGTCTTCGGCGGCATCAGCCAGTTGCTCACGCAGCCGCCGCAAGGCTTCATCTTTGTTTTCCATCTCTGAGAGCTTGCGGCTGGCTTCGGAGCCGAAATGGATCACATCATCCAGCGCCGGCCCGTACTTGCGCTTCAAACGGTCAAGCGTCGCCAGCCGATCTTCCACTTCCACCAGATGCTCGGGCGAGGCTTCAATGCCGCCGGCATAGTCCCGCAGGCTCGCGCCGACGTCTTCCACGCTGATGCGGGCGGTTTCGATCGCGGCCAGCGCCTCCAGGAACTTGGGCTCGTATCTCGACAACTCTTCGATGTGCTTTTGGGCCGCGCGCAGGGAGGCAGAAGTCGAAGCACTACCCTCGTAGAGCAGATCGAAAGCGTGCATGGCGGCGCTGTAGATTTTCTCGGCATTAGCCAATATGCGCTTTTCGGACTCCAGGCGCTCGTCCTCTCCCGGCTGCAGCTTGGCCTCCTCGATTTCTTTTTTCTGGAAACTCCACAAGTCGAGCAGCCGCACGCGGTCCTGCTCGTCGCGCTCAAGTTCCTCGATGCGCCCGGCGATTGTTTTCCATTGCGAGAAGGCTGCGGCAACGGTATCGGTCTGGGTCCCGGCAAAAGCATCGAGCAGGGAGAGACGCGAGGCCGCATCGAATGACAGCAGCGATTCATTCTGGGCATGAATGTTGGCCAGATAGGGCGCAAGCTGGCGCAGCACGGAAACGGTGGCGGGCTGATTGTTGACGAAGACCCGTCCCTTGCCTCCGGCGGCAATCTCCCGGCGCAGGATCAGGGAAGCGTCTTCGCTGTCGAGGCCGTTGGCTTCGAGAATGTGCGCGACTTTCTTTTCGGCGCCGGCCTCGACTTCGAAGACGGCGGCCACGATGGCGCGATCGGCGCCGCTGCGGATCACGTCGGCGGACGCCTTCTCTCCGAGCAGCAGTGCCAGCGCATCAATCAGAATGGATTTACCCGCGCCGGTTTCTCCGGTAAGCAGGTTGAGCCCGGCGGCAAACTCCACCGCCAGATTGTCCACCACAGCGTAGTTTTCAAGCCGCAGTTCGACGATCACCGGCCGCCCTGGGAGCAAGAGGATGAGGTAGTTGACCGAAGCATAGCATGGAAGCCGAGCAAGGCAGTTGTGGGTAATTCTGCCCCGACCATGATGCGACATCAAACCGCAAGGGAGAAGACTCGGGCCCGGGCTGCAGCGCCGCGAAACGGCTAGTCTTTAAGTTTGAGAGTCCTTAAGTTTGAGAGTCTTTGAGCTAGTCTGGACTTGTTTTCTTCGAGGAATTCCCGGATTTTGTCGGCGGAATCGAGCAGGCGATTCCACTGCTCGTAGTAAAGCGTCACCGGAAAGCGGCCGAGGCCGTAAACGCTCACCCCACCCTTTTCACCTACACGGAATTCCAAGCTGCCGGTGCGGCGCGTGCCTTGCTGCTTTTCCAATTCCGACAAACGCGCTTTGAGTTCTTCGTAGGTGGGCTCAGCCATGGGTTTTCTCCGGGGATAATGATTGTAAAATTCGATTCTTACATGCCGAGCAAATGGAATTCAATTCGAGATGGCGCACAGCGAAAACCGAGCAGCGCGACCGAGGGACGCTCTCGAAATGAGACGATTTTCTTCAAGTGCAAAACGGAGCATACTATGGGAAAAGACGTTAGACAGAAAACACGCGTAAATGGCGGTGTTTTCAGCACTTCTGTGCTATTGCACGTGGGTTTACTAGCTGATAATCTCCTCATGCTTGAGGTTTGAGCGGGAGTAGTTCAGCGGTAGAACGCCAGCTTCCCAAGCTGGATGTCGTGGGTTCGATCCCCATCTCCCGCTCCATTTTTTTCTCCGTTAGCAAGCTTAAGCAGCGCGTTTACGACGGCGCAGTTTTCTTGCGCTTGACTCTGCTCTGAGTCATCCACCCGGGTCATTCCCAGAACCAGCGTCTGGTTTAATGCATGCACGTGAAATGGCCGTGCCTGCGGCTCACCTTCAAAGCCCAAACCTTTGGGCGCCAACGCTGACATTGCCACCTGAATGCGGTCGAGCTTGCGATGGTTGACCATGGCGATCGGCTTTTCGCCGTTCCCGTCGTAGTCGGTGAACGGGACATAGCTCAGTACGAACAGACCGTTGGCCAAAGCTGCCACGGACGCCCGTCGCTGGTCCTTCCACCAGAGCGCTCCCAGACCGAGAAACGCCCCGATGGTCACGTAGTCAACCATGCGATGAGTTTTTGGACCAATCACCTTGGGCAGAGGCAGGTAGCGCAAGAGCAGGAATCGCAGCATGATCAGATCTCCGAGGGACTTAGAGGCAGATCGTTGCTTGCAAGTTGTTCAGGATCAGAGAGTGAATACCCCATGCTCCGGTGGAGGACCTGTGGGATAGCCGGTTTGCGTAGTGGAGTCATGTTCGCACTCTATGAATAGAGCCTGGCATCAGCGAGCAGGAGCGAAGCCCCACTTGTGCTGTAAATGGCGCTCGAGTCTCTTGAAAACCAAGCCGTCGATCACGTAACCGATGGCGACGATCAACATCATCACCGCGATGACCTGGCTCATGTCGTTCAAGTCGCGCCCGGTCATGAGCAACTGCCCCAAGCCCAGGCTGACAAAAATCATTTCTCCGGAGATCAGAGACCGCCAGGCAAATGCCCAACCCTGCTTCAGCCCGGAGACGATGTAGGGTAGGCTCGCCGGCAGCAGTACATGCCAGAACAGGCGGAAGCCGCGGGCGCCGAGATTGCGCCCTGCCATGGTGTAGATCTTGGGCATCTGCTGGCGTCCGGTTTCCATGGCGATGGTGACGGACAGCAATGAGCCCATGACCACCACGAACAGGATGGCTTTCTCGGTGAGTCCGAACCACAGCACCGCCAGCGGCAGCCAGCAGATGCTGGGCAAGCTTTGAAGGCTGACCAGCAGCCCGCCCATAGTTTCTTCGAGAAACTTGTTGCTGGCGACGCCCAGCCCGAGAACCATGCCCAGCACCACCGACAGCCCGTACCCCAGGAGCATGCGTTTCATACTGATGCTGATGGCGATCCAGAAGCTGTGGTCGGCGAAACCGGCCCAGAGCGCTTCAAACACTCCTTTGGGCGCGGGGAAGATGTAGGGCGGCCAGATCTTCAGCCTGGCCAGAAGCAGCCAGACACCGAAGAGGACAGAATAGAAAATTGCGTGCCTTGCGAATCGTTTCATGACTGCCGTCCCTCACCGTACTCAGCTTCCAGCGACTTGTTGATCTCGTCGCGGAGTTCTTCGAGAATGGCGCGCGCGCTCCGCGCAACATTCACATCTTCCAGTTGCCGGGGACGCGGCAGGTCCACGGAAAATTCCCGCTTCACTCTTCCCGGCCGGAAGGTAAAAAGGACCACGCGGTCTCCCAGGCGAACGGCTTCGCGCACATTGTGGGTGACGAAGATGATGGTGCGCCCGGTCTCGCGCCCAGATGCGTTCCAGTTCGTCGTGCAACAAGTCGCGGGTCTGAGCGTCGAGCGCAGCGAATGGCTCGTCCATGAGCAGCACATCGGGCTCGGTGGCCAGAGCGCGCGCCAGGGCAACGCGCTGCCGCATGCCTCCCGATAGCTGGTGAGTGTGGCTGTCTTTGAACTGCGCGAGGTGGACCAGCCGCAGATAGTGCTGCACTTTCTCTTTACGCTCGGCCTTGGGAATCCCTTTCATCTTCATGCCAAACTCGACATTCTGGCCGACAGTAAGCCAGGGAAACAGGCCAAGGTCCTGAAAGATCAGGATGCGATCAGTTCCCGGCTCGGCGACCGGGCGATCATCCAGCAGCACCTGGCCCGAGGTCGGCTGCTGCAGCCCCGCCACCAGGTGCAACAGCGTGGATTTTCCGCAGCCCGAGGGCCCGACGATGCACAGAAATTCACCGGTGCGGACCTTCAGGTCAATGCCATCCAGGGCCAGCAACTGCGTGCCGTTACCGGTGGCATAAGCCAGCGAAATATTCCGCAGCCAGACTTTGGCGGTGGCGGCCTGGTCGGGCCGGCGCAGCGGCAGCACCGCAGCAACCCCTCCGGATTTCGAGCGCAGGCTGTGAAGCGGGCTTCGGAGCTGGCCGGTTCGAGAAGGTTGGGCATTGAGGGTCATTGAATTAGCTTTTTTCCTTTTTCCGCCAAGACCTGGTTCAGCAACGTGAGGTCGTAGATTCCGGACAGATCGGGCATTTGCCGCCCCAGATAACCGAGCTGGAATGCCGAGTGTGCCGAGGTCAGCAGAGTGCTGCGCAGGGGATCATAGGTAATGTGGAACCGGCTGAACGCCTCATCCAACACCGCGGGAGGAAGAGCTTTGCCGGTTTCTTTCTGAATCTGCTGGTTGATGATTCTTCTGGACTCCGCCAGATGCGCATTGATCCAACCGGTGAGTTCCACGTGAGCGCGAATCCAGTTCTTCACCAGCATCGGGATGCGCCTTGAGAAACTTCGTGCTCACCACCAGATTGGTAGTCACGAACTGCCGGTCTGGCCAGAGATCGCGCTCGTCGAGGAACAGGCGGCCGTTACCTTCTCGGATCAGCCGGGTAGCCCAGGGCTCGGGCGCCCAGGCGGCATCGAGCTGCTTCTTCAGAAATAGCGTGAGCTGGTCGGCATTGGCAATCGGGAGCACCTGCACGTCCCCGCCCTTATCGGTGGTCTTCAGACCGTGGGCTTTGAGCCAGGCGCGAAGGGCGACGTCTTGCGTGTTGCCGAGCTGCGGCGAGGCCACCTTTTTGCCGTGAAAATCTTCCGGCTTCTGAATTCCGGAATCGGCGCGCACTACCAGAGACGCGCCTCCGCTGGCTGCGCCGGAAACGATCTTCAGAGCTTCGCCTTGTGAACGGACATAGCCGGTTAGCGCCGGATTCGGGCCCATATAGGCCATGTCGATCGCGCCAGCAAATAGGGCCTCAACCGCCGAAGGACCGGCATTAAAGCTCTGCCACTCAATCTTGACGTTCGGTCCCAATGCCTTCTCAAACCATCCGGTGGCCTTCCCGACCATAGGCTGAGCATGGGTGATATTGGGGAATGCACCGACGCGCACTACGGTGGAGTTCCCTTGCGCCCAACCGAAACTGGTGAACGCGGTCATGAAAACCAGCAAAATCGATGCATACTTTTTCATGTTCACCGGCTCCCCTGTTCCCGTTCTCCCGCGACCATCATGGGTAACAGGCGGGCTTCCGCGGTTTTCCGCTTGCGCTTTTCAGCAGTGCCCCTGGAGCCCCGAGTCTTTCCGTCCAGGATGTCGGCCAGGCTGGTGTTCTCGAGAATTTTGGCGGCGGCATCGCGGACGTCGAGAAACACCTGGTAGAGCGCGCGATGTTCTACATCGCGGTCTATCAAACTGCGCAGTTGCACCGCATCCCCGAACGGCGCAAGCGGCCCGTCAATCAGCCGGATGATTTCACTCAGGCGGATTTCAGACGGCGCCCTGCGCAGACGGTACCCCCCCTTAGCTCCACGCACACTCTCCACAATGCGGGCATTTTTTAGTTCCAGCAGGATCAGCTCGAGGAACTTCTCGGGCAGTTCCTCTTCATAAGCAATGTCGTGAATGCGGATCGCCCCTTGGTTGTAGCGCCTGCCCAGCATCATTAAGGCCTGCAGAGCGTAAAGGCCCTTCTGCGAGATCTTCATGGGAAGGCATAGTACCATAATGTCTATGTACATACTAGGGATTAGTTGAGAATGGCTCAACAAGGTTTGCCCGGAGTATTCAGCTTTTCTGCAGGGATTAGGCTTATTTACGAACTGGAGAGACTGGTTGGTTTGTCCTAGATGCAACGGAAGCTGAAATCGCCATCCGGCGAACGATGCTTCAATCCACCCGCAGCACTTCGAGGGTGATGTTGTCGGGGCCGCCACGATCTTTCGCCATCTCGACCAGTTTCTTGCACGCCTGTTCGGGAGTGAGACTGGAGACCGCATCCCGAATCTCTTCTTCGCTAACCAGTCCCCACAGGCCGTCGGTGCAGAGCACCAGGCGGTCGCCGCTTTCCAGCTGAATAGATTGTTCGGGGGATTCGGGAGTGATCTCCGCGCCCGCGCCGAGTGCGGCGGTCAGAATGTGGCGCTGCGGATGAGAGCCGGCCTCTTCTTCGCTGACAATTCCCTCTTCCACCAGACGGCCAACATAGGAGTGATCGCGAGTGAGACGGTAAATCTTGGACTCTCGCGCCAGATATAAACGGCTGTCGCCCACGTGGGCATAGTAGAGGTCGTATCCCAGAACGACGATCGCCGTGCATGTCGTCCCCATGCCATGTAGTCCGGGATTCCGGGCAGCCATTTCCTGAATGCGGTGATGGGCGGTGTGAAAAGCTTCGAGCAGCGTGGGCGAAGGGTCCTGCTGACTGGCGCTATAAACCTGCTCGATGGTTTCGACGGCAGTGCGGCTGGCTTCCTGGCCGCCTTCGTAGCCGCCCATTCCATCGGCAATGACTGCGAGCCGGCCCTTGCGGTTGAACTCTTCGTCGGAAGAGGACTCCCAATAGGCAAAGCGGTCTTCGTTGTTTTCACGCTGGCAGCCCAGATCACTGAGACCTGCCACTTCTATTCCAGGACGTGTCGGCATGGGAGGTGGATGGAGTACGGAGCTTGGATTATATCCGCAGTTGGGAAGAAGCACAGAACCGGGCAGGGAAATTGCCGAACGGCGTAAAACTAACCGACCCGGTGAGCAAGAGCGAAGAGTTTGCCGGCGAGAACATCGGCGGTAGAGGCGATGCGGCCACCCTGGCGCTGCACGTAATCCATGATCTCTTTGCCCTTGGCGTCGTTAAAACCAAGGACGGCATCGCGGACCAGATCAACCCGGTAGCCGCGTTGCATCAATCCGTAGACTGCCTGTCCTACGCAAATCTCGGTGACGACTCCATAGATAACTACCGGGCGGTTCTTACCCAGCTGCGCCAGCAGCTTCTCAATATTGGGGTTGGTAAAGATGTTAGTCGCCTGCTTTTCCACAACGATCTGGGGATATTGCGCGATATCGGGGGGTAGATACACCGGATAGTTAGGGACAATATAGTTACCACTGATCAGAGTGGCCGGCAGCTTCTTCTGGCCGTCGGTTCCGACCATGCAATGTGGAGGATAAAGGCGGAATTCCGCATCGGTTTCGAGATGGGCATCGGCAGTGGAAATGACCAGGATGTGGTTCTTGGCGGCGAAATCGGTCAGATGCTTCAGGTTTCCAATGATCTTTTCGGCACCCGGAACGTAGAGATTCCCTTCAGGCAGCATGAAGTCCACCTGGGTGTCCACATCCCAAAAGATCAAGTCTCCGTTGCTCATTTATCCTGCTCTACCCTATTCCGTACTATTCTTCCGGCTCTCACTATCTTAGATGCCACTCGCCCTCGCTGCCGTCACTCATTTCTGACCAGGGTTGCATTCATGCGATCGCGGATCTCCTGAAGAAGCTCTTTCAATCTGGCGCTGAAGCTGACAGCATAACCACTTTCCGCATTAAGCTGCCGGATGGAATGTGGCAGATGCGACAATTCACGCGTTACGCGCGCCTGAATTTCGGGGAGCGGCGGGGATGGCGCGGTCCGCTTTCCACCTTTCATCACCAGTTCAAGCAGAGGCGCAGCTCCAGGATAAGTCTCAGACTCGCAGGCGACTAAATCTTTCTGGTAGGTTCCCGAAGCATCCCGAAAACGGAATACCTGCTTGCGGCCGGGATAAGTCACCTTCTCTTCGCTGAACTTCGCTCGAAGCGACGGCGCCTGGTCGCCTTGTACGTCCACCAGCTTGTACACTCCACCCAGAGCGGGAGCATCCTTGGACGTCGCGAGTGCTGTCCCCACTCCGAAGGCGTCGATAGGAGCCCCGGCCTGCAGCAGGCGCGCAATTACGGTTTCGTCGAGATCGCCGCTGGAGAATATTTTGGTCTGCTGCAGTCCCGCAGAATCGAGCCGGGCACGAATTTTGCGTGAGAGATCCAGCTGATCGCCGCTGTCGAGGCGGACGCTGCCCGGGCGCAGGCCGCTGTCGATGATCTTCTCGATCGCGGCCAGGGTGTCGTAGGTATCCACCAGCAGCACGGCGTGTTGCGGGAAAAGTTTCTGGAAGCGCCGGAAAGCCTCTTCCTCTTCGGCGTAAGCCATCACAAAAGAATGCGCCAGGGTGCCGAACACGGGCACGCCGAAGCGCCTGCCGGCTTCTACATTCGATGTACCGCTGCAACCCCCAATGTAAGCCGCGCGTGCCGCGAGTACTCCGGCATCGGGTCCGTGCGCACGCCGCGAGCCGAACTCAACCACGGGCCGGCCCTGGGCAGCGGCCACAATGCGCGCAGCTTTGGAGGCGATCAGGGTTTCGAATGTGAGGGTGGAGAGCAGAAAGGTCTCGACGATCTGCGCCTCGATAATCGGGGCGGTCACCCGGAGCAGAGGTTCTTCACCGAAAGCGACGGTACCCTCGGGCATGGCCCAGACTTCGCCGGTGAAACGGAAGTCGCGCAGGTAGTCGAAAAAACGCCGGCTTACATGGGCAAAGACCGGCTGGTGCTGGAGGTAATCAATTTCTTCAGGCGCGAAATGCAGGTTCTCGAAATAATCGAGAGCCTGCTCCAATCCGGCGGTCAAAAGAAAATTACGTTGTGACGGCAAGGACCGGACGAAGAGTTCAAACGTAGCAACGCCCTGGAAGTTGTTGTCAAAGTATGCCGCTGCCATGGTGAGTTCATACAGATCGGTAAGCAGGGCAGAATGGCAGGGCAGATCGGTCAATGAAACCTCTAGTTGTGATTATAGCGGCCCAGATGGGTAGATTGCCTAGAGGAGCACACCACACCAAAGATCAGACGGCTTGGAAGCTCCTTTGCCGTCGGTTGGAAGGCGCCGCTGCAACTGAGACACGGGCGCTGAGTTCCGACGGGCCGGAGTTTACGAAGAGGGCGGCACCGGCTGCGGCTGCGGAGCAGATGCCGGGGCTTGCGGCGAGTCCTCGGGAGCGACGTTGTGACGGACATCCGCTCCGCGCACCCAGAAGATGACATCCTCGGCGATGTTGGTGGCGTGATCGGCGACCCGCTCCAGATTGCGCGCCACCAGCAGGGCATCCAGAGCCTGTCGGGTGGTATCGGGGCGTTCATTCATGGACTTGACCAGGGTAATGAAGGCTTCGTCCTTCATACGGTCCACGACATTGTCCATTTCCAGGACGGCCTGGGCGAGTTCGGCTTTGCCTTCGATAAACGATTCGAGGGCGCGGCGCACCATGGCGGAAGCGGCGGTGGCCATGCGCGGGATATCCACCGGCAAGTCGGTCTTGGGCAGCTCGACCATATCCATCACCCGCTCGGCGATGTTAACCGCCTGATCGCCAACGCGCTCCAGGTCCGCGTTAATCTTGGTGACGGCCAGGATGAAACGCAGGTCCACGGCCATGGGTTGTTGCATGGCCAGCAGATCGAACGCCATCTCATCGATTTCGCGTTCGGTCAGATTGATCTGGGTCTCGCCTTCGAGCACCATGTGGCAGCGAGTCAGGTCGCGGTCGATATAAGCCTGGCAGGCACGATCGACGGCCTGTTCGGCTAACCCTCCCATGCGGAGGAGACGGGCGCGGAGCTCATCCAATTCCTGGTGAAAACGGCTGCGCATTATCCAAACCTGCCTGTGATGTAGTCTTCCGTCCGCTTGTCGGACGGGTTGGTAAAAATCTTCTCGGTCTTATCGAATTCGATCAGCTTGCCCAGCAGGAAGAAGCCGGTAAATTCGGCGACGCGGGAGGCCTGTTGCATATTATGCGTCACAATCACGATGGTGTAACGCTCTTTGAGTTGAAAAATAAGTTCTTCGATCTTGCCGGTGGAAATGGGATCGAGGGCCGAGCAGGGCTCATCCATCAGCATCACCTGCGGCTCGACCGCCAGAGCGCGGGCGATGCAGAGACGCTGCTGTTGGCCTCCAGAGAGGCTGGCGCCGGACTTCTTCTTGAGAACGTCTTTCACCTCGTCCCAGAGCGCAGAGTGTTTGAGCGAGCGCTCGACAATCTCATCGAGCTTGTGACGGTCGCGAAAACCATTCAGTTTCAGTCCCGCGGCAACATTGTCGTAAATCGACATGGTGGGGAACGGATTTGGTTTCTGAAACACCATGCCGATGCGGCGGCGAATCTGGGTGGGTGATGTCCCGTTGTAAACGTCGGTATCGCCCATGCGCACTTTTCCGGTGGCGTGGGCGTCCGGAATGGTTTCGTGCATGCGGTTCAGGCAGCGGACAAACGTGGACTTCCCACAGCCCGACGGACCAATCACGGCGGTGGCGTGGTTGGCCGCCACGCTCATGTTGATGTCGTGGAGCGCCTGCGTCTTGCCGAACCAGGCGTTCAGATGTTCGACCTGAATGCCAACCCCCATTAGCTAGCTCCCTTCATCATTCCGCGGCTGGCGGCAAGGCGGACTGCGCTCACGGCAACCACAATCAGCACAATCAGGATCAGCGATCCCGCCCATGCCTGCCGGTGCCATTCATCGAATGGCGAAATGGCATAGGTGAAAATCTGCAACGACAATGCCGCAGTGGGCTGACCCACTTTCCAATTCCAGTACTGGTTGCCGAATGCAGTAAACAGCAGCGGCGCAGTCTCGCCGGCGACACGGGCAAACGCCAGCATGACGCCGGTGATGACCCCGGAGGTGGCGGTACGCAGCGTGATGGACAGCGTAGTGCGCCAGCGCGATACTCCCAGCCCATAAGCAGCCTCGCGGACCGCATTCGGCACCAGCAGCAGCATTTCTTCGGTAGCGCGGGTGATGGTCGGGATCATCATGATGGCCAAAGCGACTCCGCCGGCCAGGGCTGAAAAATGCCCCTGCGAGAGCACCACCAGGCCGTAGGCCACAATGCCGATGACGATCGATGGCACCCCGTTCAGCACGTCGGCGGTGAAGCGGATCAGGTCTCCGAAGCGATTGCGGCCGTATTCCGCGAGGTAAATGCCGGCCCCGATTCCGATGGGGACACCGAAAGCGCTGGCAATCAGGAGAATGTAGGCGGTGCCTGCAATGGCGTTAGCCATGCCCCCGCCAGGTTCGCCGACCGGTTTGGGGATCTGCGTCAGGAATGCCCAATTGATCGAGCCGATGCCCTTGTACACCAGGTAGCCGAAGATCGCGATCAGGGGAGTCAAGACCAACACTACGGCGCCGGCGGCGGCGAAGGTGGCAAAAGCATTTTTGCCCCTGCGCCACGCACTGATGGGCGTTGCGGCAAAGTCCCCGGCAGCGATGATGCCGCTGTTAGGCATTGCTCCTCGCAGGAGTGCCACGAGTTACGGTCCACACCAATAGCTGCGCCAGAATGTTCACGATGATGGTGACGATGAAAAGAGCCAGGCCCACTTCCACCAATGCGCTCAGATACACGTTGCCGGTGGCTTCGCTGAACTCGTTGGCAATGACGCTGGCCATGGTGTAGCCGGGCGCGAGCAACGACTTGGCAATTTCAGGGCGATTTCCGATCACCATGGTGACGGCCATGGTCTCGCCGAGGGCGCGGCCCAGGCCGAGGATGACTCCGCCCATAATGCCGGCCCTGGCGTTGCGCAGGACGCCAGTTCGAATCATCTCCCAGCGCGTCGCACCCAGGGCCAGCACGGCCTCACGCTGCTGGCGAGGCACGGCGGTCATGACTTCGCGGGTGATGGCCGAGATGATGGGTACAACCATGATGGCCAGGATGATGCCGGCCGCGAGCATTCCAATTCCGTATGCAGGACCGTCAAACAGCCCTGTCCATCCCAGATACTTGGCGAGCCAGGGTTCGACATACAGGCGTAATAGCGGCACCAGCACGAAGATCGCCCACAGGCCATAAATTACGCTGGGAATGGCCGCTAACAATTCTGTGGTAAACGCCAATGCTCCGCGCGCCCACGGGGGAGACATTTCGGTGATGAAGACGGCTACACCAACCGCGAGTGGGACGGCGAGGATTAGCGCGAGAATCGAAGAGACGACGGTGCCATACACAAAGGGCAACGCGCCAAAGCTCTCGTTAACCGGATCCCAGTCGCTCTGAAAGAAGAACTTCCAGCCGAACGCGTGCCATGACAATGCGGACTTGGTGGCGAGTTCGTAGATGATCACCGCGACCAGGGCCAGCACGCAGACACCGCAAGCCATCATGACCAAGCGGAAGATGGCATCGGGAATTCGACTGCTGCGGGTCGATATCAAGGGTGCGACTTCAGCTTCAGATTGGAATGCAAGCTCTGAGTTTATAACAGGTTGCGGGCCGGGCACCTGGGGCGCTCCTAGAGCGTGATTCGCCATGCCCTGCAAACTAACAGGTTCTTGTTACAGCAGTGTTAAAATAGGAGCGTAGTTTGCACGGGATTGGCATTCTGCTTCACAGCGAGAACTTCGCGTTCTCGTCCCCAAAGAAGCTTCCAGGTTTCTTACTGCTGTTCGGTTCTGCTATGCCTGTTGACCAGACATTACGCCGTGGTGCCTTCCAAAAGTTAGATCGTCAACTAACTCGGCTGGCTAAAAAGACAGCGCCCGAAAACATACACAAGTTTCGTACGTATGGGCGGCGCATTGAGGCGCTGCTGGACGGCCTGGCAGCGAAGCTGAGCCGAAATGACCGGAAGCTGCTGAAGCTGTTAGCACGCCTGCGCAAGAAGGCAGGCCGAACCCGCGATCTCGATGTACAGATCTCGGCGCTGCAGAACCTCAAGATCCCGCAAGCATCGAGTCGCAAGGCACAGCTGCTGCAGCTTCTGATGGACGAAAGGGCCCGGCGCGAAAGAAAACTCGAAAAGACATTCGATACACAGACGGTGGCGGAACTGCGCAAGCGGCTCAAACGCACCAACCGGGAGCTGCAGATTCCGGCGGTGGTGTCTCCATTGCAGATCGCGCTACGCCAGTTTTCAGAATTGCCCTGGGACCGGAATGCGGTCAGCGAGAAAGTGCTGCATCAATACCGCATCTGCGGCAAGCGGGCCCGCTATCTCGCGGAACTCGAGGGCAAAAATGCCGCGGCGCAGCGCACTGTTGAGCAACTCAAGCGAATGCAGGACGTGGTCGGTGACTGGCACGACTGGCTGAAGCTCAGCCAGCGTGCGGAAGCGCTGTTTGGCGGCGTGCAGGAATCTAGCCTGGTGGCTGCCCTGCGAAACATCACCCGCGCCAAGTTTCGGTCAGCAGTCGGTACCGTCATCGACACTCAGGCTGCTCTGCGGGGAACTGCACCGGTGGCCGTAGAAGCCGCCCCCAAGAGGCCCCAATCCTCCGACTCCAGGGTCAGCGCAGCCGCAGCCTAGAATCACGCGATAAACCGCCATACATGCCTGTTGATCTCGTTGACTCGTCCCCAACTGGGCATAGTGCAGTTGTCAGTGATTATTCCGCAGCAGGAGAGCGGCTGCGACGAAGGCGAAGAAGACCACGGAAATCACTCCGTTCATGGTGAAGAAGGCAGCATTCAGTTTAGAGAGATCCCTGGCTGAAACCAGCGAGTGCTCGTAGCCGAGGAGCAGCACGACCAGGCCAACTCCGATCAAGGCGATGGCCCCCAAACCGAATACCGCCACAAGCCAGAGCAGCAAACCGATCATCACCAGGTGGAAACACCGGGCAACCCAGAGCGCGGCCGGGATTCCCCAGTGTCGGGGAACCGAGTGCAGCCCGGCTTGCTGGTCGAACTCAAGATCCTGGCAACTGTAGAGCACGTCGAAGCCGCCGACCCAGAATGTGACTGCCGCGGTCAGCAGCAGAATGCGGGGATCGAGCGACCCGCGAACCGCGATCCAGGCTGCGGTGGGGGCGATACCCAGAGCCAGGCCCAGCACCAGATGTGACCAGCGAGTAAAACGCTTGGTGTAGGAGTACAGCAACACCACGGCAAGCGCGACCGGGGAAAGCATCAGGGTCAGGCGGTTGAGTTGCGAGGCCGCAAAAATAAAAAGTGCGCAGGAAACCAGCACGAAGGTGGAGACGAAGCCCGGGGTCAGAATGCCGGCCGGCAGGGCACGAGTTTGGGTCCGCGGATTCGCGCCGTCGATGGTGGCGTCCGCCAGGCGGTTGAAGGCCATCGCGGCAGAACGAGCGGTGACCATCGCCACGATAATCCATACCAGCTGCGTAACTGTGGGAAGCCCGTTGGCGGCCAACATCGCTCCACAGAGCGCAAACGGCAGAGCGAAGATGGAGTGCTCCCACTTGATCATCTCCAGGGTTACGCGCAGGTTGTGGAGAAGAGGCACACTAGAATTGTAAAGGAAAGCTGTTGATAATCACCCGATCGGTGCCGCTTTGATGAATAGAACCGAGCGTGCGCGGAGGTTATGAAGCAGGAGCAGAGAACGGCAGTGAAGTAATGGTGATTCAACCCACCTTGGTGATATTTTCTCGTATCCACTCGACAATTCGCGCAAAGCGGAATTCGCCGCGATCCATCGAACCGTAGATGAACTCGCACCCTTGTTCGCTTTCCACTTCAAGATAAAAGCCGTTGTGCCGCAGGAACACATCAGCAGCAGCGAAGGCAATGCGTTTGTTGCCATCAACGAAGCCACGGTTGTTGGCGAGCGACTCCATTAGTGCACCGGCTTCTTCTTCGAGAGAATTGTAATAACCGATTTGCGGGCGGAAGACCGCGGCCTCAACGGCTGCTTGGTCGCGGACACCGTGTCGGCCGCCGAACAGTTCGATCAAGCGGTACTGCATCCGGTAGACTTCCGCCACCATCAGATGATCTGAATTCACTTAGCGAGACGTTCCAGCAGATTGCGATTTCGAGAGACCGACTGCTCGAAAGCTTCCATCACTTCGCGGCGAACCACATGCTGGGAGGGAACCACGTTGTGCAGGTAGAAGCGCAGTGCCGACTCCAGGACGTGGCGCTTGGTCTGGCCATTCTGCTCGGCAACCTTCACAAATTCGTCGTAGAGGTGAGCATCGATTTCGGGAGTGAACTTCCTGGTTGTCATATCCACAGCCTTCTCCAAAGCCTTATTCTATTCTTGGATATTGATTAATCAAGATTTATCTTGATTGTCAATGCCTTTGCGAAGAAATCTCCCGACCGCGACCTTAAGGACGCCGGGTGAAGTGCTATCATGTCCCACTTTTCAGGAGGAAATTCCCAATGAATCGTCGTCCCCGGAAAATCAGCGTCGTCCTCGCATATTGCGGCTGTTTTGCTCTGCTATTGATGGCGTCGGCATGCAGCCAACAGATGCCGGCGGACACTCGTGCAGCCGACGAGGCCACGATTCGCGACCTGGACGCCCAGTGGGCCAAGGCAGCCTCGGCCAACGATCTGGAGGCGGCAGTCTCGTACTACAGCGATGACGCCTCGTTTCTGCCTCCCAATGCTCCCATCGTGACGGGAAAGCAGGGAATTCATGCGGTGTGGGCCGAGCTGGTAAAGCCGGGCGTTTCGGTTTCGTGGCAACCGACTAAAGTAGAGGTGGCCCGCTCCGGTGACTTTGCCTATCTCACCGGTGTCTATCAGGTGAGCGAGAAAGATGCGAAGGGCAATCCAGTGGTGGACCACGGAAAACTGGTAGAAGTCTGGAAGAAGCAGGCGGACGGCAAGTGGAAGACGATAACCGACATCTATAACTCCGACCTGCCGCCCGCAATGCCCGCGGAAAAGACGGCGGAGAAGAAGATGTAGCCAGACTGCTGACGACGCGAAGTCTCCTTTGGAAGTAGAAACGCGCTAATTGGTTCGTCAGACCACAGCCGCTCGCAGAACGCTCTTGATGGTCGTCAACAGCGGCTGGGGATTCTCCAGCAGCGCGCCTTTCTCCAGGAAAGCGGCCGCGCCTTCGTGCAGCAGCTTTTCCGCGTTCTTTTGGGACAAGCTGGTCATGACGATGACCGGGATGCTCGAAGTGGCCGGATCCTCCTTCAGGCGGTGCAGTACAGCTGGACCGTCAACCTTGGGGAGCATCATGTCGAGCAGGATCAGATCAGGCCGGCTTTCGCGGGCTAGACGCAACGCCTCTTCCCCGTCCCCCGCACCCAGCACGTGGTAGCCGTTGCGCGTGAGCAGGCGCTCGTTGGCGACGCGCAGGAACTTGCTGTCCTCGACCACCAATATGGTTTGCACGGGCACACCCTTGAGCGGACGTTCGCTGACGGGAGGGCAAGGCCTTATCGGTACACGGCAGGCGAGAGTTTAGGCCCGCTGTAACTCGAGCTTTCTTAACGTTCTACCGCCCTGGCTACGGTTCTGGGCGCTACCCGAAGGTACACTCCCGGGCGGAAAGCCGAACCATGCCCTTCTTTTCCCGGTTACAATCTGCTGTATGCGTCAGAGCTGGAGTTTGGTTGCTGTGGCCGCGCTGGCCATAGCCGGTTTCTGCTCTGACCAGCCGCAGAACACTCCCCTGCTTCCCTGCCCCGAGAGCGCGCCCGGAACGCCGTCTTGCATCCCGTCGAAGAAAGAGTTGAAGCAGGCCAAGCGGGCCTTTGCTGCGGGACTGAAGCTGCAGAAATCCAATCACATGGATGAGGCGCTCGACCAGTTCGAGACCGCGGCGCGCCTCTCGCCGCGCAACGTGGATTACGCGACCGCGAGAGAAATGACGCGGCAGCAACTCATCTACAGCTACATCGAAAAAGGAAACACCGCCCTGCTCAAGGGCAACCAGGTGGAAGCGCTGGGTTCGCTACGCGCGGCTTTGCATCTGGATCCACAAAATGAGTTCGTACAGCAGCGCTTACGCGACGCGGTCGGGGACCGGGCGCCGAGACCGGCCGGGCCGCCGCAGGTGATTCAGGATTCAGGCGAGGTCCACGTTTCTCCGCAAGACGTTCGCGCCGACTTTCATTACCAGGGAGACAGCCGAGGCCTGCTTAGCCAGATCGCGCAGGTCTATCGGGTTGAAAGCCGAGTTTGACGAGTCGGTGCCCTCCCGCCAGCTGCGCTTTGATATTACCGGCGTGGATTTCTATACCGCGATGCGAGCGGCTGGGGACGTCACCAAGACTTTCTGGACACCGCTGTCGAAGACCCAAATCCTGATCGCGGCTGATTCCGCCGAGAACCACCGCCTGTTCGACCGCATGGCATTGCGCACGTTTTACGTGCCGGGCGTGACCACGCCGCAGGAAATGAACGATCTCACTAACCTGCTGCGGAATCTGTTCGAGATCAAGTACGTCAATCCTCAACCCAAGAACAACACCCTGGTGGTGCGCGCGCCGCAAGCCGTTCTGAATGCGGCCACGCAGTTCATGGAAACGCTTGGTGACGCGCGCCCGCAGGTGATGTTCGACATCAAGGTGTATGAGATCAGCCACACCTTCATGCGCAACATGGGCCTGCAAATTCCTAACCAGTTCACCATGTTCAACATTCCCGCGGGGGCGCTGGTTGCATTGGGCGGACAGAACATTCAAGACCTCATCAACCAGCTGATTTCGAGTGGAGGCATTAACCAGGCCAACTCCCAGGCGGTGTCGGCGCTGCTGGCGCAGTTGCAGAACCAGCAGAATTCGATCTTCAGCCAGCCGCTGGCGACGTTCGGAAACGGCAAGACCCTGATGGGGGTGAGCCTGGGCACCCTGGGAGCGCAACTGCAACTGAACGAAAGTTCGGTGCAGACTCTGGAACATGCCTGGATACGGGCATCCCAGGGCACGGACGCGAGTTTCCGGGTAGGCAGCCGCTATCCGATTCTCAACGCCACGTTCGCCCCCATCTATAACACGGCTGCGATTTCTAAGGTGATCCAGAACAACAGCTTTCAACCCGCGTTCCCGTCATTCAACTATGAGGATCTGGGCTTGACGCTGAAGACCAAGCCGCAAATCAACGGCGCCAATGACGTCAGCATGACGCTGGAAATGCAGCTGCGGACCCTGACAGGACAGTCCTTGAACGGAGTGCCGGTGATCTCCAATCGCGAGTACAAAGGTGGAATTATGCTGCGCGACGGTGAGCCTGCAGTGGTGGCGGGCAGCGTCAGCCGCAGCGAACAGCGCGCCCTGAACGGCATCCCCGGGCTGGGGTCGGTGCCGGTGCTGAACAAAATTATGGTCAGCAATAGCAAAGAAATAGACGAAGACGAGATGCTGGTGGTGATTACGCCGCACGTCATCAGTCGCCGAGAGCAAAGCCAGTCCACAGAAGTCTGGCTGCCTCGTTAGCCGTCCGCCCTGTCGCTTATTTCGTCTGGCCTGCCTGTCCTTCTTTCGCTGCGAAATCCACCAACTGCTTCAGAATTTCATAGGGCAGTCCGCCCAGATTGGCGATCTTGCGCCCGTTCACGAACAGCGTGGGAGTTCCGGTCACGCCGACCGACTTGCCCAGCGCCACCGAATGCTCCACGCGGGCGGTGGTGTCAGGTTTGGCGGCGCATGCTGCGATGTCAGCGCCTTTGACTCCGGCGGCATCCGCAATTGCTGTCAGTTTTTCGTCGGCATTGGCGGCGGTGATGTCGGCCTGCGCGTCATAGGCGCCGTGCACGAATTTCCAGAACGCGTCGCCGGATGTGCGTCCGACACAATCCGCATAGGCGGCCGCTTTGGCTGCCCAGTCATGGATGGGCAAAGGATAATTCTGGAAGACCAGCCGGGCCTGGGGCTCTTCCGACATCAATTTGTCCAGAGTGGGCTGAGCTTCTTTGCAGTGCGGGCACTGCAGGTCACTGAACTCCACCAATACCGCGGGGGCATCCTTAGGGCCGCGTGAGACACCGTTGATTCCGCTTTCCAATTTGGCGCGGTCAGGGGCAAAAGGCTGCGCCCCAAACGGGATGATGTCGCCAGTCACGGCATGCTTCATGTCGGGCGTGACATACAGCCGGGTGACTTCCTGTCCTTTGGGACTGCTGAGTGCAACCGTAATTTCCGTCAAGCCCTGGGCTTCGGAAGGCTTGATGGCGAGGATCTTCCAGGTGAGCCCAGGATCGTAGCCAAACATCTGCTTCAAGAATGAATTCACCGTGTCTTCGGAAGGCAGGCCGGAGTCTGAACTCTCAGCGGACGGCGCATCCGGCATGGGCGCGATGGCTGGCGCGGCTTTCGCGGTATGAGGTTTGGCGGGCTCCTGGGCTGCAGAGAGTCCCACAAAAAGCAAGATCAAGATCACACTACTTACGAAGCGATCCATGCATTCCTTTCCCGTTCTCGAATCGAAATCTAGAGCAGTGAGCCGACTGCAAGTTACGCTGTGACGGCTGCAACCGAAATCTATTTCCTATTCACCGAATTTGGCGGCAATCGGAAACCGCCTGCCATATCCGAAGGCTTTGCCCGAAATCTTTAGTCCGGGAGCGGCCTGCTGGCGCTTGTACTCGCTGCGCTCGATCATCCCCACCACACGGCGTACCACCTCGGGATCGAAGCCATGATCGGCGACAATCTGTTCCGGCGAGTGATTGTCTTCGATGTAATCTTCGAGGATGGCGTCGAGCACTTCATACGGCGGCAGGGTGTCAGTATCTTTCTGGTCGGGGCGCAGCTCCGCCGATGGCGGCTTTTCCAATGTGTCCTGCGGGATCACGGGGCGGCGCGAGTTCACGTATTGCGCCAGGCGGTAGACCAGGGTTTTAGGGACGTCCGAAATGACGCCGAGCCCGCCTGCCATGTCGCCGTAGAGTGTGCAATAGCCCACACCCAGTTCGCTCTTGTTGCCGGTGCTGAGCACGAGTGCTCCGAACTTGTTGGACAGCGCCATCAACAACGTTCCCCGGGAGCGCGACTGCAGGTTCTCTTCAGTTTCGTTCTCCTTCATCCCGGTAAAAAGTTTGCGCAGCTCTTTCCTGAAGCTCTCAAATATTTCCGTGATACAAAGCAGTTCAAAGCGGATACCGAGATTTGCCGCCAGCGCACGGGCGTCCTTGATGGAACCAGGCGAGGAATAGGGTCCGGGCATGCCCACTCCCAGAACGTTCTCCGGACCTACGGCGTCGGCTGCAATCGAGGCAGTGAGAGCCGAGTCGATGCCGCCGCTTAGGCCTACGATCACCTGGCGAAAACCGCACTTGCGGACATAATCTCGGGTCCCCAACACCAGCGCAGCATAGACACTCGGAGTGCCACCCTCGAGCTGCTCGTGCACGTCGCCGGCAAGTTGATCGGAATCGAAAACGACCAGGTCTTCCTCGAAGGACTTGGCTTGCGCAATCACATTGCCGGCACGATCGAGGGCTATGCTGGACCCGTCGAAGATCAGGCTGTCGTTTCCGCCAACCTGGTTCACCATCGCCACCGGCACCTGACGGTTACGAGCGATACTGGCCAGCATGTTGCGACGCAGCTCGCGCTTACCCACCCAGAACGGCGAGGCGGAAATGTTGAGGATCAGATTGCCCCCGGCGTGAACTAGGGCTTCTACCGGATCGAAGGTGTAGAGGCGCTTGTTCCAGAATTGCTTGTCGTTCCAGGCATCCTCGCAGATGGTGAGCGCGATCTGACTGCCGCAGAAGGGGAACAGAAGCTGGCTTTTGGCGGGAGCGAAATTCCGCATTTCATCGAAGACGTCGTAAGTCGGCAGCAGCATCTTCGACTGCAGGAAAACGATCTCGCCATCTTTCAGCAACGCGGCCGAATTCATCGCCGACTTGCCGCTTTCGGCCGAGGCTGCAGTGACCAGACCACAAATGACGGCAATGCCGCGGGTCGCGGACGCGATCGATTCCGCCGTCTCGCGGTTGCGTGCTACAAACCACGGGCGTTCGACCAGATCGCGCGGAGGGTAACCACAGACCGAGAGCTCGGGAAACAGCACCAGACTTGCGCCCTGCTCCTTCGCGCGGGTGGCAAACTCAATGATCTTGGCGGCGTTGCCTCGGAAGTCCCCGACGGTGGGATTGATCTGTCCCAGCGCGATCTTCATGAATTCCAGTGTAAAGCGGGTGTCGCAGGCAGCCAAGTGGTGGGGACAGTAACTCTGCACGGCGCTATCGCAAGAGACGAGAAAACGCAACTCTTGAGCGTGGAGAAAGACCTGATTTACATGCTGGTGTACGGACCTGGGCTGCCGGGTTGAGGGGGAGTACCACCCGCCGGATCGACGGGCCGGGTCGGATTAATTCCGGGGGACTTGGGAGCGTTGGGATCTGCCGCTTCGCCAGGACGGCGAAGACTGGGAGCATCGGCAGGACGAATGTCAGGTTCGTCGCTGGTCTTTGCCACCGAGGGAGCCGGCTCCAGCTGTATTTCTCGCTCCGTTCGCACTGTCTTTTCACCGTCCACTTTCATATTCTCGACTCGGATGACCTCGTCTCCCACGAAACGCACGAAATCGACTTCCGCCGGCGGCTCGCCGTAAATCCATTCCTCGTATTCGACATCACCGGTTTTCTCCCGGATTTTCTTGGGCGGACGTCCCTTGGCATAGGTGACCATTTCGCGGTTCATGCCAACCAGAACATTATGGTTCTTGATGGCTTCCTTTACTTTGGGTGGGACGGTGTCGAGGTAGGCTTCCACTGCGGATTTGGCGTTGAAATCAAAAACCGGGCGCAGCAGATCTTTCAATTCCTTAGGACCAATTTCAGGCACATAGTGGTCGAACTTGAGATTGACGAACGAGCCCCGTGGATTGGCGTTGGGATCACTCGGGGCCACCGGCGTCATCCCTCCCATGCCGCCCACCTCGATGCGCTGGTACCACTTCTTTTTCTTAACCGGGCCGCCGTTAATCTCGAAGTGAATGATGTCGTCTTTTATTCTGATATCGGTGATGCGGGCCTGATCGCCGGGCTTTGCGGCCGGTCCCCACATGGCAATCATCTGCTGCAAGTCTTCCCCGCTGGGAGTGACCACGCCATCTTTCACGGTCAGGCCTTTGTTGCCCATAGGAAAGGGAGTGCGGACATACACCAGTTCCGCCATGAAGGCGCGCACCAGATCCATGCGCGTCTGCTTGGTCATTTTCGGAGGTTCTGTGGAGGACTTCTGGTCGCTGGCGCTTCCGGGGATGGTTAAGGCCAAGAGCAGTACTAACAGAGCCGGAAGCTGGCCTGACTTCATAATAAAACTCCGGGCGACCTCAGCGATTATAACGCCGTTGCGGTCGCCCGGAGCAGTGGGGGAGGGTAGAGTCCTGCTTGGTCCCGGGCTCAGACGAACCCGGGCTCAAGCCTTCATTTGTAAGTAAAGCTCAGCTTGTCGAGGTACACCGAGTACGGCTGCGTTTTCACGTTCAAGTCCATCTGGAACGCAATCGAGACTCCGTACCAGTTCTTGGTGTACTTGGGCACGTCGGTACGGTTGAACTTGTTGGTCACCCCATTCAACGTAACCGACTGGAAGACCAGGTGGTTGTCGGACGTGCGCTTGCCTTTCAGGATCAAGTGGTTCCAGGCCTTGCTCTTGGGTTTGCAGGGGATACCGCTGGGCACCCAATGCATCTTGGTGTTGTCCCAGGTGTCCCACTGGTGGCCACCGGCAATGCGGCATTCATGGCCCCACACGTAGCGGTGGTCGCCGAAAGACTGGTTGATGTCGAACTCCAGGGCTTGGGAGATCTCGGCATTGTCCACCCAGAAATAAACGTCGTAGGTGAACTCATGCAGAGTGGGAACCAGGGTCCGCGCCTTGTCGGCCATGCCGTTCGAGGAGAAGTCCCCGATCAGGTGCTTGTTGTAGAGCACATCGGCGAACAGCATTTTTCCGCCGATATCGTATTTGGTGGCGCTTCCGCTCAACGAGGGGGATTTGACTTTCTGGCTGATTCCCCACTTGGCGCGCGGGCCATCGGCCTTGCAGTCAGGGCAGATCAGATAGAGCGGGGGAAGCAGCGCGTATCCGGTCCAGCCGTTCTGAGATTGAAGAGCGGAAAGAGTAGCTCCACCCACTGTGGAACCGCTGCCGCCGGTATCGGCCGAGCCGACCTTGATTTTGACGGTTTTGCTTGCTGACCAGCCGCAATTGTCTTTCTCTTGAACTGTGACGTTATAAGTTCCGGGACTGAGAGTCAGATAGGTATCAATGTGAGTGCCCGAGGACGATTTCGCCAGAACGTTTGGCGCGGTGAAGATGCCGACCGATGAAACTCCCTTTTTACAGTTCGGCGATTGTCCAGTGGCAACGAAGTGTACCGGCGATTGTACGGAGGCGCCATTTCCGGGGCTGCTTACGAAAACCCCAGCGCTTGCTGGCAGCGTCCCGAACGCGACGAGACACAGAAAAAGACATACGAATGCGAAATTCCTCATTCCCCTCTCCAGCTTTTTATTTATGACGAGTGACGCGCGGCGGTGTTTATTTATTTGAACTGCAAAGTGCCTGAAGTGTAGGGCACCTTCTACTTACCCTCAACAATTAATACACGCGGGTTGCAGCACAGAAGTACATGTCCTATGCAAATTCTGTTGTCTTGAACAATAAGCGGGGGATTTCTAAGCTGTTCCACCTAGTTGGGAAATGTTTTCGAGTTTTCAAACGCGCTCAACGGAAGTGGACGAACAAAGTTCTGCTTTCGGCGGAGACTGCAGCCGCTAGGAGAGATTGAGCGCGCGCTTGATCGTGCCGCGTTCCTTTTGGATTTTGTCCTGAAGCAAGGTGATGGCGTAGATCAATTGCTCGGGCCGCGGCGGGCAGCCGGGGACATAGACGTCCACCGGAATGACCTGGTTCACGCTCTGCACCAGCGCGTAATTGTTGAAGACCCCGCCGGAGGTCGCGCAAGCGCCCATTGAGATGACCCACTTGGGTTCGGGCATCTGCTCCCACAACTGGCGGATCACCGGCGCCATTTTGTTGGAGACGCGCCCCGCGATGATCATCAGATCAGACTGGCGCGGGGAAGGGCGGAAACACTTCCGCTCCGAAGCGTGCGATATCGAAACGCGACGCGCCCATCGACATCATTTCAATGGCGCAGCAGGCCAAGCCGAAAGTCATCGGCCAGATGGAGTTCTTGCGCATCCAGTTGACGGCGTTGTCGAGCGTGGTCAGGACAACGCCCTCCGGCGTGGGATTGCCGTAGGTGAGATCTTTTACGACGCGCTTGCCGTTCTCGATCTTGGTATAAGGCCCGAAATTCAGTTGATCTGCCATCCAAAATCTATTTTACCTGCTGGCTGCGCAGACACCAAATTCACGGTTGTGCTATCCAGTTCGGAGTTCACTTTCTTTTGTTGGACAAGTTCTTCGCGAGCTTCGGAAGAAGGATTTGTGAAACTCTGCGGCCGGGATTGGGATCCCCAAACCGCGGAAGCGCGGAGAAAGGCCGCAGAGAACGCAGAGAAGAACGAAATAGGGATGCGATCCAAAGCTGGAGGTCCAGAAGCATTAGTTTCGCAGCAGCGGATTGACACTATGGGTTCAATACGATTTTCCCGAACATCTGGCTCTTCTCCATGTATTCGTGAGCGGTGCGGATCTCGCTGAGAGGGAATACTCGGTCCACCACCGGCTTCAGCTTTCCGCTGAACACATGCTTCAGCACTTCGTGCAGTTCCCCCATCGTTCCCATATAGGAGCCGAGCAGAGTTCAACTGGCGCGAATAAAGGAAACGCAGGTCGATGCCGACCGACGGCCCGGTGGTGGCGCCACAGGTGACCAGGGTCGCGGCCGGCTTCAAGCATTTCATGCTCTCTTCCCACGTCGCAGCGCCAACATGCTCCAGAACAATATCGACGCCCGCGCCGCTTGTGATCTTTCGCACTTCGACGGAGATCTTCTGCTGGTAGTGGTTGATCACGTGATCGGCGCCGAGTTCGCGGGCGCGTTGCATCTTTCGCTCGTCTCCGGCAGTGGTAATCACGATGGCGTTGAAGAATTTCGCAATCTGGATCGCGGCAATTCCTACACCTGAATTTGCTCCCAGAATCAACACCGTCTGGCCGGGGCGGATCGATGCCCGACCGGTGAGCATGTGCCAGGCAGTAAGAAAAACCAACGGCACGCTGGCTGCCTGATTGAAGGTCAAGGCTGTCAGGAATGGGGATCACATTCACCGCGGGAATAGCGATCAGTTCACAGTCGCCGCCGTCTACCCGGTTGCCGAGAACGCTGAACTCGGGACACTGGTTCTGCAATCCGGCCACGCATTTCTCGCAGCGGTTGCAGAAGGTCATGGGTGCCAGCAGCACGCGCTGACCAGGCTTGAATCCGCTGATGTACTCGCCGACTTCGACGATCTCGCCCGCCACGTCGCTGCCAAGAATGTGCGGCAAGGTTATGCCCGGCAGGCCTTTGCGGATCCAAAGATCGAGATGATTCAGGGCACAGGCGCGAACCCGGACCAGTATCTGGTCGCTTGCGCGGCTTGGGATCGGGTACATCTTCGTAGCGGAGGACTTCGGGACCTCCGAATTC
Source organism: Terriglobia bacterium (assembly GCA_963798155.1). GTDB lineage: Bacteria > Acidobacteriota > Terriglobia > Terriglobales > Acidobacteriaceae > CAWCSH01. The sequence continues at coordinate 70,668 of CAWCSH010000011.1, forward strand.
GTGGATTCGCACCGCTTTCATAGAAGCTACCTTTCTGCTATGGACGTCTGGTGGAATTAGTTCCCTGACGGACCGTTCACTCAAGCTAGCACAAGGCGGCCTGGCCATGCGGAGCGCCCAGTCGGTTCTTCTTGCAGCAGTTTGACTTGTGCTCCGGGAAGCCCAATAATCGCCGGGGAAAATGGATATCTACGAGGAGATCGTGAAGCTCCGGCAGCAAGGCCGCCGGGGCACGGTAGCGACCATCGTCAACGTGCGCGGGTCGATTCCCTCGTTCAAGACCGCCAAGATGCTGGTGCGGGACGATGGCTCGATCGTCGGCACCATCGGAGGCGGTTGCGTCGAAGCCGATGTTTGGCAGGCTGCCCGCGAGGTGATGGAAAGCGAGAAGCCCCGCACCCTCACCTTCAACCTGAATCAAGACCCAAAATTCGATACCGGCCTGGTTTGCGGAGGCACGCTCGATATTTTTCTAGAGCCGATTCTGCCTCCGGCGTAGCTTTATGTATTTGGCGCAGGCCACGTTCGCAGTAAATCTTTACAAAGTGGCATCGAACGCAGGTTTTGAGGTTACCGTGATCGACGATCGCGATACGTATGCCAACCGCGAGCGGTTCCCTGGCGCGAAGGATGTGATCGCTGAGGATTTCGACGGCCGCCATGGCGCGTCTCAGTCCGGGCGAATCCTCCTTTATCGTGATCGTGACTCGCGGGCATCGGGACGATATGCGAGTGCTGCGCTGGGCGGTAAAGACTCCTGCGCGCTACGTCGGCATGATCGGATCGAAGCGCAAGACCATCGCCATTTTCCGCGAGCTGACCAAGGAAGGGATTCCGGCGGAGCTTTTCGAACGGGTCCACGCTCCGGTGGGCCTCGACATTGGCGCGGTGACGCCGGAAGAAATCGCCGTGGCTATCACCGCCGAGTTGATCGCTGCACCGCCGCCACGCGGAACGCGACATGCCCCACATGAGCTGGTTTCACTCCCACCCAGGCGAGGCGCAGACCGAGGCCGAGGACGCGCCAGTGGTGGAAACTCCGGAAAATCAATAGGTCGCGGCGCCCAGGAGTAAGTCGCCGAGGCTCGGAGCGAAAACGCTTCTTGCTTCGTTCCCGCTTTCTGCTATCTTCGCGGCATGGGCCGGGCGCCTAGTCTTTGCGGAATTATTCTCGCCGCGGGAGAATCCACGCGGATGGGCAGCGATAAAGCTCTGTTGCCGTGGCCGCCCTCGGGCAATGCAGCCAGTGGGACTGGTGAAACTTTTTTGTCGGCGGCGATTCGGGCGCTCAGCGAAGTGAATGATCTGGTGATCGTGGTTGCCGGACAGAATGCGCCGAATCTCGAGCCTGTGGTCTATGCCGCGGGAGCATTTCTGGTGCTCAATCCGCAGCCGGAACGCGGTCAGTTCAGTTCCATGCAAATTGGATTACAGGATGTGCTTAACCGGGGACGCGACGCCGCCATGGTCACGCTGGTGGACCGGCCTCCGGTACAGCCCGCCACGCTCGAGAAGCTGCGGCTGGCCTTCGAAGATGCGGTTGGCCGAGAGAAGTGGGCGCTGGTTCCAGAGTTCGACGGCAAGCACGGGCATCCGATTCTGATCGGCCGCGAGATGATCACGGCATTCCTTACAGCCTCGCCCACCGCTTCGGCGCGAGACATTGAGCACCAGAATCAGGAGAAGATCGAATACCTCTCGGTCGATGATCCGGCCATTACCAGGAACGTGGATACTCCCCAGGACTACGCGGCGCTCACGCCAACCTCTCGCTGATCTCCGATTCCCGACCGCCAATCGGCCAGCTTTGCACCGGCCGGATTCACCCACCAGGCTCACACGCCAGCTTTACGAAACCGGCCAAGTTTGTCATTCTTAGAGTTCCTTCCAAACCACGTGACCACCATAAGACTCAGCCCCAAAGCCACAGAATTTGTTGACGCCGTGCTACGCCTGAAGCCGCACCTGGCGGCCTTCGACTGCGATGGCACCCTCTGGGCAGGAGATGCAGGAGAAGGCTTCTTCTCCTGGGAGTTCGAGCGCCGAATGGTCTCCGACGAGATCATCGCCTGGGCACGCGCCCGCTATGCCGATTACAAAGCCGGCAAGGTGAGTGAAGACGTCATGTGCGGTGACATGGTCACCCTGCATCGCGGCCTGAAGGAAGCCGACATCGAGCGCGCGGCGGCGGAGTATTTCGACCAGAACATCGCATCGCAGATTTTTCCCGAGATGCGAGAACTGGTGCGCCGTCTGCACTCCGCAGGATGCGAAATCTGGGCAGTCTCTTCCACCAACGAGTGGGTGATTCGCGCAGCCATGAAGCATTTTGGCATTCCGCGCAACAGAATTCTGGCTGCGGCAGTTGAGATTGAGAATGGCGTGATCACCGACCGCCTGGTCCGCATTCCGTCGGGAATCGGCAAGCCGCGCGGCATCCAGGAAGTAGTGCGGCGTCTCCCCGACGTGGCCTTCGGCAATTCGCGCTGGGATGCCGAGATGTTGAAGATCGCCAAAACAGCCTTCGCAGTAAATCCCAATCCCGACCTTGAGGCCGTCGCCCGGGAGCGGAACTGGACTATCTATTTTCCGGACTCAGAGCCAGCCGCGAACGCCGCGGGTTAGACACCCGATGGAATTGTAATCACAACTTTCAATACTTCCGCAGCAAGCCGAGCAGGGCATCAATGCTCAGGTGGCTGGCATGGGCGGAAGCTTCGGGAAGGCCGCCGATTTCCCGGTCGAGGTCTTGCGGCGTCAATTTGCGAGCTTCGTCCACCGTCTTGCCTTGCGCGAGCTCAGCAACCAGAGAGGCGCATGCCATTGCTGGAACGCAGCCTTTCGCGCGAAAGCGGATTTCGGCGATGCGGCCATCGTCCATACGCGCGGTGAGCTTCAGTACATCCCCGCAGGCCGGGTTCTCTAGTTGGATGGTCGCGTCGGGGTTGGGCACTTCTCCCGCATTGCGCGGGTTCTCGAAATGGTCGAGAAGCTGGGCCGAGTACATCGCTCTGATTTTACCGTGAGCTGCGTCGCCAGCCCCCGGTTGCGGGTTCCGTACGTGACATTCCTGCAGATCGCGGCAGGCATTATGATTTTCAGGGATGACTTCCATCGGCGTTTTCGATTCGGGTTTTGGCGGGCTCACCGTGCTGAAATGCCTGCTGGAATTGATCCCCGGCGCGAGCTATCTCTATTTCGGCGACACCGCCCGCCTTCCTTACGGATCAAAGTCTGTCGAAACTGTCGCCCGCTACGCGGTGGAAGCGGCAGAGTTTCTGGAACAACAGGGCGCAGAACTGCTGGTGATTGCCTGTAACACCGCGACCGCCTTAGCCCTCGACCGCATCCAGCAGAAAGCCCGGGTGCCGGTGGTGGGAGTGGTGGAGCCGGGAGCAGAACGCGCTGCGGCATCGAGCCGGACCGGCAAAGTAATTGTCGCCGCGACCGAGGCCACCGTGGGTAGCCATGCTTATCAGCGGGCCTTGGCTGCACGCGGCATGGCAGCAAGGGAAAAGGCCTGCCCATTGCTGGTACCTTTGGTCGAAGAGGGATGGGTGGAGCACGCGGTAACAGAACAGGTCGCGGGCATTTACCTGAACGATGCCTTCGCGGGCGATTTTCAGAATGCCGACGTGCTGCTGCTTGGCTGCACCCACTATCCACTTCTGCGGCCGCTGCTCGGGCGGGTTGCGCCACCGCACGTGACCATTGTGGACTCCGCTGAATCTACCGCCGCAGTGGTGGCGGCCCGGGTCGGCGCTAATACCAACGGGCCCCCCGGAAAAAAAGCCGCGATGGCGCAAAACGCGGTCCCGCTGCGATTCTTTGCCACCGATTCCACCGAGAAATTTCGCCGGCTGGGCGCACGATTTCTTGGACGCAACATCGAGAATGTCGTGCATGTAGATCTGAAGGAGTAGCGTCGTAATCTGCTGCGGGCACAGGTATCAAACTTGATATCCAAAGCGTATATTGCACTGGAAACGGTGCAACCTGCAGACCTAGACTTTCTGAAGTATTTGGGCTCGGCAAGTAGGCAGCGCTACTGTAGCGTCCGTCGCCTGATGGGCGCTGGGTCGGTAGCGCTTTGCTGCGTCTGGGCAGAGACTATATCCCAACTTCTCAGCCAGAAGCGCTTTCACTCCGCTTGGCCCATTTCCACGCCGTAGAAACAATGTCATCCAGCGATCGTTTGGCTTTCCAGCGTAGCGTCTTTTCAGCGAGGATGGGATCAGCCACAAGCGCGGCGGGATCGCCGGGGCGCCTGGGCGAGAATTTGCGCGGAACCGCTTTCCCGCTGATGCGTTCCACAGTGGAGATCACTTCATTCACGGAAGAGCCTCGGCCAGTACCGAGATTCAAGGCGATCGAACTTCCCTTCTCCAGGTAGTCGACCCCGAGCACGTGGGCCTCAGCCAGATCGCTGACGTGAATATAGTCGCGGATGCAGGTACCGTCAGGAGTGGGATAGTCGTTGCCATAGATCTCGATCGCCGGGCGGCGCCCTTGAATGGCTTCAAATACCGAAGGGATCAAATGGGTCTCGGGCTGATGCATCTCGCCAATCGCGCCACTTTCCTCGGCTCCCGCTGCATTGAAATAGCGGAAGCTCACAAAGCGGAGACCGTACGCCCGCCCATAAGCCTCCAGGGCATATTCGAACGCCAGCTTGGTTGCGCCATAGGGATTTACCGGATTGCGCAGCGTGGCTTCGGTGATTGGCACCTTCTCGGGAATACCGTACACAGCGCAGGTCGACGAGAAGATGAACTTCCTGACCTTTGAATCCATGACCGCGTTGAGCAGGGTCAGTCCCCCTTGCAGGTTGTTCTGAAAGTACTTGCGCGGGTTCGATACCGACTCGCCCACATAGGCGTAGGCAGCAAAATGCATGACGGCATCCACCCGGTCCAGCAGCTTGGCGAGCTTCGCGCTGTCGGCAATGCCGCCGGCAACGAACTCGAAGCCTTCAGCCAGACGTTTATGTCCGGTGGAAAGATCGTCATAAATGATGGGCTCGAACCCGCTGCGCCGGAGCGCATGGGCAGCGTGACTTCCGATGTATCCCGCACCTCCGACTACCAGAACCGAGCGCGCCATTGTTCCTCGTTCCTCCCTGCGTTTGTCATCATAGACGGTTGTGGCCGCCCGACGAGTTTCGCCGTCGCTATTTGGTCGTGGTTTTTAACCTTCCTGTAACCATAACCACGTATTCTGTGCGGACGGGTATTTGCACTTCCCTGCCGGAAAAGCGAAGACATTGGCGCGACCGAAAACCAGCAAACGAAAGCGGGCCTCCGCTGCTCTCAGCGATTCCGTAAAAAGCACGGCCGACACCGTGCTCCGGGCGTGCGGCATCGCGCGCGACGCGGCTTTCAATGCGCGGGATTACCTGGAAACCGGGTCGCGGATGGGGTTTCTGGCCGTCCAGCAATGCGAAAAAGAACTCGACCAGATCGAGCGGCAGATCGATGAAAGCACTCCGATCGCGATCACCCAGGTGGGCGAAACCGACGCGCGGGAACTGCTGGGATGCCTGAAATTTACCATCGACCTGGAACGGATTGGCGACTTAATCTGGTCGGTGGTGAAGCGGGCACATCATCTTCCCGATCCGCTGAATGCCCGCGAGTCGCAGTCACTGATTGGGATGGCCCGGACGCTGGAAGAAATGCTGGGGCAAATCGGCGAGTGTTTCACCACCCGCGACCTGCGTTTGGCCAAGGCGGTGATGAAAAAGGATTCCGAAATGGACGTGGCCTGCCACGTACTGTTCCGCGAACACCTGGCCGATGGCGCAGGCCCGCGCAACTTCCAGATCACCAACCTGCTTTTTATGGCCCAGGCGCTTGAACGGGCTGGGGATCACACCAAGAACCTGGCGGAGGAAGTGTTTCATCTCGCCGAGGGCCACAGCATTCGCCACGACAAGAAGTCCCGCTCTCCCAGCCAAACCTGATTCTCCTGTACATGTACCAAGGGACTAGTACTACGGATGCTTGCAGGTTAGTTCGCCGCATCGAACAATAATATGATGTCCCATAATGGAACGGCTCAGGGCAGCCTTGCCGCCCTGTCCTGCAACCCCAGGCGTGTGTCCCGGCAGTCGCCAGGCTGGGCTATCTTACTGACAACATTAGCTCTTGCTAGCCTGTTTCTTGCCAGTGCTTGCGGAGGTGGTAGCGCCAGTTCTACCGGCTCCAGTTCGGTTCCAGCGCCCACGATCACCAGTTTCTCGCCCGCCAGCGGAGCGATCGGAAGCAGCGTCACGGTGACCGGAACCAGTTTCACCGGGGCAACCGCAGCGGCAGTGAATGGGACGCCCGCAACGTTCACCGTAAACAGCGCCACGCAGATCACACTTACCGTTCCAAGCGCGGCGACCACCGGGAGAATTTCCGTCACTACGGCGAGAGGGACCGGGCGCTCAGCGAGCGATTTCACCATTAATACTTCGATCCCGGCCATAGCCAGTTTTCTGCCCACCAGCGGCGCAGTTGGCACGACCGTCGTGGTCACAGGCACAAACCTGACGGGGGCCACCGCACTTTCATTTGCCGGCACCGCGGCAACCTTCACGGTGAACAGCGATACTCAAATCACTACCACCGTGCCCGCGGGCGCAACCACCGGAAAGATTTCGGTGACGACTCCTGGCGGCAGCGCGACCTCGGCGACCAACTTCACGGTTGCGGCTTCCGCGCCCACCATCGTCAGCTTCAGTCCCACGTCAGGTCAGGCCGGTACGGCGGTCACCGTGACCGGGACCAACCTGACCGGAGCGACAGCATTGACCCTGAACGGGACAGCGGCGTCATTCACCGTGAATAGCGCTACTCAGATCTCGACCACCGTACCTGCCGGCGCGAGCACGGGAAAGCTTGCGGTCACCACTCCCGCCGGAAGCGCCCTTTCCGCTTCGAACTTCACGGTCACGACTTCCTCGGCAACGCTCGACCTCACAATTGACGGCCTGTATGTGACGCAGTCCACTCAGAACTATCCGGGCGCCGACGTTCCGCTGGTAAAGAACCGGAGTGGATGGGTACGAGTGTTCGTGAAGGCCAATCAAAGTAATACGGTCAGCCCGGCAGTGCGCGTGCAGTTCATCGGTACCACGACCCATACTTTGAACATCAGCGCGCCTTCGGGCTCTGTGCCGACCACGATTGATGACGATACCGACGCTTCCTGGGATGCCGCGGTGCCGGCTGCGTGGATCCAGCCCGGAGTGCAGGTCACGGCGCTTGTAGACCCGACCAGTGCGGTCCCCGAATCTGACAAAACCAACAACCAGTTCAGCTCAACCCTGGATGTGCGCACGCTGCCGACATGGAGGATCACACTCATTCCCGTGCACACCACCGACGGACGGACCGGAACCGTGCCGGGGACAGGCCATACGCTGGCAGATTGGGTGGACTTTGCCAAGCGCCTGCATCCGGTTCCGGACACGGTAGATGTGGCTCTGGGCGCGACCTTTAATTCCAGCGCCAGCACGCTTTCGAGCAGCGGCACTGGATGGGACACGGTTCTGAGCGAACTTCATACCAAGCGCACCGCCGATGGAGTGACCAACCGCTACTACTACGGCGTGGTGAAAGTCAGCTACTCGAGCGGAGTCGCCGGCCTCGGGTATATCGGCTACCCGGCTGCAATGGGATGGGACTACTTCAGCAGCGCTCCCGCAGTCCTGGCACATGAAGTCGGCCATAACTTCGGGCGGGAGCACAGCCCATGCGGCGGCGCCAGCAATCCCGACCCCAATTATCCGTATGCCGGGGGCATTATCGGCGTGCCCGGCTGGGACGCGTTCGCCACCAGCAGCACGCTGGAGGAAGCCAACAGCCATACCGACATCATGGGTTACTGCTCCAACCAGTGGATCAGCGACTACGTTTACAACTCAGAGTTGACCTACCGGCAGAACGTGGGGCCTGACATCATCGCGCAGGACGTCTCAGCAAGTGGAGCATCGCAAGGCCTGCTGGTGTGGGGACGGATCGAAAATGGCCACATGATTCTGGAGCCTGCATTTGAAGTTCCAGTAACGGGAGTGGCGACCGCGCCGGGCCCTTACACCTGGGAGGCGCAGGACGGAGTTGGGCACGTGGTGGCATCGGTGAATTTTGATGCACTGGAAGTTGCCGACATGCCGAACACATCGTTGCGCCTTTTTTCCTTTATCGTTCCACTCTCGGCTGAGACTTTGAACGGCATTCAAAGTCTGCACGTCATGCGCGATGGGCAGGACCTGGCAAGTACGATCCGCGGCCGGCAGGCTGCCACTCTGGGTGACTTGCACATGCTGGCCTTGACCAACCGCCGCCTGCAACTCACTTGGAATGCGACGGCGAATCCGGTACTCATGCTGCGGGATTCGCAGACTGGAAAAGTGCGCGGCTTTGTACGCGGCGGAAATGCGGTGGTGGAAGACGTTCCCCAGGATCTGGAAATCCGGGGCTCGGATGGAGTGCGCGGCGGAATGGTTCATTACCGCCGCCGTCCAAATAGTCTCTCTTGTTTCCGGCTAATGCGAGCGATCAGTCACCCGCCAGTTCACAAGAGCCAGGATCCACGCCCATGGGCGCGCCCCACCGTACCGGTACTTCAAGGTCCGGCATGGGCGCTGCGGCGAATAGCCGCTGGCATGGCTTGGCCAGCCATCTCGCCCAACGGGCTGACCGGGAAACCCGGGCGCTGTCGGTGGCGATTCCGGTATCGGCATACATTTGCCGGTAGATTTTTGAGATCAGTACGAAGGCCATGCGCGCTCGCATCGACTTGATAAATCCTGATCGCGCCCAAATGGATTTCAGGCTGTAGAAAGTGTCCCACACGGATTGAGTGTGCCGCCGGATTTCTTCGCCCGACATGGTCGGATGCGGCCAGTAAAGTTTAGGCCGCAGGTTTTGCGGAATGAGCCAGCGCCGAGTGATGGGAACGCCGCCAATCAGGACCGGTGAATCCTCCATGGTTTTCTCCCAGCGCATGAAGTCCACGGTGCCAGGATACGGCGTCAGAGTCACAAACTGCGCGAAAGCGACTTCGGCCTGGGCCGCGGCGGAAGCGGTCGCATCGAAGGTCTCGGGGCGATCGCTGGGCAGGCCGAAAATGAATGATCCGAGCACGTACACCCCATGCTGGCGGAAGGTCCGCAGGCGTTGCACCAGATCGTCACCGGCCGCGTTGAACTCCTTATAAACGTCCTTCAATCCCTCGGGCGTAACCGATTCGACCCCCACCAGCGCGCCTTTGATGTGGGCGGCGCTCATGGCGTCGAGAAAGTCGGTGTCTTCCGCCGCTTCCATGGTGATCTGGGTAAAGAAAATCATGTCGGGCGGAAGCTGCGCCAGGCGGGTCATCAGTTCGAACCGCTCGGCGCGAATGGACTTCAGCTCATTGACGCGGGCAACATTGTGCTGTTCTTCGGCAAGCCGGATATCGGTCAGAGTGACGGGATAGAAATTATCGTCGGCCAGCGCGATAAAACGAAAACCAAGCCGCCGCAGTTGCACAATTTCTTCAATTACAACGTCTGAAGTCCGCTGGCGCGGCCGCTGGCCGTCGGTACGCCACACCGAGCAGAAGGAACAATGCTTGGGACAACCGCGGACGGTCTGCACCGAGGCCCACATGTAATTCTGCCGCGGCACCAGGTCCCAGCGCGCCGGCAGGAACTGGGAGGCTTCAATCCTGCCGCCTTCATAGACGGGCTGCGGGCTCTGGCGAGCGCAATCCGCCAGCACTCTGGCCCAGACCACATCGCCATCCCCTTTCACGACGGCGTGCGCGCCGCCAAGCTCGTGAGCTTCATTGGGATACAAGGTGGCGTGGATGCCGCCAAACACAACGTAGGCTCCGCGCGCCCGCGCCAGCTTGCCGATGGCATATCCCCGCAGTGCATTCGCGGTATGGATGCCGATGCCCACCACGTCGCCGGACTGAATGCTCTCGGGATTCAGGCGTTCCAGAGTCTCATCGACGAGAGAAGGATCGCCCAGATTTTCCGGGGTTGCTGCGGCCAGAACGTACAGCCAGCGCGGAGTAATCACTGCCGTGCCGAAGGAAACTTCGCTGGGATTAATCAAGTGGACGCGCACGCTGTTTCTTGTCCTCCTTAAATAGGGTGGCCTTCAGAGACAGCCAAAAGCGTATGTAAATCTATGGAACGGCTATCGGTCGGTCTTAGCTCGAAGCGGAAGAGCAGCTTCGCCGCGAAACTGCACAGGGTGAGGCTTGCAGCGATTGTCCTCCTTTAGCCACATCTGCGTCTAGCTAAAAGTGAATAGAGTTCAGAAACCGCGCCGGATTTGAGTCTCATCCTCAATCGTGCGTGGGAGTTCGGCGGAGATTTCTGAGTAAGAGGCAGACTTTCACGATGCGTCACGGTCTCGATCAACAGAAACTGAGCATCCTGCGATTTCGATGCACCTGGAAATTTGTCTCGGTTTGGACAATTTCAGCTTTCTCTTTTGTATGCCAGCGAACCCTCGGTTCGTCTTGCGCGAAACCTCCGGACGGAAAATATAGGGCGTTCACCTGAATGATGTACACACTATTTCTAGAAATAGCTGAGGTGATTCTACTAAGGCAACTCACTCTGCAACCTGGCATCGAACGGTGCTGCTTGTATTCGATTCCTGGAAGACGGTTGCGCTTTGCAGGTCTTCCAGTTCGGATCGCATTCCAGGTTCGTGGTCGGGTCGCTTCCGCCGCTTCGCACAGTCCCCGATGGGAACCGTAACTTGATACACGGTTGCTACAGCGATCGAAATGAACATGCCCGCTGTTGGCACAGGACGAGCATTGGCGCGAACAAGTATGGGTAGGCGTGCGGCTACTGGGCTGGAATTCAGGCTGCGCACCGAACAGGCAGATCTGCGGACAGCACACGCACTTAGCGCCGGACTACGCAGGTCGCACGTCGTCCTGAACATTTCCCGAAATATCTCTACTCATTCTTTCCGGTTGCGCAGTGATGGAGACTCCGAGTCCGTTTCTACGCGACCGCTCGCTGTTTGCAACGGCTGGATCGCGAATCCGGCCTTAACGCATTAACGGAAAGCTTGCTGTTACACGGGCTGTCTCTTTCGGATCTGGTTCTCTCACACATGCCATGTAAGTGAGGTGGCGAAGCTCTAGACATCCTATGTCTCCCATTGACAATGCGACGTCTACGTTAGTACACAGCCAGACCCATCTTTTCGATCCAATTGGCTGGTACGCGGCGTACACCTGCGCCCACCACGAAAAAGTAGTGGCCAGCCAGCTGCAGGAACGGGCAATCCCACATTTTCTGCCAGTCTACCGGAGCGTGCGGCGGTGGAAAGACCGTCAGAAAGAACTAGACCTGGTTCTGTTCCCCAGCTACGTCTTCGTGAATATCCATCCCCAGGAACAGCTGCGGGTGCTGCAGGTCCCCGGAGTAGTGCGGCTGGTGACGTTCAATGGACAGCCTGCCCGCCTGCCGCAGCAGGAGATCGAAGCGCTGCGCAACGGACTGGCAGAGGGAATGAATGCCGAACTTCATCCCTATCTCAAGATCGGCCGCAGGGTGCGCGTGGTGCGCGGGCCGCTGGCGGGTATCGAAGGGATTCTGCTTCGTAAAAAAGATAAGTGGCGATTTGTTATCTCCATCGATGTTCTCATGCGCTCCGTGGCCGTGGAACTGGATGCAGCCGATGTGGCCGCCGCGTTTTAGCCCTTCGCATTTCGTTTACTGCACACGTTCGACTTCGATTCCAAACACAGTTGAGGGCAATATGCGGAAGCACAATTTCTGCCTGCGTAGGTTTATAGCTGCGCGAATTCTCCCGGTGCTCACCGTGGTCGCTACGGTCGCGCCGCTTTCCACGCCGGTGCTGGCCCAGAGCTATGACTATCCACGAAATGCATCCGCTTCGCGTCCGATGTCGGAAGCCGAGCGGGAAGCGGAAGATCAGGTGGCGTTCTCCGCGGAAACCATCATTGAGGTTTTGCGCAATGAGCCCGGGCTGATGTTGGAAGTGAAGAAAATGGTGGTGCGCAAGGCTTTTGAACAAGGCCGCATTCTTCAGCCCACCGATCTCACCGATGACGCTTTGTTCCAGATGTTGCGCGAGCAGCAGGCGGTTCGTATCCTGGCCACTCAGCAGATTGAAGCACGCTCGTACATTCGCGCCAAGCCCACGCCGGAGGAGGTTGCCCGCCAGAACGCGCAGGCTGCGCAGTACGGTATGCAGCCGGGAAATTCGCCCGGCAACCTGGCGCCCTATTCACAGGGAATGTCACGGTCGGTACAGCCCATGAGTCAAGAGGACGCATACTGGGCCACCCACGACAACGGTCTCGGAGGCTATGGTGTCCCCACTCAGCCGCGGAACCCGTCGCCTCAACTCACGCCACCTGAGCAATTGCCGCAGCAGCTGCCCAATAACAATCCCGAGCAACAACTGAATCGCGCTAGTCTCGATCAGAGTCAGCAGAACAGCAGCCAGAGTTCCTCGCAACCCATTCAATTCCCCCCGCAAACCGGCAATTCCAACCAGTCTGCGTCCTTCATGAATACCAGCGCGGCCACCCCGTATTCGGGACCGAACCCACAAGGTCTGGGCAGCCCTGCACTTGGCGCAGGCTCCGGCACTCAATCGGCCGGCTTACGCGATCCGTCGCTGGGTTTCTCAATCATGCCCGACTTTGGAAATTCCTCGCAGTCGAACGGAGATTTTCAATCGAACCGGCAATCGTCGCCCTCTGGACGCGAACCCTACCCGATGCGGCGCTCTGCGGCGGACCTGAACGAAGACCGGCCATTGATCAGTACCCAGCCGAATCCTTATGCGGATGTGCCTTCGCTCTATGACCTGTATCAGCAGGTTGCGCAACGTCCGGCGGTGCTCGAACAGTTCGGAACGCAGATCTTCCGTACGGGTACCGGCAACACCGACAACCTTCCCATGGATATGCCGGTCGGGCCGGACTACGTTCTGGGGCCCGGCGATGGCCTCAATATTGAACTTTGGGGCGCAGTGTCGCAGCGCCTGAAGAGTGTGGTCGATCGCCAGGGGCAACTGGTTCTGCCCGAAGTCGGAACCATTCAGGTTTCCGGACGCACGCTCGGCGACGTGCAGCACCTGGTGCAGTCGGTTCTGCGCACCCAGTTCCGGGATGTCGAAGCCGACGTTTCCCTGGCTCGAATTCGCAGCGTGCGGGTGTATGTGGTGGGAGACGTTGAGCGTCCCGGAGCTTACGACATCAGTTCGCTTTCCACTCCGCTCAACGGCCTCTACTATGCGGGCGGGCCGACCGCCCGTGGATCGCTACGTCACATTCGCCACTTCCGCGGCGACAAGTTGATTCAGGAAGTAGATGCCTACGACCTGCTCCTGCACGGCGTCCATAAGCCCATGGCCCGGATCGAGTCGGGCGACACCCTGCTGGTGCCTCCGGTCGGCGGCGAAGTAACCGTAAAAGGAATGGTCCGCCGCCCCGGCATCTACGAACTGGCGGAAGAAAAGAGCCTGGCGGACGTCCTGCAACTGGCGGGCGGAGTGCTGCCCTCGGGCACATTGCGCCACGTGGACGTGGAACGGGTTGTGGCGCACGAGAACCGCACCATGCTGCGGCTCGATCTGCCCGAGACCAATGATGCTCAGGGAGTAAATCAGGCGCTGCAACAATTTCAGGTGCAGGACGGCGACCAGATCAACATCTCTCCCATCCTGCCTTACGCGGAAAAGACGGTTTACCTGGACGGTCACGTTTTTCATCCCGGCAAATATCCCTACCGCGAGGGGATGAAGATCACCGACCTTATCCGTTCTTACAGTGATCTTCTACCGGAGCCCTCACAGCGCCATGCTGAGATCATTCGCCTGGAGGCGCCCGACTTCCGGCCTGTAGTAATGGCTTTCAATCTCGGCGATGCGATGACGGGAAAGGCTGCCGATATTGCCTTGAAGCCTTTCGACACGGTGCGGATTTTCGGCCGCTACGACTTTGAGGACCAGCCGCAGGTGACGGTCATTGGCGCGATTCGTGATCCGGGCGATCACATCACCAACGGCGCGATCCACCTTCGCGACGCCATCTACCTGGCGGGTGGCACGACTGCAGACGCCGATTTGCGGGATGCCCAGGTTTACCGGAAAACCAGCGATGGAAACTTCGAGGTACTCAGCGTCAATCTGACTAAGGCGCTCAGCGGGCGATTCTGCGCAGAATATTCTGCTCCATCCCAAAGACCGCGTGCTGATTCCGCGCAATCAGCAGAAGACCGACCCTGCCTCGGTACAGATTGAAGGCGAAGTCACCAACCCGGGGCGCTATCCCCTGGGCAAGAACATGACCGCAGCGACGCTGCTGAATCTCGCGGGCGGCTTCAAACGCGGCGCAGATACCGAACTGGCAGAACTCACAACTTATGTAGGACCTGACGGCCGCAGCATCGGCGGGGAGCATCAGCCGATTCAGATTGCACGCGCACTGGCGGGCGACTCCAGCGCCGATGTCGCCTTGCACGACGGCGACGTGCTCACGGTGCGGCAACAGGCGGACTGGAACGTTCGCGGCTCCTACGTGACCCTGAGCGGAGAATTCGTTCATCCCGGCACCTACGGCATTCGTGAAGGAGAGAAGCTGAGCACTGTCATCAAGCGGGCAGGTGGCTTCCGGGCGGGCGCCTATCCTTACGGAGCGATTCTCGAGCGGGTGGAAGTCCGCGATATCGAAGGCAAAGACCGCGCCGAGTTGATCAGCCGGGTGCAGCAGGAAGGGGTGCAGCTCAGAATGCTGCCGGAAACCGATCCCGACTCAAAAATGGCGAAGGGCGCGGCCTTGATGCAATGGCAGGCGGCTCTCGAGAAGCTGCAAGCCACTCCCCCTGCGGGGCGCCTGGTCATCCACATCTCGCGGAACTACAAGCAGTGGGTGAACACGTCGTGGGACATGCCTTTGCATGACCACGACACACTGATCGTGCCCCGTACGCCGACCTTCGTGATGGTAAACGGCGCGGTCTTCAACCAGACGGCGATTACCTTCCGCGCGGGCAAGAACGCGCGGTGGTACTTGAATCAGTCCGGGGGGCCGACCAACATTGCCAACAAGAAGCATATCTTCCTGCTACGCGCCGACGGCACCGTCGTGGGCAACAGCGGCGGCCTGTTTTCGGGGAGCGCGCTGGATGTTGAGGTGCATCCCGGCGACATGCTGATGGTTCCGGAGAAAGCCTTGAGCGGCACCAGCAAGTGGCGGCAGACGCTCGAAGCATCGCAGCTGGTATCAGCAATTGGCGTCGCAGTGACATTGGCGCGTGGATTCTAGCCCGTCGATCCGCACTGGCATGCTGCGCGTCCGCTACCTACCGTTCGGCTGTGTCGTTTTGGTGATGCTGACATCGCTTGCCGGGGCACAGAGCGCACCTACCCAAGCGGGGGGAGCCGATCTGGAAGCACCGCAACCGCAGCCGGCGCCGAAGTACACCGATGCCTGGGACGTGCTGCCGGCAAACTTCGAAGCGCAAAACCACCTTGGCTTGCCGTTGCTCAAGCATTTGGCGGCTGATCAGAAACAGTTCTGGATTGACGGCGGTACCAAGTGGAACGCGAAAAAGGCAAAGCAATTCGCTCCGTTCGCCGGTTTCACGGCCGCCCTCATCGCCAGTGACAGCTGGCTTTCGAAGCAGGTGCCGACGGGTGAAATCAAGCGCAGCCAGACGGTTTCGAATTATGGGGTTTACTCCCTCATCGGCGCGGGCGGCGGGGCCTTTCTTTGGGGAGCGCTTACCAACAATGACCACCTGCGCGAGGCTGGCTTCCTGTCGGGCGAGACTGCGGTGGACAGCACCTTGATTACTTACGCTTTCAAAGGACTGAGCCAGCGACCGCGTCCCAATCATGGAGATGGGAGCGGTCAGTTTTTCCAGGGTGGGGCGTCGTTTCCCTCCGAGCACGCGGCCATCGCATGGTCAGTAGCGAGCGTGATGGCGCACGAGTATCCCGGACCGCTTACCAAGTTGCTGGCCTACGGGCTGGCGTCGGCGGTCACCGTAACTCGGGTGACCGGCAAAGAGCACTTCCCTTCGGATGTGGTGGTCGGCAGCGCACTCGGCTGGTACATGGGCCGGCATGTGTACAACGCGCACCACAATTCGGAACTCGGCGGAGCGCCCTGGGGCACAGTGCATTGGAAGAGTGAGAGCGAGAGGCCGCGAGTGGAAAACATGGGATCGCCTTCAGTGCCGCTCGATAGCTGGATCTATCCTGCACTGGAGAGACTTGCGGCGCTGGGATACGTGAGCTCGGGGTATCTGGGGCAACGTCCATGGACGCGCATGCAGTGCGCCCAAATGCTGGATGAAGCCCGCGACCAGTTGACGCTCGACACCGGCGTGCCCCAGCGGGACGGAAATCTGTACAGCGCTCTCATGCAGGAATTCTCGCCGGAGCTGGGCCGCATCGGCGGTGCGTACAACGTCGGGCTGCGAGTGGATTCGCTCTACACGAGAGTCACAGGGATTTCCGGCGCTCCACTGCGCGACAGCTTCAACTTCGGCCAGACCATCGTGAACGATTACGGCCGTCCATATTCCGAAGGGTTCAACACCTATGACGGTGCGACCGTTGAAGGAGAAGCTGGTCCGCTGTTCTTCTCCGCGCAGGCTGAATATCAGCACGCGCCATCCACTCCCTCTTACCCGTCATCGACGTTGCAGGCGATTGCGGGGGCAAATTTCACCGGCGTACTTCCCAACGGTACGGCCGCCACCAGCCGCTTTCAGCTCCTGACTGCAACTGCGGGAGTGACCTGGCACAACACCCAATTCTCATTCGGAAACCAGAGTTTGTGGCTCGGCGTAGGAGAATCCGGGGCACTGCTGATGAGCAATAACGCGGAACCCATCCCCATGTTGCGCATTCAAAGTGTCACGCCGTATCGCATCCCGCTGCTGTCGAGCATTCTGGGACCGGTCAGCGCAGAATTTTTCGTGGGACAACTTTCAGGACACCACTGGGAGGTGAATTCTCCCAACGTAGTGGGGCCGAACATTGCGCCGCAGCCATTTATCCATGGCGAGAAGCTCAGCTTTAAGCCGACTCGAAACCTGGAACTCGGCATGGGAGTGACGGCCATGTTCGCCGGACCGGGCCTGCCGTTTACATGGTCGAACTTCCTGCGCACATATTACGTTCACTCCCCGAATGCGGCCACCAATCCCGGCAAGCGCACCTCTGAGTTCGACATCGGCTACCGCCTGCATAATTTCATCACCCTGTACCTGGATTCGATGGTGGTCGACGAGTTTTCTCCCATAGGTTCCAGCCGTCCTACGCTGAATCCGGGCATCTACCTTCCCCGGTTGCCAAAGTTACCGCACCTGGAGCTTCGCGCGGAAGGCTTCAAAGAACCATTGACCACAGAGTTTTCTCCCGGGTTCGTTTACTTCGACGCCCGCCGCTACCTCGATGGCTATACCAACGACGGGTTGCTGATGGGAAGCTGGATTGGCCGCGCCGGGCGGGGAGGGCAGGGATGGTTGACCTACTGGTTTTCGCCGCGCAGCAAATTGCAGTTCAGTTACCGCCACCAGGAAGTTTCGAAAGACTTTATCGGCGGCGGCCGGCTGGTTGATTATTCCCTTGCCGGACAGACGATGCTGCGCAAGGACCTGGAACTGTCAGGCTCGATGCAGTACGAGCAATGGCATTTTCCCGACCTCGCGGCGGGACGCCATTCCAATTTGACGACGTCAGTACAGCTCACGTTCTTACCTCACTGGAAGCTATCCCGCTAAGCACTGAAAGCCATGACTCCAAAGAAACATGCATCTGCGGAATTCGAACCGCAGGATTCCATTTCATCTCTCCACGTGCTTGAGCAGGAAACGGAGCGATCTGCCGGCGAAGAACGTGTTTTCACGGCGATCCAGACGCTCTGGAGTCACAAGCGAGTTTTGCTGACCATCGCCTTGCGGGCTGCCGTTTTATTCCTAATCATTGCGCTGCTGCTGCCAGCGACGTTTGAGTCCAAAACCGAACTGATGCCGCCCGACCAGCAATCGGGGGCATCCACCATGCTGGCAGCGCTCGCCGGGGGCGGCGGCTCGTTGATGGGAGGCGAAAGCTCCACCGGAGGCATGGGGGGAGCGGCCATGAGCGTTGCTTCTGACCTGCTCGGTCTGAAGAGTTCCGGTGCGCTGTTCATCAGCATCCTGAAGAGTGACGCAGTCACCAACGACATCATCAACCGCTTCGATCTGCGGCGCGTGTACTGGGTGAAGACCTACGCACAAGCGCGCAAGAAACTAGTCGCCAGAACCAGCATTGATGAAGACCGCAAGAGCGGCGTAATGACCATTACTGTCACCGACAAGAACCGGCAGAGATCGGTGGCGATTGCACAAGCCTATATAGACGAACTGAATCGCATGGTAGCCACCATGAACACCTCGGCGGCACATCGCGAGCGCGTTTTCCTCGAGGGCCGGCTGAACGTGGTCAAACACGAACTCGACCAATCAGCCAAGGATTTGAGCGAATTTTCCAGCAAGAACACTACACTCGACGTGAAAGAGCAGGGCCGCGCCATGCTGGAAGCGGTCGCCACCCTGCAAGGACAGAAGATCGCCGCAGAATCAGAACTCCGCGGGCTGGAGCAGATCTATACCCCGTACAACATCCGCGTCAAAGCCACGCGGGCGCGCATTGCCGAGCTGCAGCACCAGTTGCAGAAACTCGGTGGCGCTCCCACCGAAGCCGAACCCGACATCGACAGCGAGTCCATGTATCCGTCGATCCGGCAACTGCCGGTGGTTGGCTTGACCTATTCGGACCTTTTCCGCCGGGTCAAGATCAACGAGACCGTGTACGAAGTTCTACGGAAAGAATACGAACTGGCCCGGGTGCAGGAGGCCAAAGAGATTCCCACCATCAAAGTACTGGTGCCGCCGGAATATCCGGAAGGCCGTTCCGGGCCGCCGCGCGCCTTGATTTTCCTGGGAGGCATCATGCTGTCGGTTTTGGTGGGTTCCGCCTGGATACTCGGCGCAGACTTTTGGCAGAAGACGGACCCACAGAATCCGAAGAAGCAATTTGCTCGCGGAATCGTCAGCGAAATCGCCGACAAGCTGCGCCGCAAAGATGGCCGCCATCTCACCCGCGACATTCTGTCAGAAGCTTTTTGGCGGGGCCCCAACGGCAATCACTCGAATCGCAATGGGAATAATCATTTCGAGTAAGAGATCGCGGCTTCCATGACAGCAATTACTAGCTCGTAACCCATGAGTTCCACCCCCATTTCAGCCTACCCGCTACCGGCGGGATGGGACCGCAAGGCCGCTTTGGCTGCGCCCTTGTTGGCAGCCGCCTGCGTGGTGTCTGCGCTTTACCTGCCGGCAGTACTGGGAGTTGCAGTCGCGGTTCTGATTGGCGCGCTGTTTGTCGATCGCCCCTACCCGTTGTTGCTGCTGATGGTTTTCCTGATTCCGTTCAATTTTGTTTTCACCATCGGTCCAATTCCGGTCGCAGCCGAACTGCTGAAAGTCTTCATCTGGGTGCCCGTCCTGCTCGTCCCCGAAGCACGCCACATCCGGAGAAGTCGCTACGAGATCAGCTTCGCGGTTCTGGCCGGGCTGGTGGTGATGTCACTGGTGCGGTCGCACGATTTTCTGTTTACGTTTAAAGAAGCAGTGCGGCTGCTTTCGAGTATCGGGCTCTGTTATGTGGTGCCCAGCCTGGTCGATTCCCGCGAAAAAGTAGTTCAGATTTTCCAGGTGCTGGTGGCCTCCACTCTGGTGGTGGCGATTTATGGCTTTTACCAGTTCATGATTCATGATTACGGGGCGCTGTTCTGGATCGTGAATCCCCGCCTCAGCACCGGCCTCTCACACTACCGCGACGAGTTCTGGCTGTGGCGTAACCGGATGATCTCTGTCCTGACCTCCGAGATGGAACTGGGCCACTACTTCAACCTGGTGCTTCCCGTCGCCGTTGTGCTCTGGCTGCGTCAGAAGCAACCCAAAATGCTTTCCGGGCGCTTCCTGGCGGTTGTGATCATCTTGTCGGGACTGGTACTGACCTTCACCTTCGGAGCCTGGCTGGCGCTCGCCGTCACGACCGGCCTGTTCATCCTTCTTCTCGACCGAAGGCGTCGCTGGAAGCTTCTGTTTGCCGGGGTCTTCTGCGCAGCGCTGACCGCATGGATGGTGGTTTACGGTCCGCTCCGCACTTTTGTGGAAGGAAAGCTATTCGGCAGCGGGATCGGCAGCCTGTCATGGGACATCGTCACCCGGCTTGGCAGCTGGGTGTTCGCTCTGCAAACCTGGTGGGGTCATCCCTGGGTGGGAGTGGGCATCGGCAATTTTGAATATATAAACTCCACGCACGACATCATTCTGGGCTCTCAATCTCTGGGCACGTCTCCCCACGAAACCTATTTGTACCTGCTTGCAGAAATCGGCGTGATCGGCCTCACCGCCATGCTGTTCATCGTGCTGGGCAGTATCCGGGGAATGCTGCGCCTGGGCAAGGATCCCTATCTCGGACTCCCGGCCATGGCCAGTAGCCTTTGCGCTGACCACAAACATCATCGGCTGGTTTGCCGACGATTCCACCTTGTTCGGTCCACATACCAGCTATCTGGTGTGGATGATGATCGCCATGAGTGAAGCCTTGCGGCGGATTGCGGCCCGCCGCTCGGAATCAGCTGCCGCCTTGGCTCATTGAACAAAGCACCCCCATGCGAATTTGCAAAATTGGCGCAGTCACGGTCACCTACAACAGCGGAAAGGTGATTGACGGATTTTTGCAGAGCATGATGGCGCAGGCGTTCAGCAACTTCGTCCTGTACGTAGTGGATAATGCTTCCTCGGACGACACTTTACGCCGCAGTGGCGAAGTACGACGATCCGCGAATTACGGTGATTGCCAATCCTGGTAACGTCGGAATCGCCACCGGCAATAATCAGGGCACAAAAGCCGCTCTGGCTGCGGGTTGCGAAGCAGTGCTGTTTGTCAACAATGATACCGAGTTCGGCCCCTCGCTACTGGAGCAGCTTGCCGCAGGCCTGGAAGAACATAAGGCAGAAATGGCTGCGCCGAAAATCATGTTCTTCGGCAATGAGCAGATCATCTGGAGCGCCGGCGGCGGGTTCAAATCATCACGCGGATACGCCGGCTTCCATCATGGCTATGGCGAGCGCGATCACGGCCAGTACGACTCTCCTCGCATGGTCGACCACGGACCGGCGTGCTGCCTGCTGGTGCGAGATTCAGTCTTTGCGCGAATCGGAATGATGGACGATCGTTACTTCGCCTACGTGGATGACTCCGATTTCTGTTACCGAGCTAAGCGCGCGGGATTGAAGCTGGTTTATCTGCCCAGCGCCGTGGTTTACCACAAAGCACACAGCCTGACGGGCGGCCTGGGATCGGACTTCATGATGCGATACACCACTCGCAACCGGGTATATTTCATGCTGAAACATTTTGGTCCGGTACGCGGTCTGTATTACGTGCCTGCCTATCAGTTCCATCTGCTGTTCGAATTCCTCGGGCGGAGCTTCAATCTTTCGAAATTTCTACTGCGCGAACGAGCGTTCTTTGAAGGACTGCGGCTTTGGAGACAGTCCATAGTTCGCTAACGCAAGTCTGCTGCTGCAACATCGATGCCTTTTCAGCAAAATCTTACGACCACAATTTTGAAGAACGCATCCGCCAACCTGGTGCGCCTCATGGGCGCGGGCGTGATCGCGCTGCTTCTGCCGGCTTTTCTGGTGCGTCATCTCGCGACCAGCACATACAGCCTCTGGGCGTTGCTCTTGCAATGGAGCCTCTACATCGGATTTCTCGACTTCGGCATCCAGATCGCAGTCTCGCGGTTTGTGGCCCACGAAGACGAGCGCGACGATGCCGCGCAGCGGGACGGAATCGTCAGCACGGCTTTTCTGGTGATGGCAGCCGGAACTGTGCTGGGGATCGGCATCGCCTGTGTGCTGGCATGGCAGTTTCCCCATATTTTTTCGTCCATGCCGGCGAACCTGCATCATCAGGCGCGAATCGCTTTATTGCTCATGGCAGGCTCGGTGGCGCTGGGCTTGCCGGTGAACGTAATTCAGGCGGTGTTCATCGGGTTGCAGAGAAATGTAGTGCCGGTCGGAATTGCGCTGATCACTAAGATTCTGATGGCCGTGCTCATCGTGGCCGTGGTTCTGAGGAAGGATGGCCTGGCGGTGATGGGAGGCGTGGTTGCACTGGCCAACCTGCTCTCCTATTCCATGTCATATCTGGCGTGGCGAAAATGGGCGCCGCAAATCAGAATTCATCTCCGGCTGGTTTCGAAGACCTGCGCCCGCCGGATTGTGAGCTATTCATCCGCGCTGGCCGTGTGGATTGCGGCATCGTTTCTCATCAGCGGCCTCGACCTGAGCGTCGTCGGAATCTTCGATTACCACGCCACCGCGTACTACGCAGTCGCGGCTACTTTGACCAACTTCCTGGCCCAGGCGCAGAACGCCATGTTTGCCGCTTTGCTGCCGGCTTCTGCCGTGCTCGCCGCCCGGGGAGATGCCGACCAGCTGGGCGTCATGCTGCTCTCCTCAACTCGTTACAGCGTATTGCTTCTGTTGGGAATGGCGTTGCCGCTGATCGTCGGCGGCCACCTGGTGCTTCGCATTTGGGTT
The DNA here is from genome assembly GCA_963798155.1 of Terriglobia bacterium. Taxonomy (GTDB): domain Bacteria; phylum Acidobacteriota; class Terriglobia; order Terriglobales; family Acidobacteriaceae; genus CAWCSH01. Next base: position 93,331 of record CAWCSH010000011.1, read on the forward strand.
GGAACCGATTACGCGTTGCACGGTGTTCTGCTGCTGCAAATTCTTGTGGTGGCAAATTTCGTGAGGCTTTGCGCTCTCCCCTATTCGACTTTGCTCCTGGGCACCGGGCAGCAGGGCAAAGTCATTGCCTCGCCGGTGGCGGAAGCAATCACCAACCTCGCCGCCAGCGTTGCCGGAGCCTACTTCCTGGGCGCCGTAGGCGTCGCACTGGGTACGCTAGCCGGCGCGTTCGTTGGCGTCGGCCTCCACTTGTTCTACAACGTGCCCCGGACGGCGCACATCTCGATCGATCAGTCATTGCTGATTCGGCAAAGTCTGCTTCGGCCGCTGGTCTGTGCCGCTCCTTTGGCCTGCGTATTTGCTTTGAGAGCCGCGCTGCCGGCTCTGAGCGACACCGACGTACTTCTCTTCGGCCTTGTGGCTGCGGCCGTCACGGCCTGGCTCGTGTGGAACTATGGCTTGGTGACGTCTGAACGGCAGAAACTCTCACACGTGCTGCGCCTGAGGCTGCTTCCCAGTTGATGTGATGAGTGAGTTGCTGAAATCGTGTCCTCTCTGCGGTTCCGGTGGGCTGAACTGTCTGTATGTGGCGCGAGACCCGCATTTCGGAATTCCGGGACGGCACCAGGTTAGTCAATGCTCCGGTTGCTCGCTGGTATTCATGAATCCAATGTACTCGGACCAGGAACTGGCAGCCTTGTACCCTTCCAACTACTACTCTTATCAGCCCCCAACGAAAGTCCATCCACTGAAACAATGGCTGAAAAAGATGTTGGGCTATTGGCAGGGCACAAAGGAGCCGGCGTTCTCCCGCCCGGGTAAGTTTCTCGACCTGGGCTGCGGAAGCGGCGTATTCGTCGACACCATGCGCCACCGGGGATGGACTTCCCACGGAGTGGAGATCAGCCGCCAGGCGAGCGAAGCCGGACAAGCCCGCGGGATCGATATCTATTGTGGAGCGCTGGAGCAAGCAGGCTTCCCTGCGGCTTATTTCGATTACGTGAGAGCCAGCCACTCGCTCGAGCATATGAGCGATCCGAAGCAGGTGCTCCGTGAACTTAATCGAATTCTTAAACCGGGCGGCACGCTGCTGATTGCGGTGCCCAATGCCGCCAGCCTGAATGCCCGCATCTTTCGGGAGCACTGGTGGCACCTGTGCCCGCCCATTCATTGTTTCGGCTACTCCCGCGACACCGTGAGGCGTCTGCTTCACCAGCACGGCTTCGAAGTCATCAGGGTCGTCTTCAACTCCGATTACGTGGGACTGCTGGGAAGCCTGCAAGTCTGGCTAAACCGGAAGAATGGCCGGCGATCGTGGCAAGGCCGGGTGTTTAACAGCTATGCGCTACGCGTGCTGGCAGGGTGGCTGCAAACTTTGCAGGACTGGGCCGGCGCAGGCGACATGATCGAGGTTACAGCGGTGAAGCGTGCGGTTGTCCGGGAAAGCTTGGACCGAGATGACGAAGAAAGAATTCTCGCGCGCAACCGTGATTACACGGCTGTCTAATTCCGTGTGTCCTCCGCGTTAGGCCGTAGAAGAAAAGTTGTGAATCTCGCATACATCGCCGGATTTGCCTGGGAACCAAAAGGTACGGTACGGGCGCGAGCCTTCCCCATGGCGGAAGAAATGGTGAGGAGGGGCCATCGAGTCACGCTGGTCATCGTTCCCTATGACAATTTGCGCTACTCCGGATTGCAGTACACCTTGAACGGCGTGCAGATCGTCAATCTCAAGATCCCTACCCGGTCGCCTGTCGGACTCGCCGGCATCGGTAGAAGAGCACTGAGCCTGCTGGCCGAAATCGGTCCTGATCTGGTCCACGTATTCAAACCGAAAGGATTTGCCGGAATCATCGCCAGCCGCGTTACTACGCAAGGGCGAGACACCGCTGGTGCTCGATTGCGACGATTGGGAAGGCTGGGGGGGCTGGAACGACGTCAAGCGCTATCCCTGGGTGATGAAAGAGTTCATCGATTACCAGGAACAGTCGCTAACCGAAAAAGCGCCGGCAGTCACAGTGGCCAGTCGAGTGCTGTTCGATCGTGCCTGTGACTTGAGGAACGAAGCGCGCCGGGTATTCTATGTTCCCAATGGAGTATCAGAACATCAGGTCACGCTGGCCGCGGAGCTGGCGAAGACGCCCGCAGATGTACATAAGCGCAAGCTTGGTTTTGACCAGCCGCCCGGTTCTGCTCTATGCAGGGCATTTCGATGGCGCGGATGATCTTGATTTCCTCGGGGAGGCGCTTCGGCAGGCGGCTGCACGCAATCACTTCACCTTCGCCGTAATCGGCGACGGGCCCGGACTGCCGGCAGCGCAGCAATTGTTCGCTTCGATTTCCGGCCTGCAGGTCCGTTATTTCGGCGATCTCACATATGAAACCTACGCAGAAGTAGTCGCCGCCTGCGACGTGGCGGCGTTTCCTTATCCAGACAGTCCGTTGTTCCGGGCCAAATGCTCTTCCAGGATTATCGATTACATGTTGCTGGGGAGAGCCATTCTGACTACTTCGGTCGGTCAAATCAACGAATACATCGGGCATCAAGAGAGTGGGCTCGCAACTCGTCCGGGAGATGTCCGCGCATATAGCGAAGGCTTGCATCTGCTGTTAGAAGATGCCCGATTGCGGGAGCGGTTAGGAAACGAAGCCCACGAACGCGTGCTGCAGAGTTTTCGCTGGAGCGGCGCCCTGGGCAACAGCTGCGAACGGGCCTACGAGAGTGCGCTGTCACGGCCCTGGCGAAAACCTTCATTTCCGGGAACACACCCGATCCCATGTGAGAGCTGATGCCGCGACTCTTATTTCTCGTTCCCCATCCGCAAGAAGACGCGGGCTATCGATACCGCGTGCAGCAATTTCTGCCCTATCTGGAGAATGCGGGTTACCACTGCTGCGTGTGGCCCTTTTCCACAGCCCGCCTCTACGGCGACTTGCGCACACGCGGTAGATATACACGGAAGACCTTACATTTCCTGTATTGCACCGGACGCAGGCTTGCGCAACTTGCAGACCTGTCACGATTCGACACGGTTGTGATTCAGCGCGAAGTGTTTCCTTTTCTCACGCCCGCTCTGGAAAGGTGGGTTCTCTTTAGGCATCCAAGAATCGTGTTCGCGTTTGATGACGCTGTTTATTCCGGGCCGTTGCGTATTCCGGATCTCAACCACGCCGCGCTCTACCGCTTCAAGTACGGCAGAGGTGTAGACGAGGTGATCCGAAGGAGCAGCCACGTGATCGCGGGAAACCGCATACTCGCCGAATATGCGCAGCAGCTGAATCCCCACGTTTCTATCGTTCCCACCGTAGTGGATTGCGAACGCTATCACCGCAAGCCGGCTTCGGTGAGCGAACCTCTGACCATCGGCTGGATGGGGAGCCGCTCCACCGCCGCTCATCTGCGCTCCATTGAGCCTGCCCTCAAGAAGGTTGCCGCTGACAATCCCGGCAGGGTCCGCTTTCGCTTCTTTGGATTTCCGGAATACAAACCCGATCTGCCGGACTGCGTGTCGCTTCCCTTCCGGTTGGAAACCGAGTTGCAGGACCTCGCTTGCATCGACATTGGGCTGATGCCGCTGCCCGACACGGAATGGACACGCGGTAAATGCGCTTTCAAGGCGATCCAATACATGGCCATTGGGGCGACGACGGTGGCCTCCCCGGTGGGCATCACCACCGATTTGATCCAGCACGGCGTTAATGGATTGCTCGCATCCTCGGACGAGGAATGGTGTTTGTGCCTGAATGCGCTCGTGCAGCACCAGGAGTTGCGGGGAACGCTGGCCGCAGCCGCCCGCAGAACGATTGAGGAATCCTACTCGCTTCAGGTCTGGGGGCCGAAAGTGGTAACGCTGTTCGAGGAGATGTCGCGACTGCAGGAAACGGTCGAATCGAATGAGGTATTGGCGGCGGAGTCTTAGCTTGAAGTCAAACCTGGCGGGGTTGATGAGCCTGCCTCTTAAAACGCATGCACCACAGTTTTTTCGGAAGAGCCCGGAGGTGTAGTTTTGAAAATCTTTATTGATTCTGCCGATCCCCTGGAAATTCAACACTGGCTGGGAGAAGGAATCATCGATGGTGTGACCACCAATCCCAGCATCATGCTGAAAGACGGAATGTACGACATCGAGGAAGGGGCAAGAAAGCTTTGCCGGATCGTGCGGCACCGCCCTTGCAGCATCGAAGTCACCAGCAATGACCGTGAAGAAATGCTGGAGCAGGGGCGCATGTTTTCCAGCTGGGGCTCCAACATCGTGGTGAAAATTCCAGTGGTCAACGAGCGCGGCGAGTCCAGTCTGAGCGTCATCAACACTCTCACTTCGGAACACATTGCAGTGAATGCAACCGCCGTCCTTTCCTTTAACCAGGCGGTGCTGGCCACTAAGGCCGGGGCCACCTACGTAAGTATCTTCGCCGGGCGAATTTCCGATGAAGGCAATGATCCCTCGGTGGTCATCCGCAACGTGCGGCACTGGATCGGCGAGTGGTCATACCCGACGGAGATTATCGTGGGCAGCGTGCGCTCGGTTATCGACGTGCAGAATGCGGCTCTGGCCGGGGCTCACATCGTGACCGTCCCTCCGCAATTTCTGCCCAAGATGATTGATCACAAATACACCCGCGAGACGGTCGGGCAGTTTGTACGCGACGCTGAGAAGGCGCTGAAAGAGATCGCCCGCGTGCGGCTGGAGGTTTCATAAGCGTGATCGTCCATTCCTAAGGCCATCTCCATGCCAAGAACGGCTCCCCAACAGGCTGCGCGACGGCGGGTTGTTCTCTCCCGAGGCGCGCCGTCGCGGCCCCTGTCGATTGCTCAGCCGGCGAAAGCTGGCTGGAATTTCCTGAGCGAGCCGTGGTTCAAGAACAGCTTGTTCCTGGTTACCGACCTGCTTGGGCTGGTGCTGGCCCATCGCGCGGCCGAGCGCATCACTCCACGATGGATGCCCGTTTCGCTTGCGATTACACGCCCGCTGCACCACCCGGCTTTGTATCTTCCATTCTTCGCGGTGGTTGCCTACGCGTTCGCCGGAGCTGGGAGCTTCGAGCTTCGCCGCCCGGAAGCGGAGCTGGAACTGGGAGTCAAAGCACTATCGTTATTCTTCCTGACCCTCGCATCTTTCACTGTCGCCTTCGGAGAAAAGCCCGCCGCTTCCCTTCCCCTCATAGTCCTGTGGTTCGGTTTTGCGCTGGTCCTGGTGCTGGGCCTCCGATTTCTTCTGCGCGCTCTGTATGCAACTCTCTGGAGCCGAGGCTTCGGCCGGCAAGCGGCGGTTGTTGCCGGGGCGCCCGAAGAGTTGGCCGCATTGCACGATCATCTCTCAATCCAGCGCCATGCGGGTTATGACGTGCGCGGGGTACTGCTTCCTGACCGCGACTATTTGCCGGACGCGCACAAGTCGGCGTGGCCGGTCCTCGGCTGTCTCGACGAGTGGGAAAGCATTATAGAAAGATGCGGTGCGCGAACCCTGCTCTTGCTGGCACCCGAGCACGGCCTCACGGGGGAGCCGTGGTTGCTGAATCTCGTCGAGCGTTGCCACGCCAAAGGTATCGCCGTGGGAATAGAGTCTCCGATCCTGGGTTTGCGCGAGGTTCAAAGCCAGCGCGACGGATATTCAGGTCTCCTGTCCTTGCAGGCGGGCGTCCGTTGGGCGGAGCGCATTCAGCAGTCCGTGAAAGTGGCAATGGACTACAGCATCGCGCTCGTGGGCAGCATGATCACACTCGCTGCCGCCCCGGTAATTGCGCTCCTGCTCAAAGCCGAAGATGGCGGCCCGCTGTTCTATCACCGTGAATTTGTGGATCGTGACGGCTGCATCCGTTACTACCTGAAGTTTCGCACCATGGTGCAAGGCGCCGACAAGGGTCCGCCGGACGACGCGATTCTGCAATCGCAGTATGCCGACAAGCACAAGCTGGTCGATGATCCAAGAGTGTTGTGTGTCGGGAAATTCCTGCGGAAGTTCAGTATTGACGAGCTGCCGCAGTTCTTCAGCGTGCTGAGCGGCCGGCTTAGCTTTGTCGGACCGCGAGTCATTTCTGGTGCTGAGATTTACCGCTACGGAGATCGCCTCGAAAAACTGCTCTCCGTCAAACCCGGCATGACCGGCTACTGGCAGGTGATGGGCCGCCAGACCACCACTTATGCGGAGCGCGTGCGCATGGACATGTTCTATATCGATCACTGGTCGATCTGGCTTGACCTGGTCATCATCTGCAAGACTTTCTGGAAGGTCATCAGCGCCGAAGGAGCATGCTGAAATGCGCATTCTGGTCACAGGCGCCGCCGGGTTCATCGCGTCTCATGTCGCCGACGCCTACATCGGCTTGGGACACGAAGTTGCCGTGCTGGACGACCTCTCGCGCGGGTTCCGCGACAACGTAAATCCCAGGGCTGCGTTTTTCCTCGGCGACATTCGTGACCGTGCCTTCGTAAAGAGCGTGTTCTCTGAGTTCAAGCCTGAGGCTGTCAACCATCACGCCGCCCAGATGGATGTCCGGCGTGGAGTCCGCGAGCCAATTTTCGACGCCGACGTCAATATTCTCGGCTCGCTCAACCTGCTCGAAGAAGCGGTTGCGCACAAGGCTCGCCGGTTTGTCTACATCGCCAGCGCCGGGGCCGGATATGGCGAGCCCGGCAACCTCCCGGCAAAAGAGGACTCGCCGATCAATCCGATTACCCCTTATGGCATCAGCAAGCACACCGTCGAACACTATCTGTTCACCTTTCATCATCTGTACGGAATCGAGTACGTGGTATTGCGTTACGGAAATGTGTACGGGCCCCGTCAAAGTTCCCAGGGCGAGGCGGGCGTCTTTGCCATATTCAGCGAACAGCTTCTCGAGGGAATCCAGCCGGTGATTTACGGAGACGGAAGCAAGACTCGCGACTATGTGTATGTCAGCGATGTGGCCGATGCCAACGTGGCGGCGATTTCTCGCGGGGAAGGCGAGATTTTTAATATCGGCAGCGGTGAGCCGACATCCGATCAGCAGGTTTTCAGCACTGTGCGGGAACTTCTCGGCAAACCTGAAGTAGAACCGCGTTACGCCGCCGTCCGGCCGGGCGAGATTGATCACATCTATCTCGATATAGCGAAGGCAAAAAACATCCTGCACTGGCAGCCCAGAATTTCCTTCCGTGAAGGAGCAAAGAGAACCACCGATTTTTTCCGCTCTCGCCATGGTGCAGCGACACATGCGGCCTGACGCAGCAGCATCACCGAGCATCGTCCGAACATGATTCGAACGCCATGGAATTACAAAATAAAGTTTGCCTGATCGCCGGAAGCTCCGGTGCTATCGGCCGCGCGGTTGCCGAACGCTTTGCCGCGGAAGGAGCGCATCTCGCCCTGGCCTATCTCACTCGGCTGCCCGCGGACCTGGAGGACCTTTGCAGTGCCAACAGCAAAATCATGTCCATGCAACTGGACATCACCGACCAGGAAGCAACTGGCAGAGCCGCCACTGCGATCTGCAATCGCTTCAGCAGGATCGATTGCCTGGTGAATTGCAGCGGGGTTCTCGGACCGGTTGGAGCCACAGCCGAAGTTGACGCGAGCGAGTGGGTGCGGGCAATCGAGGTGAATCTGGTGGGTAGTTTTTATCTGACTCGCGCTGTGCTGCCGTCGATGCAAGCCCAAGGCAAGGGAAAGATCATTCACTTTTCCGGCGGAGGCGCTGCTTACGCTCGTCCCTTTTACACCGCCTATAGCGCTGGCAAAGCGGCTTTGGTGCGTTTTTGCGAGAGCCTGGCTGAGGAACTGCGCGATGCTCACATCGACGTGAATGCCGTCGCCCCGGGTCCGGTAAACAGCCGAATGTGGGAGCAGTTACGTTCCCTGCCGAAACCCGACGACCGAACCGCTGCGGAACTGCAGCGAATGGAAGCCACCGGCGGTGTGCCGGCGGAACGGGCCGCCGAACTCGCGGTATTTCTCGCGTCTGACCGCTCCAACGGTCTTACTGGCCGGCTGATCAGCGCCATCTGGGACGACTGGGGCACGCTGCACGATCGCATTCCCGAACTGATGAAGACCGAAGCCGGAACCCTGCGGCGAGTTCCGTTCGTGTGATCCATGCTAAGAGTGGCCGTTATCGGCGCAGGCAATGTAGGCAGCATTCGTTGCCAGGTCATTCGAGAATCGCCGGCCTCCGAGGTCGGGATAGTCGCGGATCTCGATTTCGAACATGCCACAGCATTGGCCAGGACCTGTGGCGCGGAAGCAAGTAACGATCCTCTGGCCGCAATCAAAACCTCGAATGTTGACGCGGTGGTGATTTGCACTCCCACGAAATTCCACGCCGGGCTGGCCTGTGCCGCGTTGCGTGCCGGCAAACATGTGCTGTGTGAAAAGCCTCTCACCCGTTCGCTCGCAGAAGCAGACGAAATTCTGGAAGCGGTCCCGGTGCGCAAGCTGGTACTCAAGACCGGATTCAATTACCGCTACATGGCAAATGTGCGCAAAGCCAAGCAGATCATCGACTCCGGCGCCCTGGGCCCGCTTCATTTTCTCCGCTGCCGTTATGGACATGGCGGGCGTCCCAACTACGAACAGCACTGGTGTACCGATCTCGAGCTTTCAGGCGGCGGAGTCCTGATCGAACAGGGCATCCACATTTTAGATCTCACACGCTATCTCTTAGGCGAACCCGTCGCAGTTTCAGCCACTACCTCCCGGGCCTTCTGGAACTTCCCGGCGGTTGAGGACAATTGCTTTCTCACTCTCACCACGGCCCGGGCACAAACCGCCCAGCTCCACATCAGCTGGACTCAATGGATCAACCTGCTCGATCTCGAGATTTTCGGACACGATGGTTATCTCCTGCTGAGCGGACGCGACGGCCATTATGGTCCTCAGAAGCTGGTGTGGGGCAAGCGCCGCTCTGACCACAGCCGGCCAGAAGAAGAAAGCTTCAATTTCCCCGCGACTAATGACTCCTGGGCGCTGGAATGGCAGGACTTTGTCGATGCCATTCGAGACGGCCATGAACCGATGGGGCACATCGGCGATAGCTTGCGTGCGCTCGAACTGGTAGAGGCGGCGTATACCAGCGCCCGCGAGCGCCGCTGGGTGGATGTCGCTCCGGTCAATGTCGCTCCAAATAACGAACAGGTGGAAAGCATACAGTGATCATCACCAAGACTCCTTTTCGACTCACGCTCGGCGGAGGTGGCACCGACCTCCCTTCTTTTTATTCCGAGCACGGCGGCTTCGTGCTGGCGGTCGCGATCGACAAGTACATGTACCTGAACGTGAATACACCCATTTTGCATGACGGAGTTCGGGTGCAGTACAGCCAGACCGAGTTAGTCCGCCACGTGGATGAAATCCAGCACAGCCTGGCTCGTGAAGCTCTCAAGTTTTTCCAAATCAACAATGGAATCGAAATCGTGTCAGTGGCCGATATTCCTGCCGGCACCGGCCTGGGCTCGTCCAGCTGCTATCTGGTGGGATTGTTGAACGCGATTCACACCCTCACCCAGACTGCCACGAGTCCGCACATGCTGGCCGAAGAGGCCTGCCACATTGAACTGGAACGGCTGCAAAAGCCGATCGGGAAACAAGACCAGTACATGGCCGCCTTCGGTGGGCTGACTGAGCTCGATATCTCCACGAACGGCTACGTCAAGGTGGCGCGGGTATGCCTCAGCGTTGATCTTCTGCAAGCCTTGGAAAACAACATCCTGCTTTTCTATACCGGAGGAGTGCGTGACTCGCTCAGCATCCTGCGCCAGCAGGATCATGCGACCAAATACAAAGCCGGCAGCGTGACCGAGAGTTTGCAGGAGATCAAAGGAATTGGAATGGAGATTCGGGACTGCATCCAGTCCGGCCAGCTTCGCAGGTTTGGAGAACTCCTCGACCTGCACTGGAAGGTGAAGAAGCGGCTCTCGAACGGCATCACCAATCCCAATATTGATGCGTGGTATGCCATCGCCAAGAAGAACGGCGCCATCGGCGGAAAGATTTCGGGCGCGGGCGGCGGCGGTTTTCTGATGCTTTACTGTGAACAGAACAAAGCCCGGCTGCGCGATGCCATGCGGAAAGCCGGTCTGCGGGAACTCAATTTCCGCTTCGAATTTGAAGGCAGCAAAGTGGTGTTCGACATGATGTCGCGCGACGGGCGGCTGGCCCACATCCTTCGCCAGGAAAACAATGGCAACGGCCACTCGCACAGCACATGGCCGGATTCATGGCTGCAGACCCAGCTGAACAAGAGGCCGATCAAGAATGCGTAAAGTCCCGGCAGTATTTCTCGACCGCGACGGAGTGATCAACCCGTTGATTTACCACCGCGATCCGAGCATCATCGACTCGCCTTTCACCATAGACCAGTTCCAGGTCTATCCGGCGGTCCCTAAAGCCATTCGCTTGTTGAACGATAAAGGGTTCGCGGTGGTCATTGTCTCTAACCAGCCAGGAGTCGCAAAGGGACATTTTCATCCCGCCCTGTTGCACCAGCTGGAAGTGAAGCTGTGCGACGCGCTGGTCACAGCGGGCGCTCACCTGGATGGAATCTACTATTGCCTGCACCATCCTGAGGCTGTCGTGCACCAACTACGCAAACGGTGCGCCTGCAGAAAGCCGGGCACCGCCATGCTGAAGCAGGCGGCTCGCGACCTCAACCTGTCGCTGAAAGATTCCTACATGGTTGGGGATGGCCTGACGGATATTGAAGCCGGCTACCGTGCAGGCTGCAAGACGGTTTTCATCGGCAGGTGGAAAAGCGAACACTCCCGGTTTATTCACCCCAGCACTCTGGAGCCGACATTTGTAGCACGTGATCTGCTGCAGGCGGCCCGTGTCATCCAGAGAGACCGCTCCGCGAAGGGCCGATCTGAGAAAGACCGTGACCAGGCTTCGCGACCGGCAAACAAGCCCGCCTCCAAAGTTCGCGCCGCTCGCGTCGGACGAGACACCACGACCTTGCGAGCCATCTCGTGAAACGCGCCATACGCAAGGCCGTGATCCCCGCGGCCGGGTCAGGCACCCGCTTTCTTCCTGCGACCAGAGTGGTACCGAAGGAATTGCTTCCCGTCGCGGGCAAGCCGCTCATTCAGTATGCGGTGGAAGAAGCCTCGGCCAGCGGCATAGAGACTGTGATCCTGGTGTTGCGCAAGGGAAAAGAACAGATTTTGGAGCACCTTCGAAGCGGTGAGCCGGCGAAGGACGCCGAATCGCAATCATCGCTCAACCAAATTCATATCGAGACCGTATTCCAGGAGTCCCCGCTCGGCCTGGCCGATGCAGTCCGGACCGCACGCAACGCCGTCGCCGGCGAGCCATTCGCTGTCATTCTCCCCGACGCATTGATCGACTCATCCATTCCTTGTCTGGCGCAGCTGATCGCCTGCTACGAGAACCACCCGGGCTGCATCGTCGCGACCCAGCGCGTGCAACCGCAAGAGGTCGAACGTTTCGGAATCGTTGAGCGATCTCCCGTCCAAACGGGAGATGCTCAGACATTTCTCGTCTCATCGCTGGTGGAGCGGCCACCCAGGACTGAAACGTCGTCCCCTTACGGCATCTTCGGACGATACGTTCTCGATCCGGAAATATTTGAGTGCATCGATGCCACTCAGCCAGGTTTTCGCGGCGAACTTCAGCTCACCGATTCGCTTCGGCTGTGGGCAGCGAGCCGGCCGCTCTATGCCCACATATTCGACGGTATGCACTACGATGCCGGGAGCAAATTGGGATTCCTGCAAGCCAACATCGCCTTCAGCCTCCATTGCGCCGACACCGCGGCGGGCCTGCGCGAATATGTCATGGAGCTCGCATCGCAGCTGGAATCTTCTAGAGAAGACTTGCCGGCAGTGCTGACCGCTTCTTCGTAGGGTTAACTCTTCCCTATCCACATCCGGAATTGGTACGAGACTATGGACTACATCTCCCAGTATTTCGAAGAAGTAGGGGAAATCCTGCAACGCATCGATCGTGAATCAGTCGGAGCGGTGCTGGCGCTGCTGGTAGAAACCAAGCGCCGCAACGGCCGCATCTTCTTCCTTGGAGTAGGCGGCGGTGCCGGACACGCCTCCCATGCTGTGAACGATTTTAGAAAGATCGCAGGCATCGAGTCTTATACACCCAGCGACAACGTCTCCGAGCTGACGGCGCGCATCAACGACGACGGATGGGAGACCGCGTATCGCAACTGGCTGGAGGGTAGCCGCCTGAGTGCGTCAGATACCATTTTTGTTTTCTCCGTCGGCGGAGGCGATGCCCGAAGAAACATCAGCGCCAACCTGGTCAGCGCGCTACGCTACGCCAAGAAAATCGGAGCAAAAATCGCCGGAGTGGTCGGCCGCGACGGCGGCTTTACTGCCCGCGTGGCCGATGCCTGCATTGTGATTCCCACGGTAAATCCTCAAACCATCACCCCTCACACCGAGTCCTTTCAGGCCGTGCTTTGGCACATGCTGGTTTCCCATCCTCAACTGAGAACCGGCGAAATGAAGTGGGAGTCCGCGACCGCCGAGCCCACCGCCGCCTGAAATCCGCAAATTCCCCCCTCTTGTCTTGAACAGGGCATCCCTGCACCGGCCCATGTGTCGGTCCGTCTCGATTTGCTAAGAAAAGTGGAAAGATGGCGTCGGGGCTAGGGGATTCCTGGCGAAGAGGTACTGGAATTACAGAAAAGATTGGCTGCCCCCCAGGGATTCGAACCCCGATATGCTGATCCAGAGTCAGCTGTCCTGCCGTTGAACGAGGGGGCAGTGGTTGGAATGGAAGCGGCGATCAATTCGCCGCTTTTTGATTCTATGGGGCTATGCGAGAGATGGTCAACAGACGCGCTTACCAAAGTTTCACGCGACCTTGGATTACAGGCGCGAGACAAGTGGTCTCCCTAGTTTGCCCGCTAGTGCGCCATGACCGGTCCGCCCTTGGGCTTCCGCATCAGGAAGATGAGGGGAAACATCACCGCGAACAGAATCGCCAGAATGAAGAACACGTCGTTGTAAGCCAGCATGGAGGCCTGGCGCTGCACCATGCCGAACAAGGCCCCGTAAGCGCGCTTCGTGGCCTCGACTGGCCCTGCCCCTTGGGAAGCGAAGTATTGCCGCAATCCTTGGAATGTCTGCTGCGCCTGCGGACTTGATCCGGTCACGTGCTCTCCCAGTTGGTTGATGTGCAGCTGGGTCTTGCGGAACTGCAGGGTCTCGACAATCGAAATGCCGATGCTGGCGCCGATGTTGCGCATGAGATTGAAAATGCTGGTCGCGTTTCCCAAACGCTCTTTGGGTACCGGATCATTAGTCACCGTTGTGAGCGGCACAAAGATCAATCCGAGAGCCGCTCCCTGTAACATGAGCGGCCACCAGAAGTTCCAGAAGCCGACATCCAGGCTTAATCGCGAGAGCGAGAACATGGCTGCTGCGGAGGCCAAGACTCCGGCGCCCAGCAGCTTTCGCGCATCCACCTTGGAGGTCAGAATTCCAATGAAAGGCATCGCCAGGAACGAAGCGAGGCCTCTGGGCAAGTTGGTCACGCCGGCGTGGGTCGCGGTATAGCCGAGCAGCACCTGCATCAGCAAAGGGAGTAAGACCGTACTGCCATAGAGTACGAATCCCACAATCGTCATCAGGAACGTACCTACGGCAAATGATCGGTACTTGAACACACTGAGGTCGATGATGGGAGATTTGGCCTTAAGCTCACGGATGATCAGCCCGCCTATTCCGATGATGGTGAGGACGGCGAGCGTGGCAATGAAGTGCGAGGCAAACCAGTCTTCTTCCTGGCCCTTGTCGAGCATGATCTGCAGCGAGCCGATGCCCAGCACCAATAATCCGATTCCCCAGTAGTCGATGCCCAGCGACTTCCTTCGCAGGTATGAAGGATCGAATACATAGAGCTGGGTGAGAATCAACGCGATCACGCCGATGGGGATGTTGATGTAAAACACCCAGCGCCAGCTGTAGTTGTCGGTCAGCCAGCCTCCGGCGACCGGACCAAGCATGGGCGCGACTACGATGCCGAGTGCCCAGAATGCCATGGCCTGGCCGCGCTTTTCCGGAGGGAATGCTTCCAGCAGGATGGCTTGCGAGAGCGGTTGCAGGCCTCCGCCGCAGGCACCTTGAATCACCCGGAAGGCGATCAGGAAACCCAGGGACGGCGCCAGTCCGCAAAAAAATGATGCTACGGTGAATCCCGTCACCGACGCCATCAGCAGGCGCTTGCGCCCGAAATTGCTGGCCAGCCATCCGGTCATGGGCAGGATGATGGCGTTGGCCACGAGATATGAGGTAAGCGTCCAGGTGGCTTCGTCGGTGCTCGAAGACAGGCTGCCGGCAATGTGCGGCAATGAAACGTTGACCACGGTGGTGTCGAGCACCTCCATGAAAGTGCTGGACATTACCGCCACCGCAATCAACCAGGGATTCGGTCCGATATTCTCTTCAGCGTTCGAAGCCATGCCTTGCGATCATTCCGCGGGTCGAGTGGGTACGAGAAGTAAGGGTGCCATTCTGTAAGTAACTTAAGATGCAGCAGATTGCGAAGCGATTCCTTTCTTTTCCACGATGTCAAATGCGGTGCGCTTGGACGCGGCTTACAATCAGGAAGCATTTTCGCTCAAGGAGTATTTCATGGTCACCGCGCTCGGCCACATCACCAACCCCAGCCTCGACTACTGTGAGATCGCCCGCCGCCCACTGCAGGCCGAGGAATGTGCCCTGATCGTCATCGACATCCAGAAGAAGCTGCTCCCACCCATTTTCGAGAAAGAGCGAGTGGTCAGGAATACGCAGCTGTTAATCCGGCTCGCCGGAATTCTGAAGATTCCCGCGATCATGACCACGCAATATTCCGCCGGCCTGGGGGAAACCGTGGAGGAAGTCGCGTCGCTCTTGCCGCAAACCAAGGCCATCGACAAGCAGATGTTTTCCTGCTTCGGCAGCGACGTTTTCTGCTCAATGCTGAAGCGCCTCCCGGGCAACCGCAATACCGTCCTGCTTTGCGGCATGGAGAGCCACATCTGCGTAGCCCAGACCGCGCTGGCGGCGCTGCGCGAAGGCTACCTCGTCCATATCGCCTCCGATGCCGTGAGTTCCCGCACGGAATGGAACTGGAAGATTGGCCTGGAGCGAATGAAATCGGCGGGATCGGTCATCTCTTCCACCGAAATGATCATCTATGAGCTGCTGCGGGCCTCGGGAACAGCAGCATTCAAAGAGATGTTGCAGCATCTAAAGTAGTCGGGCGTGACCGGGCGATTTTTACCTTTTACAGCAGCCCTTTGAAGTCAAGCATTTAGGGCCATCCGGGCGGGAGCCATGCCTCAAAAGGCGCCGCAACTTGGCGGCAATCCTGGTGTTCATATGCTTAGCAGTAAGGAGTAGGTCACCAGCCCAACGGAGGGGCTGCGGACCAGGGAGCTGTAGGAGCTTCGGCAGTCTCCCGTGAGGAGCACAGGCCATGAAAATACTGGGGCGTTTGATTCTAGCCACGTTCGTTCTGCTGTCGTTTTCGACAGCCATGCTGGCGGAGGACCCTGATCCTCCTGCCCGGGTCGCGGAATTGGCGTACATGTCGGGTTCGGTTTCAGTCCAGCCGCACGGAGCCGATGATTGGGTCGGCGGCACCTTGAATCGTCCGCTGACCGATTCCGACAATGTGTGGGCGGATAAGGATTCCCGCGCGGAGCTCAACGTCGGCACCGGCTACCTGCGGATCGATTCCGAGACCAGCCTCACTCTCACCAATATCAGCGACAACAGCGTTCAGGTGCAGTTGCATCAGGGTGCGCTGAATGTGAGCGTGAATCATCTTTTCAATGGTGAGATCTACGAAATTGATACGCCCAATATGGCGTTCACGGTGCAGAAGTCGGGCAACTACCGCTTTGATGTGGACCCCAATTCCGACACTACGCTCGTGACCGTGTGGAACGGCGAGGGCGACGCGACCGGCGAAGGTCCTGCGGTGCGCTTGAAAGCACACGAGAGCGCGCGTTTCAGTAACGGCACCTCCATGGCCTATGAGATGCTGCCGTCACCCAGGCCCGACGGTTTCGATGACTGGGCCTCGGTACGTGATCAGCGCCTCGAACACTCCGCCTCTGCGCGCTACGTTGCGCCCGGAACCGTGGGGTACCAGGATCTGGATCAGTACGGCGATTGGCGCGATGTTCCGTCTTATGGCCCGGTGTGGGTACCTTCGCATGTCGCTTCCGATTGGGCCCCCTATCGTGACGGTCACTGGGTGTGGATCGATCCCTGGGGCTGGACCTGGGTGGACGATGCTCCCTGGGGCTTCGCTCCCTTCCACTATGGACGCTGGGTTTACACCGGCGGATATTGGGGATGGGCGCCTGGCCCGTATGCGGTGCGTCCGGTGTACGCTCCCGCGCTGGTGGCATGGTTCGGCGGTAACAACTGGGGAGTCGGCGTTTCATTCGGTGGAGGCTATGGCTACGGCTGGTGCCCGCTGGGATATGGTGAGCCGTATATCCCCTGGTACCGGGGAAGCCGCGGCTACTTCCGCAACGTGAACGTCAGCAACACGCGCATCACCAACATCACTTATGTGACCAACAACTACTACGGCGGAAAGTGGCATGGACGGCCGATCGACCATGTGAATCTGAATCGTCCGCACGCGATCACTGCAGTGCCACAGCGGGCCATTGTGAACTCGACTCCGGTGTCGCGTGCCCGGGTGAACGTGTCGCCGGCTCAGTTCCGCAACGCCTCGCTTCACGGTCAGGTCGACATTAAACCGGATCGCACCAGCCGTCTCGGTGAAGCTGCAGGCCGCAAGGCGGCCCTTCCGCCGCAGCGGGCATTCTCGCGGCCGGTCGTCACTCGCAACAACGCTCCGAAGGGCGGAGGCGCCAATCGCGGCGAAGCCAATCGCGGGCAAGTTGCCAACCGTCCAGCCAACGAAAACCAACGGCAGGGGAATGCGGCTGAAGCGGGCCGGCCCACGGGCGATCGTGCCGGGTCTGCTCCTCGCCCGGGAGAGCCGAACCGCAATCAGCCGAACGCAGTCGGAGAGAACCGCGGGCCCAACAACAATAATGCGGCCCGGGGAGCCAACCCGAACGAGAACCGGGGCAATGGCAATGCGGAGCGCAATGTGCCCCGTCCGCCATCCGCCCGCAACTCGGATAATGGCTCGCCTGACCGCAATGCGCGGCAAGGTGAAAACAATCCGGGTGGAAATAACCCAGGCGGAAATAACAACAATCGAGGTGGAAACAACAACGAGACGGGGCCCCGGTCGGGAGCCAATCAGACCGGTACTTTCTCGCGGCCCGGCGAACCCAACCGGCCTGAATCCACCGCGCGGCCAGCCACACCGGAATCGCCGATGCGGGACGCCCAGCGCAACAATAACCAGAACCAGAACCAAAATTCTGGACGCCCCGGCAACGCAGACCGCGCAGTGCCACGGCCGCCGGAGGGAGGAAACCGGAACGCCGATCGGCCAAGCACCAACAATAACGAACGGCCGGGTAATCCACGCGGAGCGGATCATCCGAGCCCTCCGCAGCGGAACGAGTCACCGCGCAATAACGATCGCAACAACAACAATGACAAGAAGCCGCAGGGCCGGGGACGTGCCAGTGTGAACGTTCCTCGGCCTAACGGCCCGGTTCGGCCGGCGGGGTACACCTCAGCCCAGCGCTCCGGAGTCAATCGCAGAGCACTTATGCTTCGCGAGGTTCTTATTCGCCCCCGCAAAACAGAAATGCAAACACTTCGCGCTATAGCGCTCCGTCACAACAACGGAGCGCGTCGTCGTATCGGCCGAACTCGTCATACCAGGCGAATTCGAGCCGGGCAAATTCGAGCTATTCGCAGCGGTCGTATTCACAGCCCTCGTACTCGCAGCCGTCCTACCGTAACCAGTCGCCGTCATATGGGAACCGCTCTTACAGCAGCGCACAGTCACGGCAGAGTTCGGGTCCGTCGTATTCGTCTAACCGCAGTGCGGGCCCCTCATATCGCAGCTCGGGACCTTCTTACCGCGCATCTGCTCCTTCTCGAGGATCGGTTTCAGCTTCGCGGGGGGGCGGCTTCAGCGGACGCGGCAGCAGCGGCGGTGGTGGTGGAGGCCGGGGTGGTAACGGCGGCGGCGGTGGCCGCAGGAGATAGTTTTTCTGGCAGAAACAAAAACGCCGCCTACGGGCGGCGTTTTTGCTGCGACACAATGACAATACGCGGCACAGGCTTTCAGCTTTCGTCCGCTTCCTTCTTCGCTTTGACCTTCACTACTGTGATTTTCGAGAAGCCCTCATCAAACGTGGGCGGCTTCAATTTTTCAGCGAAGCGGCGCATCACGTCTTCCGGCACCACGCGTTCCCGCCGCCGATTGCGTTCCAGGCATACCTCAACCGGAACATCGAAATACACCGCCTGCACTTCGTAGCCGTAATCCTTGCCCAGCTTGATCCAGCTGTGCCGGTCATGTGGCGTCAGATTGGTCGCATCCACATAATTCATGGGCCGGCGCGCCACCAGCCGGGCTTTGAGCATGGAGCGCAGGTTGGAGAAGATCAGGTCCTGAAAGCGCTGCTCCGTGGGGTCGTCGAACAAGAGCGAACGCAACAGGTCACTCGAAAGCGGTGTGATGTTGTGCCGCTTGAACCATGAACTCTTTCCCGATCCCGGCAGGCCGATGGCCAATACCACTACGCCTTTGGGAGACCGCGCCGACTGGACGGGAGCAGGCGCATGGCTTTCCGGCGAAGCCTCCGCAGGAGCTTCAGGAGCAGCTTGATTCCCTGCCTGGCCCGCCGTACTCCCCTGCTCCGGACGGCGGTTGCGGCCCCGGCCTCCTCTGCGCCGGCGGCGTTTCTGCTGGTTGCCCGCTTGCCTTCTGCCCGTACTCTCTGGCTGCTGGTTTTCGCCGCGAGACACTGGTTGCGATTCTTCCGCCTCGGGTGCGGCGGGCTCCGTAGCCGTTTCATTCATGGCGGACGCTGAGAATGGTTCAGGGGCTTGTTGGTCGAAATACGCCGGCTGCAACGGGGCCTGCGTCGACCCAGCGGGTGCAGATTCCGAGGATTTCTTGCGGCCCTTCAGGCGCTCGCGCATCCATTTCCGCATGATTGGCTTGTAACACAGTGGCAGGGTGGTGAGCAATCGCAGCCATGTGGAAGAACCAAGTTGGGCGCTGCGGGTTTCACATACAATGACGCCATGGGCAACGCCATTCCCAAGGAACTGCAGGGCCAGAAATACATTTCGCTGGGCAGCTTTCGCAAGAATGGCGCGCTGGTTCGCACTCCGGTATGGTTCGGGGAAGAAGGCAACAAACTCTATGTCATGACCAGCGGAAAATCGGGCAAGTACAAACGCATTCGCAACAGCCCGAAGGTCCGCATTGCACCGGCAACCATTCGCGGCAAGCTCACCGGACCGGAGTTCGATGCCACTGCCCGGATTTTGCCCGGCGATGAACATGCGCGGGCACGCAAAAGCATCAACCGCAAATACTGGCTGGCCCGGATCCCCTTCTTCTGGCGCAACACCGATACCTATTTTGAAATCAGCGTGCCGTAACGGCACTCACAGTCGCTTGTGATGCCCATCATTTGCCGCTCCGTGACTTAGCCTGATAAGATTTTTTGTTCCCTTTAGCTGCAATTTTTCATATTTACAAGTGATGTCCCCAAATACTCTCGTGGAGGCGACATGGCAGTGAAAGTAGGTATCAACGGGTTTGGACGCATCGGCCGCAATGTTTTGCGGGCTTCGTTGAACGATTCCAACCTCGACTTTGTAGCGGTGAATGATCTCACCGATCCCAAAACCCTCGCCCACCTTTTGAAATACGATTCCATTCTCGGCAATCTGAAGCACAAGATCACCGCCGGCGCCGACAGCATTTCCATTGATGGCAAGACCATCAAAGTTTTCGCCGAAAAAGATCCGGCCAAGCTGGCCTGGGACAGCGTCGGCGCGCAGGTCGTCGTGGAATCCACCGGCCGTTTCACCAACGCAGAAGATGCCAAAAAGCATCTGCGCGGACCGGTGAAGAAGGTCATCATTTCAGCTCCGGCAAAGAACGAAGACGTCACCCTGGTGCTGGGAGTGAATGAAGGCGTTTACGACGCCGCGAAGCACAACATCATTTCGAACGCTTCCTGCACAACCAATTGCCTGGCGCCGATTGCCAAAGTGGTGAACGACACCTTCAAGATCGTCAGCGGCACCATGACGACCATCCACTCCTACACCAACGACCAGGTCATTCTCGATTTCCCGCACAAAGACCTGCGTCGCGCCCGGGCGGCGGCTATCAACATGATTCCCACCTCCACCGGCGCGGCGAAGGCGCTGAAGCTGGTGATCCCCGAACTGGCAGGCAAGCTCGACGGCTTCTCCATGCGGGTGCCGACACCGAACGTTTCGGCCGTGGATATGGTGGTGTGGGTGGAAAAGAAGACCACCAAAGAAGAAGTAAACGCGGCGCTGAAGAAGGCATCCGAGGCCGGGCCGCTGAAGGGCTATCTCGGCTTCGAAGAACAGGAACTGGTGTCGTCGGACTTCAAGGGCGACGCCCGCTCCTCGATCGTGGATGCACCCATGACGCTGGTGGTCGGCGGGAACTGCGTGAAAGTCATCTCCTGGTACGACAATGAGTGGGGATACTCGAATCGCGTCCGCGACCTGATTAACTTTATTGCTGCGAAAGGCCTGTGATCTTCGCAGGGCCGGCTTCTTGCCGGCCCTGTGCAGCATCCAAGACAGGCTGACGAATCGTAAACGGCCCCAAGGCTCCCAGCTGCGCCGGCTCGCCGGTCCGACTCCCGAAGGACGCAAGACTTATGTCCAAACTTTCCATACGTGATTTGGCGCTGAATGATCGCCGTGTGTTCATGCGCGTGGACTTCAACGTCCCCCTGGAAGATGGCCGGGTGATGGACGATACCCGCATCCGCGAGACCCTGCCGACGATTGAATACGCGCTGCGGCATGGCGCTCGCCTGATTCTGGCGTCGCATCTTGGCCGGCCCAAGGGCAAGCCCAATCCCAAGATGAGCCTGAAGCCGGTAGCCGAGCGCCTGCGCATGTTGCTCGATCGCGAATTGGCGCGCGGAGAGAATGTCGGCTTCTGTCCCGATTGCGTGGGACTTGAAGCCGAGGAGATGGCGGGCAAGCTGGAAAAGGGCCAGACCCTGCTGCTCGAAAATCTGCGCTTCCACGCCGAAGAAGAAGCCAACGATGAGAAATTCTCGAAACAGTTAGCGGCCCTGGCGGATTTTTATGTCAACGACGCCTTCGGCACCGCGCACCGGGCCCATGCTTCCACCGTGGGGATCACGAAATTCGTGCAGAAATCGGCGGCCGGCCTGCTGATGCAGCGGGAACTCGATTACCTTGGCAAAGCCCTGGAGAATCCCGAGAAGCCCTTTGTCGCCATCCTCGGCGGCGCAAAAGTCAGCGACAAAATCGGAGTGATTCAGAACCTGCTCAGCAAAGTGGACGCCCTGATTATTGGCGGCGGCATGGCCTATACATTCCTGAAGGCGAAGGGGCAGCAGGTCGGCAAGTCGCTGGTGGAAGAAGACAAGCTGCAGCTCGCAAGCCAACTCCTGGCCGAAGCCAAACAGCACAAGGTGAAATTCCTGTTGCCCGTCGATCATGTCGTCGCCGACCGGATCGACGCCAACGCGTCCGTGCAAGTAATCGGAGAGGGCCAGCCGATTCCCGCCAACCTGATGGCACTCGATATCGGACCGAAAACCATCGAGGAATTCTCCGAGGAAGTATCGCGGGCCCGCACCATTGTGTGGAATGGTCCCATGGGAGTCTTCGAGCTGGCTCCGTTCTCGAAAGGGACCTTCAAGGTGGCGCACGCGGTTGCCGATAATCCTGGAGCAACCTCGATCGTCGGCGGCGGAGACTCGGTCTCGGCGGTTCACAAAGCCGGAGTCGCCGACAAGATCACCCACATTTCGACCGGGGGAGGGGCGTCGCTCGAATTCCTCGAAGGCAAGAAGCTGCCCGGCGTCGAAGCGCTCACCAACAAGTGACGGTAAAGCCAGATAGCCGCGTGCAGGCATTCGCAGCTCGCCTGCTTCGAATGGATGGCAGGACCATCGAGTTTCATGGGCCGGCCGACATCACCGAAGAGTTCACCGACGCCATCGTGAATGCGGCAAACTCGTATCTTGCCGGCGGCGGCGGAGTGGACGGCGCCATCCACCGCGCCGGTGGACCCACCATCCTGGAGGAATGCCGGCAAATTGTGAGCCGCCGTGGACGCCTGGCTGCGGGAGAGGCAGAGATCACCAGCGGGGGCCGCTTGCCGGCAAAGCACGTGATCCACGCCGTGGGGCCGGTGTACCGCGACGGGAACTCGGGAGAAGCTGAAGCACTGGCCAGTTGCTATTCTCGCGCTATCGCCATTGCCGAGCAGCACCAGTTTGCATCGGTGTCGTTCCCCTCCATTTCGACCGGCGCCTATGGCTACCCGGTTGCCGACGCGGCCGTCACTGCGTTGGCATCTGTCGCAGAGACAATGGCCGGCGTGAAATTCGTTCGCCAGGTCAGGTTCGTGCTTTTTGATTCCGCAACGCTCTCTGCCTATATAAAGGCTGCGGAAAAGTTCAGCCAGTCGCAGTTCACTCAGTCCGCCGATAAAATTTACATATTCGAAAAGGCCTCCTCATGAGAAAGAAAGTGATTGCCGCCAATTGGAAGATGTACAAGAACCCGGAGCAAACCCGGGAATTCTTTCGTGCTTTCCTGCCCATGATTTCCGATCACACGCGTGACGAAATCGTGGTTTGCCCTCCGTATGTGGATATTCACGCCGCGGTTGAGGCCGCTAAAGGCTCCGCGGTGGCAATCGGCGGACAGAACGTGTATTGGAAGGAAGAAGGAGCCTTCACGGGCGAAATCTCGCCGGCCATGCTGCTGGCCGCAGGATGCAGCCACGTGATCATCGGGCACTCCGAGCGCCGCCAATACTTCGGCGAAACGGACGACACGGTGAATGCCAAGCTGAAAGCATCGCTCGAAGCGGGGCTCATCCCGATTGTGTGCGTGGGCGAAGTTTTGGAAGAACGGGAAGCCGGATTGACCGAAGATGTGCTGCGGCGGCAGTGCCTGCGCGCGTTTAATGCGCTCTCGGCGAAGAAGGCCGCCAAACTGATCGTCGCCTACGAGCCGGTGTGGGCGATCGGCACCGGCAAGACCGCCACTCCTCAACTCGCCTCCGAAGCTCACCTGGTGATTCGCGGCGAAGCCGGAAAAGCTTTTGGAGACGACTTTGCTTCACACCTGCGCATTCTTTACGGAGGATCGGTAAAGCCGGATAACGCTCACGCCCTGATGTCGGAAGAAGAGATTGACGGAGCCCTCGTCGGCGGCGCGAGTCTCGATGCCAAGTCTTTTACCGCGATTGTGAAGTATTGACGATTGAGGTTCTTTGTAGAAGAAGCAGCATCGCAGTGATCTACACCGCTGCAGCCTGCTGCGGCTTGAACACCGCGTCCACCGTGGCGACGATTTCTTTCATCGACTCGTCGATTTCCATGGTAAGCCGTGCCAGATCGATCTTCGCGAGCGTCGGGTAATGTCCTACCAGGTTGGCCCACGCGGCTTCTGCTGCGAGTTCCACCCCCATGGCTTCGTAATACCCATAACCCAGATCACGCAAGCGGCACAGCAAGTCGCTTAAGTGCACCAGCGAAACCAAGGGTTCCGCCGTAGTGCAGGCTTCGACGGAATGGTGGAACTCAATCACCGCGATCACCGGCTCCGGCAGGTGCCAACTCTCAGCCAGCATCTTTCCACTCTGCGAATGGGTGAAGCCCATATATTCTTCTTCCAGACGCTGCAACCCTTCCCGTGCCTGGGCTGAGTCCTGAACGCACTTGCGGAATTTCTCCCGGCATACCAGTGTGTTCACCAGAATTCCAAGGTCGTGCAGCAGCCCGGCAAGGTAGGCTTTTTCACCATCCGGATATCCAATCAACTTTGCCATCTTGCTGCTCACCAGCGCGCAACCCAGGGAATGCCTCCAGAAGACCCCGGCATCCAGGGCCCACTGGTCCGAGGGCACCATGCGGTTCAGGCTGCAGCCCAGCAGGATGGCCTGCATGCGCTTCATGCCCAGCGCCAGTACCGCGCTGCGCACCGTCGCGACATTCTGCCGTCCAAACAATGGTGAATTCGCCATTCGAAGGCACTGGGCGGTGATGGCCGAATCGTAAGCCACCAGTTCCACCACCTGGTTGGCGTTCACCTCTTCGAGCGGTAAGGCAAACATCGAGAGAAGCGGCTGAATGATCGCAGGGATAGTTGGAATCGCCTCCAGAGCCTTGATCTTCGGGCGTAGCGCTTCCAACCGCTCCGGGATCATGGCTTCCCCCCGACGATCTGTCCCGGCCTCGGTTTCCCGTAGCCGATAGTCCCGGGAAAATGCACCAGGTGAAAAGTGTCGTCCACCTGGTATAAGGACTCGGCATGGCCGAGAAATAGATATCCTCCCGGCAACAGATTGGAATAAAAGTGCTGCACCACTTTGCGCTTGGATATGAGGTCGAAGTAGATCAGCACATTGCAGCAGAAGATGATGTCGATGCCCTTCAGGAAGATGACTTTGCTGTCGTCGCTGAGGTTCACCCGGTCAAAGCGGATGACCGCTTTCAGCTGATCGCTGGCCTGCATTCTCTTGCTATCCACCGCACGAAAATACTTCTTTCGCAGCAGCTCACTGGTGCTGCGCAGGGCGTATTCCCCATAAATGCCGGCCTTGGCCGCCACTAACGAGTTGTCGTTCAAATCGGTGGCGAGAATATCGAAGGTGCACCCCTTCATCAGCTTGTCACTCTCCTCCAGCAGAAACATGGCCAGGGTGTAGGGCTCTTCGCCGGTGGAGCAACCGGCGCTCCAGATGCGCAGCCGTCTGAAACCCAGCTTTCCCTTGGATTCGAGAATTTGCGGAAGCACTACCGATCGCAAAGCTTCCAGTTGCGGCGGACTGCGAAACATGTAGGTTTCGCCAATCGTGATCTCATTGAGCAGCAGCCGCAGCTCTGCCTCCCGATTGCCCCGCATCGTCAGTTGCTCAAAATAGGCTGAAGGGGATGTGATCCCGAGCGCGCTCATGCGCCGTCCACAGCGCCCGGCCAGCAGGTAAAGCTTCTCCTCCGTCTGGTAGATGCCCGAGACCTGATAGATCACATCCCGAATCTTCAAATAGGCAGGATCCTTTAGATCGGGGCCATCCGACGCTTGGACCGCCTTTGCCGCGCCCGCGTCCACGATAAACAAGCCCTCCCATCTCGCGCTGCTTTCCGGCAGATCGGTTCTCGGGACAAGCTTCCGCTTCCCGGAATTCAGCCCGGAGTGGCTGGCCGAGTCACATGGCTGCTTCATCGGTCTGACGGAGGAAAGCTTTAACCGAGCTTTTGGAGGTGACAAGCCAAGTAAGGAGTGAGCGAGATTGCCAGCCGCGAGACCTCCGACGCGCCTCCAAATGGAGGGAGATGACGTTGCAGGAATGCAGTGCGGCACGGTACCATGAATGCAAGCGATATTCCTCAGATAGTCGGCAAGCTTCTGAAATAGAGTGCCTTACCTGCGGAAGTGGTGGAACTGGCAGACACACCATCTTGAGGGGGTGGCGCCGAAAGGCGTGGGGGTTCAAATCCCCCCTTCCGCACCAGTTTTTTGATTTCTGTAGGCAGATTTTGCAGGCGTTTGCCGGCTGGCAGGCGCCCAAGGACATTGGAAATTCCAGATGATCATCACCCTGATTACGGTTATTCACGTTATTGTTTGCGTGTTCCTCATCATTGTCGTGCTGCTGCAAAGCGGTAAGAGCGGCGATATCGCCGCGGCTTTTGGCGGCATGGGCAGCCAGACCGCTTTCGGTCCGCGCGGCTCGGCCACGGCGCTCTCCCGGGCTACCACCTGGTCTGCGGTCATCTTCATGCTGACCTCGATCACGCTGTCGATTGCGGCTTCGCGCGGGGCGACTGGGAATTCGGTGTTGCAGGGAGTGAAGTCGGCTCCGGCCCAGACCCAGCCTGCGGCTCCGGCAACCCCGGCGCAAACGCCGCCTGCGACCAAGTAGTTCACCAATCGTGCCTGCTGCATGATTCACGAAATCCTTCCCGTCGGCCCACTGCAGTGCAACTGCTCCATCATCGGGGACGAAAGCACGCGAGAAGCCATCGTCATCGATCCTGGGGACGATATCGAGGACGTTCAGGCCCTCCTCCGGAAACACAATCTCACGGTCAAGCAGATCGTGATCACTCACGCTCACATCGACCACGTGGGCGGCGCGATGAAGTTGAGGGCGACCACCGGCGCTCCCATCCTCCTGAACCAGAATGATTACGCCTTGCTGAAGATGCTCGATGTGCAGGCGGCGTGGATCGGCGTTGCGCCCCCGGAGAAGGTCGAGATCGACCAGAGCATCGGACAAGCGGACAGTATTGGCGCCGGTTCGCTAAAAGCCAGTGTTCTGCACACGCCGGGCCACACCGAAGGCAGCATCTGTCTCTATTTCCCCGCCGAACAGAAACTGATTGCCGGAGACACGCTGTTCGCCGGGAGCATCGGCCGCACCGATCTGCCCGGCGGATCATTTGACAAGATCATTCGCTCCTTGCACGACAAGGTGCTGGCCCTTCCCGATGACACCGTGGTGGTCCCCGGCCACGGTCCCCTCACGACCATTGGGGACGAGCGGGAACGAAACCCCTTCCTGCAGAAACCCTGACACCGAATCACCGGGATTTCGCGCCGGTCATCGCTGCCGCGCCGCTTGCGACCCGCATCTTAGGTCGAAAGAAGAGCAGGAACAGGAGCGCCGATGCCCGCTCGAAAATCCAAGAAACGCTGGGTCGCTAAGGTGAAGACTGACTCGACTCATCCCCCTAAGGGTCTCTTCACTAAGAGCGCCGCCACCATAGCCCGGAGCCTGGCTTCAAAAAGAGTCTCCCCGAAGGGCCCTGGGTCGGGCATGCGAATGCTCACCTACTTCATCAACCGGGCAGGGCACGGACTCTCTGCGCGCCGCAAGGCTGAGCTGGAAAAGGCCAAAGTACTGCTCTCGAAAAAAATTGCCCAGCAGAAGAAATCTCGGAGGCCGACTTCCAAGAAGTAAGAAGCAAAAGACGCAATTCGTCGCGGCAGGAACGGCAACCGGGAAGCAAGGGATGCCCGCCTCACGACTCCATGCACTCCAGAATGCGCTTCGTGCCTTGATCGAAATCCTGTGGCGGTGTGATGAGACTCAGAACCATGTGCCCCTCCCCGGCGAAGTCGTAGAAATGTCCAGGATGCACCAGGACCCCGACCTTGCGCAGCAGATCGATCGCCAGCTCCTCATCGGACTTAATAGCTGGCACGCGCAGCACCACGCTCCATCCCCCTTCCACTTGAAGACGGGCACAGCTTTTGTGCCTGGCAAGATGGCGATCGAGTGACGCCAGGTTGGTCCGCAGCCGGTCGAGCAGCAGCGGCTGCACCTGCCTGCGCTGCTCGAGCAGCACCGGCGCCGCCAACTGCACCGGAGCATTCAGCGAGAGAAAAGTATCGGCGATTACCTCGAGCCGTTCGAGCGCAGTCTTCACTTCCGGCTGGGGACCGCTGCCTGCGATCCATGCCAGCTTCATCTGCGGCAATCCAGAGATTTTCGACAGTCCGCTGAGAGTAAATGTCAGCGCCTGGTTGTTCGCCACGAAACTCGACCGAGACGCCCCATCGTGAGCGTAATCCAGAAATACTTCATCAATGATCAAGGCAAGACGATATTCCTGGCAAAAGCGATTGAGCGCGCGCCGCTCTTCATCACTCGCATACGAGCCGGTCGGATTATTGGGATGCACCACCACCACGGCCCGGGTGTGGTGGTTGACTGTCTGGTCGAGAGACGGAAAATCGATCTGCCATCCGTGGTCATAGATCAGCGGATACGGAACCAGCTTCACGTCCTCCATCTCCGCCAGAAAATCGAAGAGCGGATAGCTCGGCTTCGGAACCAGAACCTCATCCCCGGGATTGCACAGCAACCGAAAAAGATAGGAGTAGCCTTCGCTGGTGCTGGTGGTAAGCATCAGTGATTCCGGATCGACGGCGAATTCCTCGTGCTGCGCGCGATAGTAGTCCGCCACGGCCTGCCGCGCCGACAGCAAGCCCTTGGGCTGCGGATCGTAATCGAGGGCCCCCTCGCTAGCCAGGGAGCTCAAGATTGCCTCATCCTCGTAGTGCAACCCCACCCGCGTTGGATTCGAAATCGTCAGATCGAGGACCGGCGTGCCCGCTGCGCGGAGTTCCTGCTGCGCTTCCGTGAGCCGGTTCTGCGCGAGCTTCCATTCGGTGCGGCGGGAAAACATGGCAGACCATCATAACGGAGCGGCCAGCGATGAATGCGCCTGCCACAGAGCTGTCAGCTGGCGAACACAACCGAACCCGGCCTTCAGTTAGACACACAACGGGCAGCGCCTTGCCTGCTAGAATCATCTGAGTTGTGGTGGTAGTTCCTTTCGCGTGCTGGGGAAGTTTCATGGAGGCAAGCTGTGCTCAATGATCTGCTTTCCCGCTGGCCACTGGTCCGGCAAATCCAGACGGGTGCTGACGGCACCGGGCAAGAAGCCATGTCAGAACGGACGCGCAACCTGCGTCCCAGGCATGATGGCGCAGAAGTTACGCCGTCCATCTGCCCCTACTGCGGCGTCGGCTGCGGCCAACTGGTTTACCACAAGAATGGAAAGCTGATTTCGATCGAGGGCGATCCTGAATTCGCCGATCTCGCGCGGCCATCTCTGCCCCAAGGGCGCCGACACATATCGAGTTGCACACCCATCCCGGCCGCCTGACCAAGGTCAAATATCGCGCGCCCTATTCGCGCCGCTGGCAGGAGCTCGATCTCGAAACCGCCATGGACATGGTGGCCGATCGCCTGTGGGAGAGCCGCGAGCGCAGCTTTCAGGAAGAGCGTGAAGGCCACCCGCTGATGCAGAACAAGACGATTGCGCACCTGGGCGGGGCCACCCTCGACAACGAAGAAAACTACCTGATCAAGAAACTTTTCACCGGGGGCCTGGGCATGGTTTGCGTCAGCAACCAGGCCCGTATATGACACAGCTCGACGGTGCCCGGTCTGGGCACCTCATTCGGGCGCGGCGGCGCGACCACCGCGCAGCAGGACCTGGCCAACGCTGACGCGATCCTGATCATGGGATCGTCCATGGCGGAGAACCACCCGGTCGGATTTCAATGGGTGATGGATGCCCGCGAGCGCGGCGCAAAGATCATTCACGTGGATCCGCGATTCACCCGCACTTCCGCCATGGCGGACATTTGGGTTCCGCTGCGCGCCGGCACAGACATCCTGTTCCTCGGCGGCCTGATCAATTACGTCCTGACCAACGATAAGTGGTTCCACGACTACGTCGTGAATTACACCAACGCAGCCACGTTGCTGCGCGAGGATTTCAGAGACACAGAAGACCTCGATGGACTTTTCTCCGGGTGGGACCCGGAGAAGCAGAAGTACAGTCCGGAGACCTGGCTGTATCGAGGCGCTCCGGACAAAGATAAGGGCGGCGAGAAGCCGGGACACTCCACCCGCCGGCGGCGGTCACGGCAAGGATCGCGGCGGCGAGGCGCTGAACGCCAGCCAGTTCGAATGGGATCCCACACTGCAGGATCCGCGCTGCGTGTTCCAGGTGCTGAAGCGCCACTTCGCGCGCTATACGCCCGAGATGGTGGAGCAGCATTGCGGCGTCCCGAAAGAGGTTTTTCTCAAAACGTGCCGAAACCTTCGCATCCGCTTCCGGCCCGGAGAAGACCGGGGCGATCTGCTACGCGGTGGGCTGGACCCAGCATTCCAACGGCGTGCAGATCATCCGCTCTGCGGCGATTCTGCAGCTGCTGCTGGGCAACATCGGGCGGCCCGGCGGAGGCATTCTCGCCCTGCGCGGCCATGCCTCGATTCAGGGCTCAACCGATATCCCCACACTGTATGACATTCTGCCCGGCTACCTGCCGATGCCGTTTTTCGAGCGGACTCCAATACCTTGAAGGACTACATCAAGAAGCACAGCGCACAAACAGGACTTTGGGCCAGCTTCGACAACTACGTCATCAGCCTGCTGAAGGCCTACTACGGCGACGCGGCGACCGAGGAAAACAACTGGGGCTTCGACTGGCTGCCGCGCGTCACGGGCGACCACTCGCACTTCGGCTACTGGCTCGACATGATGGACGGCAAGATGGATGGCCTCTTCGTCATGGGCCAGAATCCCGCCGTAGGCGCGCCCAATGGCAGGCTGGAGCGCAAGGCTCTCGCCAAGCTGAAGTGGCTGGTGGTGCGAGACATGGTGGAAACCGAGACCGCATCGTTCTGGCTGGATTCGCCCGAGGTCAAGCGAGGTGAACTGATGCCGGAGAACATCGCCACAGAAGTGTTCCTGTTGCCGGCCGCCGGAACTGCCGAAAAAGAAGGGACGTTCACCAACACGCAGCGGCTGCTGCAGTACCGCGAAAAGGCAGTCGATCCTCCCGGCGACGCGCGCAGCGAAACCTGGTTCATCTATCATCTCGGGCGGCGCATCAAAGAAGAAGGCCAGAAGACGACCAGCGTCCGCGCAACGCCGCGCTCAATGCGCTCACCTGGAATTACTCGACCACGGCGAGCATGCCGAGCCGGATGTCGGAAGAAATCCTGAAGGAGATCAACGGCCGCGACCTGAAAGACGGCAGCCTGCTGCCGAACTACAAGGACTGAAGAACGACGGCTCCACCGCCTGCGGCTGCTGGATTTATTGCGGCGTCTTTCCCAAGCGAGGGCGAGAACAAGCCAACAAGCGCGAGCCCAAGGGATATCTCGGCCACGGCTGGGGATTCGCCTGGCCGAACGACTGCCGCATTATTTACAACCGCGCCTCCGCCCGTCCCGACGGCAAGCCGTGGAGCGAGAAGAAGAAGCTGGTCTGGTGGGACGAGGAGAAGAAAGAGTGGACCGGGCTGGACAAGCCGGACTTCGACAAATCACCGCGCCCGACACCCGCCGATGATCTTGACAACGGCCACGGCGTAGAAGCCCTCGGCGGGGCGAGCCGTTCATTCTGCATCCCGACGGCGTGGCTGGCTGTACGTCCCCAGCGGACTGAAAGATGGCCCGCTGCCCGCGCACTACGAGCCGCTGGAGTCGCTCATTCGCCAATCCGCTGTATCGCGCAGCACACCAATCCTCCGGCGCAAAAGAAAGAGCGGCCGGACAATCCCTACGCGCGAGTCGCCCGGCGATCCGCGCTTCCCTTACATGCTGACGACGTATCGCCTCACCGAGCATCACACTGCGGGCGGAATGTCGCGCACGCTTGTCCCATCTGGCCGAGCTGCAGCCGGAGCTGTTCACCGAAGTCTCGCCCGAACTGGCGGAGGAAGCCGGACTGGAGCACGGAGAATGGGCGACCATCATCACGCCGCGCGCGATGGTCCAGGCCACGAGTGCTGGTTACGCCGCGCATGCACTCGCTGTGGGTGGACGGCCGCCGGGTTCACCAGGTCGGACTGCCCTACCACTGGGGATACAAGGGCAGCGCCACAGGCGATGTCGTCAACGATCTGCTGGCGATCACCGAGGAGCCGAACGTCCGCATCATGGAAACCAAGGCGCTGGTGTGCGACATTCAGCCCGGACGGCGCGCCCACGGGCGCGCGACGCCTTGAAGCAATTTGCGCAGAACGGACGGAGAACCGCATGAGCGATCACCGCATTCCTCACCGACTCCACTCTCTGCATCGGCTGCAAGGCCTGCGAAGTCGCTTGCAAGGAATGGAACGGGGTCGGCGAAGACGGCCTGAAGTGGAGCGGCTTCTCCTACGACAACACCGGGCTCGTCGGGCCACTCGACCTGGCGGCACGTGAAGTTTGTGGAGCACGCGCCCGAGGCCGGCTTCGGCGGCAACGCGCCGGAAGCTGAATTCGTGGGCTTTTTCCTCTGACGTCTGCAAGCACTGCGAAGACGCCGGATGCCTGGAAGCTTGCCCCACCGGCGCCATCGTGCGTACCGAGTTCGGCGGAGTTTTCGTGCAGCCGGATATCTGCAACGGCTGCGCCTATTGCGTGGTGGCCTGTCCGTTCGGCGTGGTGCAGCGCAATCAGGAAGACGGCCGCGCCTTCAAGTGCACCTTCTGCTATGACCGCCAAAAAGTCGGGCTGGAGCCGGCCTGCGCCAAGGCATGTCCCGACCGAATCGATCAAGTTCGGCGAGATCGATGAGTCTGCGTGCGAAGCGCAAGAGCGCCTGCGAAGAGCTGCACGCACGCGGCATGGAGGACGCCAATCTCTGGGATCCGTCGACACCAGCGTGGGCGGTACCCACGCCTTCTTCATCGTGCGCGGCGATCCGCGCAGCTACAATCTGCCGCCTAAGCCCGAAGTGCCGACCATCTACCTGAAGAAGGCCTGGACCTCATCGGCCGTGGCCGCCGGACTGCTGCTGGCCGGCAGCCTGTTTGCATTTCTTCCGGAAGGGAGCGCGCGGCGATGAGCGACGGCAAACTGAAAGTGGCGCGGAATTTCCGCAGAACGACCGAGCCCTTCGCGGCTGATCGCCTTCCGACCGAAGCCAGCGAGCGGCGGCTGATCGAGATGCGCCAGCGAAGCGGAAGCGCAAGGGCAAGGTGAAGACTCGCGGCATTCGCCCGCGCCGGCGCGCCGTTTCCAATGGCTTCGCCCGAAACCGGCTACTACGGCATTCCACTGCTTAAAGAGCCGGCATGGACCTGGGAGATCCCGCTCTACTTCTTCGTCGGCGGAGCCGCGGGGGCGGCCGGCGTCATGGGCGCCATTGCCGACTACACCGGAGCGGATCGCAAACTGGTCCGCGATGCGCGCTGGATCGCCGCCGCTGGCAGCGTCATCT
Source organism: Terriglobia bacterium (assembly GCA_963798155.1). Taxonomy (GTDB): domain Bacteria; phylum Acidobacteriota; class Terriglobia; order Terriglobales; family Acidobacteriaceae; genus CAWCSH01. The sequence goes on from CAWCSH010000011.1 coordinate 126,190, forward strand.
CGCCCGGCGCTGCTGGTCGCCGACCTTGGGCGTCCGGAGCGCTTTCTCGCCATGCTGCGGGTGTTCAAGCCGCAGAGCCCCATGTCCATGGGAGTGTGGACCCTGCTCGCCTTTTCCGGCGGGGCCGCCGCCAATGCTTTTGCTGAATTTCTGCGCGGCCGCTATGGCCCGTCGTCTGCCATTGCGAGTCATTGAGAATGCCGGCAACGCGGCTTCGCTTGCCTTCGGGCTTCCCTTCTCCAATTACACCGGAGTGCTGATCGGAGCGACCGCGATTCCGGTGTGGAACGAGAACGTCGGCGATCTCCCCATCCATTTCGGCGCATCCGGCTTGAGCGCCGCTGTCGGCCTGCTCGAACTCATGGGCAACGACAAGAGCCGCGCTTTGCAGATGCTGGGATTGGGCGCTGCTATCTTCGAAAGCTGGGAGGGAGTCCGCATCGAGAGCCGCTCCCTGCCCGGACTCGATCCGCTGAAACACGGTTCCAGCGGATTGCTGACGCGCACTGGAGGCGTCCTCTCCGGTCCGCTGCCACTTGCCTTGCGGGCACTCAGCCTGGCCTCGGGAAAGAAAAACTCCCGTCGTTTCCGGCGCTGGGCGGCCATGTCAGCGGTCGCGGGTTCGCTGATCACCCGCCTGGCATGGATTCACGCCGGCCACGTCTCGGCTCGGGATTGGCGTGAGCCGCTTGAAATCCCGCATCCCCATTCCGATTAAAGATTTTTTGTTCCGAGTACGACTATACTGACCATGGAAGGCGTGCTGATGCAGAAAGCCACGCAGTACGAGCTTCGCCTCGCCGACCGCATGTCGCGGCTGGGCACCGAAACCGCATTCGAAGTCCTCAACAAGGCCCGCGCGCTGGAGCGCCAGGGCAAAGCAATCATTCATCTGGAAATTGGCGAGCCCGATTTCGCCACCCCGAAAAACATTGTCGACGCTGCTGTGCGGCGCGCTTCATAACGGCTGGACGCACTACGGGCCGTCTGCCGGTCTGCCCGATCTGCGCCAGGCTATCGCCGAGTACGTCAGTAAGTCACGTGGAGTGAAAGTTTCAAGCGATCAGGTCGTCGTGGTTCCCGGGGGAAAGCCGATCATCTTCTTCACCATTCTCTCGCTCGCCGATCCGGACGACGAAGTCATTTATCCGAATCCCGGCTTCCCCATTTATGAATCTATGATCCGCTACGTAGGCGCGCGTCCGGTGCCGATCCGCCTGCGCGAGGAAAAAGATTTTGGCCTGGATGTCGATGAACTCGCTTCGCTCATCAGCGAACGCACTAAACTGATCATCCTGAATTCGCCGCAGAACCCGACCGGCGGCGTGCTCAGCCGCGGTGATATCCACGATATCGCCGACGCCATCGGCGACCGCAACATCATGGTCTTGTCGGATGAGATTTACAGCCGCCTCCTCTTTGACGGGGAGCATTACTCGATCATGGCCGTTCCAGATTTTCAGGATCGCACCATCCTGCTCGATGGCTTCTCCAAGACCTACGCCATGACCGGCTGGCGCATGGGATACGGCGTGATGCGCTCCGATCTCGCCGCGCATATCAGCCGCTTGATGACGAATTCCAACTCCTGCACCGCCAGCTTCACTCAGGTCGCCGGCATTGAAGCGTTAAGCGGCGATCAGTCTGCAGTGGAGCACATGCGCTGCGAATTTCAGAAGCGGCGAGATGTCTTCGTAGCCGGCCTGAATAAAATCAAAGGGTTCTCTTGCCGTCTGCCCAAGGGCGCATTTTACGTCTTTCCGAACATCACTGCCACTGGTTGGACCTCAAAGAAACTCGCCGATGCTTTGCTCGAGCAAGCCGGAGTCGCGTGTCTCTCGGGAACCTCGTTCGGCGATTTTGGTGAAGGCTACATTCGCTTCAGCGTGGCCAATTCTCTCGATAATCTCAATCAGGCACTCGACCGCATTGACCAGTGGACGAAGCACAACCTCTAGCTGCATAATTTTCATTCCGGCAAGAACACCGCTATGCCTGCTAAAAAATCTGCAAAGAAGATCAAAGATCCCAAATCCACCCGGCCGCACATGCCGGGTTACGGCATTTCCAAAGGAAAGGCTGGAATGCTGCCCTGGAAGTGGGCCGCCGACCGGCTGAAAAAGAGCCGCCAGTACTGGATCTCAACCACTCGCCCCGATGGTTCCCCTCACGTCATGCCGGTCTGGGGACTGTGGCTGGATAACGAATTCTGCTTCAGCACCGGAGACACTTCGCGCAAGGCCCGTAATCTGTCGTCGAACCCCAATTGCGTGGTCTGCTCCGACAATGCGGAACAGGCCGTGATCGTCGAAGGCACTGCCGACACCGTGAGCGATGCCGACTTTTTAGAGGATTTTGCCGGCCTCTACGAGAAGAAATACAAAATTGACATTCGCGGCATGAAGTCGCCGATCTACCGCGTCCGGCCGCGAGTGGTTTTTGGCCTCTTCGAAAAGAAATTTCCCACGACCGCGACCCGCTGGATGTTTAGTGGCAACCGTTAACGCATTGTCATCCCGACCGAAGCGGATGACTTGCGAAGCAGGTCATCCGCGCAGTGTAGAGCCTGCCCTGAGCTTGTCGAAGGGGACCTGCTTTACGACTTCATAGTTGCTCTGCAGTTTCGCCATTTTCGGAGAGCCATGGCCCATAACTTTCGCGTCTTTGCCACCTGCGATATCGGAGATTCCCTCGACATCCTGCGCCAGCGCGGCTACGAACTCGAGGTCTATCCCCAGCCCGAGGCGCCGCCCAAAAGTCTGATCATCGAGAAGGTGAAATCCGGAATCGACGGCCTGATCACCACGCTGCGCGACCAGATTGACGCCGAAATTTTTGAAGCGGGAAAGGGACATCTCAAAGCCGTTGCCCAATTCGCCGTCGGCTTCGACAACATCAACCGCGCCGATGCCAACCGCTACAAGATTCCCTTCACCAATACCGCGGACGTTTTGACCGAGGCCACCGCGGAATTCGCTTTCTTCATTCTGGGCACGCTGGCCCGCAAGATGTGGCCGGCCGAGCACCTCACCCGCGAGAACCGCTGGAGCTATTGGCACCCGTATCTTCCGTTCCTCGGCGACGAAGTCACCGGCAAGACCATCGCCATCATCGGCACCGGACGCATCGGCCTGGCCATGATCAAGAAGTGCGCCGGCTTCGACATGAACATCCTGTGCTACGACCCGGCCTATCAGAATCACGAATACATCAACGCCATTCAGGAGACGATGGACCTCCGCCACGCCCGCGGCATCTCGGCGCACAAGAACCAGATCAAGTATGTCGCATTTGAGGAAGCGCTTCGCGAAGCGGATTTCGTCAGCGTGCACGTTCCGCTGCTGCGCGAAGGCGAAAGCGCGACGCCCACCTATCACCTGTTCAACGACAAAACCCTGCGCATGATGAAGCCGAGCGCCATGCTGGTCAACACATCACGGGGCCCGGTGATCGACGAAGCGGCCCTGGCGCGCGCGCTCAAAGAAAAATGGATCGCCGGCGCCGGCCTCGACGTGTACGAGAAGGAGCCTTTGCCGGCTGATTCGCCGCTGCGCGATCCTACTATCGAAAATCGCTGCCGCCTGTATCCGCACTTCGCCAGCGCCGCCGCCATCACGCGCCTGTCTCCCGACCCAAACAAAGGAATGGCCGGACGCTGCGTGCAAGGCTTGATGGACGTGCTGGAGGGAAACTACGGCGGAGACGTTAGCAAGATGCCTTACGTGGTGAACAAAGAGGCATTCGCAAGCTAGCGCGGGTCAGCGCGAAGGCGAATCAGCCGCGGCGAGATACAGGCCCAGTCCCATCAGCGTGCAGCCCGTGAGGATTCGTTGCCGCCGCCGCAGCGTTGCCGATGCCCGCAGCCGCGCCGCAATCGGAACCGCGAGCAAGCGTCACGATAATGTCGGCCGAAGTGTTCAATACCGACAGAAATCGTCCCCAGCAGAAGAAACTGGCCAAACACGCTCCCCGAACCGTGCGTCACAAACTGCGGGATGAACGCCAAAAAGAACAGCGCCGTCTTGGGATTCAATGCTTCCGTCGCGATTCCCTGCCAGAATGGATTGCCGCGCGGCCGCCCCGCTTGCAGGAGCTCGGAGTCCTCTCGCGAACTGAAAATCATCCGCAGTCCCAGAAACACCAGGTAGGCCGCCCCGGCATATTTCACCGCCAGAAATGCCATGGCCGACGTCGCCAGCACCAGCGAGAGCCCGGTTGCTGCCGCGATCACATGGACCAGCCCACCCAGAAACGTTCCCAGGCACGACAGCACCCCCTCACGCCTGCCGCCTGCAAAAGTGCGGGCGAGCACGTAAAGCATGCCGGGTCCGGGAGAAATGGCGAGCAGCGTAGCCGCGCCCATAAACAGCCAGAACTTGTGCGGATCTATCATTCGAAGTCCCCACTCGGAGAGGAAGGATTATTCAGGGATGGTGTGTTCTTCGCTCTGCGCCCGCAGCACTCGATCCAGCGAGTAGGGCGCGCGGCGGCTGGGCTCGTGGTAATGGCGCACCTGCATCTCACCCAGCAATCCGACCGCGAGCAGGTTAAGTCCCGCCAGCAACAAGACTGCGGCGAAGATCATCATGGGTCCGTGGCTGCTCATCACGTCGGAGTGATGCAGAAACTTTTCCACCAGCAGCCATAACGAGACCGCCGATCCGCCAAAGATGCTGAGCATCCCCATACCGCCGAAGAAGTGCAGCGGCCGCGACAGATAGCGCAGCAGGAAGCGGATGGTAATGAGATCGAAAAACACGCGAAAAGTGCGCGAAATCCCGTAGTGCGAGTTGCCGTGTTCCCGGTTGATGTTGCGGATAGGAACTTCGCAGATCGACGCGCCGTGCCACGATGCCAGCGCCGGAATGAAGCGATGCAACTCTCCGTAGAGTGGCACCTGTTCAAGGATGTCGCGCCGGTACGCTTTGAAAGTTGTCCCGAAATCGTGAATATCGACCCCACTGACTTTCGCCATCAGCCAGTTGGCGCAGCGCGAAGGAATGCGGCGCATCCAGAAGTTGTCGATGCGGCGTTTGCGCCAGCCGCTCACAATATCGAAACCCTCGGAAATCTTTTCGAGAAACAGCGGGATGTCCGACGGGTCGTGCTGCAAATCGCCATCCATGGCGATAATGTATTCGCCGCGGGCGTGGTCGAAACCGGCTGCCAGCGCGGAAGTCTGCCCAAAGTTCCGCCGCAGCCGCACTACGGTCACCCGGCTGTCCACCGCCGCGATTTCGCTTAGCAGGTGAAAGGTGCCGTCAATGGAGCCGTCATCCACCAGCACCAGTTCAAACGGCTCACCATTGGTCTCCATCACCACCTTGAGGCGGTCATAGAGGTCGGTGACGTTCTCCTGCTCATTGTGCAGGGGAACCACAATGGAATATTTGGGCATTTGTTTCTTAGATTATACCGATCTAGAAACGATTTTCTAAAACAATTAGAAACATCCGCCCGGGGTGCGCGTCCAACTCCGCTTTCAGCGCTGGACCACGCCCTCCAGAGTCTCGAAAAATGCCGGAAAGGAGATGGTGGCCGCATCCGACCGGCGGATCACAGTCTCGCCTTCGGCTTTCAGCGCGGCTACCGCAAAGGCCATCGCGATACGGTGATCTCCAAACGAATCAAGCTCCGCCCCATGGAGCTTCTGGCCCCCGGGTATCCTCAGGCCGTCCTGCAGCTCTTCTACCCGGGCGCCCATGGCTCGCAGATTGGTTGCCACCGCCGCAATCCGGTCCGATTCTTTGACCCGCAGTTCTCCGGCGTCGCGAATCTCAATTCCACCTTCGGTGTATGGCGCAATCGCGGCCAGCACCGGAATTTCATCGATCAGTGCCGCCGTATCTGCTGCCTGAATCGTGGCCCCCTTCAGCGAAGCGCCTTGCGCCTGCACGGTGCCAATCAACTCTCCATGCTGCTCTTCCAATTGCAGTGACGGAAATGCCCATTCCCATCAGGATGAGAATGTCCAGAAGCCGCGCCCGGGTCGGATTCATCAGCAACCCATTAAGGATGAGCTGCGGAACCGGGAAATAGCCCGGCGGCGCACAGAGAAGAATGCCGCACTCGAAATATCTCCCGGCAATGGCGCTTCGATCACCGCGCAGCGTCTGGCCACCCTGAATAGCTTGCGCGAGTTCCCCTGTTGCCTCACCTCTGCCCCGAAAGCCCGCAGACGCAATTTCGCCATGATCGCGAGTACGAACCGGTTCTTCAACGCGCGTCTCACCGTCGGCAAAGAGCCCGGCAAACAGCAAGCACGATTTCACCTGGGCGCTGGCAACCGGCATCTTGTAATTCAGAGACTTCAGTCGTCCCCCGGTGATCGACAACGGCGGCCGGCCTCCGTCGCTGGCGGCGAATCGGGCTCCCATGGCTTCGAGCGGAGCGATAATCCGCGCCATGGGCCGGCGCGAAAGAGATTCATCGCCGCTCAATTCCTGGTGAACTCCTGCCCGGCAAGAATTCCGCTCAGCATCCGCATGGTCGAGCCGGAGTTGCCGCAATCCAGAGCAGCGGCCGGGGCTTTCAGTTTCGCTCCATTCCCTTGAATGACACAGCGCGGCCCCGTCGCGATGCCAGTCCACCCCGAGACTGCTCAGGCAACCCAGAGTGCTGGCGCAATCCGCCCCGGTGGAGTAGTTTTCCAGCCGCGTCACTCCCTCAGCGATGCCTCCCAGCATGGCGTAGCGGTGCGAAATAGACTTATCGCCGGGCAGGCTCAACGAGCCGCTCAGATTGCGGGCTGGACGAATCACCACAGACGAAGCGCTGTTCATGGACATATTCAATATAACGGAAGATTTAAAGGGATGATTTCAAACCGGCGGCAGACAAGAATCCGCAGACGATGTGCGAGCAAAATCAGGCTGCAGGGAGTTTGTGGGGAAAACTAGGCCAGAGCTCTGGCTTCGGCGGTGGCTTCTTTCAACACATCAGGCGGCACTTCTTTCATGCTGACGTGAAACTCGAACATAGGAGTCTCCGAGCCACGCCCCCAGCGGCTCATTTCCCAATGCGCCCGCACGAACTTCACCTCTGAATGTTCCCCGAGATCAAGCAGCAGGGGATGTTGTCCCCGGTAGAATTTCTGCGGAAAGGTGGCGATCGGCTTCGGCTCCCCACGCGCTGCCATCCGCCGAACCATACACGCTGACATCCAGTGATTCCTGCTCGATGATGTCGGTGATGTGCAGAGTCAGCAGGAATACGCGGCTGGCGGCGCTGCTGACGTCCACCGCAGGCGCCATCGCCTTTGCGCGTTGGCCACAGTGCTTTCGGGAACCAGATAGGTATCAATCATGGCGACAGAATTGTAGCAAAGCCATCGAGAGCCTCATGCAAAATCGCGGAAGAAGACACGAAACCCGCACCTCAGCCCTTCATCCATGCACGGAATCAAAGAAGTCGCGCAGAACCCTGCCGGCTTGCTCGGGCTGCTCCCAGGGGGAGTAGTGTCCGGCCTTGGGAATGACCACCATGCGGCTGCCACTGATGTGTTGCCGCATCAACTCGGCTTCTGCTGCGCCAGTCAGCGTGTCTTCCTCTCCGGTGATAATCAGGGTCGGTACGTTAATGGTTTTTAGTGCAGGGACTGAATCCGGACGCTCGGCCATGCCACGCTGCACCTTGGCCACGCTCTCGGCGGACATCTGCCGCATCATGCGCAACGCCCCTTCTGCCAGATCGGGCCGGGTGTCGCGCGTAGTTTTCGCCAGCACCTTCTGGATCATGCCTTGAAAGAAGGGCTCGGTTCCCCGCTCCAGCACCTCCTCCGCGGCCTGCAGCCTTGCGGCCCGGGCGTCCGCTGTATCAGCCGGAGCTTTGGTATTGCACAGCGCCATGGCCGCCACCCGCCCGCGGAAACGCCGCCAGAATTCAAACAGCGCATAGCCACCGATGGAAACCCCTGCTATGGCGGCTCGTCCGATCTCGGCATGGTCCATGATCCGGGCGATATCTTCGGCATGCTTCTGCATGGTGGCCGGACCGTCCCCGGCCTCCGATTGGCCATGCCCGCGCAAATCGGGCAGGATCACGCGATAACGCGAGGTGAGGTTCTGGGCTGCCGGGAGCCAAAGTTCGTGGTTGGCGGGAAAAGGATGCAGCAGGACCAGCGGCGCGCCATCGCCCAAAACTTCGTAGGAGATTTCCGCATCGCCACTCTGGATTTTGGGCATGGCGCAGATTTAATCATGCCGGAGCGCTCTGCCGCCAGAGACAGAGGAGTCTTGGAACGAGATCGCACTGGTGATCTCGCGCATTTCATAGCTGGCGAAGACCTCTACGAGGTGGTTACATGGCCCATCGGGGCCGACGTCGGTGCTGGAGCCGGTAGATACAAGCGGCTCTTCCGGCATGACGATCCAGCAGACGATGTAGGCAATCAGGCCGAGAATGCCCGGCGGGACCAGGGTGACCACCAGCCAGACGATGCGCACCAGGGTCACGTCGAGATCGAAATATTCCGCTACTCCGGCGCAGACTCCGGCAATCTTGCGGCCCGTCCGCGGACGCACCAGCCGCTGCCGGCCGACAACTCCCCCGACTCGCTTGCCGCAATAGGCACAAACGTTCGCGTCTTCCTGGATTACCTTGCCACAATAGTTGCAGTACATGGCTTTCCTCTCTCCGTACAAAGATACGCTTGGCGGCGCAGGAAGTTCCAGATTTTCAGTTGTTCTGGTAGGGGTCTTTCAGCCGTTTCTGCGCAGTTTCCGCGAAGGCGGTCTTGCCGTCCACCGCCACCGCAGCCTGGTACTTCTGCAGTGCCAGGTTTCGCTTCTGTAGCAGGTCATACATTTCACCAGCCTCCAGATCGGCTTTCTGCAGCGTCTCGGGATCGGGCTGTGGAACTCGGCTCACATCCTCGTAAGCAGCCGCAGCGCCCGCGTAATCCTTTTGGCTGCGGAGCAGGTCTCCCAGCGCCAGGGCCGCGCCCTCATAATGCAGGCCCGCATAACGTCCCTGCTGCCCGGCCTGCCACACCCTACGATAGGCTTCAGCGGCTTCCTGATTGCGACCCGCAGCCCGCAGCAGGTTACCCTCTTCAATCGCCAGCAGCACATCGTGGGGATAGCGTGGCGCAAGTTCACGATCGATGCTCAGAGCCTCACCGTACTGCCGCTCCCGCCGCAGAAAAACTACCAGCAGGATTTTGGCGTCCACGCTGGTTTCGGTGTTGCTTTGGGCGGCGTCACGCAGATATTGAATTCCCTTGGACTTATTCCCGCCCAACCCCACCATCGAGACCGCCGCCTTCAACGTCCACGAGAGACTTCCCATCACGTAGTTGTGCGCGCCAACCACCAGCTTGGCTTCGGTGTAGTCCGGATTCAACTCCAGCACTCGTTCATGATCGCGACGGGCGCCAACCGCGTTTCGCAACGCAGAGATCCAGGCTCGCTCCATCAACGCGAGATAGGTGGAGTACTGTGCCCGCGTGACCCCGCGTGCATAAAGAGCGTCCACATCGTTTGGATTCGCGCTGAGCTGCTTCTGTTCAATCGCGAGCGCGCGGTCCACCAGATCTCGCACCTGCTGCTTCACCTTCAGATCGGCGGGACGGTGGGGCGTAGTCACAAAACTGTCGTTCGCGTAGTCTCCCGGCATTCAGCGCCCCCATGCGGTAGAGCTCGCGAAATAGCACGCCGGTAAGCAGGTGATTAACAGCAAAAGCGTCATTGGGGTGCCTTTGCAGCACCCTCTGAAAGTCCTCGACCGCCTGGTCGTAATCCAGATTGTAGAAATGATCGAAAGCCTGGGCGTTGAGCGGATCCGCGGGGCGGTAAGTCAGGCTGTCGCCAGGAGCGCTTCCCGCCGCACTCTCCGGCAAAACCCCCACCAGGCACACAAGCAGCACCAGACCGAAAGTTGAAAAGGAAAATCTGAGGAATGGAGCGAAGGTGCGTTGGGCCGCCAAGTCTAGCCAATCACTTTCTGGTGCGTTTCGATTCAGGGTTAGAGTCTTGGCCCCAGTGTAATTGATGCCGATTCTCGCCGCTCCACGAACCAAAACAGTTACGCCCCCAGGCCTTAGGAAAGTGCTACCGTGGCACCCTCATTCGGGGCGTATTCCGTGGTAACGAAGTAATTCTTGCTTGAGCAACGAAGTAATTCTTGCTTAAACATTCGGCCAGGTTTCCTTCAGGTTCTTTCTGGATCAATAACTTAGGGACCATCCTCTTTGGCCACCCGTTTGCGAATATAGAGAGAACAACAGTGGGGTTTTTATGTCCGATGTTCTTCCCAACACGCAGCACGACTTCTGGCGGCCTCCGGTTGTGGCTCAGGCTGCCAGCGCGAGTTCTGCGGTTCTCCCGGCAATGGTTGAAGTTTGTGATGGTTGCGGCACGGAATTCATGGTTGGAGCCCGATTCTGCCATGCCTGCGGCGCAACCCGCCAGGCGCAGGCCCTCGCGGGCCAGAGCTGGACCCGTTATCTTGAGTTCCACAATATTAAGCAGGGATTAGGACTTTCCACCGCTTCGCTGATCGCCTTCTTCACCGGGCTGGCATGCGTGGCTGCTGCAATTCTGGTGGGACTGATCTACAGCGTGCAAAATTTCGCTGACTTCCAGGCCATCCAGCTGTGGCGCATGGAGTGGTTGCTGGGCGCGGTTGCGGCTTTCGGAGCAGGATGTCTTCTGAAGCGGGCCGAGCCTCACTACGCGGAAGTAGCCAGAATCAGTGCCAAAGTGGCTAGTCGTAAATGACTGTTTTCCCTTCCCGGCTCGCTAATGCTCTTGTGCTCTCTCACTTCTCCGGCGCGCCGCTTTGCCGCGCTTCTGCTGGTGCATGCGATAAAGATGATGCAGCGGCCCAATCCCACGTCCTACTGGATAAGCGTTTGCGATGGCTGCGGAAACATAGGTCTTTGCCAGCAACACTGCTTCCTGCAATGGCCGCTGGTTCGCAAGGTGGCAGGCGATCGCGGTTGAAAACGCGCAGCCCGTTCCGTGGGTTGAAGTAGAGCGCAGCTTTTCGGCTCTGAATACCTGCTCCTCTCGGCCTTTAGGTCCCTGAATACTAAGCAGATCCGTAGCTTTCTCCAGGTGCCCTCCGGTAATGACTACGGCAGCTGCACCCATGGCGTGAAGCTTGGCGGCAGCTTCGCGCATTTCGTCCAGGTTGTCACTGGAGTCCGGTGAGGACGGCGGCCTCGTCCACATTGGGAGTGATCACTGCCGCCAGGGGTAAAAGCCGTTGAATCAATACTTCAGTGCCCTTTACGATCCAGCAGGTCGGCCCCGGAAGATGACTTCAGCACCGGGTCGAGCACGACATTCCTCAGCTTCTCCTTCTTGAGGACATCAGCCACCGCTATGGCGATGGCGCCGGAGGCCAGCATTCCGATATGGACCGCCGCGATATCGAAGTCATCCGCCAGGCAATCCACCGTCTTCGCCAGCAGTTCCGGCGCGACCGCGTTAACCTGGCGCACTCCCTGGGTGGACTGCACGGTCAATCGCGGTGATCGCCGCCACGCCGTAGCAACTGTGGGCCGCAATGGTCTTGAGATCGGCGCTCACTCCGGCTCCCGAAGACGGGTCAAAGCCTCCGATAGTGAGCACAACTGGGAAAGCCATGGGGCAAATCTACCGGAAATCTGTCTCTAGTCAAAGATTCTCCTGAACTGGTGAAAAAGCCCACTTGCGAGAACTAAAGTCCAGCGCGACACTGACTTTTTGGGGAAGGCTCCAGCCCTAAACGGCTGCAAGCAAAGAAGATGCCTAAAATCAGCCTAAGCTCATGGAAACAATGCACTTGCAAATAATGCACGGTGGTCCCTTTGGTAAGCATTTACTACTTGGTAAATGAGCAACTGCCTTTGCTTGTGCGAGTTATGATCAATTAGTCATGATCTACAGGAAGTTACGTGTGAAAACAGTTACATCCTGATTACGTTGCTACAGGTTTATTTGCATTGACACCCCTAACCCAGCCCTTTAGCATTTGCATACTTTCGGCGATCTGGGGTTAGGGAGGAACGACTACGAGATGAAGAGGTGACTGATGGGACGACGTATAGCGAACGGACTGGCAATTTTTGTCATGGTTGCTAGCCTGACCGCGGCTCAGAGGCCAGCAAACAGCTCAGGGTCGAGCAACACCCGAAGTGCAACATCGCAGCAGCAGGAACTGGCAGCCTTACATGCCGAACTAAACCACCGCCGCCCGTATCAAATTGGGACAGCATCGTGGTATGGCAAGGACTTCCAGGGGAAGACCACGGCGAGCGGTCAGCCTTACAACATGTACGATCTGACCGCCGCTCACCTGGAGCTCCCCCTCGGGACCCTGGTTCGCGTCACCAACCTGCGCAACCACCACACGGTTCTGGTCCGCATCAACGACCGCGGACCGGTAGTGCCGGGACGCATCATCGACCTCTCCTACAGCGCCGCCCGCGTTCTGGGCATGAAGGCGCACGGCGTACAGCGCGTCCGTCTGGATGTGGTTCAACCCCAGATGCTCGCGATGCTGCAGCCGGTTGCGAATCAAACTCAGAACTTCTAGACTCCGGGCATGCTTGAACCCCGCGAGCGATTGATCGTCGCTCTAGACGTTCCGTCTGCGGCCGCCGCGCACAAAATCGTGGCGGCCGTGGGCGACTCCGCGCTGACCTACAAAGTCGGCATGCAGCTCTACACCGCCGAGGGACCGCAAGTGGTCCGCGATCTGGTCAGCTCAGGGCGGCGGGTTTTTCTCGACCTCAAGTACCACGACATCCCCAACACCGTGGCAAGTGCAGTAACAGAAGCGGCCAAGCTCGGAGTCAGCATGTTGACCGTCCACGCCGCCGGCGGAGGCAGAATGCTGCGCGCCGCGACCGAAGCCGCGCGCGAAGCCAATCCTTCCCTGCTGGTGCTCGGGGTCACGGTGCTCACCAGCTTGGGCGACGACGATCTGGACAAGATCGGAGTGCGGGGACGCGTGAACGACCAGGTGCTCCGGCTGGCAGCCCTGGCGCTGGCCGATGGATGCCAGGGCGTCGTGGCGTCGGCCCACGAAGCGTCCGAACTCCGCAGCGAATTGGGAAACCAATTCGTCATCGTCACCCCTGGCGTCCGTCCAGCCGGCACCGGCCACGGAGATCAGGTGCGGGTAGTGACTCCTGAAGAAGCCATCCGCTCCGGCGCAACTTATATCGTCGTAGGACGGCCCATCACCGCGGCCCCAGATCCGGCAGAAGAGGCGCGAGCCATTCTCGCCCAGATAAGCTCAGCGGAATACGCGCCCAGCGCAGGGTAGGTCGCTGCTCGTGGATTTCCTTCGAGGTCAGAGGCGCCAGCCGCCAGGCTCTTCGTAGTCTCGGAAGCACGATCTTGTCGGCAAAATCCCGCCCCACGGCAAAGTCGGCAATCCAGGGGATGCGCATGAGGTTCATGACCAGGTTGCGCAGGTGGAGAGCGAACTTGGACTTCGGCGCAAATGAGCCGGCGAACCGCAGCGCAGACCTCTGCTTTTTGAGGACGAAAGGGCCGAAGAGTTTCTGATACTCCGCGAAAGCCCTCACGTAATCCCCATGCGAACGGTGAAGCTCGCCGGCCAGAATATAGGCAGCCGCCATGGCGAGTGCTGAGCCTTGGCCGGCCAGAAGCGACACGCAGAATGCCGCATCACCCACCAGGCCAATCCGGCCCTGCGACCACGATCCGGGTTGCGGGCCCATTCGAATCTGGCTTACCCGGTCGAAATACAGATTGTCTACGCCCTCCAGGGCGTCCAGAATTTTCCGGCACTCCCATCCGCTGTTGCCAAAACGCTCGCGCAACAATCTTTTCTGTGCCGCGACGTCGCCATCCGTTCTTCCATCGGGTGAAGGGTCCGCAAAGATGAAGAGAAACATGGTGTGGTCGCCGCGCATCGAGAAGCGGGACGCCTGCTGGCCCACCTCCGTGAACATGACGTAGACCAGTTCTTCTCGCGGCCGATAGCCTGCGACTTCGAAGGCCGCGACCTTGTACCCAAGATACTTTTCGAACCGGTCCTGCGGTCCAAAGGCCAGCTCGCGGACCCGCGAGTGCAGGCCGTCCGCGCCAATCACCAGGTCGAACTCTCTTCTGGCGCCGCTTTCAAACGTCACCCAGGCGCTTCCCTCGGATTGTTCGATGGCGCTCACGCTGTCCCCGAAGATCGTCTCGACCTTGCCTTCGATTCTGCGAAAAATCAGCGCGGCAAGTTCTCCTCGCGGAAGGCTGGTGTATCGGCCGCCCGTTGCCCGGAAAAATGCGTCTGCGGGAAAGCTGGATGCTGGTTGACCCTCGGCATTCACAACCCTGACTTCCCGGACCTTGTATCCCAGTTCAAGAATCTCAGGGAGCAGCCCCATACGCTCCGCGACCTCGAAACCGGCGCCCCAGAAATCAATGATGTAACCCCCGGTTCTCAGACTGGACGCTTGTTCCACGAGCGTGGGCTCGAAACCGTAGTGAAGGAGCCAGTAGGCCAGAGTCGGCCCGGCGATCCCCGCCCCCGAAATCAGAACTCTCATAAGCCAAAGAATATACCGCGCACAGTCATCACTTAGCGGGATGGGGTAACCCAGCCGTGAAGTAGCCAGGTTCCGGATCGCCGACGACCCGCTCCGCATTAACTGCCGGCTTCAGCCGCTGACCAGGTCCACGCCTGCCAGATGATGACCGAGGTGGCCACAGTTTCGATGGTTGCGAAGAACAAGTACTCTGGAAAAGCCGGCGGCCTGCCCCATCCGGCCAGAGGCGGAACGAAGGTTAGGAAACCATTTATTAGGGTCACAATGCTACCCGCGATGATATTCGCCAGCCGGTTCGCTCTAAACGGAAGCAGTCGAGACGCCAGAATCATGGCGATAGGTATTTCCATCAAGACCGCTGAACCCATCAGAGCCCACGGGGAGAGACGCTCGAATGAGTTTCCCGAGCCGGCAATTGCGAACAGCGCAATCACGTCTGCATACAGGTAGTTCATTAACGCGAAGATCCACAGTAGCGATAACCGCTCCTTCGTGTCGCGCATGGCAACCTCCTGGACGGGTGGCCTGCCTGTCCGCCGGAGTATAGCTCAGAACTCGACGGGGGCGCCCCGCTCCTCGCGCTTTTTGCGGATTATGCACTCAGAGAACCAGCCGGCTTTAGCCGCTGAGGTGCCTCGTCAAGCACGAGCCCAGGCCAAGCAGAACTGTACCGATAATCCTCGGCCCTTGCTGCCAGCCGCCGTTTTGGAGCGTTCTGTCGAATGTACTCTCGAAAGGCAAAATATTCTTCTGCATCCCGCACCCGCCGATCATAAAAGCTGGGCTGCCAAATCTCATATATGAATCCCAATTCTCTTTTTGCCCGAAAAGAAAAACCGCCCTTGATCAACTGCATCGCTCTTTCCAGTGATTCACGCGGAGTAATCAGCAGATGGAAATGGTCCGGCATAGCGACAAACTCATGCAGCAGATATTTTTGCTTCTGGCGGTAGTGAAGAAGGACATCGACAAACAGACCAGCCATTCTGTCGGATTGCAGAATGTTCTGCTTCTGAAATGTGGAAGCGGTGATGAAGTAGCAGCCGTATCCGGTATTGCCGCGGCGGGGAGCGACCATGGAGAGCACCTCAGCGGCTGAAGCCGCTCTTACTTTCGCCACTCTATCGCAGCGGTGAAACCGCTGCGCCACCCAAAGGCAAGAAAATGTTTGCGGTCTCCCAGTTCGAAACCGGAGGCTGACGTTTGGTGTCCCCACCCTTCGAACCCCGTAGGGTGGCCTCTACCCATGGTGCCGCAAGCAGAACGCAAAGCTGCCAGCCTGCCAAGACTCTCCATACTTGACTTGAGGATAGCGCCTTTAGGCGGCCGAGGCCGGGGCCCCATCGCGCGCCCGCCTTTGACGCCTTTGGGTGGCGCAGCGGTTTCACCGCTGCGATTAGGCGCTCAGAGAACCAGCTGGCTTTAGCCGCTGAGGTGCCTCGTCAAGCACGAGGCCGGCTGGCCCACCTTTTCGTTGCTTTTTATCGCCCCAATCCAACTGAGGCTGCCCCACCCTTTGCAGGGCTCAAAGGGTGGGAGTCTCGACGCCACATTCTTGGGATTTTGACGTTCAAGAGACTCCACCCCGAAGTCCAACCCCTCCCAAGGATAGTTTTGAAACACCCACCCTTGCAAAAAGCGCAAGGATGGGGCAGCCTCAGTCGTGATGAGGGACAGAAAAATGCGGAAAGGATGGGCCAGCCCGCCAGGGACGGGTACTGCGTCACTGCATTCTGGTATCTGATTCATGACCTCGTATGAGTTGGGATTCGATCCTGTTTTTGGAATCACGGCGTAAACTAATGTGAACGTGCCCGAATCAATTGCCAGTTCACGTAGTAAACTCAGTTGGGCAAAGAATGATTTCCTTCCGGACTCTTCTCAGGAGAATCGGTCTCATCGTTCCCAAGCCAGACGACCCGTTGGACGACAAGGTTGATCGATGTCCGATTGCGGCAGAAGTCGGGTTGATGCAGGCTCGCAAGATTAAAGGCTCCTTCTTAATTTTCTCAGCTTCACCGGGATGTTGCTTGATGACATAATCCTTACTCAGTAACATCGTCAGAAATCTTTCGGAAGCTGGTCTGGACACGCTGGTTATTCGAGTTGCCGAGTTTCTTCTGAACCTCCTCGGCCATGCATGACTATTGACCTTCGCAAAGATCGGGCGAACATGCCCTTTTCCATCGGACATTTCGCTCGATTTCCCCAAGGAGATTCAATCCTTCTGTTTGCGGGTCGCAGCCTTGACAGAGGTATAAGGCGATGATCTGCGTGCTGTTTCTGGTATAACGACCAATGAACGAAGCTGCTCACAGTCATACCTCGGAAGCGAAACACAAGTTCTCGCCCGATGCATATCGTGATGGTAAGCGATGCCGCATCTATCTAGTGGCTTGGAATTACCGTTCTTGAAGCCTGATCCGGGCAGTGGGACGGCACGAACAACGAGATTTCCGTGAATTAGTTTTGGCCCGCGCCGCCGTTGGAGACCGCAGGCTACAGCTCAGGATACAATATTTCGCATTTCTGCGCGTTTGTAGCGATCAATTCTGGAAGTTCTGTCGTTGAGAAAGTCAACCAGTCGTGGATGTCTTGGCGCAAGGATAGTTTCGAAACATCTAGCGCATGCATGATGCGCTAGGTTGGGGCAGCCTCAGTCGTGATGAGCGGATGAAAATTTCGAAAGGATTTGACGGCCCGCCCAAAAAACCCTTTATCTTGCACAACAACTAACTTAAAATCACTCCTTTGTAGGCAAAGACCGGGGGGAGGGGGGATACCCCTGCTATTGGGAATGCAATTTGAAGTGGCCAACTTCGCTAATTGAATCGCGTCGTGCGCCACAACAGCATCCCGCAGACGCCGAGGAAGATCAGCAACACTACCGACAGGACCGCCACCGCTCCCCAGTTGATCGCCAGCTCGGGACGGCGCGCCAGGCTGGCCAGCGCCACAAATATGGCCGTCGTGATCACTACCAGCGCCCAGTCCATCCAGTTGCGCGTGGGCTCGCTGCCTTCGCTGTGGTTCTTGCCTTCGAGGCCGGCGCGGACGTAATGTTTGGCGACTCCGTAGCGCTCGCCTTCGCGGTGGGCGGCTTCGTGCCAGCGCACTTGCTCTTCGGCTTTGGCGGAGGAGAACGCAATCGCGGCGGCGCCGGCCGCCATCAGCAGCGAGCCTCCAATCACTTGCGCGTAGAGAGTGCTGCCGTGGCCGCGAAGCTCGCCGAACACCAGAATGCCCCACAGCAGTCCCCACAGCTGGTTGGTGTTCGACAGCGGAATGCCGCGGCTGATGCCGACATATTTTGCGGCGTACTGCTGAAACAGATCTCCGATTACCCAGACGAAGCCGCCCAGCATCAGCCAGAACAGGACTTCCCTGGCCTCGACCAGCTGATGCCATAGCGGACGCATTCCGCCGCCGTAGGCGAGAGCGAGCGCCGACATCATGCCGAGCTCTCCGATGGTGAAGAAAGCCACGAAGGAAAGCGGATTCATCCCGGTGAGATACGCCTTGCGGTAAGGGATGTACATGCTGCCCCAGAGCACGCCCGCGCCCAGAGCGGCAATCACGCCGCGCAGAGGATGCTCCGCCGGACTCTGGCTCGACGAAGCTACCGCCAGCAGCAGCGCGCCCCCGAACATCAGCACTGCGCCGCCGATCACGCCGAACCAGCGCATGCGCCCGGCATCGCGCAATTCGTTGAACAGCAGAAATCCCCAGAGAATTCCCAGCAGGCTGTTGATGTTCCACAGAGGAAACGCAATGCTCAGCCCGATATCGCGGATGGCGAAGATGGTCAGGGTATTCGCGACCGCCCACAGGCATCCAGCGAGAACTCCCCAGACGATTAAATGTGGAGCATGACGGACGTCGGCGCGCATCTGGCTGGTGCCGCGCACCAGTCGCCGGCACGCTCCATCGCGCCAGAAACACGCCGACCACCATCAGCAGCGAAACCACTACGGGAGAAACGCCGATCTTTACCAGCTTGGTGGGAGCTTCGGCCGCTCCCAGCCATGCGCCCGCGCTGAAGCCGCAGAGAATGCCGAGCGCCTGCAGGCGTAGCTGGCGCTGCTTTTTGGTCGCCGGCGCCTGCTTGTCGGCAGGCTCGGAGACTCCGGCTAACTGATCCAACGCAGCACCGCCAGTCCCATGAGCAGCACCATGGCCGGAACCCAGAAATGGGTATCCGTGAGAATCGCCGACCACCTCGCCGATGTTGTTTGAGTTGTCCGACAGACTGGCGGCGATGGCTTCGTGGCACGATCGCTGGTCAAAGAAGGCTCCGAGGTCGAGTGTTGGGACTACGAGGACGCCATTCTAGTGGCTGTGGGGGGAAATGCAAACCGGGAGGGCTGGCAGGGACCTGATCAACAAACCGCTATTTCGAACTTACAGTTGGGGACCGGATTTGCGGTTTTTCGTCGTGTCTTTCGCGTGTTCGCGGTTCACGTCTTTAACCGCGAAGTTCGCGAAGAGATGCCGCGAAGAGCGCGAAGAAGGCGCTGTTCAGCCCCCGAGGACAGCGGCGCTGCCCCGCTGCCGAGCGTTTACAGCTGATATCATGGAGTTACGTTTCGCCGCTACGTTTCGTCTGAACGTTCGCCGGAACGTTTCGCGCAAACCCTGGGGCTGTAGCTCAGATGGATAGAGCAAGAGTTTCCTAAACTCTAGGTCGGCGGTTCAATTCCGCCCAGCCCCTCCATTCTGCTTTGCGCGAGCCCGCTTGCACCCTCAGCATGGGAAATTCTCTGCAGCGGCTTGGCTTTCGCCATCCTCCAATAGCCATAGCTTGCAAATTCACTTCTCTCGGGAGTCACATGAACGGCAAAGTTGTGCTGATCGTCGGCGCCAAAGGCGGACTGGGAACATTCGTCACCAAGAAGTTTCTCGAAGCAGGCGCAAGCGTGGTCGGAGCTTCTCCCGCGATTCAGGCTTCTGACTTTCCTCATCCCCGGTTCGTGGCGATGCCGGCGGATTTCACCAACGATTCCGCTGTCCGCGAACTGGTGAGCCAGGTTGTGGCACGCCATGGAAAAATCGACTGCCTGATTCAGGTGATGGGAGGGTTTGCCGGCGGACACACCATCGCCGATACCGACGACGCCACCTGGGCCAGGATGCGCGACCTGAATCTGACGGCTGCATTCTACGCGATTCGCGCCGTGCTGCCGCACATGCGCAAAGCGGCTTTCGGACGGATCGTCGCCGTAGGAAGCCTCGCTGCTGACGAGCCCCATGCAGGCATCGGTGCTTATGTGATCTTCAAAAGCGCGCTGGCCACATTGATTCGCACCGTCGCGCTGGAGAACGCGGACGCCCACATCACTGCCAATGTGGTGCTTCCAGACACCATGGATACTGCGGCGAACCGCGTCGCGATGCCGCAGGCGGATTTCTCATCCTGGCTGAAGCCGGAAGCCGTGGCCAGCCTGCTGCTCTGGCTGGCAGCCGATCAGTCCTCCCAGGTCAATGGAGCGGTAATTCCCGTGCGGGGCGGGGCGACCGGCTAGATTTGCTGTTGTTTCTTCCGGCGCTTACTAAAGTGCTACAACTCCTGATAGTCCTTTGGTGTTTTGACCTCCGATATCCCCCTTTCATACGATGGTGAAGCTGCGGATTGACCTTTGCGATTGCGCGAGGGTCAAGATCTCCCTCCCATTCGCAGCACAGCGGACATTTCAGCTGCGGCCCCGGTGTAGCCGGGATCGGCAGCGAATCGTTATCCGGGCCATAGCTCCTCCTCACTATTCGGAGGCAAGTGAAGCGTATGTCAAGCAGGAGGGAACGCGGGTTTACCATGATCGAGATGGCCATCGTCCTGGCCATCGTGGTGATCATTGGCGGGATTACCTTTATTAGCCTGCAGCCGGTATTGCGCGGGGCCCGAGTAGACAACGCCTACAACACGACTCTGACCCAATTGCGCCAGGCCCGGCAGCGCTCCATCTCGGAACGCAAGCGTTACATCGTGCACTTCACTTCGCCGCAGACGATTGAATTGTGGCGCTGGGACTTTGCGGTACCGGTCTCGCCCACTGCGGTGCTGGTCAGCACCATCAAGCTTCCCAACGACATTCAATTCAGTGCGGAATCGGGGATCCCGACTGGCGGAGGGAAAACTCCAGATAGTTTCGGGAGCGGCGGCGCCGCTATCGATTTCGATCAGGGTGTCGGGTCGGGCACCACCAATGAAGTCATGTTCATGCCCGATGGCTCCGCGCAAGATCGCTCAGGAAACCTCAACAGCGGAGTGGTTTATCTGGCCCGCCCGGGTGACCTCTACAGCTCGCGCGCGGTGACGGTGTTCGGGTCCACCGGCAGAATTCGGGGATGGCGGCTGATCAAGAACGGAACCAAACAATGGATTCAGCAATGAAATTTTATCGTCAGCCACGGGCATCGAGGCGCAATCGCCAGGCAGGATTCACCCTGCTTGAAACCGCGATCGCCGGAGTCATCCTGGGCGTGGGCCTGATCGCGATGCTGGCGGTTTTCAGCACGGCGCTGGCATCGACCGAGTCGGCGCAGGAAGATCAGATCGCCCGGCAGAAAGCCAAAGAAGCCCTGGAGAACATTTTTACTGCGCGCGGCACCCAGCAGGTTCCTTTCGATCAGATCCGGAACCTGCCCAGCGGCATTTTCGTGACCGGCTTTCAACCGCTTCAGGGCGCGGGCCCGGACGGCCTGGTGGGAACCATCGATGACATTTCGGTGGCGAACTGCCCCGGCGGCATCGAGTGCGTCACCCTGCCCGGGCCGGATGGAGTTCTCGGCAGCTCCGACGACGTGGTGATGCCGCTAACCAATTACCAGCGCAAGATTGAGATTCAAGACGTACTGAACCCTGATGGGAGTACCAACGCCAACCTGCGGCAGGTCACGGTCACCGTGCAGTACAAGACCCCCAGGCTGCGGACGTATTCGGTTACTTCCCTGATTTCGTCTTATCGATAAACGGCGACCGACGAACGGCTCACTATGAAATGGCAGCGGAAAATTCGGCAAGCAGGTTTCACCCTGATCGAACTGTTGGTAGCGATCGGGCTGGGACTGATCGTGGTGGCTGCGGCCACGCAGTTGTTCAAAGTCGGCATGGATGCGTCGGCTTTGATCACACAACGGGCCGAGATGCAGCAAAACGTGCGCGCTGCAGTAAACCTGATCACCAAAGATGTGAGCATGGCGGGCGCAGGGCTGCCCACAGGCGGACTGCAGCTCCCCAGCGGCAACGGCGCCACTCTGTCGTTCTATGGCCGCAACCAGGCGGGGCCGGGCTGCTACCTGACCAGCTGCACGTATCCCAACAGCAACTATCTCTATGGCATCGTGCCCGGCGCTTTGAACGGAGTGGAAGGCGGCGGCATAGTTCCTGCCACCAACCGGTCGGCGGACAGCATCACGGTGGCATACGTGGATTACAGCTTTCCACTGAATCAATACGTGGTGAGCTTTCCCGGCGGCACTGGGGCCTCGATCAAGCTCGTTCTGCCGACCCCCGCGCCGGTGCCGGCTCTGCCTGCAATCAATGATCCTGCCGTCGGCATGACGGTGGGCGACCTGGTGCTGCTTACCAATAACAAGGGCAGCGCGGTGGGCGAAGTCACCGGCGTGACTTCGACCACGCTCAAGTTTGCCGCGCTCGATGCGTTAAATCTCAACCAGTCCGGAGCACAGGTCGGGAACGTCGCCTACATCGCCAGCGGAACCAATACTGTTGCCTACCGGCTGCTGAGCGTGACCTACTTCCTTGAGGTCCCCACCAATGGTCAGCTGCCGCGCTTGATGCGCCAGGTGAGCGGACACACCGCCGCGCCGGTCGCAGACAACATCATCGACCTGCAGTTCAGCTACGACCTCTACAACGAACAGAACGGCGCAAACAGCGTGAATCAGAAGAACCCGTTGTTAGTGGCGGGTCTACCCCCAGTGAAATTCGCAAAGTCAATATCTGGGTGATGGCGCAGAGCATGCGCCCGGCCGGCAACAAGTCGCAGAACATGGAGCTGGTCACCTCGGTCAGCACGCGAAATCTGGCGTTCAAGGACCGTTACAAATGAGCTGTGGAACTTGCAGCAGACCGGTTTCAGCAAGAACGATTCGCAGGAGAACCATGATGTCCGTTGCCCTTCGTCGTCAGCGCGGGTTCAGTCTGGTCGCAGTATTGCTGTTGATGGTGCTGCTCTCGGGTGTCGCCATCGGACTGCTGTTCTTGTCGAACACCGAAACCCGCATCGGCAGCAATGATCTGGAAGACAACATCGCCTACTACGGCGCCGAGTCCGGCATGGAGAAACTGACCAGCGACCTGGCGGCGCTCTACCAGACCAGCATGTCGCCGGCTCCTGCCGCCATTCGCAACCTGGCCAACTTTCCGCCGACCCAGATCAACGGGGTCAGCTACAACGAGAACATTACCTGGCAGCCGGACGCCAGCGGCAATCCGGCGACTTCCTGGAACACCATCAGCTCCGGTCCGAACCAGGGCTTAGTGGCTGAAATCGTGCCTCTCACCCTGCAAGTCAGCGCGACCCGCTTGTCTAACGCATCGGTGAACATGATGCGCAACGTGGAAGTGGCGCTGATCCCCGTGTTCCAGTTCGGCATATTTTGCGACAGTGACTGCAGTTATTTTCCCGGGCCAAACTTCGACTTCAAAGGACGGGTCCACTCCAACGGCAATCTTTTCCTCGCGACCGGCGCCAAGCTCACGCTGTACGACAAGGTTTCCGCTTCCGGTGAAGTGGTGCGCGATGAACTGGCCAACGGATGGCCGACCTCCAGCGGATACGGCGGCTCGGTTTACATCCCCAATGCCAGTGGCGGCTGCGACAACGCCCAGCCCGACACCAACTGTTTAGCCATCACAAATGGCAGCTGGAGCGGCGGCATTCCCCCGAACGCCGGCGCCTCCACCGGTTCCTGGAACAGCAACTTCAACGGGTTCGTGGTGAATCAGGCTCCCAAGCTGACTCTGCCTTTCGTGGGAAAAGGCGTGGGCGCGGTTGAAATAATTCACAAGCCGAAAACCGGAGAGGCATCCGGTTCAAACCTTTACAAGTCGCGGCTTTACGGCAAAGCACAGATTCGAGTATTGCTGGCCGATACGCTGGCAGACCTGCATCCTGAACGGGGCGCCGGCGCGATTGATGCCGACGACGTCACGTTAAGCAACAATACTTTCAACGGCAACCCGGTAGCGACAGCCGTGCAGAATGTGGCCGTGGACGCCAACTGGAAGAAACCCCTGAATTGCACTGATTGCGCCGGTGGGGCCACACCGACCTGGCCGCTGGTGAACGGAGTGATCAGAGTTGAGTATGCGGATGCGGCGGGAGCATGGCACGGAATTACCCGGGAATGGTTGAATCTGGGTTTCGCGCGGGGACTCAATGTTCCCACCACGCCTGCGGGCGGGGCGAACCCGAACCCTGTCAATCCCAACGCTATCTTGATTCTGCAGGAACTGGCAGACCGGGACGCGAACGGCACGGCAGATCCGGTTGGAACCGCGTCGAACAACTATTACCCGATCAATCTTTACGATCCGCGCGAAGGCGAGCCGCGCGACACAGCGTCGGCGGGAAGCGCCTGCCGGGTCAACGGCATCATGAATGCCGTCGAAATTGATGTAGGAAATCTGAACAAGTGGCTGAAGACCTCGGCCAGCGGCCAACTGGTGGATTACCAGAACCAGAATGGCTACATCCTGTACTTCTCCGATCGCCGCGGCATGGTGAACGATCCGAATGCCACGCCGACTCCCAACGTGACGACTGGCGAGTCCGGCTTGGAAGACGTGGTGAACACCGTAACCGGAACGCCCGACGGAGTTCTCGAAGGTGGGGTACCCGGTTCCCCCGAAGATGTCGACGGCAACAACCTGCTCGACGATTGGGGCGCAGCCAACATTGGCGATGGCTTCCAGCTGAGTACCGCCGCCAAGAACATGTATCTTCAGACGGACTGCATGACTATAGGACGGGCAAACCGGGTCAGTGGCGCGCGTCATGTGTTGAAGCTGATTGACGCCAGCCTGGGCAATCTTCCCACTCGCGCAGACAACAACAAAGGCGGCTTCACCGTGGCCTCGGAGAACCCCGTCTACGTACAGGGCGACTACAACGCCAGCGTGGGCGCCGGTTTCGGAGACCCCCATGCGGCCGCAGCCGTCATTGCCGATGCGGTCACGCTGCTCTCCAACCAGTGGAGCGATCTCAACAGCATGAAAAATCCCACGGCTCCGGGAAGCCGGCCGGCGAATACCACTTACTACCGGATGGCGATTGCGGCCGGCAAGAACCTTGATTTCCCTCACCCCGGCGGCAGCTATCAGGACTTCGGCACCGACGGCGGAGTGCACAACTTCCTGCGCTACGTTGAGAATTGGGGCCCTGCAACTTTGCATTATCAGGGCTCACTCGTCAGCCTCTACACCTCGCAGTATGCCACCGGTATCTTTAAGTGCTGTACGGTGGTTTACAGTCCGCCAACGCGTGACTACTCCTTCGATACTTTGTTTCTGAACCCAACTAACCTGCCTCCCGGAACTCCGATGTTCCAGGATGTGGTGAACCTGAGCTATCGCCAGGACTTCACCCCGCAGTAAGGTGAGGACTCTTTCTTAATCGAGAATGCTGAAGCGGGAATCACGCTTCAATAGAAGTTTGACCTCGCCTTGCGGAATCGTTTACGGTGATGCCGCTATGCGGCATTTGCTGAATACACTTCTTCTCTCTGCACTCTTTTGCTTCGCAGTTCTGGCTCCCGCTTTCCCGCAGGACGCGCAAGCCCCCTCGACGTCCGCCACTCCTGCCTATCTGCAATCCCAACCTTCCCGTCGCACAGCGCGTCGCCGATCTGCTGCCGCGGATGACGCTCGAAGAGAAAAT
Source organism: Terriglobia bacterium (assembly GCA_963798155.1). Classification (GTDB taxonomy): domain Bacteria; phylum Acidobacteriota; class Terriglobia; order Terriglobales; family Acidobacteriaceae; genus CAWCSH01. The sequence goes on from CAWCSH010000011.1 coordinate 151,591, forward strand.
TGACCAGATCACCGGCGGCGCGCGCCGCGACCGCAAAATCGAAGATCCCGAGGGGAAGCAGATTTTCGAAAAGCTGCGCCAGCTGTATCGAGCCGGAATCGCAGCCCAGCGCTCACGATGCGGCGGCGTTGCGCAACCGGGCCCAGAAGTGGCTGAAGGAGAAGACGCGCCTCGGCATTCCGGCGATTTTCCAGGTGAAGCATTGCACGGCTACATGGCCTACGGCAGCACCAGCTTTCCGCAGGTGCTCGGACTGGCCAGCACCTGGGACCCCAAGCTGGTGCAGCAGAGTCGTTCACTGCGGCGGCGGATGAAATGGCCTCCGCCGGAACTAACCAGGCATTCACCCCGGTGCTCGATCTCTCGCGCGATCCGCGCTGGGGACGCACCGAGGAGACCTACGGGGAAGATCCATACCTGGTCTCGCGGATGGGCGTGGCCGCAATTGACGGATTGCAGGGCAATTCCCTGCTGATCGGGCGGCACCATGTGCTGGCGACGGCCAAGCACTTCGCGGTCCATGGCGAACCGGAGGGCGGCACCAATACCGCGCCGGGCAATATTTCCGAACGCGAAATCCGCGAGACTTTTCTAGTACCTTTCCAGAAAGCCGGTGCAGGAAGCGCACGTGGGCAGCGTGATGGCTTCGTACAACGAGATTGACGGCATCCCTTCTCACATCAACCACTGGCTGCTCGATCGCGTGCTGCGGCAGGAGTGGGGCTTTCGCGGATACGTGACCTCCGATGGAGGCGGCTTGCAGATGCTGGTGGAAACCCACCACATCGCCGCCGACTATGCCGGAGCTGCGCGGAAGGCGCTAGCGGCAGGTGTGGACTACGACCTCTCGGACGGCGCGGTGTATCGCACGCTGGAGGAGCAGGTGAAGAGGGCACGTGCCGGAAGCTGAGCTCGACCGGGCGGTCGGCACGAGTGCTGGCGGCAAAGTTCCGGCTGGGACTGTTCGAGAATCCCTACGTGGACCCCGAATACGCGCAGAAGATCACCAACAGTCCGGAGCACCAGGCGCTGGCGCTGAAGATTGCGAGAAGGCGCTGGTGCTGCTGAAAAATGATAGGCAACCTTCTCCCCCTCGACTTGAACAAGCTGAAAACCATCGCGGTCATCGGTCCCGAATGCGGCGGACGTGCACCTCGGCGGCTACAGCCGCGACCCGGGGCCCGGAAACCAGATCAGCATTCTCGAGGGCATCCGCGAGCGCGTGCGGTTCGGCGGCGAAGGTCGTCTATGCCGAAGGCTGCAAGATCACCCTGGGCAAGCAGGGATGGGCGGCGTGGTACGAAAACGAAGTGAAGCTGGCCGATCCCGCAAGCCCAGCAGGCGAGCATTCAGGAGGCGGCGATGTGGCCAAGAAGGCGAACGTAGCGATCGTTGTCGTCGGAGAGAACGAAAGCACAAACCGCGAGGCATGGTCGGAGCAGCACCTGGGCGATCGCGACTCGCTTGATCTGCTCGGCGCGCAGGAGCGACTGGTTGAAGCGGTCGTCGCAGACCGGCACACCGACGGTGGTGCTGCTGATCAACGGACGTCCGCTCTCGATCAACTGGATCAAGCAGCATGTGCCGGCGATCCTCGAAGGCTGGTACCTGGGCGAGCAGGGCGGGACGGCTGCCGCCAACGTGATCTTCGGTGATGTGAATCCCGGCGGCAAGCTGCCGATCACGTTCCCGCAATCGGTTGGCGCAGCTGCCCGATTTCTACGATCACAAGCCGTCGCGCAATCGCAGCTATTTATTCACCGGCCGGCAAGTGCTGTTTCCCTTCGGCTACGGCCTGAGCTACACCACGTTCCACTTTGACAATCTGCGGGTGGAGCCGAAGAGCATCGGCACCGGCGGCAGCGCAAGAGTGCTGGTGGATATCACCAACACCGGCAATCGTGAAGGCGACGAAGTGGCGGAAATGTACATCCATCAGCGGGTGGCATCGGTGACTCGTCCGGTGATGGCGCTGCGCGGATTCAAACGGGTCACCCTCAAGCCGGGCGAGAAAACCACCGTCGAGATGCCGTTGACTCCCGAAGCGCTGTCGCTGATCAATGCCGACATGCATTTCGTGGTTGAGCCGGGGATATTCGACATCATGGTTGGCCCGAGCTCGGCTGAAACCCAGAGCGTGGCCCTGGAAATCGTCGACAAGGGAAATTCAAGGGCGAAGAAAATGACATGGCCGTGCAACCCTGATTGCCCTGGATTCGGCCGTTGGGCTATGCTTCGGGGATGAAACCGAAGTATCTGCTGATTGCCTCCTCTGCGCTTCTGCTGGCGGGAATCTCTTCGCTCTGGGCCGGGTGGCACGGCTCGGCCGGCATTACCGCGGGCTATCCCGTCACCAATACCAGCACTGTGGTTCAGTTCTCCGGTTCCGCCACGGGAGTTCTGGCGCTCCTCGGAATCGCCGGAGTCGGTCTTGGATTGATCGTATTGATCATCGCGGTCATTGCCGAACTGGCTTCCGACCCGCGCAGACGCGCGGTGAAACAGAGTGCGAGTCAGCCGACAGGCTAGCGCGCTAGGTATTCCCGCGGCGAAGAAGTCTTTCCATCTGAACAGGCGGGGCTTCGCGCGGCTTAGCATTTTCCAGGTTGGCGACAACCTTCGCCAGAGATTCCGTATCCCAGTCAAATCTGTTTAGCACGACAGGTTTTAGTACGACACGGTTGGGGAAATCATTGTCCACTCCGCTCGAAGATTACGCGCTGATCGGCGATTGCCACACTGCGGCCCTGGTTTCAAACATGGATCGATTGACTGGCTGTGTCTGCCGCACTTCGACTCCGCGGCCTGCTTTGCCTCGCTGCTGGGAAACCATGAAAACGGTTACTGGTCGATTTCTCCCGCCGAGCCAGTCCGCAATATCCGCCGTCGCTATCGCGATTCGCACGCTGATTCTGGAGACCGAGTTCGAGACCGACAGCGGCTCGGTCACGCTGGTCGATTGCATGACTCCCCGCGACGAGACTCCAGATTTGCTGCGAATGGTGGTGGGCAACCGCGGCGAAGTACCCATGAAGATGCAGTTGGTGATCCGCTTCGATTACGGGTCCATCGTTCCCTGGGTACAGCGCACCGACCGGAATAACCGCCATCGCTGGGCCGGACATGCTCAGTCTGCGGACTGCTGTCCCTCTGCGAAGGAAAGAACTTCACCACCGTCTCGAACTTCATGGTGAAGGCGGGACAGCACATTCCTTTTCATCTCACCTGGTTCCCCTCCCATCGGCCTGAGCCGAGTCCCCTCGATGTGGGACAAGCCTGCAGCGATACCGAGCACTGGTGGCGTGCCTGGTCGGAGAAGTCCACTACAAGGGCGAGTGGCCGGAAGCGGTGCTCCGCTCGCTGATCACGCTGAAAGCCCTCACTTTCGCTCCCACCGGCGGTATCGTGGCGGCGCCGACGACTTCGCTTCCCGAGTGCCTGGGCGGGGTGCGCAACTGGGATTACCGTTTCTGCTGGGTGCGCGACGCCACCCTCACGCTTTATGCCCTGGTGAACGCCGGCTACCTGGATGAAGCCCGCGCATGGCGCGAGTGGCTGCTGCGCGCGGTGGCGGGAAATCCTTCGGAGCTCAATATTCTTTACGGAATGCGCGGCGAACGCCGTCTGACTGAGCTTGAACTTCCCTGGCTGTCCGGATACGAGGACTCCGTGCCGGTGCGTACCGGCAATGCCGCCTACAAGCAGTTTCAGCTGGATATTTTCGGCGAAGTCGCCAATACGCTATACGAGTGCCGGCGCGAGGGACTGGGCCCATCGAAGAACGCGAGCGTGGGAATCGGTGAGGCATTCTGGACTTTCTTGAGGGCGCATGGAAACGGCCGGATGAAGGAATCTGGGAGGTGCGCGGCCCCCGCCGCCACTTCACCCATTCCAAAGATGATGGCCTGGGTTGCCATGGACCGCGCGGTCAAGTCCATGGACCAGGGCTGGTTCGCGGAAAACTGCAAGAAATGGGAAGCATTCGCGATGCAATTCACGAACAGGTCTTGCCGTCAAGGCTTCGACCCGGAACTCAATTCGTTCGTGCAGTTCTACGGCTCCAAGCATCTCGACGCCAGTCTGCTGATGCTTCCTCTGGTTGGCTTCTTACCGGCGGACGATCCACGCATGCTGGGAACGGTCAAAGCCATCGAAGACCGCCTGATGTCGCCGGAAGGCTTCGTGGCGCGGTACACCACCGATCCGGCTGTGGACGGCTTGCCTAACGGCGAGGGGACTTTCCTTCCCTGCACCTATTGGCTGGCTGACAACTATGTTTTTCAAGGGAGAGACCGCGAGGCCCGCGACATTTTTGAGCGGCTGCTCGCGATTCGCAATGATGTGGGTCTGCTCTCCGAGGAATATGATCCGGTGGCCAAGCGGCTAGTCGGAAACTTCCCCCAGGCTTTCTCCCACATCGGCCTGGTGAACACCGCTTCGAATATCAGCCGGAGATCCATGCAGGCCACTGCCGGCCGTGACTGAAGACCCTGGCCAACGGCGTGAAGCCTAAGCCGCCTCTATCAACTGCGAAATGCCGCCCAAAGGAGTCCGCACCCAGGAGGGGCGGTTGTTGAGCTCGTAGGCGAGTTCGTACACAGCCTTGTCGAGCAGATGGACGTTAAGCAGCAGGGAGAACTCCTGTTCCGATTCGGGGATGAACGAAGCGCCTGCGGTCACACGACGATAGCTGCGCAGGAATGCGGCGGAAATCCATTTTTGCCAGTAGGAAGCACGCATTCCGAGCTGGTTCGCTTTCTCCGCCAGATGGACTGACGATTCCCCCGCCAGCAACGGCGCGTATGCTGCGTAGTGAAACGAGCGAAGCATTCCGGCGACATCCTGCAGCGGCGAGCGTTTTTTTCGGCGCTCTGCCAGCGGCCGCGAGGGCTCTCCCTCGAAATCAATGATCACGAAATCCGAGCCGGTAAACAGCACTTGCCCGAGATGGTAGTCGCCGTGGATCCTGGTGCGTGTCACCGACAGCGGAGCGCGTTCAAAGAGCCGGAACCGGTCCTGCAGAGAGCATTCTTCATGCAGCACCGCTGCCGCGAGAGGCAGGATCGCCTGCGACAACACATCGCGCTGCTCACGCAGAAGGCGGAATGTGGAGTTCAGCAACTCCACCGCAGTTTCAGCGAAATCGTGCTGCTCCGCCGCGGAAAACGCCTCCGGTTGAAATGCGGGATCGTCGCCGGCGGAGGCGAGGGCCATGTGCATCTCGGCAGTCCGCTTGCCCAACAATTCCGCCCAGCCCAGGTAAGTCCCGAGCGCGCGGCGCACATGTGGAGGATTCGTGCCCGCTGAAAGTTCCAGGATTGATGCTGTCGGGGGCTGCGGCCCATCGCCAGAATCCGCCGCTGCGTAATAATCGGCAAGCTGCCGCAGCGTGAACTGCCAGGCGTCCCCTTGATTGGCAACAAAGCCCTGAAGGATCGCAAGGGAAATCGCCGGCCCTCTTCCCGCATGTTCCCCGGCATACTCGAGTGATCCGAGAACGGGAGCAATATTGCGAAACGAGGTCTTGTCGGTAAGAAACGAGCCGATTTCGAGGTCCGGATTGATTCCAGCTTCCAGGCGCCGGAATACTTTCAGGATCAGGCTCTTCCCGTACATGATCGAGCTGTTACTCTGCTCTCCGCGATGCAAGGTGGCGGCGGTACTTTCTGGGCCGGAGTCCAGACAGATTGCAGCATTTTGCCGGGGAGCGGCCGCACATCGCCATGGTTGCCGCAAAAGCGGTTGCCGGGAAGCGAGCTTCCCTGCGCGATCGACTCCAGCAGAAATGCCTGGAAGTCCATGTCTGACAGGGCATCCACCAGCTCAAGATCTTTTCCGGAATCTGACTGCAGTTTCAACCGTGGAGCAGCATCTGGCGCGGCGCTCGAAATCATCAGCGGGATATCGTAGATTTCGGCGGGTCCGCTGGCGTAGTCAATCTTCACCAGCACCAGAAAGTATTGCGTATCACCTGCGGGGATTACCACCAGATCGAGAATCTCGACCACCCGAATTACTCGGGCCTTGCCAGCGAACCAGCGCCGCTCGCGAAGAAACTCCGGAAGCGCCGGAGGTAGCCAGCGCCGCAGATTCGCCAACAACGCATTGGAAGAAAGCCGCTCCATCAGAAAATGCCCCAGTGAGATTCGAATACGCGGCCAGAAGCCGCACCCGGCCTATAAGAAATAATCGAAGTCGTGTTCAGTGCGCAGCCTCCTGCGAATTACAAAGATATGCGCCGGCAGGCGGTGCGGATCGAGTTCGACGTAGTTGTGCGGGCCGCTCCATAGAAACCGCGAATCCGTTAAAAGATCGTGCATCTGGTAGGACTGATGCGGATCGAGCTTGAAGTCTGCCAGCGGAACATTCACCCATCCCGACTGCTTATAGTTCGGATCGAGGTTCACCACCACCACGATGATGTTCGAAAGATCATCAGTAGCCTTGCTGTAAACCAACAGCTGCTCGTTATCCACGTGATGGAAGCGCAGGCTGTGGTTGCTCTGTAAAGCGGGATTATCTTTCCGGATCTGGTTCACGCGCGCAATCAGCCCGTTGAGATTACCGGGGCTGTCCAGGTCCCAGCGCCGAATCTGGTACTTTTCCGAATCCAGGTACTCTTCGCTGCCCGGCCGAACAGCCCGGTGCTCGCCCAGTTCGAAGGCTGGACCATAGATGCCGTAGCTCGCCCCCAGCGTCGCCGCCAGTATCAGGCGAGTCATGAATGCCGGAGGGCCGCCATACTGCAAGGGCTCCGGCAGAATGTCGGGAGTGTTGGGCCAGAAATTGGGACGGAAATATTCTCCCACTTCGGTGCGGGTAAGCTCCGTCAGGTACTCCGTGATGTCCCACTTCGCATTGCGCCAGGCAAAGTAGGTGTAAGACTGGGTGAATCCCAGTTTCGCGAGTTCATACATCACCTTTGGCCGGGTAAACGCTTCGGCGAGAAACAACACCTCCGGATGCTGCGCTTTCACTTCAGTAATCAGCCACTCCCAGAAGTTAAAGGGCTTGGTATGGGGATTATCCACCCGAAAAATGCGGATGCCCTGGTCGATCCAATAGAGCACCACGCTGCGCAGTTCTTCCCAGAGCTCGGGGCTGGCCTCGGTTTCAAAGTCGAGAGGATAAATGTCCTGATATTTTTTCGGGGGATTCTCCGCGTACTGCACGGTCCCGTCGGGACGCATGCGGAACCACTCCGGGTGCTCCTTCACATAAGGATGGTCGGGCGCGCACTGGAATGCCACGTCCATCGCCACTTCCAGGCCGAGCTCTTTGGCGCGAGCCAGCAACCGCTTGAAATCATCGAGCGTGCCCAGCTGAGGATGAATCGCCTTGTGGCCGCCTTCCTTCGAGCCGATGGCCCAGGGACTGCCCACATCTCCCGGCTGGGCGTTCTCGGCGTTATTCTTTCCCTTACGATTCACAAAGCCGATGGGATGGATGGGAGGAAGGTAAAGCACGTCAAATCCCATGTCCGCAACGTAATCTAGACGCTTCGCCGCGTCTTGCAGAGTTCCATGCCGCCTGGGATCAGGCGAGCAGGAACGAGGAAACATTTCGTACCAGGCGCTGAAACGTGCCCGTACCCGATCCACGACGACTTCGAGTTCCCGGGAGTACGTTGTGGCGCGGCGCAGGTCAGGATGGCGGACAACCAAAGCTCCAAGCGCCGGGTCGAGCGCCCGCTCCATACCTTTAGCCACGTCCTTCTTCAGCAGAGCTCGAAGTTCTTTTGCCCAGGCTTTCAGGACGCGCGCATCTTCAGCGCCGGCACGGGTCGCGGCGGCCTCGATGAGTTGCACGCCCACCAGCGCATCCACCGCGACGTCCTGCCCCGCGGCGATTTTCTTCTTGATATCGCGGCTCCAGGACTGGAAGCGGTCCACCCAGGCCACCAGCGTGTACAGGTGGCGCCCTTGTTCCTCGACGCTGAATTCACCCCGCCAGCGGTCGTTCACCTCAGGCTGCATCGGAACTTCTGCCCAGATCTCGCGCGACGCCGGACGATGCCGCAAAACGGCGTGGAGAACATCGTGACCGTCGACAAAAATGTCGGCGAGGACTTCGACCCGCTCCCCGATCACGCGCTTGATGGGAAAGCGGCCGCCGTCAATCTCGGGATAGACGTTTTCAATGATGACCTGGCGGGGAAACAACAACTCCTGGCCGGATTGTTGCCTGGCTGTCATTCGTGCGCACTGCCAAACGGAAATTGCGGCGTTGCAGTTGAAATCCGGCAGCCACAATTGGATGCTGACTCTGGGACTCCGCAGCGGGAAAACTAACGCTACGCGCTCAGTATTTTCACTGTAACACAGCCAAAATAAGCAGCGGGGACCGAATACGAATCTGAGCGAACAACAGTAATGAGCAGACTTTCATACTTTCCTAAGCCGCAGCTTTCTTCTCGCCAGAAGGTCTGCCCTAACCTTATTCGTGATTACGCAGCATCCAGCAGCGCCAGTCCTGTCTCCTCGTCCATGCGGCGTTGAAGATAGCGCGGCGATTCGACCAGCACGACTTCCAGCGTGGGCCAGATCGACGCCTCAAGCAGATGGCCGGCATGGGCCGTCCCGTCGGACTTTCCTACCACCACGTGCGCGTGCACTTTGGGCTTGCCTTTAGCGAGGCAATGTTCCCGATCAGCGACACCACTTCGACCTGCTCTTCGATCGGAATGCGTTTGTAATCCTTCTTATCGCGGTCGAAATAGCCCAGAACGACCCGGCTGAAGGCTCCGATGGCGCGGAATTCGGCGGCGGTGATGTTATTTTCTTTGGCAAAGTTCAGCAGAACGTCTGGCAGGTTGTCGCCCTTGGCAAACACCAGAGCGAAAGTGTTCTGTCCGCCTTCTGAGTGGAGCAGCTTCGATTGCATTTCGGTTCTCCGTATAGGACGTCAGCAGCACATGGAAGAACATCCCATCCAACTTTGATTCATCCCGCTGCATCCGGTTTGCTGCAGGTTGCTCATGCGGCGATACTTTCTTTACGAGATGTATGAGATGTCCGCCGTGGGCGATTGTGCGTCTAAGCTCTACACTGACCCATGCTGATTCGAATAGAACCGCCGCCAAATGAGGAGCCGAATGAACTTCTTCTCGAAGCATAAACTGCTGGTGATTTCCGTCGGGGTGATCCTCGCCGGAATGGGTCTTGCGGTTGCTGCGCCCACCATCCTGCCGAAACTGATGAGTAGCGCCAAGGGCAACGTCTACCGGATTCTGACTCAGCCCTACTTCACCCTCGGTCATCTGCCGGTGACCCCCGGCTTCCTGCTCAAGGCGGTGGCATTCGTCCTGGTGCTGAGTTTCATCTCCGCCTTGCTGCAAAAATTCCTGCTGAAGGAGGTGCTCTCGCACACCCCCTGGGACCGCGGGCAGCAATATGCCGTCTCGCGGGTACTTGGTTATCTGGCATTCCTGTTTGGTCTGATGATCGGGCTGCAATCGCTGGGAGTGGACCTCAGCAGCCTGGCGGTGATCGGCGGCGCACTGGGAGTCGGCGCCGGCTTTGGACTTCAGCCCATTGTGTCTAATTTTGTTTCAGGACTGGTGCTGTTGACCGAGCGGCCGATCCGGCTCGGTGACCGGGTGGAAGTCGGAAGCACTTACGGGGATGTCGTTCGCATCGGTGGGCGCAGCACCTGGGTGAGGACCAACGACAACGAAGTCATTATTGTGCCCAATTCCGAGTTCATCACGAACCGCGTCACCAACTGGACCGCGAATGATCCCCAGGTGCGCTTTTCGGTGCCTGTGGGTGTTTCCTACGACAGTGACCCGCAACAGGTGCGGAGTCTGCTTCTGGATATCGCGCAGCGCCACCCCGACGTGCTGAAGCAGCCGGCTCCGGATGTGATTTTTACCGAGTTCGCCGACAGCTCACTGAACTTCGAGCTTCGCGTCTTCACGGTGAAGCAGGTGCAGACTCCGGCCAAGCTGAAGAGCGATCTGCTGTTCTCGATCTTTGAGGCCTTCCGCCAGAACCAGATTGAGATTCCCTTCCCGCAACGCGATTTGCATGTGAAGTCTTTGCCGCCGTCTCTGGCCGATCTGGAGAAGCATGGCCTCAACACGCCGGAAACTCGGGACAGGGCGCGCAGTGGGGATTCCAGGGGCGCCGCATAAGGAAGACGAAGCCGACGAAGAGGAAGTGCTATTCGAGCTTGAGGCTCAGGTCCGCCACTTCCGCTTTTTCGTTGACGGCCGGACGTAGGGTCAGCCAATCAGTGCGCATGCGGTCCCATTCCTGAATGAGCAGCCCGTTCGACTCGAAGAACTCGCGGATGCGCAGACGCTCCCAACCCACAATGTCCTCGAGGATCGGCGCGAATACGGCCATGGCGTTGGTGCTGAGAACAGTTCGCTTCGCCACTTGCGAAACGTACTTGGCTTCGGAAACTGCGATGGTGAAGCCGTCACGAGCATTCACATGCAGCATGACGTGAACATCTGAACTGCCGTCGCCGACATAGATCACGTGGTCGGGGCCGACCTGGGTGCTGGTCTGTAACTGGTCGAGCACTGCCACTTTTCCATAGCCGGCAGTGGCCCGGGTAATGCTCTGGATTTCTCCCGAGCTGGTGTACTGAAACTCCGTGCCGAAGATATGGTCCTTGGGCACAACGCCTTCTAAGGCCGACTGAATCACCTCTACCGGAGCGGCGGACAACACATAAAAGTCGAAGCGGAAACCATCGATTCCGTTTTCGAGAATTCTGTACAGCAGGTCGATGTTTTCCTTGAGCCGAATCCGTTTCCCCACCTCGTAGAGGTGTTCCTTTCGCACCCGGGTGTGGAACTCGGGATCATGCAGGAGCAGGTATGCCAGCTCCGCTCCCTGCTGCACCAGGTTCAGTTTCGCCATGCCTTTGGCTTTGCGCTCAAACTCGGGCGTTGGAATTCCAACCAGCTCGCTCAGCACGTAGCCGGAGTCGTTAAACGTCAACGTCTGGTCGAAATCGCTGGCAAACAGAAATCGCTTCACAGGCTTCTCACTCATATGCCTATTAGATTCTGCCCCCGAGCAGAAGAACAATAAAAAGGTTTAATAGGAACCATTGCGAATAGGCATGTTACGAAAGGGTTACACCAGCCCTGAGATGCACTAAATATCGTCGATGGAAAGGCGGAATCGGCAGAACCCGCCAGCAGCCTGCGTCTTCAGGGGGCTGACCCCCATGGAAATCCAACCGCATCTCGCGCACTCCGTTCACACGTCAGGTTCCGAGCGGCAGACGGCTGCTTTACTAAATCCTCCATAACCTTGAGAATAATTAGTTCGCTCGCATGTGCTCTGGCTTTGCGGGCAAGTGGCGTCAAAACGCCACTCATCACAGACAGGAGCCCTCATGGCAGCTACTGGAGAACTCATTCGCCTGATCAATTACGTGGACGACATCACCACCACCTTGCGCCGCATCAGCGCCACTGTTCCGATGATGGACTCTGACGAGCGCAAACGACTGGGCGAGCACCTCCGCACCGCTGCAGGTTTTTTCTCTGAGGTCATGGAAAAGGTCGAAAAGGGAGCCTGAGGGTGCCCGAGATCAAGACGGTTGCGGTCATCGGCGCCGGAACCATGGGCCGCGGCATCGCTCACGTCGCCGCCCTCGGCGGCTACCGCACTATTCTCGAAGACCTGCTGCCCAACGCGCTCCGCAAAGCCGAAAGCGAAATACGCGGCAATCTCGATAAGGCAGTGGAACTCGGCAAAGTTTCCGCCGACGATGCCGAAGCCGCATTTCGCCGCCTCGAATACGCCAGCACCGTCGAGCAGGCGGCCCGCGAGGCTGATCTGGTCATCGAGGCCGTCCCCGAGGAGATGGAATCGAAGATCGAGATCTTCACACTGCTCGACAAAATCTGCCGCCCGGGAACCATCCTGGCCTCCAATACCTCGTCGCTCAGCGTCACCGAAATTGCCAGCGTCACCTACCGTGCGAAGAATTGCCTCGGCATGCACTTCTTCAATCCCGTACATAAGATGAAGCTGCTGGAGATTGTGCGCGCCCTCGAAACCGACGACGAGAGCCTCGCCGCGGCTGTAGAAGTCGGCCGGCGCATGGGCAAGGAAGTCGTGGTGATCAAAGAATCCCCCGGCTTCATCACCAGCCGAATCAACGCGATGATCGGCAACGAGGCTTTTTGCCTGCTGCAGGAAGGCATTGCCTCAGCAGCAGATATCGATAAAGCCTTAAAGTTAGGCTTGAACCATCCCATGGGGCCCTTCGAACTGGTCGATCTGGTGGGGCTCGACACCCGCCTGCACATCCTCGAATACCTGCACCGCACCCTGGGGGAGAAATACCGCCCTGCACCATTATTGGTGCAGTACGTAAAAGCCGGACGCCTGGGGCGGAAATCGGGACGCGGCGTGTACGATTATCCCGAGCAGAAGACCTCGCAAGCCGCGAAATAGACGGGCTCGGCAGTATTCCCTTCCTTTGACTTCGGCTATCCTTTTTCACTGCGACATGGTCTAACTGTGCTGGAGTGATCCGAACTTCGGGGAACCGGCGTCAGGCACTCCACGTACATAGCTCAGACGTAAGGCGGGTCTTGAGACCGCCCGCCTGAACTCCATGTCCCCCTGCTGTCTCCCCGGCGGCAGGGGGCACCTATCGATGAAAATGCTCCTCGAGATCGTGCGCCAGTCGCTGGCGACGCTGTGGGCGCACAAACTGCGCTCGTTCCTCACTATGTTCGGAATCGCCTGGGGCGTCGGTTCCCTGCTGTTGCTGGTGGGGCTCGGCGAAGGCTTTCGCAGCGGCCAGAAAAAGAACATGGCCAATCTCGGGCAGGACATTATGTTCATGTTTCCCGGCCGCATTCCTGCGGTGGCGGGGAGCCTGACCTCCGCCCGTCCCTACAACTTCACCTATGGCGACTACGTTGCCATTCACCAGGAGGCAGGGTTCGTCGGCGCCATCTCTCCGGTGCTCAACCGCGAGGATATTCGGGTGGTCAGCGACTATGGCAGCACCAGCGGGCAGGTATTCGGAGTCTCTCCCGATTACAACCAGATCCGCACTGTGCCGGTCGGCACCGGCCGTTGGCTGAACGAGCAGGATGGCCGTGACCGCCGCCGGGTTGCAGTGGTGGGTTGGGAGCTATTGAAGAATATTTTTCCGGGACGCCCGGCGCTCGGCTCCTCCATTCTGCTCAATGGCGTGAGGTTTGACATCATCGGCGTGGTCGCGAAAGTTGGACGCGAGGGAAACAACGGCACCAATGCGCGCATCTTCATGCCGATCGAAACCATGCGGGTGCTGTTTCCTCTCAAAGCCGAAAACACCGAAGATGCCGTGTCGTTCATCAACTACCGGCCGCGGGTCCGCGAGAATCACGTCGAGGCCAAGCAGGAAGCGCACCGCATCATCGCCCGCCGCCACGGGTTCAATCCAGCGATGGAAGACGCGTTTATGGACTGGGACACCATCGAAAACTCGATCCGTGTCGCCAAAATCTTCGACGCCATGGATTGGTTCCTGGGCGTGGTCGGCCTGGTCACTCTCGGCTTGGGAGCAATCGGGATCATCAACATCATGCTGGTCTCGGTGACGGAACGTACCCGGGAAATCGGGCTGCGGAAGGCGCTGGGCGCAACCCACCGCAACATCATGACCCAGTTCTTCGTCGAAGGCGCGTTTCTCACCGCATTCAGCGGAGGGATCGGCCTGGTCGTCTGCATTGCCTTCGTAACTCTGCTGGCGCAACTTCCCCAACCGGAAGGCTTCGATACTCCGCGCATCGTTCCTATCTCGGCCGTGACCGCGATTCTGGCCCTGCAGCTTCGCGGGAGTTGTGGCCGGACTTTATCCCGCGCGCAAGGCCGCGCTGCTTCCGCCGGTAGAAGCTTTGAGGCAGGAGTAACCATGTTCGGTGACATCGGCAAGCAGGCATACACGCGCGCTCCGCCATGACCGGCGGCGCAGTTTCCTGACTATGCTCGGCATGGCCTGGGGTATCGCCACCGTAGTGCTGTTGCTGGCCTATGGTTCGGGATTCGAGCGCGGCCTCATGGTCGCCTTCCAGACCTTTGGCGGCAACTTCATCGCCATCTTTCCCGGACGTACCTCCATGCAGGTAGGAGGCAGCAAAGCGGGAACTGAGACGAAACTCACCATCCAGGACATCGACAACCTGCGCTCCGAGGTGCCGTTTCTCATCCGCTCGTCGCCCGAGGTGAACAAGCAAAGCACGGTGGCTTATGGCACCCGGGGAGCCACCTACGACGTTCGCGGCGCCTATGCCAGCTACCAGATGATCCGGCATGTCGATGTCGCCGAAGGCAGCTTCTTCACTGATCAGGAAGACTTCACCCACAGCCGCGTGGCCGTTCTCGGCTACGACGTGGAAGAAGAAGCTGTTTTCCGGCCAGAACGCCCTGGGTGAAAGCGTGCGCATCGACGGCATCACCTTTCAGGTGATCGGCGTGCTCAAGCACATGATTCAGGATGGCGACGACAACATGAACGGCATGGTGTACGTGCCCTACAGCGCCATGAGCGACCTGAAGAACACTTACTATCTCGATGTGATCGTTCTGGAATATGAAGGCGAACACGCCAAAGTCACAAAGGCGGTGCGCGACTGCATGGCCTACCACCACAATTTCAATCCCAAGGACGATCGCGCGGTATTCGTCTTCGACGCGCTGGGAGAACTGGGCGAGTTGCGAATCATCACTACCGGGATCAAAGTTCTGCTCGGCTTCATCGGACTGCTCACTCTCGGCATAGGCGGCGTCGGACTGATGAACATCATGCTGGTGTCGGTTACCCAGCGCACCCGCGAGATTGGCGTGGAAAAGGCGCTCGGCGCCCACCGCTGGCATATTCTTCTCCAGTTTCTGGCCGAAGCCATGGCGATCACGCTGCTCGGAGGCCTGGCCGGAGTGGCCATCGCTTACGTGGTTTCATGGTCGGTCGGCTCGCTTACCCTGTGGAGCGCATTCATAGAAAATGCCAGCGAAGGCGATATCCACCTCACCATCGACGGCTCCATTCTCTTCTGGTCCACCGCAATCTTGAGCTTCGTGGGGATTGTCAGCGGCATGCTGCCGGCGGTGAAGGCGGCGCGACTGGACCCGATTGAGGCGCTGCGCTACGAGTGAAAGTGCGGATTGATGAGTCGCGAAGATACTGTGAATCAGTAGTGATAGCGGGCCTGTAGGAAATCCACTCGTGTGCCGGTGACCCGATAAACCAGGCGATGCTCCTGAGTAATTCTGCGGGACCAGCACCCTGCCAGCACGAATTTCAGCGGCTCCGGCTTCCCGATCCCGGTGAACGGGTCGCGCAGTATCGCTTCAATTAACTCCAGGATTCGCGATGCAGTCTTGCGGTCGTGGTTAACCCAATACCGAAGATCCTGCCGGAATTCGGGGTGAAACACCGCTTCGCGGCTAGCGCCCGGCGGCAAAACCCATCTCTCGCCGCAGTTTATCGAGCGACTCCGGCTTCCCTGCTCCTTTGACCGCGCGCCGCAATGCCCTCAGCAAACGTTGCGCGTTCCTGGGCGATCGCAGCAAGTGCGCCGTCTCCATCAGCCCGGCAAGCTCATCGGCTGGGATCATGGCCACTTTCCGATCGCCCTTTCGCCGCACAATCACTACCTCGCGGTCATCTGCGACGCGGTCAAGTATGGACGCCAGGCTCTTACGCAAACTGGTGTAGGTTGTCTCAGTCAATGGGAAACCCCTTTTTCATATTGTACAGGAAACCTGTACGTAATTGAGGGGCGTAATTTGGGTTAGACCATCCACCCTTGGCTGGAGGGTGGCGCTAAACTCCATCTGACCATCTCCCGGTTAGAATCGTTGCGTGCCCGACTCTCTCGCCAATCCCCGCCTTGATCGCGTGCTCGCCCAGCTACGCCTCTATGAACATCCCCTGCTGGATTTTTCCGCGCGTCCCAAAGGGGAAGCCGTCGAAGTCGTCATTCAATTCAAAAATCCTCCAGTTCCAGTGCACACTTACTATTTCGAACTCCATCCCCGCGATCTGGATCACGCGCAGTTCGAGTGGACATTCCAGCGGCAGCTCTACGATTGCCTGCACGACTATCTGATCGAGATGTTCACCCGCACTCCGCAGAACCGCGCCGAGCGCCAGCAGGAAGGCCAGTGACTCTGCGCGAGACAATCGAGGTAGAGATCCGGGAACGGGGGCCAATTCCCTTTTCCCGCTACATGGAGTTGTGCCTCTACCATCCTGAACTCGGCTACTATTCCCGGGCTGCGAGCAATTCGGCAAAGCCGGCGATTTCTACACCTCGAGTGATGTGCATGCCGTATTCGGACGCCTGCTGGCCCGGCAGTTTGAGCAGATGTGGCGAGCTGCTGGGCTCGCCTGCGCAGATCGAGATCCTGGAACTCGGCCCCGGCCGCGGGTTGTTCGCGCAGGACGTCCTCGATTGGTCGGAAAAGAAATTCCCGGGATTCTTCGCCGCCGTGACGTATTCGTTGGCCGAACAGTCGCCGGTTCTCCGGGAACGTCTGCAGACCACGCTTGCCCGCCATTTCGAAAACCGAAAGGCTGCTCTCATGCCGGGTTCGCCTTCAAACTCGGATCAAGAGTCTGCTGACGCCGCTTCGGGTAGACGCTATCGCGGGCGCGTTCCTCCCGAGGTCCCGCTCTTAGTCTTCGCCAACGAGTTTTTCGACGCGCTCCCGGTCGATATCCTCGGCGAGCGTGGCCAGCTCCGCATCGCACTCGACGAAGGACGGCTGAAGGAAACCTGGGCTCCCGCCTCAGCCCAACAACTCGAGTTCCTCGACCGCTACAGCGTTCACCCCGAAGCCGGGGAACGGATTGAGGTCCCGTTGATCGCGCAGCGCTGGATGTCGGAAATTTCCCGCTCTCTTCAGCACGGCTTTCTGGTGGTGATCGATTACGGCTATACCCGTGCGGAACAACTCGCCGGACGCCATCGTGGCACGCTCGCCGCCTTCCGGCAGCACTCGATGAGCACGAATCCTTATGAAGCTCCCGGAGAGCAGGACCTCACCAGCCATGTGAACTTCACCTCGTTGTCTGCCGCTGCGGAGCAGGAGGGAGTCCAGGTTTCGCCGGTGATCACGCAATCGCAATTCCTGCTGGGGATCGGCGAGCACAATCAGTTTGCCGACGCGTTCGAAGACTGCCGCCTTCCGCAGGAAAGGGCCAAAGTCGCATTGCAGTTGAAGCACCTGATCACTCCCGCCGGAGTAGGAGAGACTTTTCATGTATTGGCAGGCAGCAAAGGGGTGAGCCAGTCTCTACTTTCGCAGCTCAGCGGCTTAAGCTTTGGTCAACAGAGGTAACAAAGTCTCGCAAAATGCGCCCCTGGCGAAAGCATGATCCACAGTGGTTACACTCAGCGCAATACTTCAGCCTGAAAACTTGCTTCCTTCGGCACTGGGCCAGTATCTAATCTGAGCAGTTGGTCAGCGTTTCAAAAGGCAAGGAGACTCCGATGAAGGCCGCAGCCCGCCCTCCGCTCTGGCAGATTCTGCTGGCGTTCGGCGTGATCTACTTCGTCTGGGGCTCAACTTTTCTGGCCATCCGCATCAGCGTGCACGAAGTGCCGCCGTTTCTCTGTGCCGCCATGCGCTTCTTTACCGCCGGGGTTGTCATGTACGCCTGGCTGCGGCTCAAGGGGACGCCTTCTCCCACCCGGCGGCAGTGGGTGGGCGCATCGGTTCTCGGCGGCATGATTTTTGTGCTGGATTACGGCTGCCTGTTCTGGGCCGAGCAGCGCGTCCCTTCAGGCATTGCGGCGGTCATTCTGGCGACGGTTCCGGTCTTCATTTCCCTGCTCGAGATCACGCTGTTGCGCACCGCGAGGCTTACCGTCCGCCTGGCTTTCGCTTTGCTGCTGGGAATATTCGGGGTTGCGGTTCTGATGAACAACTCTTTCGCGGCGGGCGAGGTGCCCATCGATCGTCTCGCCGTGGCTGCCCTGCTGATCGCGTCGGCGAACTGGTCGCTGGCAACGGTTCTCACCCGCCGCTTCCCGCTGCCCGAGTCGAAGGCCATGAGTTCAGCGGCGCAGATGTTCAGCGGAGGCCTGCAGCTGATTGCTTTCGCCGCCATTACCGGAGAACTGACCGGCTTTCATCCTCGGGGCGGTTTCCTGGAACGCATGGTTCGCGTTGCTCTACCTGATCATCGCCGGGTCGATCGTCGGCTTCACTGCCTATGTGTGGCTGCTGCACTACGAATCGCCGACCAAGGTTGGCACCTACGCGTATGTGAATCCGGTGGTCGCGGTCGCGCTGGGATATTTTCTCGGCGGAGAAGCCGTAGGCCGCAGAACCCTGATCGGGACCCTGCTCATCCTGATCAGCGTAGTGGCCATCAACTGGACCCGTGGACGCCGCACTCCCGCCAACCTGGAAAAAGATACCGGCGCCCCACAATTCTCGGAAGTTTGACCGCACTTTCACCCGCCCTTATACTCGGAAACGAGTTCGCTGGCGTGGATGCGTCGCGTCCATCACGGCGTCCCCTCCAATCACACCGCAAGAGAGGGGCGGTTAGCTCAGCTGGTTAGAGCGCCTGCCTTACAAGCAGGAGGTCGCAGGTTCGAGCCCTGCACTGCCCACCATCTCTTCTGGTATTTCATTCAAACGGCTTTCATCATGCTGCCCATGTGACCTGAGGGCATCGCGCTCCACTCTTTTTCCTGTACACTCACACGCACTCAGGGAGCGGAAATGGGATCCAAATACTCGTCTGCGTGGGCGGCTGTCGTTCGCCACATCGCCATCATCTGTCTGATTGTGAGTCCGTCTGCGCTGTGGGCGCAGTCCCCCTCCACGCCGAATTCTGCCGATCCCGAAGTCCGCGACGCTTCGCGTTTCGATCCCAAACGTCCACTCTCGCAGGAACTCCGCACCAGCATTGCCGACGGCTTCACCATGGTGGCGGTGGGAGACTGCATCATTTCCCGTCCCATGTCGCAATATGCTGCGCGCGAGCCCGGCTTTGCCGCGACTGTCAAAGTTCTGCAGCAGGCCGACGCTACTTACGGAAACATGGAGACCTCGATCCTTGATCTGCGCAGTTTTCAGGGCTATCCCTACACCGGGCCAGATGACGTAACCCTGGTCGCAGAGCCGGCCGTGGCCAAAGACTTGGCAGCGATGGGCTTCGATGTGATGTCGCGCGCCAACAATCACGCGCTTGATTGGGGCGTAGCCGGCATGCGCGAAACCAGCCGCCATCTCGATGAGGCCGGCCTCATCTATGCCGGGGCGGGCGAGAACCGCGGCCTGGCCCGGGCGCCGCATTACTTTGAAAGCTCCAAAGGACGGGTGGCGATTGTCTCGGTGGCGTCAACCTTTCCACCCTGGGCGGAATCGCTTGCTCCGCAAGGCGCGGCGCCGGGACGTCCCGGCATCAGCCCGCTGAAAGTGAAAAAGGTGATGGTGCTTCCGCCCGAGGGGATGGCGCAACTCGCGGCGCTTTCGAGGACGCTTTATCCCCCAAGTGAATCCAACAAGTCGCAAGACTCCAAATGGCTCGGAGAAGACATCGCAGCCTCCCGACAAGCTCTCTATTTTCGGCGCCAAATTTGAAACCGGAAAGGCGTTGGGCTACCGCTATGAGATGGATCCCGGAGATCTGGCAGAAATCCTGAAGTCGATCCGCCAGGGCAAGGAGCATTCCGATTTCCTGATTGCCACCATCCACTCCCACGAACCTTCGAATTCAAGCGCGCCCGAGCCGGCCAACGATTTCCTCGACCGGCCGGCGGCTTTCGTTCAGGAACTGGCGCGGGCCGCCATTGACGCCGGGGCCGACGAATTCGTAGTCAGCGGCATTCATCATCTTGGTCCGGTTGAAATCTACAAGGGCCGTCCCATTTTTTACGGACTGGGAGATTTCTTCTGGAGCGACATTCAGGAGCCAGTGCCCGCGGATATCTATTCGCGATACCGTGATTTGCTGGCGAAGGGCATGAAGGACCCGCAGAAAGCGACCGATGCCGATCTCAACAATCTGCTGAACGCGGATGGCTTCGAAGGCGACCCGCCGTTTCTCTCGGTGATCAGCGAAAGCCATTTCGATCAGGGCAAGCTGGCCGAGTTGCGGCTCTATCCTCTGGATCTGGGCTACGGCATGAAGATGACCGAGAGCGGAATTCCGCGGATGGCGTCGGCGGAAAAAGGAAGGGAAATTCTGAACCGAATACAGGAGATGTCGAAGCCCTATGGCACAAACATCCAGATTGTCGGCTCAGGAGATTCGGCGGTGGTGGGAATTATCCGGACCCAGGCGGCGCGGTGATTCGTCCGCAATGAAACGCGGCGGCAGCTAGCCCTCTTCGACCTCGTACACAATCTCGGCGTCGTCGGGTTTCTTTTTGGAATCGGAGAGCAGGCTCATGAAGGCGCGCACACCCTTCTTCTTGCTGTCGTTCTCGTAGAGATTTACGCCCCAGAAATTGTCAGGCAACGCCTCAGACTCAACGCCCACCTGAATCTCGGTGGGAGACAGCTGTTTCAGCCACACTACCTTGAAGGTGCCCTTCTTCGCTCCACGCTGCAAAGTGACCTCGCTGCCGAGGCGCAGCTCCGTGCGCAAAGCTCCTAAACGGGCTCCGGTCGGAGTGATGTCAAGGGTGTGCAACAGGTGAGTGCTCTTGGAGATTGCCACCTTCACCGGCAACACCATTTTTCTGCGAGGCGCTTTTCGTTTTTCCAACATTGCGCTTGATTATCCCTCTACTTGCAGCATCGGCGAAGATTACCAGGGTCATAAGGCGGCGGGTTTCAAGTTGGAAGTTAGCGGGCGTTCGGAGTCAGATTTGTCGAATCTCGGGAGTCATGCGTTTGCCGAGGAAGTCAGTGTAAGTTGTTAGAGGGTAACGGGTTAGGCAGTGGCAGTTGATCGGGAGCCGAGCGGGCGACTGGTGCGGACAGAGCCCTGTCCCAAGCGTGTCACGGCAGCAACGCTGTGTCTGGGGCGACACGCCATCGGGAGCATAAACACGAACTAAGTACTGAAAAATCAATCTGAGTCTGATGGCCTCTGCAGTGCACTCCGGCTGTGACAAGGAGGCGTCATGAAAACTACAAGTTCCAATCGAGCGTCAGGTCTGGTCCGGTCTTTGGTCTCACTCGTCTCGTCGAGAGTCCGGCCGCGACCTCTGGCCCTGCCAGCGATACTGGCTGCGCTGTTGCTCACCGCTGCCTGCTCCTCAAGCCCTGCTCCGAAAGCAATCTCATCTTCCACCCGGGAGTCCGCTCTTCGCCCCGTCGCTCTGCACACTACGTCTCACACCACGGCAGCGATGGCGTCCACTTCGCCGGCTAATTCCGTGGCCGCGAGCGTCGGCGCGGATGATGCTTCGACCGCGACGCCGCCTGAATTGATCCGGTACAGAAGCCGCGATTACGGAGTCTCATTTCACTACCCCTGGCAGTATGCATTTGTCAGCGCAAGAACCCTGGCGAGCGAAGGCTCCGCCCTACATCCAAAGCAGGATGGCTACGAAAACCAGGTCGCGCTGGCCGGAGTGGAGATTCCCCAAGGGTTCTATCCTGACACCGATTTCGAGAGAGGATATTTTCTGCTCAGCCTGAACCAGAATCTCAGCCAGCAACAATGCCAGGCGCTGGTCGTCCCCGGCCTCGTCGCTGAAAAAGACAATAAGAAGGCGAGCGGGAATTCGGAGGCGCAGCCGGCCACCCGCACCATCAACGGGACACAGTTCTATTGGAACGAAAGCGAGAGTGGGGGACGTGGCAGCGCAGTCAAGCAGCGCCGCTATACTTCGTTCGCCAACGGAACCTGCTACGAAGTGGAGATGGGAGTGAACACCCACAACCAGGATGGCCTCGCCCGGGAAATCAATCCGGACCGGGTGCTGGCGCGGCTGGAAAGCATTCTGCAAACCGTAAAGATCCTGCCAGCAATGCAGGATACGGAGACCGCGACCGAAACCTCGAGTGTTGCTCCGGTCGAAGCTCCCCAGGAATGAGCTCATTCTGATCGTGGACGCGGCCGTCGCTTCCGGCTGCGTCCACGCGTGTCGCCAAGTGTAGCCACAGCGTCATGCCAGGAGTATTCCTGATGTCGCAACGTTAACAAATCACCACTGTTATGGTTGCCATTTCCCGCTGTTCGATTTCGGACAGTGAATTTCGCGATTGAACACCCAACGCTCGGTGGAAAAGATCTGCCGGCGTTCATTTCCAAGCAATTGAATGAGATACCACTCGGCGCTTCTGGCCAGCCACCTGCATGAATCTGCTGCGATGGACATCGCTCGACCAGAATTTAAGCTTCAGAAGCGGCGCCGCCAAGCCGTTATTGCCGGGGTCGCGTTGCTGGTTGTTGTCGGACTCAGTATCGGGGTTTCGCGGCTGAAACCGGCCGCGCCCGAAGTCGAACGCAGCACGGTATGGACCGACGCGGTCAAGCATGGTTCGATGCTGCGGCAGGTACGTGGACTCGGTTCTTTGATTCCCAGTCAGGAGTTCACCCGTCAAATCCCTGCGGAGACTGAAGCCACCGTAATTCGCATTCGCATGTTGCCAGGCTCCCAGGTAAAAGCCGATTCCGTTCTGCTGGAGATGAGCAATCCCCAGGTGGAACAGGCCGCGCTCGATGCCCGGCTTCAACTGAAGGCGGCGGAAGCTGAATATCAGAGCCTGCGGGTGAGGCTGCAAAGCGATCTGATGAATCAGAAGGCCGGCGCAGCTACGGTAACGCGCCGACTACAGCCAGGCCAAACTGCAGTCAGAAACCGATAAGGCGCTCTACGATCTGGGCGTCATCTCGGGCCTGGCCTACAAGCATTCCAAGAGCCGGGCCGATGAACTCACCACTCGCAACGATATTGAAAACGAACGCCTCACCATCAACCAGAAGGCGATCGAATCGCAAATGGCGGAGCAGCAGGCCAGGGTCGATCAGATTCGCGCGCTGGCCGAGCTCAAGCAGAAACAGCTGGATGCGCTGAAGGTCCGCGCCGGCATTGAAGGCGTGCTGGTTGACCTGCCGCTGCAAGTCGGTCAGCACGTTCTGCCGGGGACCATGCTGGCACGAGTAGTGCAGCCCAACCACCTGATCGCCGAGTTGAAGATTGCGGAGACCCAGGCGCGAGACGTGCAGATCGGCGAACCGGCGTCCGTCGATACCCACAACGGCGTGGTTGCCGGCACGGTGATGCGGGTTGATCCCGCCGTACAGAACGGAACCGTCACGGTTGACGTAAATCTTACTGGCGAGCTTCCCAAGGGAGCGCGCCCAGACCTGAGCGTGGACGGGACGATCGATCTGGAAAAACTGGACAACGTCCTGTATGTGGGTCGTCCCGCCTTCGGACAGGAAAACAGCACCATCAGCCTGTTCAAGCTTGACCCCGATGGCAAAGGCGCGGTGCGGGTTCCGGTGAAGGTTGGCCGGGCGTCGGTGAACGCAATCCAGGTGATCGAAGGGCTTGCATGAGGGCGACACCGTGATTCTTTCCGACATGTCGCGCTGGGACAACACGGACCGCATCCGGCTCGAGTAGAAGCCAGCAATTCACGCACTTGAAGCAGAGGACTGATTGCAAATGACCGACAACGGCACAACCGCTGATCCACATTGAAGACCTGACCAAGGTCTTCTACACCGACGAGGTCGAAACCCACGCGCTCTCGGGCGTTCACCTGACCATCGAAACGGGCGAGTACGTCGCGATGTCGGGCCCGTCGGGCTGCGGCAAGTCCACGCTGCTCTCGATCATCGGGCTGCTCGACACGCCGACCGGCGGCACGTTACCTGCTGAACGGCAAGCCGGTCGAGAACCTCGATTTCGCGGAGCGCTCGCGCATCCGCAACCAGGAGATCGGCTTCATCTTCCAGAGCTTCAACCTGATCGGCGATCTCACCGTCTATGAGAACGTCGAGCTGCCGCTGACCTATCGCCAGAGCATGCCGGCGGCCGAGCGCAAGAAGCGGGTGATGGAATCGCTGGAACGCGTCGGCATGGCGCACCGCATGCGGCATTATCCCTCGCAGCTTTCCGGCGGTCAGCAGCAGCGCGTCGCCGTGGCGCGCGCGCTTGGCGGAAAGCCGTCCATCCTGCTGGCCGACGAGCCTACCGGAAACCTTGACTCCCGCAACGGCGAGGCGGTGATGGAACTGCTGCAGGACCTGCACCGCGAAGGCGCGACCATCTGCATGGTGACGCACGATCCGCGCTTTGCCAAGCACGCCGAACGCGAAGTGCACCTGTTCGACGGCAAAGGTCGTTGCGGAAGAAGAACTGAAGAAACTAATGGCGGATGCGCAGGTATAAACCCTTTGGAAGTTCTCTGATCGCGCAGAGGAATGCCGCGCAGAGAGAACCGAGACCCTGAGTCCTTCTCCGGCCCTCAGGGTCTCGGCTCAGGTTCAAAGAATGCTGTTACTGGTCGGCGCCAGGGTACGAAGGAGCAACCAATGAACCGCCTGCTGCAAGACATCCGGTACGGCGTGCGCATGCTGCGAAAAGCTCCCGGCTTCACAGCCATCGCGGTGCTCACGCTGGCTCTCGGCATCGGCGCCAACACGGCCATCTTCAGCCTGGTGAATGGAATTCTGCTGGCGCCGCTTCCCTACCCCAAGCCGGAGCAACTGGTCAGCGTCACCGGCACCTATCCAAAAGGAGCCGTCGTGGCGATGCAGGAACAAGTGCATTCCATGGACATCGCCGCCTACTCCGAGGGGCACGAATTCAATCTCACCGGAAACGGCGAGCCCGTCCGCCTCACCGGGGCCATGGTCTCCGCTCAGCTCTTTTCTGTTCTGGGAGCTCGGCCCGACTTCGGCCGCGCCTTTTATCCCGGGGAAGACCGTTCCGGCCAGGACGGTTACGTCATCCTGAGCCACTCGCTGTGGCAGCAGCGCTTCGGCAGCGACGCCTCTATCGTCGGCCACTCCGTTGAACTCGAAGGTGTCAGCCGGCAAGTACTCGGCGTGATGCCGGCGGAATTCCGTTTCCCTTCGAGCAAGACCCAACTATGGGTGCCGCTGCCGAACGATCCGCGCAACACCGTGTCGTACTGGGCCAGCGATTTTATGCCGGTGATCGGACGCCTGCGTCCCGGCGCCACCATCCCGCAAGCCCAGGCGGAAGTTCGAATGTTCCAGTCGCATGTTCGCGAGCTCTTTCCCTGGCCAATGCCGGCAGCCTGGAACGCTGACGTCAGCGTGGTCCGGTTGCGAAACGGGATGGTCGCCGATGTGCGCCTTCGTTTGCTGATGCTGCTGGGAGCGGTCGCGCTCGTCCTAATGATCGCTTGCGCCAACGTGGCCAACCTGGTTCTGTCGCGGGCGGCCACGCGGGAAAAGGAAATGTCGATTCGGGCTGCGCTGGGAGCGGGCCAGCAACGCATTGTGCGCCAGCTTCTGACCGAAAGCGTGTTGCTGTCGTCACTCGGGGGCGTGCTCGGACTGGCACTGGCCCAGCTCGGGCTCTCCGTGCTGAAAGCGTCCCTACCCGCAGATACGCCGCGCCTCATGGACGTCCAGATGGATTGGCGGGTGCTGATGTTTACCGCTGCTGTCACGCTGCTCACGGGACTCACCTTCGGACTTGCCCCCGCTCTGCAATCCTCTCGCGCCGGACTTACGGACGCCCTCAAGGCCGGAGGGCGTGGCGCAGCGGTTTCAGTGTCACAGCGGTTGCGCAACTCGCTGGCAGTTGCCGAGGTCGCATTTGCGGTGCTTCTCATCATCTCGGCGGGATTGCTCATCCGGAGTTTCTGGGCGCTGTCGCATGTGGACCCCGGCTTCCAGGCTGAACACGTCACCACCGCCCGCATCACTCCCAATGAATCTTTCTGCAGCGATGCCGCCCGCTGTCTGAATTTTTACCGCAATGTTATGGACCAGGTTCAGGCGGCACCCGGGATCAGCGGCGCCGCCCTGATCAATACTCTGCCTCTGGGCGGAAGAGTTGCCAAACGTTCACTTGACGTGCAGGGCTACGTAGTTCCTCCCGCAAAGACCGCCCCACTGTTCTGGCTCAACATAGTGAGCCCGGGGTATTTCCGGGTGATGAATATTCCGCTGCTGGCGGGAAGATGGTTTACGCGGGCCGACGAGTCCGGCAATCCCCGGATAGCCGTCATCACTGCGGCCGCCGCACAGCGTTACTGGCCGGGACAGAACGCGCTCGGGAAAAACATTCGCTTTGTGGGGGAGACGGATTGGCGCACTGTTGTCGGAATCGTCGCCGATGTCCGCGCCTATGACCTGCAAAGCACCGTGCCGCCATATATCGAGAGCACCCTCTATATACCGTACAGCCCGAATTCCACTCAGGAAGACGGCCGCATCCCGGCAGAAATGACGATCACGCTGCGCACGTCGCTCGACGAATCGCAATCAGAGGCGATCCTGCGCCGGGTTGTTACCTCGCTGAACCAGGAAGTCCCGGTCGGCGAAGTGAGAACGATGCGCGCGGTGGTGTCAGAAGCCGTATCCACGCCGGCTTCGACCACTTCCCTTTTCGTCACTTTTGCGGGCCTGGCCCTGGTGCTGGGGATGGTCGGCATCTACGGTGTCCTTTCGTTCCTGGTGTCAAAGCGCACTCGCGAAATCGGGATTCGGATGGCTCTCGGCGCTCAGCGCCGCGACGTGCTGTGGCTGGTGTTGAAAGAGGGCGCGAGATTTTCCCTCATCGGTATCGCTCTGGGATTAGTGGGAGCCTTTGCTGTCACCCGCTGGTTGTCGAGCGAACTCTACGGAGTAAGCGCCGTGGACCCGGCCACCTATGCGGGGGTGACGCTGATGATGATTTTCGTCACGCTTCTTGCCTGCTACATTCCCACGCGCCGGGCCATGAGTGTCGATCCTTTGATTGCATTGCGGTACGACTGAGGTTGATATATGCAGACTCTGCTCCAGGACGTCAGGCTCGCTCTCCGAATGTTGCGGAAGAATCCGGCCTTCGCCACCGTGGTAGTGCTGACGCTGGCGCTGGGCATCGGCTCCACTACCGTTGTTTTCACGCTTTTCCACGCAGTCTTGCTGCAGCCGCTGGGATTCGACAAGCCCGAGCAACTGGTGCAGATGTGGGAGACGCGCAGCTCCGGAGCGTTTCAGCAGATGGAGTTTGACTGGCCCGACTACGTGGACGTCAAAGCCCAACAAAAAGTCTTCTCGCGGATGGGCGGCTATTCGACGACCACAGCGACTTTGTCCGGAAAGACCGGCGCCGAACAGGTGCGGGTTGGAACAGCGAGCGCTGACTTCTTTGAGACGCTCGGCGTCCGGCCCATTCTGGGGAGAACGTTTCTACCGGCGGAGGACCGGGAAGCCAAGAATGTCTCCGCGCTCCTGACTTATGGGACCTGGCAGAGCCGTTTTTCCGGAGATCCGAAGGTGATCGGCCAGCATCTCGTGCTAGACGGAAATTCGGTGACAGTTGTGGGAGTGCTTCCCCGCAACTTCCAATTCGCACCCACCCAGTCCGCGGAGTTCTGGGTGTCGTTGCATGTGGATGGATGGACCCTGCACCGGAACGCCTATTGGCTGCATCCCGTGGGGCGTCTCAAAGACGGCGTGAGCCTGCAACAGGCACAAGGCGCACTGCAAACCATCTCCCGCCAACTGGAGCTGCAATACCCCGATTCCAATGCGGGAGTCAGCAGCCGGCTGGTCGATTTGCGCGAGCAGATCGTCGGCCCCATGCAACCGATATTGATCGTCCTGCTGGGCGCCATTGGATTTGTCCTGCTCATCACTTGCGCCAATGTGGCAGGCCTGCTGCTTGCCCGCTCGGTGCCGCGCCAAAGAGAAATGTCGATCCGCATGGCGCTGGGAGCCTGGCGCATGCGCATCGCGCGGCAGCTGCTGACCGAGAGCATGCTGCTGGCGCTGGTCGGCGGGATGGCGGGCGTGGCGTTCGCCTATTGGGCGGTGCCTGCCATCGTCTCCCTGATTCCTGCGCCAATACTGCTGGGAATTCCCGCGCTTCAAGGATTGAAGTTGCACATGGGAATGCTTTGGTTCGCGCTGGCGCTTTCGCTCAGTACGGGAATTCTGTTTGGCCTGGCCCCCGTGCTGCAGGCGTTCAAGTCTGACCTGCGGGGAGAAATGCAGGAAGCCGGCCGCGGCTCTGTCGGAACCATTCACCGCCGAGTGCGCAGCATTCTGGTGATTTCTGAAGTCTCACTGGCGGTCGTGCTGCTCGCCGGCGCGGGACTGATGCTGAGGAGCCTTGCCCAGGTAATGAGCGTTGATCCGGGATTCAATCCTGACCATCTGCTCACCGCTTCCATCGCCTTGCCGGAGAAGAAGTATCCGGACGGGCCGAAGCAGCTTGCCTTTCAGCAGCAGTTGCTGCAAACCATCGCGGCTCTGCCGGGAGTAAAACAGGCTGGAGCGGTCAATAATGTGCCGCTCTCCGGCAGCGGCAATACTTCCCGCTTTGACGTGGAAGGCCATCCCAAGGCCAGCGGCGGGGAAGAGTATGAAGCTCATACTCCGACCGTGACCCAGAACTACTTCTCGCTGATGCAGATTCCGCTGCGCGCGGGACGCTTCTTCACTTCCCAGGACCGCCCCAATTCCACCCGTGTGGTCATCGTGAACCAGGCCATGGCTGACATGGTGTTCCCCGGCCAGGATCCGGTTGGCAAACGCATCAATTACACCTACACCAACGAACCCAACCTGGTTCAGATCATCGGCGTGGTCGGCAACGAACACGTGGACCGGGTCGACCTTCCCGCGCCTCCGATTGTTTACGACTGCTACGAGCAGGACCCCAGCTCTTACTTCAACCTGGTCGCGCGCACCGATAAAGATCCGCTCAGCATCGCCGGAGCGGTCACTGGCGCGATTCGGAAGATGGAACCGGAAGCGCCGGTTTTCCAGGTCAACTCCATGGCAGAGATCATGGCAGCATCTCCGACCATGATGCTGCGCGCCTACCCTGCGTACTTCATCGGAGGCTTCGCGGCAGTTGCCCTGCTGCTGGCAATTCTCGGGTTGTATGGCGTACTGGCGTATGGCGTGGCACAACGCACCCGGGAACTGGGGGTGCGCATGGCTCTGGGAGCGCAGCAGGGCGATGTGCTCCGGCTGATTCTGGAAAGCGGCCTGAAGCTGACCCTGATCGGGACGGCGATCGGGATCGTGTGCGCCCTGGTGATGGCGAGATTGATTGCCAGCTTGTTGTTCGGCATTGCTCCCACCGATTTCACTACATTCGCCGCAGTGTGCACCCTGTTGCTGATCGCAGCGGCAGCGGCCAGCTACATCCCGGCATATCGCGCGACCAAGGTGGATCCCATGGTGGCGCTGCGTTACGAGTGAGGACTGACTATGAACGGACTGCTCCAAGACGTTCGCTACGCGATGCGCCAGTTCCTGAAGTCGCCGGGATTTGCGCTTACCGCCGTCCTCTCACTGGTGCTGGGAATCGGCGCGACCACAGCCATTTTCAGCGTGATCTATGCAGTCCTGATCGATCCCTATCCCTACAAAGATGCCGACCGCATGGTGCATGTGGAAATGCGCAACGAACTGGACCACGACCGCGGACCGCTATTATCGGTCAACGGCAGCGAGTATCAGGATCTGCGGAAGGTGTCGAGCATTGACGATGTCTTCCTGCAGCAGGGGAAACAATCGGTGCTTACCGGCGACCACTTTCCGGTCTCCGTAAACGTCGGCGAGTATTCGCCAAACTTGTTCACCTATATGGGAGTCCCGCCGCTCCTCGGGCGCGAGTTCACCCCGGCCGATGTGCCCGAAGGGCGGGCATCGCCGGTCGTAGTCCTGAGTTACCTGTTTTGGAAGGGGCAATTCGGGGCTGACCAGAACATCCTCGGCAAGTCCATTGAACTCGACCGCAAACTCTACACCGTGATCGGAGTCGCGCCGCCGCGTTTCACCTGGGGCGATTCCGACGTTTATATGCCGGCGGTTCCCACCGCAGATCCCCATGATTACTGGCTCGCGTTTGTGAAACTCAAGCCCGGCGCGAATCACCAGGCGGTGTCCGCCAATTTGCAGAGCCTACTCGATGCCTTCGTGAAGGGAGATCCGAAAGACTTTCGCCAGGGCAGGCGAGTGCAGATCGTTTCCCTGAACCAGGAAGTGCTGGGCCGATTTTCAGGAACCCTGGTTCTCTTGTTCGCGGCGGTGATCGCCTTACTCATTATTGGTTGCG
>CAWCSH010000012.1:0-135950 GCA_963798155.1 Terriglobia bacterium
ACTGTGGATTAGTGCTTCCGGCCCGGCTTCCCGGTTTTGACTGGATACGGGCGTAGGGTCGGGAGCCTCGGGCCCCGGCCTGACCTCCGATTCGGCTGACGCCGTCCGGGCTGTCTTGCGAGACGATCTGTCGGCCGGGCCCCAGGTTTACGGCACCCACCGGCGCTGCCGGTCTGATCTGCCTGACCTGTGCAAGAGGCCGGGGTTCACAGGTCCGGGCGGCCAGCGGGTGCGTGCCATCCCTCAACCTGAGAAAGGGATGACAGTGACCATCGTAGAAGAAACGCGTCCCGTTACCTGCCGCGCCGCGATTACCGGCGGCGTGGATACTCACGCAGATACCCATGTCGCCGCCGCGCTCGATCCTGTCGGCGGGCTGCTCGGCGTCGCGGAGTTCCCCGCCACCGCGGCTGGCTATGCCCGCCTGCTGGGCTGGCTGGGCGGGTTCGGGACCGTCGCCCTGGTCGGCATCGAGGGGACCGGCAGTTACGGCGCCGGACTGGCCCGCCACATCACCGCAGCCGGGATCCGGGTTGTCGAGGTGGACCGCTCGGACCGGCGGGCCCGCGCCGGCAGGGCAAGTCCGACCCGCTGGACGCGGTCAGCGCTGCCCGGGCCGCGCAGTCCGGCCGGGCCCGCGGCGCGCCCAAGGGCCGGGACGGCGCGGTGGAGGCTATCCGCGCGCTGATGGTCGCCCGGCGCAGCGCCGCGGGAGAACGCACCCGGACCGTCAACCAGGCCAGGGCACTGCTCCTGACCGGCCCCGATGAGCTGCGGGCCCGGTTCACCCGGCACACCCCGGCCGCCCTGGTCACCGGGCTGGCATCCCTGCGTCCCCGGCCCGGCGACGTCGCCGGCTACGCCACCCGTGTCGCGCTGCGGGAACTAGGGCGGCGAGCGCAGTTCCTCGACGGCCAGCTCGAGCGCCTGGACGAGCTGGCCGTCCCGCTGGTGACCACCCGTGCCCCGGGCCTGCTCGACGTGTACGGGCTCGGCCCGCGCACTGCGGCGCTGCTGCTCATCGCGGCCGGGGATCACCCCGGGCGGCTGCGCAGCGAGGCGGCCTGGGCGCACCTGTGCGGCGTCGCCCCGATCCCCGCGTCATGGGGAAAGTCACCCGCCACCGGCTTAACCCCGGCGGTGACCGGCAGGCCAACCATGCCCTGTGGCGGATCGTGTTCACCCGCCTGGGCTCTGACCCGGCCACCCGCGCCTACGCCGAGCGCCGCACCGCCGAAGGGAAATCCCGGGAGGCCATCATCCGCTGCCTGAAGCGTTACGTCGCCCGCGAGGTCTACCGCCACCTCCGCCCGGCCGACGGCTAACGCCCGAAAGCTCCGGGGACGGCCTGACCCGATAATCGGCTGCCGCGAACCTGCTGGCCTTCGAACGATTCGTCGGCCGTCCCCGGCCTCACCTGACCTGCTGGGCGTGACCTAATAAGAGCTTGCGCGCTCCACCTGGAGCGGCCCATCCCTGTCTTGTCCGCAACCCAGCAATACCCCGCAACCCCCAGAAACTACGCCTTCCCAAAATGTCATCCGATCCCCTTGACAAACATAAGAGCATCGTTCGGCGCGTGCTGTGCGTCCGTGGCATCCCTGGCGTGGTCACTCGCTGTTGCGGGGATGCCCGGGGCGGCGGGAGGGGTGGTCCGGGTGCTCGGCGGCGTGAGCGGGATCGGTAGTGGGTGCTTCTCCTGGATGGGCGGGGCAGCGGTGCGGTGACCGGGTTGCTGCTCATCTAGATGCCGGGCATTCCGGCGGTAACACG
Organism: Terriglobia bacterium; assembly: GCA_963798155.1. Classification (GTDB taxonomy): domain Bacteria; phylum Acidobacteriota; class Terriglobia; order Terriglobales; family Acidobacteriaceae; genus CAWCSH01. The sequence goes on from CAWCSH010000012.1 coordinate 1,774, forward strand.
ACGCGCACGTGCCAGTGGTCCGGGACAGCATCATGGCCCCGCAGGAACTGGCGGCAGCGCTGGAGCTCGCACCGCGATCAGGTCCTGCCCGTCGCCGCGCCGTTGGCGTTGCCCGGGTGCTCCTGGTGGCCGGGGAACCTGATTGAGCTGCGTGTCCTCGCCCCACAGAATCCCCACAAGTCCGGGTCTGCAGCGTAGTTCCCCACAAAATCCCCACGGACAATCGGCATTCTGAAAAGCGGAAGGTCGGCAGTTCGACCCTGCCCCTGACCACCAGCCGGAGTTTCGGTCGTCAGCCCTCCTGCCTGCGGAAACGCAGGAAGAGAGTGCTTTTCGACAATGAGTGCGCCAGGTTATCGCGACAGTCCCGCTGTGCCCGGAAGCCGTAAACCGGACGGCTGTGCGGGTGCGGGAGCGGGGGATGAGCGTAAAACTTCCACGGTCCCGGGATCGCGCCGGCGTCGTCCGGGGCGGCTGGACGCGGGACCGTTCGCGGCGGACGTGACCTCGTTCCGGCTGCACCTGGCGGCGGAGAACAAGGCGGCCGGGACGATCAGGATCTACACCGAGGCGCCGCGGTGGTTCGCCGCCGCTCTGCCTGCTCGGCGAGACGGGCAAGACCAGGTGGGGCCAGGTCGGCACCGAGGACGTGCAGCGGTGGGTCGCCTGGCTGCTGGGCAGCTACAGCGAAGGCTACGCACGGCAGCAGTACCGGGCGCTGCGGCAGTTCTTCCTGTGGCTATCTGCCGAGGACGAGATTCCCGATCCGATGGCCAGGCTGCGCGCGCCTGCGGTCAGGGAGAAGCCGGTGCCGTTCTTCACCAGCGTAGAACTTTCCAAGCTGGAGAGGGCGTGCCGGGGCAGCACGTTCGCGCAGCGCCGGGACGCGGCGATCCTTTCGGTGTTCCGGGCGACGGGCATCCGGCTGGCTGAGCTGGCCGGGATCCGCTACGACCCCGGCGACCCGCGTCGCAGCGACCTGGACCTGGACCGCCGGGAGGTCTATGTCCGCGGGAAGGGCGGCAGGGACCGGACGGTCCGGATCGATCATGAGGCCGCCCGGCGGGTCGACCGGTACCTGCGGGTCCGCGCCGGGCATGAGCAGTCGTACCGGCTGGGGCTGTGGCTGGGGACCGGCGGCCGGGGGCCGCTGACGCCGAACGGGATCTACCAGATGGTGAAGCGGCGCGGCGACCAGGCCGGGGTGCGGGTGTACCCGCACCGGTTCCGGCATCACTTCAGCCATACCTGGCTGGAGCGCGGCGGGGCCGAGGGTGACCTGATGGAGCTGAACGGCTGGTCCTCCCCGCAGATGCTGCGGCATTACGGCGGCAGCGCGCGCGGCGCCCGGGCACGCCGCCACTATGACCTCGATCATGAGGGACTGACCCGGGCGGCCCGTCCCGGGTCCGGCCGTGGATCTTCCCTGGCTGGCTGCGTGCATTGAAGGCGGCGCGGGCCGGTGTTGACCTACCGCGGGTGGTGCGCGTGGTCAGAGGGGAAGATCATGACCGCATCACAGACCCGGTCCTGCCAGCCTAAGCAGCTGGATGCCGGGTGCCTGCAGCCGGAGATCAGCTCGTTCCGGCTGCACCTGGCCGCCGAGGGCAAGGCCGCCCGGACGGTCCGGACCTATACCGAGGCGGTGCAGTGGTTCGCGGCTGCCTGCCTGGCCCGGGAGGCCGGCCGCGCTGCCTGGCAGGACGTCAGGCGGCAGGATGTGCAGGGCTGGATGGCCTGGCTGCTGGGCAGGTACAGCACGGCGTACGCCAGCAACCAGTTCCGGGCCCTGCAGCAGTTCTTCAAGTGGCTGGCCGCCGAGGACGAGATCCCGGACCCGATGGCCGGGCTGCGGCCGCCGCACGTCCCGGACAAGCCGGTCCCCGTCTTCGCTGACGGGGAACTGGCCCGGCTGGAGCGTGCCTGCGCGGGCCGGTCGTTCCAGCAGCGCCGCGACGCCGCGATGATCGCCGTGTTCACCGCGACCGGGATCCGGCTGTCGGAGCTGGCGGGCATCCGGTACGACCCGGACGACCCGCGGCGCAGCGACATCGACCTGTGGCACCGGGAGATCACCGTCCGCGGCAAGGGCCGCAAGACCCGCACGGTCAAGATCAGCTACGACGCCGCCCGCGGCCTGGACCGGTACCTCCGCGTCCGCGCCCGGCACGCCCAGGCATACCGGCCGCAGTTGTGGCTCGGGGTGAACAACCGCGGCCCGATGACCGCCAGCGGCATCTACCAGGTCATCGCCCGCCGCGGCCGGCAGTGCGGGGTCGAGGTGTTCCCGCACCGGTTCCGGCACCACTTCAGCCACACCTGGCTGGACCGCGGCGGCGCCGAGGGCGACCTGATGGAGCTGAACGGCTGGACCTCCCCGCAGATGCTGCGCCGCTACGGCGCCAGCGCCCGCAGCGCCCGGGCCCGCCGCAGCTACGACCGCATCATGGACAACACCACGTAACCCGGGTACGCAGGCTCTCATCAGGCGTACCGCTCCACCAGGGCATCCCGCAGAGACGAAATATCCGCCTAACCTGCGCGACGGCCCCGGCTCCCATTCAGCCGGCCCGCGTCACGCGCAAATGGATGATCTCAGCGCTGGAGCGCACGAGTACCGACACGCTCACATGCCGAAATGAGGTCGTTGCGCGCACGCATGCTCATATGAAACGGTCCTGTCAAGCCTTTGCCGATGGCCCGGCCGCTGTTGTCCTGGTTTGTCCGGTGATGCACGTTTTCCGAGGAGTGCTGGCGGGCGTGGTGCACTAACCCCGCGTGCGGGTGATGCGGTGCAGCGGGGTGCTGGCGGGAGTCCCCGGCAGGGCCGGCGCCGGGAGGGCAGGCCCGTGGCCTGCCTGCCTTGCCTGCGCGCAGCGGTCGCAGAGGCTCCGGGGTCAATGGCGGCCGCAGGCCGTCGCAAGGCGATGCGCGCCAGCGCACCGTTGACGCCGGAGGGGCGGCCGCGGACCCTGGCGGCCCGCCGGGGACGGCTCACCGCGGGCGGCGGCCGGGCCGGTGAGGGCGGTGTCCGCGGGCGAGGTAGTGGCTTTCGCCACTGCCAGGCTCATATTCGCGTGTCGGATCCGCAGGTCGGCTGTTCGCAGGACGGTGCCCCACACTTATGGCGAGAGTCGGCTCGCTCAAAACATACACGGGGATCATTCCTGCCGCGGCATGCGTCCCGGTACACCGCCAGCTTGCGAGGGCCGGGGCTGCTGCCCCGGCGCCGGGGAAGGGGGTCAGCTGGTCATCTCCGCCCATACGAAGCCGGCCAGCTCGCGGGCGACCGCCACCACCGCGACGCCGGGCGGCTTGCCGCGGGCGGTCATCTTGGCGTACTTGGCGTGCAGCCGCTGCTGCGCCTTCCAGGACCGGGCCAGCGTCTCCGGCGGCAGGCGGGCCTGCCGGCGCCTGAGGGTGGCCCCGATCGCAGGCCGGTACCGGTAGGCCCACGCCACCTCGATCAGGGCGGTCGCACTCCTTCCGGGCCAGCCTTGGTGATGTGGCCCCGGCGGGTGCGGGACCCGCTGGAGTATTCGGTCGGGATCAGCCCGGCGAAGCCCATGAACGCGCGGGCGGAGGCGAACCGGCGCCAGTCCACCACCTCGGCGGCCAGCGTGAGGCCGGTCAGCTGGGCGATCCCCCGGTAGCCGCCCAGCCTGGCCACCGGGCCGGCCAGCGGCTCCCGGCCCGCCCACGCGGCCAGCCGGGCCCCGGCCGCGGCCAGTTCGGCTTCCCGCGCTTCCAGGCCGCCGCGGTACAGCGCGAAGGCCTCGGCCAGCGCAGGCTCATCGAAGACCTGGCAGTCCACCCATGCCCGGTGCGCGTAGCTCCACTTCTTGCCGCCGCGCCAGACGCGGCCGTGGCGCAGCAGCATCGCGTTCAGCCGCTGCTGCATCCGCTTGCGGTCATCGAGCAGGTCCCCGCGGGCGCGCACCAGGTCGCGGACCGCCTCCTCGGCCGGGGACAGGACCGGACCGGCGTCAGCAGGCCCGCCCGGTGGGTCAGCGCCAGGCGCACCGAGTCCCGCTTATCAGGTCTTGACCCGGTCCGAGCTGCCCTTGGGGATCAGCGACGGGCAACCACGTCACAGGCCACCCGCCATCGAGGTCAGGACTGGCGAAGCGCCTGCATGCGCCCTCGCTTCACATGGTGTACGAATCCGGAGTCTTCGGAGCCCATCCGGAACGCCAGGCCCTCTCAATCGGTGACCCTTGTCTGGTTACTGGCGCAGCTTGCGTGACATCGCTAACAGAGATTTTCCTTTTTTACCTTCAGCGCGGCTTGATCGATGTCGGTTTCCTGAGCGGGGCACAAGTGGACAGGCACGGTAATCTAAACACGACAGCCATCGGCGGTTATGAACACCCACGAATCAGGTTACCCGGCAGCGGAGGCGCATCCGCCATTGCCACAAATGCTAAACGAGTATTCGTCATTGGACGCCAATCCCGAAAGACGTTTGTTGAAGAGGTGGAGTTCATCACCACCTGTGGGCACCCTCCGAAAGGTGTGCGGCCAGCCGGAGCGCCGGGCGGCGGCCCCCAGTGCATCGTGACCGACTTGGCGGTATATACATTTCAAAACAGGGAAATGGTGGTTACAACGCTACATTGCGGAGTCACTCCGGACGAAATCCGAGCCAACACAGGCTGGGATATCGACGTTCCGGAAATAGTCCCTACCACGCCTCCTCCGACGCTCGAGGAGCTAAGAATCTTGCGTGACGAACTCGATCCCAAAGGACACTACCTTTCCCGGAGGGGTGGGCAGGTAAGTAGCGAATTCCAGGCCAAGTCATGAGCCAGTGTAACTATGGGCTTGCTTGCGGATAATGAAACACCGTGAGACGATGTTCGCATTGCGAACCCAAAAAGAATTCCCGAGGACCAATTGGCTGTTATTCAAAAAAAGACTCCATCCAAGGACGTTGCACGCCGAGAGTATGTTCAGTCCATAGAGCGCGGATTCGCTGTAATTAAGGCCTTTTCCGGACGAGCGGATGCACTAACAATTACCGACGTCGCTCGCCGGACTGGCCTTTCCCGAGCAGCCTCGCGGCGTTTTCTATTGACTTTGAAGGAACTGGGCTACGTGGCAGGAGAAGATGGAGTATTCCGCTTGACCCCGCGGGTCCTCGATCTCGGCTACACATTCTTGTCTACCATGCGTTTGCCGGATATCGCCCAGGGCGTAATGGAAGAAGTGGTGGCCACGGTTCATGAATCGTGCTCTGTAACCGTACTGGACGGCGCGGAAATCGTTTACGTAGCCCGCGTTCCCGCGAAGCGCATCATGTCCATTTCTCTGGCCGTGGGAGCACGGCTGCCGGCTTATCCAACTTCCATGGGCCGGGTCCTTCTATCAGGACTGAGTAAGCCGGCACTGGACAGCTATTTCGCGGAAGTAGTGTTAGAGCCCCTTACCGAGCACACGATTCTCGATCCGGCAGAACTGCGCCGCGCCATCGACCAGGTTCGCGAGCGCGGTTGGGCCATGATCGACCAGGAGGTAGAAGTTGGGGTACGTTCCGTCGCAGCTCCAATCCGCGACCGCTCAGGACGTATTGTGGCTGCGACAAATATTTCTTCCCACGCTTCGCGAGTCAACCTCAAAGAGATGCGAACGGTTTACCTGCCAGTCCTGCTCGCGGCCGCGGCAAAGATTTCGGAAATGATGGGTGCGCCCGCACCACAATACGTGTCTGAGACTCTCAACTCCAAGCGAAATGGACCTTCGAGGCTGGATTCCCGTGGCTGAACGATCCGCAAGAAAGAAATCAAGAAGATCCAGATTTTGATGCTTGACAATCCCTCAAATCCCCCCTTAACATCCGTTCCGCATGTCGAACAAATGTGCGTATAGCGAACCAGACAAATTGCGGGCTCAATTCTGGCCCGTCTTGCTATCGGTTCTGCTGATCGCTATCCCAGGAACGGCGAGTCAGACGCCGCGCATCTCGGCGGATGTTGTATTCGTGGGGCGGATTGTCACTCTCGACCAGAACCATCCTGAAGCCGAGGCCCTCGCCGTCAAGAACGGCCGCATCGTGGCCATTGGTAGCGAGAAAGAAGTATCCGCGGAAGTTGCCCCTTCAGTGCGCAGGATCCCATTGCCCGGGGTGGCCTTACCTGGATTTGCCGACGCGCACGTACACCCCTCGGCTTTCGGCAAGCAACTCGAAGAACTGGACCTCCGCGGACTTGCCAAAAGCGAAATTGTCGGCCTGGTGGAGGAGCGCGTCCGGCAGACGCCGAAAGGAACCTGGATTGAAGGCCGGGGATGGGATCAGGGCTTCTGGAAGCCGGTTGCCTTTCCTGCGGCTGCAGATCTGGATCGGGTGAGCCCGGATCATCCCGTGGTCCTGACTCGCATTGATGGCCACTCGATCTGGGTCAACAGCGCGGCATTGCGCGCAGCCGGCATCACCAAAGGCACCGCGGATCCCACAGGCGGGCATTTGATGCGACTCGACGATGGCTCTCCGTCGGGAATGCTGGTGGACGCAGCCGTCGGGCTTATGACAAAGGTCATGCCCCCTCCCACCGCCGCACAGCGGAAGCATCGCCTGCAGGCAGCGCTCGCCCAGTACGTGCGCTGGGGACTGACCAGCGTTCACGATGCCGGCGTCGACCTGCAAACCATTTCGCTCTACCGGGAACTGCTCGCCCAAAAGCAACTGCCGCTGCGGGTCTACGTCATGGCCCTGGGTACGGGCGAGACTGCACGGTACATGCTTGCACGGGCGCCCGAGCCATCCGTCGGCGACCACCGCTTGTCATTTCGGAGCTTCAAGGTTTACCTCGACGGAGCATTGGGTTCTCGTGGAGCCGAACTGCTGGCCCCATACAGCGACGCCCCCGGCGAAAGCGGCCTGGAGCTGATGAACGACACCGACTTCCACGACCTGGTTCAGAAAGCCGTGGCTCGCGGCTATCAGGTGAACGCACATGCTATCGGCGACAAGGCGGTGCGCCGGGCGCTCGACACGTTCGAGCAATATGGCGGAGCGGATGTAGCCGAACGCCGCTTTCGAGTTGAGCATGCGTCTGTAATTGCCCCGTCCGATCTTCCCCGCTTCGCCCATCTGCACATCATTGCCTCCATGCAGCCGGGATTTGTAGGGGAATACAGCCGCTGGGCTCAGGACCGGCTTGGGCCATCTCGGGTCCTCGAGGTAATGCCGGTTGCAGACCTTATCAAAAGCGGCGCCGTGGTGGCGACGGGCACAGATTTTCCAGCCGCGGATTCCGGCAATCCGGTGCTGACACTGTATTCGATGGTGACGCGCAAGGGGGCCAATGGCACACCCGCCGATGGCTGGTATCCCGCGCAACGCGTGGACGTAATGACCGCGCTGCGGGCTATGACCTGGGCGCCTGCATTCGCCGCATTCGAGGAGAAAGATCTGGGCGAGCTGACGGTGGGGCGCTTGGCCGACATGACCGTACTGTCGGCCGACCCCAGAAGCGTGCCGGTTGATCAGTTGAAAGACCTTTCCGTGACCATGACCGTAGTCGGTGGAGTTCCGGTCTTCGGAGCCAAGCAAGCAAATGGGGTGAAGTGAGCGGTATCAATCCAGATCCAGTGAACTGAGGGGGGAGAAGTCCATGACCAAGCTGCTGAATCGTCCGGTTTTGGCGCTATTGCTCTTGCTAGTGCCGCTGACTGCAATCGCACAAAAGGGCACGGGTACCCTTCAGGGCAGCGTGGCTGATCCGTCCGGCCGCGTTCTTCCCGCCGTCGCCGTCACCGCACATAACGAAGAAACAGGCGTAGATCGGTCCACCGTAACCGACAGTACTGGGCACTACCGCATCCCCGCTTTGGACAGCGGCGTGTACACGGTTCGAGTCGAATCGTCTGGCTTTTCCAGCGAGGAACGAAAGGGCGTCAAGTTAACAGTCGGGCGGGAACTCGCGCTCGACTTCACCATGAAAGTAGGCAGCGTCTCGCAGACGGTGGACGTTAGCGGCGAGGCTCCTCTGATCAACACCCAGCAGTCACAGGTCTCGACCACCATCGAGGAAAATCAGATCCAACAATTGCCGCTGCTCTCGCGCAACTTCCTCGCCTTGGCAGCCCTGGTTCCCGGCGCTGGCCGCAACACTTCGATCACAGGCACGCAGCCTTTGCAGATCGGTGGGGGCGATTCTCATATAACTACACGACCATCATTGATGGCGGCGACATTGATGACGATATCTGGGGTGCTCCCGTTCAGAACTTCAATGAAGACAGCATCAAGGAGTTCCAGGTCGTCACCAACCGGTTCGACGCGGAAAACGGCGGCGCGCTCGAGGCCGTCTTGAATGTCGTCTCGAAAACCGGAACCAACCAGTTCCACGGCAGCGGCTATGGCTTCTTCCGCGATTCGGCTTTTAAGGCGCGCAACTACTTCGAAACGGTGAAGCCAGACTTCAACGAGGAGCGGGCTGGGGCCACCATCGGTGGTCCGATCGTGCAGAACAGGACCCATTTCTTTGCCGGCTACGAATATGTCCACGAGAACCGCCCACTCACGGTTGCCATTCCCGCCTCTTCCCACTCTCGGAAAACAACGGATCCTTTCCTGCAGGCGATACCAGTCACCTGGTGAGTGGGCGGCTCGACCATCAGCTTTCGCAAAATCACGCGCTCATGGTCCGGGGGTTGTACGAGCATGCCAGCTCTCTGGGCGGGTTTGGAGGCACTTTCGCGCAGAACTTCGGGGTAACTACTGATCGAACATCGTATTCGATTCTGGCGCACGAAACCGCCACTCTGAGTGCGAAAAGCGTGAACGACTTCCGCTACCAATTTCGGGTTACTGATGTGAACCCCAAGCCAACTTCGGATGCACCCACGGAAATTCGTCCGTCTGGAACAACGGGCGCTGCCTACTACTATTCCGAGGAGGCCCGCCATCGGCACCAGCTCTACGACACCATGTATTTCACCCTGCCCAAGCACAATTTGAAGATGGGTGGCGACCTGACGTTCATGGAGACGCAATACTGCGCCTGCGCGGAGCAGAGCGGGTTGTTTGTATTTGCGACTGATGCGCCCTTCGATCCGAACAACCCAAGCACCGCGCCGGTCTATTTCGAACAATCCATCAACCCCTCGCGCGAACCCCTTTCCGACAAATATTTCGGACTGTTCATCCAGGACGACTGGCGTATCACTGATCGTTTGACGCTGAACTTGGGCGTGCGCTGGGACGTCGATATGCGAGTGCGGGACAATCAGACGATGGAAGCCGCCTTCAATCTTCCTCGGAATCAATCTCTCCAAGGCGTACTGGATCAAAACCCAGGGGTAAATTTGAATGCAGTGGATCCGCGAATCGGTTTCGCCTATTCACCGTTCTCAAAAACAGTTGTTCGAGGCGGCTTTGGAATTTATCACTCTCGAGCCCGCATGTTCATGCAGGAGCTTGCGTTGCAACAGCTGACGGGGACAGGTTTCTTCGCTATAGTCGTCGATCCAGCACAGCTCGCAAACTACCCGGATATCAACGCGATTTACGGCGGCACGCCGGATCAGTATGCTTCGACTGCCCCGCGCGCCATGAGCAACATCATCGCCAACGACTTCCAGCTGCCCTACGCTTATAACGCGACTTTAGGGATCACTCAGCAGTTCGGGGACAGCGTGGCGCTGAGCGTGGACGGTGTTTATTCACACTCGCTCCATGATTTTCAAAAACGAATCCTGAATTTGCCCGCAAGCTTTTCTCCTTCCAACCCAGCTGGGACGTTCGCAAACCCTTATCTCTATGGGTTTGGTCAGATTCTCACTCAGGTAACCGACGGACAAACCTGGTACTCCGCTCTACAAGTAGGACTAACGAAGCGCTTCTCCCATCGCTTCCAGGGACAATTGGCCTACACCTATTCGCATGCGATCCAACTGGGTGCGGACACACACTACTACACCCCCAGCCAGGCGGTCGGCGGGATTGATCGCGGTCCTACGCTCAACGATATGAGACATAAACTGTCGATTGCAGGTATGTACTCCATCCCGTGGGGCTTTCAGCTGAGCACCATCATTGTCGGTAATACTGCCCCTCCCTACAACGTGATCGCCGGTATCGATCTTGATGGCGACGGGACCACTTGCTGCGACCGCCCTGCCGGATTGGGGTTAAATCAGGGCGGCAATGGCTCACAATCGAACGTCAACGCCCTCAACAATTTTCGCCAGTTCTATGGGCTGGATCCGGTTACTGCCGATCAATTCGGGCACAAGTACGGATATTTCAACGTCGACATGCGTCTGACCAAGGTGCTACATCTTGGAGGAGAGAGATCGCTTGAGTTGATGGCGGAAATGTTCAATGTGTTCAACCACACCAACTTCGACGCTCCCAACGGCGTGGCGATCTCATCCTCGTTCTTAACCCTCTCAAGCGCGGAGCCGAGCCGTGAAGGACAGTTTGGCGCGCGATTCAGATTCTGAGCGCTGTTAACCCGGGGCTCTGGCTCGTGCAGAGCCCCTTGTTGTGGTGCGTTCGCTTGGCCCTCCCCCTTCCGAACGCACCAGTTGCCAGGAACACACGGGTTCCGCCATACTCGAAAAGCGTATGCGGCCAGCCGGCGAAGGAGCAGGCCGCAGCGCATTTGTGGCAACTCGCAGATGCGTGCTGTGCTCCTAATTCCTGGCCGGCTAAAGACAGTTCAAACCCAGGCGAGATTGCATTTTGTTTCATGTCTTGAGAACCGCCCTCCTTTCCGTTGCGTCGCTGGTTCTGTTTGCGGGTAGTCAGGCTTTCGCGGCGAGCCATCCCAACGGGATTCTGCTGGTTACGATTGATACCCTCCGTGCTGATCGCGTGGGCGCGTACGGGGCCCGCACGGTCCGCACACCCGCGCTCGATCGCATCGCGAGCAGCGGCATACTCTTCAGCAATGCCTACGCCACCGTTCCTCTTACTCTGCCCTCACACCTATCCATACTGAGCGGGCGCTTGCCGGTCGAACATACGGTTCGCACCAACGATGGCTATCAACTACCAATCAATGTTCCTTTGGTTTCTGAGACTTTGCGCCGCTCCGGATATGCCACCGCAGCATTCGTGGGAAGCGCTGTACTGCGATCGTCAACCGGCATCAGCAGGGGATTCGATCATTACGATGACGATATGCATGGCGCAGGCGAGCGCCGCTGTGGAGAGGTCGTCGACCGCGCCCTGGGCTGGTTTTCTCACCTGCCAACACGGGATTTCTTCGTTTGGGTGCATCTCAACGATCCGCATCTGCCCTACAAAGCACCGGCGGGATTTGCCAGCAAGTACCCCAGGGGCATCCTTACGAAGCCGAAGTGGCTTATGCCGACCATTGCGTGGGCACCCTGCTGGCGGGGCTGGATCGTCTGAAGCTATCCAGTCACACGACAATCATTATGGCGGCAGACCACGGCGAGGGTTTGGGTGATCACGGTGAGCGCAGTCATGGAGCCCTGCTATACGATTCAACCATCCACGTACCTCTTCTGATCAGACCAGCCGGCGGACAGGCGACGCCCTCCGTGGTGGACGAGGTGGTCAGTACTGCTCAAATCGAGCCTACAATTCTTGCGCTTGCCCATCTGCCTAATGACAGCACTTTCCCAGTCTGCTTCAGCGTGAAAGCACTCCGCCGCTGGTAACCTCGGAAACTCAATACTTGGCGCAGCAACTGGGGTGGTCCCCCCTGTACGCCGCTCGTGCGGGCCATTTCAAAGTCATCGAAGCGGCGACTCCACAACTGTACGATCTCGACAAAGACCCAGCCGAAAGCCAAGATTTGGCATCCTCGCATCGGGCGGTTACCGAGCTTTTACAAGCCAAGTTGGGTGATGCGCTGAAATCTGCGGCCGACCGGGCGACACATCCTGTAAGTGCGCCCCTTGACGACAAGGCCCGCACACAGCTTGCCTCTTTGGGGTATGTGACCGGAGGAGGCAGCCTTGCAACAGGCTTTGCGCCCGGTAGCGGGCATAGATCCAACCCAGCATATTGCCGAATGGGAGAAAACGGAACGTGGAATCGAGCTGTCGGACGCTGGCGCACACACCGAGGCAGCGGTGATCTTCAAATCTGTTCTGAGCAATGACCCTGACAATGTTCTGGCGCTCAAGTTTCTCGGGTGCCGCCGCCCTGCAACACGGTGACTTAGCTCGCGCCATTGACTACAACAACCGGGTTCTCAAATCAGGCCTTCACCGCGCCGACGCGCTCAGCAATCTCTCCCTGGCCTACTACCGTCAGGGCCGCATGGACCAAGCGCTCGCTAGCGCGCGAGAGGCCCTTCGTACAGACAGCAATCATCGAGCGGCGCGGGCGAATCTTGTGCTTATCCTGGAAACCATGGGATCGGAAAAGGCGCGGTCGGATGACACCGAAGGCGCTTTGGCCTCATTCCAGGAGGCCGCTACGGCCGAGCCTGAGAACCTGGATATCAGGGAGCGGGTGGCCGCCATACTTCATCAGGCAGGACGGCTGGATGAGGCCCGAGGCGTATTTGAATCCGTACTGGCTGCTGCACCGGCGCGTCCCGAGCCGAAGCTCAGCCTCGCCATTCTTGATCTCGAAGAAGGCCACCTGCAAGAAGCCGCGGTACGCCTCAAACAGATTCCCGCCACCTGGTCCGGTTCATATCGCGTTCAGTTCTATCTCGGCGAAGTGTACCGAACTTCGGGCGATGCTACGAACGCCCGAAGGGCTTACACCATGTGCCTCGCTATTGCGCCTCCGAATGATCCCATCGTACTCGCGGCGCGTCATGCCCTCGCAGGCCTTCGATAGATCATACGCGACCGCCAAACGGGTATCCATCGCGCGTGCCGCAGCCTGAAGTTTCTGCTTCGGCGCGACCATTCCCGGGAGAGAGCCGGAAAGGTTTCGCGCAAGTGGCTCGCAGCCGGCCCGGCAACCACACCCGGACGGCATGGTGAACAGGCGACCATTATAGAGGTCGAATGCCCGATCACAGAATTCATCCAGCGTTGGGCACAGCACGTTCCCGACCCCTCTCGGCATGGTGTGCGTGACTTCGGCCTGTTCGCGCCCTGCCCTCTGTCCCAAACATCTGCAGCAATCCTCTCCATTTTGGGCGAAAAGCCGAAACCGCGCCCAGCCGGTCGCGGGCTGGCATAGCTGCGACCTGGCCTATCGTTAATCCGCAAACGACAGTCTGCGCGAGTGCGTCATCGGAGCGATTTTGGCGAGCGACAAACCAGAGCGAACCACAGTTCCGCCTGCCGCGACTAGAGCGTTTGATTGGAACAATACCGTCTCTAAAGTTGTGCATGGATTACTTAGCAATCTGCCCATCAAACGCCCGATAACTACCCATGGAGGAATTTTGCCATGGGAACAGAGGGCGTCGGCAGCAGCCGGGTTAGTCCGACATTCGGTTATGACACGGAGGTAGACGGCGATACCGTCATTCTGGTGCAGATCGGCGAGAATGAGATCAAGCATGTCGCCAAGCGGTTGAACGTGGACCCTGGCGCTCTGTTGATGGCGAACCCTCAAATCAAGAATCCCTCAGGATTGGTGGTGGGGCAGGAGCTCCGCGTGCCCGAGCGCCGATTACCCTTGGCTTCCCAGCACACCGAGGCCGAGTCGCCGCAATCTTCCTTATCTCCTGCGCCGATGGGCGACCCGCTGGCGAAAAGCGCGGTTCAGGCGGACCTTCAAAGCAAGATGGATGATGAGAGCATGTCCATGGACGAGCTCCGCAAAAAATGACGGCCGGACGACTCCCGCGGTCACCCTCGACCCGGCGGAATTCTGATCTTGGCCTGCTTCCCGGCGTTTTCCGCCCTCTTTGCGAGCTGGGAGGTGTAAGAGTTTGTTCCGATTGTGGCGCCCACGCTCCCCCGTCGGTGGGTGGCATTGACAGCTGCATCGGATTTGGTGCAATGTGACGCGAGCTTGCCTGAGCATTGTGCCTGCCCAGTACTGCCTATAAGGGGCTGGTTTCGCTTATTATGGCTCACTGCTTGACCGGCCAGACGTTCCACAACCCGGCATGAAAAAAGGGGCCGGGATATCTCCTTGGGAGACTTGAAGTTTGAAGAAACTTGGCAAATACGAACTGCTGGGGGAGCTGGGCCGTGGGGCGTTCGGCATTGTCTATCGCGCGCGCGACCCCGTGATCGACCGCCTGCTGGCGCTGAAAACCATCACTAGTGCTGTAGCGGATGACCCCAACCTGCTCGCCCGCTTCTATCGTGAGGCCCGCTCGGCAGGTTTTTTGCAGCATCCTAATATTGTCACCATCTACGACATGGGCGAGGAGAACGGCTCTCCATTTATCGCCATGGAACTGGTGGATGGAAACAACCTCGACGACCTGATCAGCCGCCGCGCTCCCGTGCCCCTGGCGTTGAAGCTGCTCTATGCCGTGCAGGCCTGCCGCGCGCTCGATTACGCTCACAAACGCGGCATTATTCACCGCGACATCAAGCCTGGCAACGTAATGCTGAGCAAAGACGGTGTAGTGAAGGTGGTGGATTTCGGAATCGCCCGCGCGCTCGAGAGTTCGAAGACGCAGACCGGCACGTTGATCGGTACCGTTTCTTACATGGCGCCTGAGGCCTTTCACGGCGAGCACGGAAATGAACGCTCCGATATCTGGTCATTTGGGGTGTTGATGTACGAGTTGATCGCGTACAAGCCTCCCTTTTCCGGCCAATCTCCGGCGGCTCTGATGCAGAGCATATGCCTGCGCGAGCCGGCGCCGTTGCAGAGCATTGTTCCTGATTGTCCGGAAGATGTTGCCTCGGTGGTCCACCGCATGTTGCGCAAGCCGCAAGAGGAGCGCACGCAGACGATGGAGGATGTCCTGCTCGACCTGGAGCCAATCTGCAAGCGCTTGCAAGCGGAAACCATGCCGGGATTGCTCGAACAAGCAGGCCGGCTGATTGAACAGGAGGAGTTCTCCGAAGCGCGGGAAATCGTACGCCAGGCACTACAGGCGGACTCCGCAAACACCCAGGCGCGTGCTTTGTCGGAGCAGGTCAGTGTTGGATTGAAGCGTCTGGCGGTACGTCCCCGAGTCCAGCTTTGCCTGGAAGCTGCGCGCAGCTTGATGAAGGATGGCCAGCTACGGGAAGCGGACTCGCAGGTGAACAGCGCTTTACAGCTCGATTCGCAATTTCAGCCGGCGCTGCAGCTGAAAGATGAACTCCAGCAGGAACTGAAGCGACTGCAACTGGCGCATGATTACCTGCAATCCGCCAGACAGAAGCTAATGGAGGGATTACTCGACGAAGCGGCTGAGCTTCTGGCCAAAGCTCGTGAGCTGGACTCCACGGACCAACAAGTGGCATCCGTCGAGCAGCAGCTCACGGACGCCAGGCAGCAGCAACAAAGCCGCACCGTGCTGCGGGACCGGCTGCAACAGGCGCGGGTTCTCTGGGGCCAGCGCAGTTATCCCGAATGCCTTAGTTTACTGGCGGAGCTGGAAGGGCAATTTCCGGGTGAGGAGGAAGTTGGACGTCTGCTCGAGGCAGTTCAGGAAGACCAGCAGGAGCAGTCTAAACAGCAGCGGCTCTCCGAAGCGCGCAGCCTGCTGAGCAGTAGCCGCTACGCGGAGTGCATCGAGCTGTTGGGAGCTTTACGCAGCGACTTCCCGCACGACCGTGAGATCGACCGGCTGCTCACTACCGCACAGCAAGACCAGTCTGAGCAAGAGCGCAAGCGAAAGGTGTCGGAGGCGCGCGAGCTACTCTCGCGGCAACAATTCGCCGATGCGCTGACGCTGCTCGATTCCCTGCTGGCTCTGGACCCGGGTGATTCGACGGTGATGAAATTGCGCGCGCTGGCGCAACGGGAGCAGGAGGTTCAGGCAAAATCGGCGAGCTTCCACCGCGAATGGGAAATGCTGAAAAGGCTGGTGAACGACCAGCAATTCTCCGAAGCCATTACCCGGGCTGAGCGTCTTTCGCAGGAATTTCCCGGCGAGAGAGACTTGATGCGCCTGCTTGAGTTTGCCCGTCAGCAGCAGGCCGAGATGGAACGGGAACAGCGCACCGAGTCCTTGCAGCGCCAGATCGAAGAGCTGTTGCAGGAGCGCCGGTTTGCCGAGGCAGCATCGGTGGCACGGGCCGCAGTGGGCGCTTTTCCGGCAGATCCGACGCTGGCGTCGTTGCTCAATCGCGCGGAAGCACAGAGTAAGAAGCAAATGGTCCATCAGGCGATCGAACAACGGGTGCGTGACATCAAAGGCAAGATCAATCGCGGAGAGTTGACCGACGCTAAGGATTTAGCCAGGGATACGCTCAGCACGCTGGGTCCTGATACCGATGTGGAGCAGTTGCTCTCATCGGCGGAAGTCGAATATGAGGCGCGGGAAAAGCGTGGCCGCCAGGAGCAGCGCCTGGACCAAGTAAGAGCGTTATTGGCGGCAGGAAAACTAGGAGATGCTTCAACCGGGCTGGAGATCCTTAAGAAGAGTGGAGAATTCGAAGGCCTCGACCCTCGCCTGTTGCAGTTGGGCGATGAGATTGCAGCAGCCGGCATCCCGTCTGGCTCAACCGCCGCCGACCCGCCGCCCGCAAACCCAACAGCACGAGAGTACGTCATGCTCGATGGTCCTGCTCCGGTCCAGGGCTCAAACGCTGCCGCAGCACCACCGGCAGTATCCCAGGGGCTTGAGACGCCTATGCAGCCGGCTCACGAACCGGCTGGCCGGGTTGCGCCTGCTCCGTCCAGGCCTGCCGCTCACTCGCGGGCTGCAGCGGGCGCCGAGCTTACCCCCGAAGTTCTGGATCAGGCGGCACGGCTGCTGGCGCGCTATGTAGGACCGATCTCGCGCGTGCTGGCCAAGAAAGTAGCGCAGAAGACAGAAAATCCTCGAATGTTCTACCTGATGCTTGCCGAATACGTGGAGAACGAAACCGAGCGGGCCGAGTTCCTCGGCAGCACAGGTTTCTCGGACTAACGTCCCCGTCCCGGCGAATCGCTCAGCAGCCTCAGACTTCGAGCATCTTGATGGCGTGCACCAGGCTCTTTCGCATACGGCTGAAAGACTCGGCCAGCAGTCCGATTTCGTCCTTACTCGCGGGATGATAGTCAGGAGCGTCCATATTCCCCAGACTCACCTCGTTCGCCACCTTCGACAGGTGATTGACTGGCTGGATAATCAGAACCATCAGCATGCCGTTGAGAGCTACGAAGATGATAACGAACACCGCTGCGAGGGAAATCAGGAACCCGGCGAGTGCGGTCTTTGCCCGCCTCACCGGCAGTTGCATGGGAGCTGAAACAATCTGCGCGGTCTGGATGTCGTTGAGCCTCCATCCAAAACCGTTGTCTGGGCCGTAGCGGTCCACCAGGGTGCGCGGGGCTGAATCCGCAGTGTCATGGCAGGTCAGGCACTTGGGGTCTTTGATCTTCATGGGCCGGGCAATGTAAAGCGCCTCGCCGGTCGCGGTTTCCCGCTCTCCCACCAGCTCTTTGAGATCAGGCGATTCGCGAAACCTGCGCACGATGTCCGCTTCCCAGTCGGAGGCGCGATTCACCGGATTGGTGGGATTCAGGGTCGCCTCTTTGTAGGAGTACTCCGGAAAATTCTTGTGCAGCTGTTTGAAGTACTCATTGGCCGAGTACGCCGGCACAATCTGTGGAATGAAGGAGTATTTGATCTGGGTTTCGAGCAGGGGCTTGATCTGAGAAGTGGTGTAGCCCCGCACCGCCAGCGCGGCTTCCATCATAATGCGCGCATTCTCGAGGACTTCCTCCTGCGCATTGTGCTGCAGCAGACGGTTCGAGACATAGGCTGTGGCCACGAAACCGATCGCGAATACCAGCAGCAGCACCAGATTGAATTTCAGGATCAGTTTCATATCGCTTATCTCCTGCTCTGCGGCGATGGATTTTTGGCGTCCGCCGGCTCGCCTTCTGGTTGGTACTTCTCTGGATGCAGAACCGGGTCCCACTCCGGGTGCTGATTCATATGAGCATCGACGGCTTGGCGAAAGTCCGGATCTTTCAAGCGGGATTGGAAACGCTCGACAAAGCTTCTGCGCCAGCTGCGGGAGGTGGTCAGCCAGGGCTGAATGTCCGCGTAGGTCACTTCGTGGTCGCGCTGAGGCTCCGCCCGCCGGGAGGCGAATTTGGAAATACGCGAGGGCAGGGTGTCTTGAAACGCGCGTGGCATTTCCTGCACGAAGGCCGGATCGGGACGGCCTGCCATGGACACGTCACGCCCTCCCCGCCGGGAGAAAAACTGGCCCGCTTTAGTGTTACGTGGAGCAGACCAATATCCGTCGGCGCTGACGTCACTGATGGTCGCCGTTCCCGATTCCACGAAAAGGCTGGTCGCATCGGAAGCGGTTTGCAGCACCACGGTGCCGTCGTGGGTTGCCGCCCCGAGGCGGGGTACGGCAATGCGGTATGCGCCGGCTTTTGGTCCGATTTCGGCCTTCAGCCATCCGCTCAAGAGGACGGGTTCTGTACGACTGAGGAAGAAGAGGCGGGTTGTCGGCCCCATTGCCAGGACGGCGCCGCCGGGGAGTTCGAGTTGGACGAATCCGCGGACGCCGCTCTCAAGGATGTCGCCGGAATGCAGCCTGGCGCCTTCAGGCGCGCGAAGCACAGAGGCGCCTCGTATCATCCGCAACGGCCCTTCGAGGAAAGTCACGGTTCCGATTTCCTGGGCGAATGCGGGAATCGTGAGCAGTAAGAAAAGAACAATTGCGCGCAATGCGGTTTCTTGGCGAATCCCAAACATCCCGGTCGTTTTCCCGATCCCGATGTGCAGTTCCTGGCTCATGCGAACCCTCGAATCGATTCCGAAGATCGCCGGATTGTACTGCCTTCAATCGCCGCCGCCGGAAAAATTTCAACGGAGGAGGGGCGTCGGCAAGATCACTTGTCCCTCATTAAAGAGTTGTCGATGATTGTCGGGAAAAGTTGCTTCCATTCCGTTGGCGGAACAGAATCGGTGATCGGAGAGTCAGTGGCTGGCGAATCAGTGGTCGGCGAGACCCACCCGCTGCAAAACATCCTGAAAGCGGGGATCGTCCCGGAGCGAATCATAGATCGGATCGACCTTAAGAGCGGTGAGCGCACTAGAATGCTGGAGATAGGCTTTTTGCAGCCAGGCCAAAGCCTCATCTTTGTCATTGGTCCCGATGCTGGCCACACACATCGGCGCGGGATCCATCCCTTCCCGGCCGTACAGTAGCTTCAATTTGTTCCTTGCTTCCCGGGCCTTGGCGGGCTGGTGGGCCTGGCCGTAAGTGTAAGCGAGCGCTGACCACCTCCAGGGTCCGTCGGAAGTTCGGCGCCGAATTCTCCAGATCGGCGAGAGCCTCAGGAATCTGGCCGTTTTGCGCGTAGGCAAACGTCAGCATGTGGGCTCGGGGGAAATTGGGCTCCATTTCGAGAACGGCGCGAAAACGCGGGATGGACTGGTTGTAGGAGCGCGAGAAGTAGAGGATTGCGCCATAATCGGTACCGATTATCAGGGACAGGGGATCGAGCTGGCGGGCCCGCTCAATCTCCGACAAAGCCTGATCGAACTGTCCCCTCAAAGCCAGATGTTCGGCGTACCAGTGGTGGGCCGTGGCGTCGTTGGGGTCGAGTTGCAGGGCGCGCCGATATTCTTTCCCAGCGTAGTCCCAATTCCAGTCGTAGTCCTGAGCAATCAAGGCGAGCGCAGTGTGTGCTTCGGCGAGGCTGTCGTCGAGTTCGATGGCCCGTTGGGCCGCGGCTCGCGCCTTTGGCATGAATTCGGAGGCGGGCGAAAGACTGTAGCCGCTAATCAACACATAGCTATCGGCCAGGCTGACGTAGGCGCGAGCGTAAGACGGATCTTTGCTGATCGCCTGCTGAAAGTAGCCGATCGCGCGTTCAAACCCCTGCGGTGTTCTCTTGGCCCAAAAATAGCGTCCCTTCAGGTAGAGGTCATACGCCTCGTAGCCGGCGGGTGCTAGCTGCGACCGTTGTGCCAGTTTCACGCTCTGGGCACTACCCAAAGTGAGCTGGATCTGGTCGGCGATTTGCTGCGAGATTGCACTTTGCAAGGCCAGCAGGCCACTCAGTTCCCGATCGTATTCTCCCGTCCAAAGGTGGGTCTGGTCTTTGATTTGGATCAATTGCGCGGTGATTCGAACCTTTTGAGAATCGCGGCGCACGCTGCCCTCCAGCACATAATCCACTCCCAGCTCGCGCCCGATTTCTTCCACCCCCTGACTTCCGCCTTTGAAGCGCATCACTGAACCGCGTGCAATTACACCCATATGCTGGGGATCAATCCCTCCCAGCTGGGTAATCATCTCTTCGGTGAGGCCGTCGCTAAAATAGTCCTGACTGGAATCGCCGGTAAGGTTTACGAAGGGAAGAACCGCAATCACAATCCGCTGAGTGCCTGCCCGGGGTGGAATTCGTCGAGACCGCAAGCCAAGGTAGGCAACACCGGAAGTCAAGACAAGAAGAGCAGCCACGAGCAGCCATCTTCTTGAGATCGCCGCGGTTTTCTCTTGCACCGCGACACCCTGCACTGCAGGCAATGCCGAGGGTATGGCAGCAGCGTGGGTGAATGTCCTTGCCCCGTTCGAACCGGCGACCTCCTGGACGTCGGCGCCAAAGCGGTATCCCTTACCGGGAACAGTAACTACATAGTTACGATCTTGCGCGGTTTCGCCCAATGCCTTGCGCAGGAGGAAAACGTTCTGGTTGAGATTTGACTCCTCTACGAACGAATTCGGCCACACGGCCTCCATCAGTTCGGCCTTGGAGACGACTTCTCCTCCCCGTTCGATCAGGACCAGGAGGATATCCATCGCCTTTGGGTTGAGCGCGATTGCCTGTTCGCCGCGCCACAAGAACCGCTTCTGCGTATCCAGTCGGTAGGAGCCGAACTCGTAGTGTTTGTGGCCGTTTGCGCTCATTGCTCCAGCCTATTGTGGAAAATTGAGGGACTTTGAGACGCGGACCTAAAGACTTTTGATCGCCACTTTCGGCAACGTCTACCCAGCCTATTTGGGGTAAAAGGCTCAGAACGCCCGAAAACAGGGGCGTAGTGTAGCACAACCAGGTCATCCTTTCGCCTTTTACCTGTGGGGATTTGCGTTCTAAATCAGAAGCTTTTTAGTGCCTTTCCGTTTGTCACATCCTGGCGTAATCAGCCGGGTGCCTTGGCCGGGAATGCGCACGGTAGCGCGGAACTCTTTTGTGGGCTAGGGCTCGTCCCCGGCATTCCCGCTAAGTTGAAGAACCGGTGTGAGTTTCCGTGTTTGACGGCATTTCTCCCAGCCGCCCGATAACAGGAGGAAACAATGCTCCCGCGCAGCGCCGCAGTTCACAACCCGCCTGAGAACTGCGACCCCCCGCCGTCGGCGGCGGTCGCCGGGCTAATCGAAAAACACCTTTCCTACGCCCATGCCATTGCCGCCGAGGTAGTGATGAAGTTACCGCCCGATCTTGAGCGGAAAGACGTCCAGGGCTGGGCAGAACTTGGCCTAGTGGAGGCCGCGCACTCCTTCGATCCCAGCCGGCGGGTTCAGTTCACTACCTTCGCTTACTACCGGATCAAGGGCGCTATCTATGACGGCCTCCGGAAGATGGGCTGGTACCCCAAAGGGCGCTATCGCCAGATGCGCTTCGAGATGAATGCCAACGAGCAGTTACGCGATGCTTCGTCGGAGCTGCGGCAGAGCCCGTCGCCGGAAGGGCAGTTGCAGGAACTGAAGAGCCTGACCGCAAACCTGATGAGCTGCTACATGTTATCTCTGGAGTCACTACCGCAGGAGCCGGTGTGTGAAAACCAGATTTCGGCAGAGGAAGCTGTCATCCGCAGCCAGCAACGCAGCAGGCTGAGACAAGCGCTTTCTCAGCTTCCGGAAATGAACCGTCGGGTGCTGGAGTACTGCTACTTCCATGAGTTGACCCTGGAGCAGATCGGGCAGAAGCTGGGACTTTCGCGTTCCTGGGTGTGCCGGATTCATGCCAAATCGCTGGAGATGGTCCGCAAGCAGCTGACCGGCGTGCCGCTGCCTCCTCCTGCCAATCCTTCAGCAACCTTTCCCGCGATGCTCCGATAACTTGGTCGTCATGGCGGATCCGATCGTCAGTAAGGTGGCCATAAAACCGCTGGAGATCTCAAGCCAGCAGGCCAAAACCGGCCCCAAGACCAGCGAGTCCAAGTTCGACCAGGTTCGTACCCGGTTGATGGATGAGCAGGCGAAACAAACACAACTCCCGCCTGAAGTGAAACAAATTTCACCCGCTCAGAAGCAGCAACTGCAAACCGACCTTTCGAAACGCATTCAGGAGTCGGGCACCAGCCCTGACAAGCTGTTCGGCGTGAAAATGAAGCACGCCACCGCCAAACTGGAGCACCTCACCAAGCGGGTGAACGGTCTGCCCAAGACTTCCGCCTTCGATCCGATTCGCAAGCGGGTTGAGAGCATCAGCGCCCAGTATCAATCCACTGGAGAGCTGGCCAAATCGGCACAAGGCGGAAAAAGCCTGGACCAGCTGATGCAGATTCAGATGCAGATGTATCAAATGACCGAAAACATGGAATTGATGAGCAAAGTGGTAGAGCAGGTGACTTCCGGCATGAAGTCAATCCTGCAAACCCAAGTCTAGGCGGGTGTGGCGTGCTAACCGAGGGAAAATTGTTCCGGCCGCGTTTCTTGAAGCTGTTGCTGATGGTTGCTCTCACCGGGTTGCTGACTGCCTGTGTCACTCACAGCCTGCGAAGCGGACTAAACGAAGACGATGCCCAAGAAATAGTCGTGCTCCTGAACGAGCACGGCATTGAGGCCTCGGCGGAAAAAGCAGCCGGCGAGAAAAAAGGCACCGAATCCTGGAGCGTGATCGTCCACGGCGGTGACCAGAACCTGGCCAGCGCATGGCGCGTACTCGAAGAGAACGGCCTGCCCCGCGAGAAAGACAAAGGCCTGGAAGATGTTTTTGCCAACACCGGCATGATTCCGACTGCCGGCGAAGAAAAAGCCCGGCTGCTGGTCGGAATCTCGGGAGAGATCCAGCGCGCCCTGAAATCGGTGGCGGGAGTGGTGGATGCCCACGTTCTCGTCGTCCTGCCGGAGAGCAGTCCTCTGCTCGACAAGGCGGACCGCGTGCCGCCGACCGCCTCTGTGCTCATCAAGTATCGCGGCAGCGACCTTCCTCTGGCGGAAGACGACGTGAAAAAGCTGGTGTCAAAGGCGGTCGAAGGCCTGCAGGCGGAAAACGTTGCGGTGGTTTACAAGAAAATTGAACCGAAAGCTGCGGTCAACCGCAGCTTCATTCCATTGCTGGGGAACCAGGAGTTTCTGCTGGCGTCACTCTGCCTGCTCGCGATTGCCAGCGTCGGCTGTCTCGCATTGGTCGGCAAGAGCCGGTGGCAGCGATCGAAGATCGAGACTCTTGAGCAGCAGTTGCGCACTGCACAGCGTCCGGAGCCGGCGAAACTGCTGGAAACTCCAGCGGCGGCGCAGGCAGCGAGGAAAAGTTGAACCTTGAAGTATTTTGTTATCTGGGCCTGTTGCGATTTCCCGAGCAGCTTGAACCCTCGCTGGCGTTGCTTCCCGAGCCTGGAAGAGCTGAAGCCGCGAGTCTTGTGGCAGCGCTCCAATCGCTGCCCAGGGCCGAGCTGCTGCGAAGATGGGCCCGCTTGCGGGACGAAGAGTTCGCAGCCGTGCTCCGCCAGTCGCAAGAGCAGACGGGAATGCGGCTCGACCAACTGCCGCCTTCGCTGAGACCGTGGATCATTTCGCGCCTTGCCGACCACAATGGATGACAAGCTTCCCAAACCCGACGCCTTTCCGGAAAGGATGATCTTCTCTTCCCCGAAGGTGCTGAAGCGCGAAGTGTACGAAGCCACGCAGGAAGCGCGCGATGTGGTCGCGCTTGCCCAGGAAAAAGCTCGCCAGATTGTCGAAGAGGCGCAGCGAGAGCGTGAGGCTATCCGCGAGCAGGCCAGGGAACAAGGACGTGCCGAGGGCCTCGGCGAATGGAACCAGATTCTCGCCCGGACCTCACAGCGTGCCGATGAACTCACCAAGAGCTGGGAGCAGAACATGCTGCGCCTTTCCGTGCGGGTGGCGGAGAAGATCATCGGCGAGCAATTGAAGGTTCAACCTGAAACCATTGTCTCGATCGTGCGAGAAGCCCTGCGAGGCACGCGGCCGGGACGGCGGCTCGCCATTCAGGTGAATGAAGCCGAGGCCCAGCAGGTCCGCTCCAGGGTTGACCGTCTCCGCGATTCGGTCAGCGCCAGCAGCGACATCGAAATCGTGGCCTCCCCTTCAGTAGCCCCTGGGGGCTGTGTAATTGAAAGCGAGCTTGGGGTCATCGACGCCCGCCTGGAGACGCAGCTCAAGTGCCTGGAGGACATTCTGGTACGCGGTGTGGCCGCGGACTAAGTGGACAACGGTATGGCTGCCACCGGGTTCGATCTCGACCGCTATCTCGACCGCATCGACCGTGCGTCCCCGGTCCAGGTTCGCGGCAGAGTAAAAGAAGTCATCGGCCTGCTGGTAAAAGCCGTGGTGCCTGAGACCTGGATTGGGGAGATGTGCCTGATTCAGAATCCGCGCTCGCCCGTGCCCGTTAAGGCTGAAGTGGTGGGATTTCGCGATGGCGACGCCCTGCTCATGCCTCTGGGCGAACTGGTCAACGTCGGGCCGCAAAGCGAAGTCATTCCCACCGGAAACTGCCTCACGGTCAAAGTCGGCGATGCCCTGCTGGGGCGGGTCCTGAACGGGCTGGGCGAACCGATGGACATGGAGTTCAAGGGCCCGCTCAATTGCAGTGAGGATTTTCCCGTCCTTGGATATCCGCCCGATCCGCTCAAGCGGCAGCGTGTCGCCAATCCAATCTCGTTAGGGGTTCGCGCCATCGATGCTGTCCTCACTGCCGGAGAAGGCCAGCGCATCGGCCTGTTCGCGGCCGCCGGCGGAGGCAAAAGCACGCTGCTGGGAATGATCGCGCGCAAACACCGAAGCCGATGTCAGTGTCATCACTCTGGTCGGCGAGCGCGGCCGTGAGGTACGGGACTTCATCGAGCATGATCTCGGACCGGAAGGCAGCAAGCGCTCGGTGGTGGTGTGTGCGACCTCCGATCGAGTCTTCCCTGGTTCGGCTGAAGGCAGCCTACGTGGGAACTGCCATCGCAGAGTACTTTCGCAACAAGGGGCTAAAGGTGATCCTGATGATGGATTCGGTCACCCGCTTCGCTCGCGCCCAGCGCGAGATCGGACTGGCATGCGGCGAACCTCCGGCGCGGGCGGGTTACACTCCTTCGGTTTTTGCGGAGCTGCCGAAGTTGCTGGAGCGCTCGGGCAATTCCGATAAGGGCTCAATTACCGCCATCTACACCGTCCTGGTCGCGGGCGACGACATGAACGAGCCGGTAGCGGATGAAGTCCGCTCGATTCTTGACGGCCACATCATCCTGTCGCGCGAACTGGCGGCCCGCAACCACTACCCGGCGATCAGCATTCTCGATAGCGCAAGCCGGGTGATGAGCGCGGTCACCGGGAAAGACCATCGGCTGGCTGCCGGAAACTTGCGCGACATGCTGGCCACTTACAAGAAGAATGAGGACTTGATTCTCCTAGGCGCCTACAAAACCGGGGCAGACAAGCGGGTGGATGCTTCCATCATGAAAATTGACGAAATCAACGCGTTCCTGAAACAGGCAACCGACGAGAAATCCGATTTTGCCGGATGCGTAGAGCAACTGAAAGCCATGTTTCCTGATGGCGCGAGCTTGTCATGACGCAGTTTACTTACCGCCTAGCCGTGCTGCTGGAGCAGAAAGAGGAAGCGAAGAAAGAGGCGGAGCGGCAGGTTATACGCATTGAGCAGGAGGTCGAGACCCAGCGGCTGCATTTGGAAAGCTTGAAGCGCCGGGAAGTCGAACTGGTCAGGCGGCGAGAGGAGTTGAGGCTCAAATTGCTTGCTCCTCCCACTGAAGGCGGCACGATCTCCGGCCAGGAAGTGGCGATCCGGTCTGAAAATCTGAAAGCGGTGGGAGTGCAGATCGAAGAGGCAAACAACGATGTTTTCTCGCAACGGCTGGTAGTTGAGCGATGTGAGGAACAACTGCAGCAGGCAAAGAACCTTGCTGAAGAGGCCAGGCGCGAAGTGGAGGTCCTGACCAAACATCGCGCAAAACAGCAGCAGCGCTTCCTGCGGGAGCAACAGGCGCAGGAAGAACTTGCTCTCGATGAGGTAGGCAACGCGTTATACAGCACGCGGAGGCGCACATGAGAGTGGATGATTCGCCGCCGGTAAGCAACCGCAAGAGCGACGACAATGATTCCCGGCAGAAAACCGTTAAGGATGAGCACTCGTTTTCCAAGGTGCTCTCCAAAAAGCGCGACGCCGACGGTGATGAAACTCACGCTGGAAGCAGCAAACCCGGCGAAAAAGAATTCGACCCCGCGGCGGCCGGGCTTCTGCAGGCTCAGACCGGAACCAACAGTTCCTTCGCAGCGGAGCAGGTCAAGAGTTCTCATGCGGTCTCGCTGCCGGCCGACCTGCAGCAGTTGGTCCGCGAGATGTCGGTGGCAGTCACCACAGCCGGGCAGCAGCAGGTTCACGTCGAATTGAATTCGAACGTGCTCAAGGGGCTTCACATCGTGATCGAAAGACGAGCCGGAGACGTAGCCATTCAGTTCCAGAGCGCCTCCGAGCAAGTCAAATCCCTGTTGGCCCGGAACATTGACAGCTTGACTCAAGGCCTGGCGGAACGCGGCATGGATGGGGCGCACATCGATATCAAAGGTCCCGAACAGAGCTCGCGCTCACAAGGTTTCGGGGCGCGCTCCGGTTCCGGCGCGCAGGCACAACGTGGAGGGCAGCGCGGAGGTCGTTAGGCGAACATTCCATGCAAATCGCATCCCGGTCGCGTGTCGTACCTTATCGTTTCGACAATCTCCCTCTGCTTACCCGTGAAGAAGTATCTCTGTGGAACTGGTACTGCCGCATCGGCCCATCGCGCACCGACTGGAAAGCCTGGTTAACCGAAGTGCTGGGGCACTTGATCGAGCGCCCTGCCGGAGTGCAGGTGACGCTGGTTCAAACCCACCTTGTGGATAACCAATTCGGAGAGAAACCTCTCAGCTTCGGCTCCAAGCAGGAGGTTTCCATCGGCAGCGACGCCGATAATGACGTCGCACTGGCCGCCAAAGCCATCGGCGGCCGCCACGCGCGAATTACCGGTAAGAGAAGGCCGGCTTTATCTTGAGGACCTGGGAAGCAGGCTCGGCACTTACCTTTGGGACAAACGGATCGAATCCAAAGGTGCTCGCGAGCTCCGTAATGGCGACCAGTTCACCGTATTTCCCTATCGCTTCCGCACCATTATTGAACAGACGTGGAGCCCTGAGACCGATATTGAGCTCAGGGAATGCCAAACCTGGGCGTTGAGCCAGGGAGAATTTGTTCAGACCTCCCCCCGCGGGTGGAGCAATTTTCTCGTCAATGCTCACCCCGGTGGCGAGCAGGCCGTGATGCAGGTAAGTCCCGCCTTTCTGACGGAACTGCAGCAGCGAATGCTGGCTCCTGTTGGCTTGCAGTCAACCAAAGACAGCGTCCCCTCTGACGGCGCGCTCACCGAGTTCATCGTGATGGCGCTTGTCGAGCGACTGAATCGTTCCATGAAATTCGGCGTGCATTTCTCGTTGGGAGGACGCCCGTATAGCAAGCCGGCCGCGGCTGCAAGGGGAATGCTGTTGAGTTTCGCCATAGGCATTGCCGGTTTGACCGGGCAATTCCGCGTGTTCTTGCCTGTCGATTTTCTCGCCCAATCGAAACCCGCCGCGGGTCCGCCGAACCGCGATTACTGGCCTGCGGGGATTTCGTGGAAATTCCCCGTTTCCGCCGGCTTCGTTGACCTTTCCCCCCACGAGATCGCGCAGGTGGGGCCGGGAGACATTCTGGTCGCGCAACCTGCGCCGGCGATTCTCTTCCCCAACCATTTTGGGCAGGGCTGGGCCGTTACTCCCGCCACAAGCAACTTCGCTCGCGTCCGGTTCGATAAATATTTTGAAAGGGGTGTGCCCTTGGGAACAGCTTCCGAACCGCTGGGGTCGGCCGCAAGGCCTGACGTTGAATCCCTTCCTTTGCAGTTGCACGTGGTGGTCGGCGAACGGGAATTCACCCTGGCCGAAATCCAATCCCTGAGCCCGGGAACCGTGGTGGAGCTGGGAACAGACAGATCCGACCCGGTCCGCCTCATGATCAACGGCAAGATTCTGGGCGAGGGAGAACTGGTCGAGGTCGAAGGCAAGCTCGGCGTTCGGGTTCTGCGCTGGAGAAGCGCGTAGCCATGTTCTGCTGCCTCTATTTGAGCTTGATGTGGCTGGAAGACCCGCCCGGCCACCCGAGCCCGATGGACTCCCAGGTCATGCAGTACATCCAGGTGCTGTTGATTTTGGCAGGAGTGCTGGCGCTGGCTTACGTGACTCTACGCGTCGGATTGCCCCGCATGTTCGGCATGCGGAACTCGAGTGATGGCGCGATTCAGGTTCTGGCGCGTCACTCGCTTGAGCCCAAGAAAACACTTTACCTTGTGAAAACTGGATCGCAGGTATCGCTTATCGGCACTTCAGAAAGCCAAGTCTCATTTCTGACCACCATAGCGCCCGAAAGTGTACAGGAAGTAATTTCCTCTGCCGCGGTCGCGGGGTCGCCGCGAAAGGACTTTCGCAATTTTCTCGGCAAGTTTGACAAAGGCCGGGAACGATGAGCCTTACCACATTGGGGAACCGCATCATGAAGGGCCTTTTCTGTTTGGGAGTGCTGTTACTGCCGCAGCTTGCGCACGCGCAAGCCGGCTCTCAGGTCGCCAATCCGATCGTCATGGTCATCGTGCTGGGTGCGCTGGCGCTCGCGCCCTTCGTGATCGTGATGCTTACCTCATTCGTGAAAATCTCAGTCGTGCTTTCCATTCTGCGCAATGCACTGGGCACGCAACAGGTTCCTCCCAATCAGATCATCACCGGTCTGGCTTTTGTGCTGACGCTTTTCATCATGGTTCCGGTGGGGCGGCAGATGTACGCAGACGCCGGGCAGGTTTCCAACACCAAAGATATTTTCTCGGAAGCGAGCGTGAAGAGCCTCTTCGATGCCAGCACTAAAGCGAAAGAGCCTCTGCGCCGCTTTCTCTCTCTGCACAGCAATGTGAAAGACCGTGAGCTGTTTATGGATCTCGCAGCTCGCCTCGAACGTCGCGCAGCCATTCAGTATGGAAAACCTGATGGCGTGCAGTCGGCCAGTGCGCAATCGCCGCCTTCGGCGCCGGCGCCGGTCTTGATCGCGCAGGCAACCGCTCCGCAACTTCCGGGGCAGGCAGCCCCGAACCCGGCAGTGCCGCCTCCTGCCGCCGCGTCGCCGACGATCCCTGCTACCGCCGACAAGTCCTCAGACTATGCCAAACCTGACAAGGAAGATTTCCAGGTCTTGATTCCGGCGTTCGTCACCAGCCAGCTTAAAGAAGGGTTTGAGGTCGGCTTCCTGTTGTTCGTGCCGTTCATTGTGGTGGACATGGTGGTCGCCAATGTCTTGCTGGCCATGGGAATGCAAATGCTTTCTCCCACTGTGATCTCGCTTCCCTTCAAGCTGCTGTTGTTCGTTCTGGTGGATGGATGGTTCCTGATCGTTCGCGGTCTGGTGCTGAGTTATGCATAGAGCTGGATAGATCGCGGAATCAAGCTCGAAGAAAGGGTAAAGGGGCAAAGATGAACGCCGAGGCAATCACCCGCATATTGCGAGAGGGTTTGATGCTGGTCCTGCTGCTCTCCGCCGGTCCCATGGCCGTCAGCATGTTGATCGGGCTTGTGGTCAGCGTTCTGCAGGCGACCACTCAAATCCAGGAGCAAACCTTGAGTTTCGTTCCCAAGCTGACGGGAGTATTCCTGAGCATCGCAATTCTCGGTCCCTGGATCCTTGCCCAAACGGTCAGTTTCACCGTCGTTCTCTTTGAAACCATTCCAACCGTGCGCTGAGGATGGGGAATGCTCGCCGCCTTACAACATCTTCTCGCCGGCCTCGGAATTCATCTCGCGATCGACCAGTTCCTCGTGCTGTTTGGACTGTTGTTTACCCGCATCGCCTCGGCGGTGGCGCTGGTTCCCTTCCTCGGCGGGCGTTCGGTTTCCGGCCGAATTAAAGTCGGCCTCGCACTCGTCATCAGCCTGTTGCTGTTCCAAAACGTTGCTCCGAATGACAACAACATCGGCGAACTCACTTCATTGCGCGTCCTCTGCCTGCTGGTGAAAGAGGGAGTGATTGGAGCGACCCTGGGCTTTCTGGCCCAAATCGTCTTTTACAGCATTCAGATGGCCGGAGCCATGATCGACTACGGCCGCGGGATGAGCCAGGCGACCTTCTTCGCGCCGCAACTTGAAAGCAATGTCTCTCTGCTGGGGCAGCTTCAATTCCAGGCGGCGCTCGTGCTGTTTCTGATCCTGAACGGACATCTGTTTTTCCTGCGGGCCCTCGCCGCGAGTTTCAAGAACGTGCCCCTCTTGAGTTTTCCTGGCTTTGCGGGAGGGACCATGGCCGGCGCGGACCAGTTGGCACGCTACACCGCCGACAGCCTGGTCATTGCCATTCAACTCAGCGCGCCAGCGTTGCTTGCGCTGTTTCTCACCGACGTGAGTTTCGGCATTCTCGGCAAGGTTGCGTCCGGGCTGAATGTCCATAACGAAAGTCAGCCGGTAAAGGCCATTCTTGGTCTTGGAGTCGTTTTGTTGGGCACGGCGTACATGTTCAATCTTGCGCCTGGTTATTTTTCTGGAATGGTGCAGAACATGGACCAAGTGCTGCGCTACATCCAGTAAGCATCGGCGTCATTTTCTTTCGGCAGGTTTGGCATGGCAGGGGACAAAACAGAACAACCGACACAGAAGCGGCTCAACGAGTCGCGCAAGAAGGGAGAGGTCTTCAAGAGCAAAGACCTTATCCAGGCCCTGCTTTTTGCCACCGCTGCCGCCGTCTTGATCGCAGGAGGTCCCGGCCTCTTTTCTGAATTCCGCGACCTGATGAAGCAGAGTTTTCAGCCTTCGGTCATGCGCGGCGACATGCCGCTGCAAGCCATCCTTGCCCGGCTCAGTTATGCCGCATCGAAGTTTATGTTGCTTTCAGCGCCGCTCCTGGGCGCCCTCATGGTCATGGGAGCGGCAGCAAACTTCATGCAGGTCAAGGCCCTCTTCGCCCCCGAGGTCATCAAGCCGAAGTTCGACAAGATGAATCCGCTGAACGGTTTTAAGAACATCTTCTTTAGCGGAAAGACTTACATCGAAATGATCAAGAACCTGATCAAGTTCGGGGTCGTGTTCTGGATCCTGTACAGCTCCATCAAAGGCGGGCTGCGCGACATCATTCTCACCGCGGGAATGCCTCTCGACCAGACTGCCGCCGCGGCAGCCCGGCTGATGAGCAGCATTCTTTTTAAGGTTGCGGCAGTGTTCGTTATCCTGGGCGCGGCCGATTACATGATCCAGAAGAAGATGTACATGAAGAAAATGATGATGAGCAAGGAGGAGGTAAAGCAGGAATACAAAGAGTCTGAGGGCGATCCGCATGTGAAGCACATGCGCAAGCACATGTTCCAGGAGCTGATGAACCAGAGCGTGGCGCACAATGTACCGCGAGCTACGGTTGTAGTGGCCAATCCCACGCACCTGGCGATCGCCTTGCGCTACAACGAAGCCAGCATGCAGGCGCCCCAGATCACGGCCAAAGGACAGGATTCCATGGCCCTGCGAATGATCGAGATCGCAAAAGAACATCACGTGCCGGTGATCCACAACATCGGCCTGGCACACAGCCTGATTGACCTTGAGATCGGCTTTGATATTCCCGAGGACTTGTACGAAGCCGTGGCTGAAGTCCTGAATTTTGTTTACCAGCTGGCCGCAGCGGAGGCCTAGCACCCGAGAGCCTGAAAAAGGAGAACCTCATGCGAGTTGAGTACACCCTGCCGGCAATCCAGCCGGATGCGCCGCCGGAGATCGAGTCCGCCGGGGAAGAGACTGCAAACCGGTCGTTTCGCGACCAGCTGCGGACGTCGGCAGTTCAGATACCGGAAAGCTGGGAGCACCAGTTAGGTCTGGATGCGCCGTCGTTTACCAGCACTTACGTCGGTCCGCCGCCGCGGTCCGCAATCAACCTTGGCGATGCCGAGAGCGAACGGGCGCGCTGGCAACAACTCTTGTGGCGACACGGCGATCTGCTTGATCCCGGCGCTTCGAACAGCGCCAGCCAGCCGGTCCAGGCCATGCTCGCCATGCTCTTCAACATGCAGGACGCCGAGGATGAAGTTGTGTCCCAGCAAGTGGCGGTGGCTCGAGGTTGACCATGCCCAGGACAAATTGGACGACCGAAGAGATCTATCTGCTCGCGGCCCGGGGATACGCCCTCTACCGGCAAGGTCTCTACCGCGAAGCTGCCGTAGTGTTCGAAGGCCTGACCGCGCTTGATCCTTCGAACTTCTACTGCCGGACTGCTCTGGCGGCAGTATGCATGAATCTGGGAGATGCCAGACGTGCCGTGGATGAGCTGTCATTCCTGCTACACAATAACCCCGCCGACCACGAAGCCCGGGCCCGCCGCGGGGAGGCTTATTGCGAGCTGAAAAATTGGGACGAGGCCCGTCAGGACCTGGCAATCCTGCGCCGCAATGGCGAGCAAAACCATGCCCAAAGGCTGGCCTGGCGCCTTCAGGCCGCAGGAATAGCAGCCCGTTGAAGCTAGCAACTTCCCACCCGGCCACTCGATAACTTGAGTGAGTTGGGACCGAAAACCGACTTTAGTTACTAAGAGGCAAGGAGGCAAGGCATGGGTGACGTAATCAACAATGTGGTCAACACCGTGGAGAAGGGCGTCTCCGACATCGGAAATCTTGCGGGAGACGTGGCCCAGGGTGCTGGCAAACTGCTGCAAAATCCGATGGTCGACACGGCCATTGGCAGCCTGGTCGGAATGCCCGAGTTGGGCAGCGTCTTGGGCCCGGCTCTCGGTGGCATGCTCGGAGCGGCCGGCGGCGGTGGCGCGGGCGGCGCACAAGGTCTGTTTGGAGGACTGGGCGGACTGCTCGGCAACTTACCGGGGATTGGGAGCGGCCTCACAGGAATGCTGGGCGGGCTTGGCAATAACCCCCTCGGCGGTCTGAGCGGACTGTTTGGGGCCGGCGGTCTTGGCGGACTCTTCGGCGGCGGCACAGCCACGGGCGGTGCGGGTGGCGGCGCTGCGGTCGCGGGAGGAGCAACCGGAGCAGCAGGCGGGGGCGCAGCAGGCCCGGCAGCGGCCGGCGGCTTCGACCCTCAAGCCGGCATGCAGCAGATGATTCAGCAGATGCAGGCCAACTTCCAACTGCAACAGCAGATGAGCGCCATTCAAATGGCTTTCCAGGCTGTGAGCAAGGAACTCAGCTTAGCCGAGGACGCGGCCAAGACTGCGATGTCGAACGTCCACTAACCAGTCACAGTCGTTGGCGCGCCAAAACATCACATTCAGGAGGAAAAGAGAATGGCAAAGCAAACAACGCCAGCCGAGGCTGCAAAGCGGATCATGGCGGGAGAGCAGCCTGCCGCCGCGCTGGGAGTGACCCGTGAGCAGGTCCTGGCACTAGTGGCGCTAGGCTACAACAAGTATCAGCAAGGTCGTCTCGATGATGCAGAAGTTATTTTTCGCGGGGTGGCGGGGCTCGATGCCACGTCTTACCTGGGCTTCGCAGGAGTTGGGGCCGTCGCGCTGGCAAAAAAGCCGGCCGATCTGGAAACCGCTTACACCAACCTGGCTAAAGCAGCCGAGTTGAAACCAGACGACGGCACGGTCCAGGCCAACCTGGGCGAGGTGCTGCTTCGCCAGGGAAAGATCGAACAAGCCAAGACTCACATGGAGAAGGCTTTTGCTCTGGATCCGGACCGCAAAGACCCTGGTGTGAACCGGGCCCGAGCTCTAGTGGCGGGACTGGCACTGATCGTTCAGGAAGCAGAAAAGCGTCAAGCTCGAGTAGACACAGCCAAAGCTAGTTAGGTCGAAGTGACTCCGCGCCGGGTGCCCGGCCTTGTGAGCGGGCATCCGGCGCAAGTTTTCATCGCCTGACTCGGCGCTATCACTTTGCTTCCGGGACTGGCCCTCATCCTGGGTGCCGGGCCTGAGCGATACGGTTGTTTGGGGAAGAGCTTCGACCACGCCATGATCTCCAAGATCCAGGCTCAAGTTCTTGAAATCCGCAAAGAGATTCTGGGAGGCAATCTCGCCGGAGTCCTCACCCGCTTTGCCGATCTGATTCTGGTCAGTCTGGTCGCGGTCATGATCGGGCTCATGATCGTGCCGCTGCCGACCTTCCTGCTCGATATATTTCTGACCATCAATATAACCGTCGCGGTTACCATCCTGATGGTTTCGATTTATATTTCCAGCCCCACCCAGATTGCCTCGTATCCCACGCTTCTTTTGCTGACCACGCTGTACCGGCTTTCGCTGGATATCTCCGCCACCCGCCTGATTCTGTTGAACGGAGATGCCGGCGAAGTGATCCGCGCCTTCGGCATGTTCGTGGTGAGCGGCAATTTTGTAGTCGGCGCCGTGATTTTCCTGATCATCACCCTCGTACAGTTCATCGTCATCACCAAGGGCGCGGAGCGCGTGGCGGAGGTCTCGGCCCGTTTTACCCTTGATGCCATGCCCGGCAAGCAGATGAGCATTGATGCCGATCTGCGGGCCGGCATCATCGATTTCCAGCAGGCCCGCACGCCGGCGCGAGGGCCTGGCTCGCGAAAGCCAGTTCTACGGCGCGATGGATGGCGCCATGAAGTTCGTGAAGGGCGATGCTATCGCCGGCATCGTCATCACCTTGATCAACATCGTCGGCGGGCTGATTATCGGCGTCGCCATGAATGGCATGTCTGCTGATGGACGCGGTCCAGACTTATTCCATCCTGACCATCGGCAACGGGCTGGTCTCGCAGATTCCGGCGTTGCTGATTTCCATCTCCGCCGGCATGGTGGTGACGCGAGTTGCGTCCGAAAACAAGGACGCCAACCTGGGCAAAGACGTCGCCGGACAGATCCTGGGACAGCCGAAAGCCATCGCCGTCGCCTCCGGGCTGCTTACCATCATGGCGATCATTCCCGGCCTGCCGAAAATTCCCTTCTTTATTCTGGCGGGCATCACCGGATCGCTCGCCTATGGGCTGTTCCGCGCCAACAAAATAAACGCTGCAGCCGCTGAAGAGTCGCAGGGCGTTGCCGCCGCCAAAGTCCAGGATCCGCAAATCTCGCTCACCATCCCCCTGGTGTTGCAGGCGAGCCAGGCCCTTACGCCTTTCGTGGATATCACCACCGAAGCCGGCAAAAAGTTCTTCGAACAGTTGCTGGTGGTGCGCAATGGCCTTTACTACGAGCTCGGCGTGATCGTGCCGTCGCTCCAGATCAAGGGCAATTCCCCCGGAGATGCCGGCACTTATGGCATCTGGATGAACGAAGTGCCCATCGTGAGCGGCCAGATTCGAATGGACGCGGTGCTGGTCAGCGATTCCGCCGACAGCATCGCCGTGTATGGCTTTCAGGGTGAGAACACTACCAATCCGGCGACCGGCAAGGCGGCCGCCTGGATCGCGCGCGATCAGGCTGAGCGCGCCCGCGCGGTCGGTTACCAGGTTTGGGACACCCAGGAAATCCTCTTACTCCACCTCGCCCACTATCTGAAGAGAAATGCCAAGGAGTTCGTGGGAATCCAGGAAGTGCAGCGCATGGTCGCCGCCATCAAGACGCACTATCCAACGTTGGTGGAGGAGACCGTGCCGAAGCCGGTTTCGCTTCAGCTGCTCACCGAGATTTTGCGGCGGCTAGTGGAAGAAGAAGTGTCCATACGAGACCTGAAGACCATCCTTCAGGTGCTCTGCGAATGGGGACGTGTAGAACACGAAGTGGTCCCGCTCACCGAGCACGTGCGGGCCGGCTTGCGGGCCAAGATCTGCTACCAGATTTCCCAGGGGCGTCCATTACTGTTCATTTATCGGCTGGATCCCGAGTTTGAAGACATGTTCCGCAACTCGATTCGGCAGAGCGCCACCGGGCCTTATCTCGCCATGGACCCCACGTTCACCCAGCAAATCATGGAAGCGACCCGCGCTCAGATCGGAAATCTACCTGCCACGGCGCAGCGGCCGGTGGTGGTGACCGACAGTGAAATTCGCCGCTTCGTCAAAAAGATGCTGGATTTCGCCGTGCATGATGTCACCGTGTTGAGCTATGACCAGCTCACTCCCCAGATTAACTTGCAACCTCTGGGATTAATTTCTCCGGTGGCCCGCGCCCAGATAGCGGGTGGCGATTGAACGCCCCGAGTTCAACCGGTGGCGCGCAGGTCGCGGGTGAGGGTATAAAACCGGCGGACTACTGCGAGGCCAGCCTCGGTCAGAAGCCGATGGCTGTAGCTTTGGTCGAAGACGTTGGTGGCAACAAATGGCGGCTGGCAAATCTCTCTGATCCAGCGCAGCAGTTCGTAACCGGGCGTGGCATTTGATTCCAAGGCACGAAGATCGAGGATCGTGGTTCCGGAGGGCTGCGACGATACGACCGCGTAAGCCTTCAACTCTTCTCCGGCAAAGCACCCGGGTATCTGGATGAAGGGCGCAATGTTGCTCACGAACGTGGGGCGTTGGCACCAGTGAAAATGTTCGCCGGGGGCAGAGGGAAAACCGGCAAGGGCGTGGGCTTCAAGTTTTTGCACGTGGAACTCCGGATTGGAAGCAGGTACCTGGATGCCACGGCCTTCAAGGTCGGCGAGTTGATGTTGTGGGTAGGCCCGAATGAAGCGATAGCGGTTCACGGGTCGGTCGGGCACCGTGACCCCGTAAAGCATGTCAAACCCGGCCTGGCGGAGCCGGGCGCAGCAGGAGTCAAACAGGGCCACCGACAGCCTGCGGTCGCGGAATTGGGAGAGCGTCCCCCAGTAGAACGTGTAAGCCTCGCGCGCCACCGGGTCAGTGCAAACCAGAATCAGCGCGGCGGCCTCGCCGTCCACGTAGCGGATTAGAGAATGGTCGTATGAGAAGTTCCAATATCTCTTCAGTGCCAGAAAGCTAAACAGGTCGAGATGATATTCGAGAGACGTGCCGCGCGAGGTTTGGTTCAGCAGACGGATCAGGTCAGGAAGGCTTTGCATGCTGATCGTCCGCAGTTCTTCCGGCATGAGAAACGCATGATAACAGCGAGATTTGCAGGAGAGGAGTGCAATCCATGAATACCGTAGCTAAAGTGAAGACCTCGACAAAGCCCGGTGCAGGGGCAAGTGACGACATCGGTTGGCGTCACTTTCCCACCTTTGAACACCTACTCGGAAGTGAAACCCCGAGCCCTCTGTTTGCCAAGGTGGAGAAGACCTGCCGCCAACTGAACGAGATCATCCAGTCGGGCGCTGATGCCGACAAGGCTCGTGCGCAGTCCGGCATGACTGCATATGGGCGGGCGCTGGATCTGCTTCACCAGCTGAGCGAAATGCGCGACAAGCAGGCCGCCGGAGCCGAAGTAGCAACATCTACGAACACAACTCGATAATGTGGTCAGGGGGCCGACCGTATGTCAACCGTAAACGCAGCTCTCGGAATGGTCTCAACTCCGAACTACAACATTGACCAGATCCTCCAGACCACCAAGCGGCAGGGACAGCCGAGTGGGTTCCGACGTGTGCTTGGGTCCATCGTGGGCGGGGTGGGAAATATCTTCGCTCCGGGGATCGGCGGACTGATCGGCAACGCCATCGCCGGTGGCTCCGGTGGAATCGGCACGGCCGGCCTGATGGGAGACTCGGCGCAGTTCCTGCAACTGCAACAGCAGATGAGCTTGCAGCAGGAGATGTTCCAGACAGCCTCGGCGGTGGTCAAGTCCCGCCACGATTGCGCCATGGCCGCAATCAGAAATATTAATTAGCGGGGCAGTAAACGGCAGGAGGCAAGCATGGCAGCGAAATGGAGCGTCGCACCTTCCAATGAGGAGCTGGCGTTTCTGGTAGAAGCCGGCATCATTTATCGCGATGCCAGGAATTTTCAGGCGGCCCGCGACGTTTTCACCGGGGTGAAAGCGCTCTATCCGCGCCACGACTTCCCCGAAGTGTTCCTCGGAACGGTCGAATTTCAGCAGGGCAAGTTCGCTGATGCCGAGGTCCATTACCGTAAAGCTCTGGAGCTGAACCCGCGCAGCGCATTTGCCTTTGCCCATCTTGGCGAAGCTTGTTTGTTCCGCAAGGAGAAAGACGCTGCGCGCGACCACTTCAAGACGGCCATGACGCTTGATCCTCTGGGAGAATTCGGCAAGCTGGCGCGCCGGTTAATGGAAATGGCGGACCACGTGACCTTCGCGTAAACTACGCCGTTCACCAATGGAGATTAACAATACTAAGCCGCTTGCAGGCCTTGGACCTCTGCCCGAGCCGGCCGAGGAGGCGGCATCTGCCGGAAAGAACACCTTCGCCCAAGCCCAGAGCAAGCTGCAGTCCGCTGCGCCGGGCGGGTTGCAGGCTTCCGGAGTTTCGGCGCTGGCCGGATTCGACCGAACAGCTCTGCAGGATCCCGCAAAACTGAACGAGATTGTGCACGCACTCGCCTCCAGCCTGATTGATTCCGCACAAAATGTGACCGGTCCACTTGCCGGCGACGATAAGAAGACGTTGTCGGAATTCCTTGCCAAAGATCCCCTGATTCGCGGCGAGATTGAAAGTTATCTGAAGAAAGTACTCGTGTAGATATGGAAATTCTTCTTTCAATCCGCTCCACGCTCGATGGAACGGTTCGCGAAGTCGAGCGTGCCATCGGCGACGGCCTGGTGATTGGGCGTGGAGCCGAAGAGGGCATTCTGCTCGATGGACCCGATCTTTCCCGCGAACATCTGGTTCTGACCAACGAAGGTAATGGCATCTTTGTGGCCGACTTGAGCAGCAACGGCACCTGGGTGAACGGAGCCCGCCTGCGCAAAATGGTCAAGACCCGGGTCGGGACCGAGGATTCTATCGAGTTGCCGGGATACGTGCTGCAGGTGCGCCCCGCCCACGAACCAGAGGAATCCGATCAACCCGCAGTCGTGCAGATGCCCGCCCCCCGGCTACAGGAGATCGCGCCGCCCGAACCGGCGCCCGTGCCCCGGGGCAACCTGGCCGACCCGGTGTTCCGGTTTATCGGTTCGTTTACTTTTGGCGAGAAGTTTCTGGTGTTGGTCGGCCTGGTTGGACTCGCGCTGCTCTACAGCTACTTCGGGTCTTGAGAAAATTCACTGGGTAAGATGCCGGAAGAAGGAAATCACTTCCTGGTACCAGTCGGGATTCAGCCACATCAGGGCTCCGCCTGCGAGAAGCACAAGCAGCAGAATCACCAGCACGGTGAGCGTGTTTCCATCCCCCTTGTCTCCGCTCGAAGCCGATTTGTCCGGACTCTCTGACCGCCGCCCAGACGCTTTCCCTGTGCTACTGGCCACCATCGTCCGGTTGGCCCTGCCGGCAGCGCTACGTAAACGAGAGACGACGCTCTCCAGGTTGGCGGGGCGCTCTTCCGGCGCCTTCGACATCATGGATTCCAGTAAATCGGAAAGTCCTACCGGACAGTCGGGAAGCAACGACTTAAGCGGCGGCGCCTTCATCGCGGGATCGGCATGCCAGCGCATCCAGTCGAGATCGCTGCGCTGCCCGGCAAAAGTCCTGGCGAATAACTTCCTGCCGAGCATGATTTCGTAGAACATGATGCCCAGCGCGTAGGCATAAGAAGCGCTCGCTCCGGCGTCGGGACCGCTGCTTTTCTCCGAGAACATTTCGGGGGGCGTATACCTGGGATTGGCTCCCAACTCGGTCGTATCCGGCGAACCGCCCGGCTGGAGAGAGCGGATAATTGCCTTTCCGTTCTCAAAATAGATGCTCTGCGGAGTCAGGACCTCACTCTTAGGGTTCGCTGCAAGCATGGCGATCACGCCTTCAACGCTGGCAATGAACGTGCGCCCGACCTCTTCAAACTGTCTCGAATCATCGGCCAGATATGACGCAAGCGTCTCCTGTGGCTTGGAAACTTCGCGGTGGACTGGCGCTTTGGCCACCGGCGGCGCGGCCGGTGAAAGTGCTGACGGAGGCGAGGCAGCGGGTTTCCGCTCTATTCCCGGTCCCGGTTGTGAGTTGCTCCCGCGCCGAGCGGCAGGCAGCGGACTTGGCGTGGGAGCAGGCGTTCGGGGGGCATCGGTCTTCAGCGGCGCTGCTGCGACGGGAGCAACGGGCGCCGAAGCGGCCGGCCTTGGGTCCGTTTTCACCGGCGGCACCGGAGGCGGCCCCTTGGATGGAACCGGAGCGGATGATGGCTCCGACGGCCGAGGAGCGGGCGCCGGCTTCCGGTCGGGCTCAGTGACTGGCTGCACCGGCACAATCTGCTTAGGGGGAGCGGGCGCTGCTTTGGGCCTTTCTGGGGATGCCTGGCGAGGCGGCGTGGCCGGCACGATTCTTCCCTGAAAGTTGCGACGTACCTCCGATTTCGTTGCCAGGAAAGCGACCCGCTCCTCTCTCTTGTCGAGGCTCTCGGAGGCTAGCAGATACAACTGATCGAGGTCAGCCGTTTTCCCCGCAGCTCTTTTAACAATGACCTTCGCCAAAGGCCCGAGAAACCCAGCAAGCTGCCGCTCAACCGCCAGCAACATCTCATCGCTCCATCTCGGATCAGCTTGCGGCACAGTCATCCTTAGTCTTTCCACTAACTGTCAGCAGCGGTGACGGCACATCAGACTCCAAGGCGATCTCGGTTGTCAGCCAAATTCCTGGAATTAATTTGCTTCAAACCCCTGGGGCAGAAGCGAGATAGGAAATGGTTGAGAGAGGCGCCGCGCACAGGATCGGAAGATGCTCGGAATTCATCGATGGCCGTCGTGAGGGCGTCCATTTCTTCGACCTGTCTTCGCCCAACTCGCGCGCGCAAAATAAGGGCCGATTTTAGCACAGACGCAGCGCTTTCAACGGCCTCAACTACGTTCCAGACCGTTCTCCTGCGAGGCGGAATCGGCATTCGATAACCCAAACGGTTGGTGCGTCTGGCAATTTGGGGAGCGGGCGTCTCGGAGTTACGTTCCCACGAATCACTACCTTGAAGCGTGTTCGCATACACCTCATTGAATTGGTGGGTCTGAGGTGGGAAGACACCACAAGGATGCGATCACGGTTGATGAGCGTTACTGCCGCGGCGATTGGGGGCACCGAAAACCGAGTGCTCCAACGCCACGATAGCCGTGAATTCGGTCGTTATTCAGCGCATCCAGACTCTGAAGAACATGACTAGCATAGTCCGCGCTGGACGCGCCATCCGGAGATACCAGCTTGTTCGGTCTGATAGGCCGAATGATTTGGTGTTCCAGTCGGTAAAGGGCGGCAAACCGGCACGCAAACGTGATGCTGTTCTCCCGAGCACTGGGCTTCGCGAACTTCGGCGACGACACGATTGTTGAGCCGTTCCCCGAAAAGCTGCGACACTTACGTTAGGGATGTTTGCCGCGGAAACGGCAAGGCTGCACAAGGTCGACCCGTAAATGCACTGGCAGGTCGAGAAGAGAGAACGGCATCAGTTTCGATTAAGGAGAATTTCGTGTTTCGCAATTGCGTTTTCACATTTTCCGTTCTTTCACTACTCGTGATGGGACAGGCAGTCAGAGCACGCGCGGCAGATTCTTGCCAGACCGTCTTTGATGCAATCCAGAAACTGGTCACGACTCCCAGCCATAGCTATACGACCAGCATGGCGGCAAAGGGTGGAAACCCACAAACCGGCGAGACAATCATGACCCAGGGCAAGAAATACATTCGCGCCAACGGAAAGTGGATGGATTCCCGCGTCACCACGGCAGAGGTTCTTGATCAGGAAAAAGAAAGCGAAAAGAGCGGCACATCCAGTTGCCAATTCGTGCGCGGCGAGTCCGTGAACGGCGATAGCGCCTCGCTTTATCACATGCAGCGAGAGACCCGGCACTTCAAAGAAGATTCCCAGATTTGGATATCAAAGTCCACAGGATTGCCCTTGCGCGAGGAACAGGACATGGATTACGGAGGCGCGATCGGCAAGCGGCACAACTCCGGCCGCTTTGAATACGGCAATATTCAGCCGCCGATGTAACGGCACTTACTCGCGCAAGAACAGGGTGCAGCCATCAGCCGACCGATCATTGTTAGTTGTCTCACCCCTCTCGCAGTCATCACGATGCTGCAATGGTCATCCACTCTTTACGCGCAGAACTCCTGGGAACCTCCAGAGCGGGTTGCCCCGTTCCGCACCACTTGGAAAGCGCGACAGGTGGCTCTTGGCAGGTACGGCAGCAATGTTCATGGCTGATTTGTCCATCGCTATTGTTCAATATCGATCTTTAGAACTTGGCTATCCCTGGATTCCTCATACAGACGTTGTAACAAGGACGCGCGATTTTTTAAAACTGCGGCCTGATTTAAAGTTCCCTTGTCTGTGATTTCCCGGGCTTCCATGGAAGGTGGGGAATCGAGCAAAATTGCGCGCCGGACATGAGTTGAGCTTGCAGGATTCCGTAAGAAAAAGGAATTGAGACGCTGCTGGAATACGGATCGAACCTCCGGCTGGCAAACAATTTCGGGAAGCAGAGCAAATTCCTTCACGCCGGAACAGAGCCTCCGGCAGGCTTCAAGGTTGGGGAACAGCATAGCCGCGACATAATCGCGGTCGGGAGCAGCCAGGACAACATCCTGAAGCAGATCGTCGAAATGTGCCAGTAACCGAGCGCGCAGCGTGCTTGTACGGACCCATGTCCCAGTTGAGAGTTTGAAATCCTCATTCAGCCGGCCGTCAAAGACAAACCCCTTCTGTCGATCGGACGGATCCAAGAACGCGACCGCATCGCCCATCCGATAGTACTTCTCATCGTCGAATGCACGGTCGTTCAGCTCCGGTCTTCGCCAATATCCCGGCGTAATCGATGGGCCACGCAACCGCGCCTCCATTCGATTGTCAACCATGGCCAGCTTAAGTTCGACACCCGGAACCGGGAGTCCAATCCACCCCGGAGCTGAACCTTCGATGCCGGTAGAGAGCGCAAATGGGGCGGTTTCCGTCGCACCCAGGCCGGTCACAACAAGGATCTCCTCCCCGCAAGTTTCAAACGCAATCTCTTGTAGCTCGTCCCACGTACGGCGGTTCAATCCTGCGGCCGCAAAAAACAATAAGTTTAGCCGGCTAAAGAAAGTCTTGCGCAGCGCCGCGTCCCCGCGCAAATGCTGTACGAGCATTTCGAAGCCTTTGGGAACGTTGAAGTATGCGGTCGGAGCAATCTCGCGCAGATTACGAACTGTTTCGGCGAACAGGCCTGCGACGGGTCTTCCGCTATCGATATAGAGTGAGCCACCGTTGTAGAGCACGATGCCCAAATTGTGACTTCCACCGAAAGTGTGATTCCAGGGTAGCCAGTCGCACACCACAGGCGGTTGCTCATAGAGACAGGGCATCACCTGCCGAAGCATCTGTTGGTTCGAGGTCAACATGCGGTTGGTGGTAATGACTCCCTTGGGAAGACCTGTGGAACCCGAGGTATACAGAACCTTGAGAATCGTATCTGGACCGGTATTTCGATTGGCATCGTCCACCGCAGAAGAGGGCTCCGCATTTTCCAGATCTGACAAACGCAACACATTAAACTTTTCAGGCGGACCTGAGTGATACACAACACGAATGCGGTGGTCATGCAGAACCGTGTTCAATGCCGGCGTGAAGGCAGCACCGTCCTCGACAAAGACCATGCCCGGATCGAAATTTTGCCAGACGTGGGCGAGTGCGTTGTATTGGCGAACCGCCAGTGAATAAGAAGGAGCAACCGGCGCGTAGGGAATGCCAACATACATTGCGGCAAGAGCGAGCAAGGCATGTTCGATACTATTTCCTGACAGGATCATCAGCGGCTTGTCTGGAGACAAACCTTCCCGGAGCAGTCCCGCTGCCAACC
Organism: Terriglobia bacterium; assembly: GCA_963798155.1. Lineage (GTDB taxonomy): Bacteria > Acidobacteriota > Terriglobia > Terriglobales > Acidobacteriaceae > CAWCSH01. The sequence continues at coordinate 45,704 of CAWCSH010000012.1, forward strand.
GGCGGACCCGCATCAACGCGTCCGAGTATGTAGCTGTCTGCCAGGCACCGTTCTCGGCGCGTTGGGCGAGGAAAACGCGTTGAGGTGCCTGCGCTGCCCAGAATTTCAAAGAATCTGTTACGCGCGCTGGGTATTCCTGGAGCGACTCGGTCGAGTGCACATAGATCCGCCCATCGGGTCGGGAGTCAAAGACGGCGCGAAGCGAAGCAACGTTGACTTGTCGTATGGGCCGCGGGTTCGAGGTCTGAATGTGATCTCCCACAGTGTTCATACCAAGACTACCTAAGATTTAGGGGATCACTTCTGCGATCCAGATGCCTTCCCATTCGCGCAGGTGAAACTCGCGGCATCTTCCGTGCTGCCGGTACCTTTGTATTTTGAAAACTGCGGATAAGGACACAGCGGACGGCTCCTGCCCGGAAAGGATGCGCCGGTGGCAATCAACCGATCCGGGGCGACCCCTTCTTCCACCCAATTTTCGATTGCCGTCAGATCATCGAAAGTATCGAGCGCGGGGCCTCCCATGCAATGGTTCATGCCGGGAATCCTAAAAAGACGGGCGAACTGTTGCGTGCTTGTCATGCCGCCGCTGCTGTCCGCCACACGTCCGTAATAACGGATTAAATCATTGGCGGAAAAGACCGGATCGCTCATCCCGGTATAAAGGATCAGCTTCCCGCCACGCTTGCGGAATGAACTCAAATCAGTGGAATCAGCATTAATCAGATTGGCTGACTTTTCAATTCGTTGCGGATCTTTGTCGAAATCAAAAGAAAAAGCATTTTGCAGTGGTGTTTCGCCGGGCTGCAACGCGACGTGGTTCACGAACAGCGGATAGATCAACACGTTGATCGCCGGCATCCTATCGTTTCCCAATATCCAAGCGCGCCATCCAGGCTCGGCGAGGCCGGCATCATAGGGCCAGTCGGAATAGAGCGCGGCTCTGCTCGAAGTAGTAGGACCTGCAAAGACCGCGGTAATCACCCGCACTTGTTCCGGCGAAAGGCAGGCATCATTCTTTTCAGCTTTGCATTGCAGCGTCGCAGGATTGAACCGGCACTCACTTGGATCGTCGATCATTCCATCTTTCAGTCCGTCGAGCTTGTCGCAGGCCTGTAACACCGCATGGCTTAGCAATCTAAGATCATCGTCGGAAAACGTTTTCGGCAACTGCGGCAGGCCATTGGCGCCTTTTGGCGCGATCTCAGCTATTTTGATGGAGAACCACGCTTCCGCTATTGCCGCCCGCGTCAAATCGAAAGCGGGATCACCGGCAACAATGCCATCGAAGAGCGTTGGATACCGTTGGGCTGCGATCATCGCCTCGCGTCCGCCATTGGAGCATCCCGCCATGTAGGAATGATGGGGAGCAGAACCGTAATACTGCGTGACAATTTTCTTCGCGACTTGCGCCACCAGATCCGTTGAGCGGAACTGGTAATCGGCGCGGGCTTGAGGGTCAGCGCCGAAGGAAGCGTCCATCGGGTTTTTCGCCTGGTGACCACCGTCGGTGGAAACCACGGCATAACCGCGGGCAAGGGCAGTCTTAAATCCGGGACGCGCAATTCCTACTGCAGGATTGAGAATTCCGTCGAGTCCTCCTCCACCTTGGAACAGGAAGCGGCCGTTCCATGCATCCGGGAGTCGAAGCTCAAACTTGTCTCCATACTCATTGTCGTCGACCCCGGTATGTTTGTTAACCTCCCCTTCCACGATGCAATGGGCAGGCTGGGGAGGGATCGGCGGCATCATCGGCCCCATAGGAGCGATAGAGGTTCCCTCGGGTTCCGGCTTGCCACTGAAGATGATCGTATTCTCAATTTGCAGAGCGGCGACGTCTGAACATTGCTTCACGGGTTTCTTTGGAGTCGCCTGGGCGCGGGCCACCGCTGAGAACAACCCCACTGTGAGAAGCGATATAAGCAGGATCGAGAGTCCGCGTTTTATCCGAACCATATTCCTCCTGATGGAACAAACTATCGGGGTGGGGAGCTCCAGCAGGTTATCGCCCGTTAGAAAATAAATTTCACGGCGAACTGCAATTGCCGGGCGGTCCCCACGGTATTGGTGATCTGTCCTGCGGCTGGATTGGAAGTCCCATTACCGCTTCCGTCAATCCCTGAGAACAGCGCTGCAGCTGGCAAACCAAAGTTGGGGTGGTTTAATAGATTGAAGCCTTCCACTCGGAACTCTACATTCATACTCTCGCGAATCTTTGTGGTCTTTGCGAGTGACAAGTCGAAGTCAACAAATTTTGGGCCCACCAGTGTGTTGCGCCCAAGATTACCGATGAAACCTGCTCCCTGAAGTGCAAAGGCGGATGGATCAAACCACTGATTCACCTTTCCAACGATGGGATTGCTGCTTCTTCCCGGCACCAGGTCAGGCCGCTCCCCGGGTTGTCCGGCGGGGTTGTTAAAGCCCACCCGGTCAAACCCATCCTGCACGCTAAAGGGGCTGCCACTGCGCGCGCTCACAATGGTGCTGAAATTCCAGCCCTCGACCAGCCGGTTGCCATGCAGTGGCAGGAAATAGGATGCGCTCCCGGTGAAGTTGTGCTCGATGTTGAAGTCGCAGGGCCCCTTGTCTGCCGCCAGATTGTATGGATCGGAGCGACCCTGCTGGCCGCTGTTATTTGCCTCCAAACCAAAGGCGATCGAGCCGTAATCAAGGCAACGCGAATACGTATAGGCCGACTGGAACTGAAAGGTTTTTCCGATATTGCGTGTCAGATAGAGCTGCAGAGAATCGTACCGCGAGGAGCCATCTGGCACGTTAAACGCAAGCGAGCCCAGATTCGGGTTATTGCGCGGAGCGTTGAGATAATTCGGCTTGCCATTCACTAGTGTCGGAATCGGCGGATTGGTATCATTTTGCACTAAGAGGTTGTATCCATGCGAACCGACATAAGAAACGGTGAGCACGGTGTCTTTCCAGAGCGAGCGCTGAATCCCAAAGTTGTACTGGAGAATGAACGGAGTTGTGCCTGGATCATATTCCAGCGCTTCCCCAATCGTCGGTATCGGCACGGTGATGCCCTGAAACGGCACAGGATAGCTGCAAGGTGGCCCGCCAAAAACGCAGATCGACACCGCGGTCTGGTAGGGGTCGGCAAAAATGTAGGCGGGATGGTAGTTGCGTACCTGGATGGGGTCGTGAAATACGCCTACTCCGGCGCGGATCGAAGTCTTCTGGTCACTGAACGGGTCCCAAACGATACCGACGCGCGGGTCGAGACTTTTGAGCGAAGGATTGGAAGGAAAGACTTTGGATACCGGGGTGCAAGCCGTCGTGGCAGGATCGCTGGGCGCGATGAACGCGCACAATTGATTATGGATCTCGGTTGGGTTGGAAATGAAGTCGTAGCGCAGCCCTGCATTCAGGGTCAGGTTCCTGCTCATCCTCCATGTGTCCTGAATGTAGGGGAAGAGGTCCCATTCGCGAAAACTCCGGGCTGAATTTGCCATTCCTGGCAAAGCACCCAACAATGTGATCGCCGGGTCAGTCGGGTTTACGGGCATGCCCTCCAAGAAGCTCTCCACGTTGGGAAAAGTCCAGCCTTGGTCGTCGAAATAGCCATTGGCCAGCGGGCTTTGCAGTCTGCGAAACTCAAGACCAAATTCGAGGGTGTGATTTCCACGAGTCCAGAGCATGCCGTCGGAAGCGGAAAAAGTGTTTTGGATTTCGTAGTCGGGCGTAAACGCACTGGGGCCGATGGCACTGAACCCCGGAACATTCACGTTGCCATCCTGGCGCTGCTCTCCATAGCTACTAAAAAACGCCAAAGCGGGATTGCTCACGGTGGTGAACGCGCGCATGTTGGTCCGTATGAAGGAGAAACGCACATCGTTGACCAGTGCAGAGGTAATGACTTTGGTAGATCCCAGTGTCAAGTACTGATTGCGCCCCCGCGATTCCTCGGGATACAGTCCGAGCGCGGAAGAGAACGGCTCCGTCAGCGACCCATTGTCAAAAATGTAGCGTGCGAACACACTGTCGCTGGATGAGAGATGATAGTCCCAGCGTACGTTGAAGTAGTCCTCATTGGCGGGTTGCGCCCCATTCAGGCTAACCTGAGCTACGGGAGTTCCAGCTATGGCGGCACCCAGCGAGGCAGACGGATAGAGACTGAGAATAGCCTCCGAGGCCGAACTGACCGGCACGGTTGCGGTTCCATCCGGGTTGCAGGTCAGGTCTGGCGCGTACGCACAGGGAACTATGCCTTGCCGCGTATTCTCGTTCGGTACAAAACCGATCACCGTGCTACCTAACAGGCGACGCACCCCTTCGTAATTAGCGAAGAAGAACATCTTGTCCTTCACCAACGGTCCGCCTATCGTTCCCCCAAACTGGTTTTGGCGGAATGCATTCTGTGGGGAGGGTTCCGGATTGAAATAATCGCGCGCATCAAGAGCGTTGTTTCTCAAGAATTCATAAACACTTCCGTGGACGGAGTTGGTCCCGGAGCGCGTGGTCGCGTTCAACACGCTGCCGCTTCCCCCAAAGCGCGCACTGTAAGAATTGGTCAGGATCTGAAATTCTCCAATGCCTTCCACACCCAAAGATGTTCCGATAATGCTGTTTCCGGCCCCATGGTTCCAGAAGCCCTGAATAGTCGCGCCGTCTAAGAGGAGTTCTTGGCCTTCGGGGCGGGAGCCGGCAACCGAGTAGCTTGGCGATCTTCCGTAGAATGAGTTCTGGGTCCCGGTAGTCACCGCCTGTACTCCGGGCGCCAGAAGGATCAACTGCTCGAAATTCCGCCCGTTGAGCGGCAGGTTTTCCATCTGTTCGCGTTGAATGAGAGCGGAAATGTCCGCGGTCGTGGTGTTGACCTGGGCGGGCTCACTGGTGACCGAGATCGTGGTGACATCCTCCCCCACCGGCAACTTGCAATCGACGACAATATTGCTGCCAACCGTCAACCGGACCTGCTTGACCACCTGCGTCTGGAAACCCTGCTTGACTACCTTGACCTCGTAGTTGCCGACGATTAAGTCGGGCGCCACATAGTGACCCTGGTCATTGGTGGTGATGGCCGTTGTGACGCCGGTTCCCGTGTTGGTGATGGTGATGACTGCACTCGGCAAGACGGCCCCGGATGAATCGGTTACAACTCCAGATATCGCTCCCGTTCCGACTTGGGCGGTCAGATGGACAGCAGCCGCCGCCGCAACAAGCAACGACACTAACAGCAGGCGCATGCAAAGTGCTGAACAAGTCATCTCATCACCTCAAGGTGATCTGGATAGGAAATTGAACCGAGTACCCCACTTCTCAATGGGCGGGAAATTCTCATAGTTGGCTCAGGCTTGTCAATACACAAGTTGCAATAGAGCCATACTATATCGGTATTGGCGCTCTAAAATCCCCATACCGGCGTGGTATAAGGGTTGTTCGTTCCGGGCCTCGGCCGTCAACTGGCGGGACCCCAAAACAAATACGCATGGAACTTCGACGTCTCTATTCATTCATTGCGGTAGCGGAAGAGCTGAATTTCACTAAGGCGGCCAGACGTCTGCAAATCGCCCAGCCCCCGGTAAGCCGCCACATTCGCGACCTGGAAACGGAACTGGGGGTGAAACTGTTTGAGCGCACCAGCAGCCGCGTATTTCTAACCGATGCCGGGCGCGGCTTCCTCAATGAAGTACGGGTTGCGCTTCAACACGTATCGCAGGCGGTCGAGGCGGCCCGACTGGCGGGCCGTCCTGGCACGGGGACGGTGCGCCTTGGGATCGGGAAGGGACTAGGAGATGTGGTCGGGCGCATCGTGAATGACTATCTCCGGCTTTACCCTAAGATTGAGATTGACGTGCGAGACATTGCCTCCGGGTTCCAGACCGAAGCCTTTTCGGAGCGCAAGATTGACGTTGGCTTTATGCGGATGCCAATTGATGCTCCCCAGCTTGCTTCCGCTCCGCTCTTCCAAGAACCGTTTTCAGTCGTCTTGCGAAAATCAAGTCCCTTAGCTAAATACAAGGGGCTGCGTCTTCGCGACCTCGCGCGAGAGACACTGTTGCTCATCGATCGGCGCATCTCGCCCGGCGCGTACGACCAGACATTGGCGCTTTTTCGCGAGCAACGGATTGAGCCCAAAGTAGTATCAACCGCCACAATGCCTTACGAAGAAGCGGGATCAATTCTCGTTGACTCCGGGAAGGGCATCTATCTGGCGCTGGGACGGAACCCCGTTCATCCCTCATTCGCTGACCGGCTAATCACGCTACCGCTAAGAGAGCCCACCGCGGTGATCGAGGTGCGGATCGTTTGGCGCAAGGACGAACAGGCCAACACTGCGCTCGACTTTGTCCAGTTCGCGCGCGAGCGGTTTGAGGGCAAAGAGAATGGCGCAAGGGAGGCCGGGGGCGCAACACCGAGAAACCGCAAGAAAGCCCATCGCCCCAGCCCAAGCAAACGCCGCCAGGGTAGCGGGAGACGCTGAGGCGCTCCCTTCCTCGTCCATACCGAATCAGTATTGTCACAATGTAAACTGTGTATTGACTTGAACGCGAGCGTTCATGGATATTGTTGGCCGTGGGGTTCCCGACATGCGCTCAGTGAAGAAGCAACTGTGTCTCGTGACCATATTTCTGGCCGCCGCCGGCATCGCAACGGCTCAGCAAAGTAGCGATCTACCGGGGAAAGTTGACATTCACAAGATGAATCCGGCGCGGTTGCTGATTGATAAGTACAGCTACATGGTCCAGCCATACAATTTCTATTACTTCCATCACATGAATGAACTCGACGTACGGACCGACTGGGTACGCAAGCCGGCCACCGTCTATCCCCTCCGCGAACCCACCGCGCCCTTCGCCTTGGAATACAGTTTTCAAGGCTCAAAGCACTCCCTCAACGACTACTTTGACAGGAACTACGTCACCGGCTTTCTGGTTCTCCATGACGATCAGATCGTATTCGAGAAGTACTTCCACGGCGCAGACCAGGGTTCGCGGTTTGTTTCACAATCGGTGGGCAAGTCTATCGCCTCAATTCTGGTGGGCGTCGCCGTCAGTGAAGGAAAAATACAAAGCGTTGACGATCCCGTGGACAAATACCTCCCTTATCTGAAGTCCAGCGGGTATCACGGCGTAAGCATTCGCAATATTCTCACCATGTCAACCGGAGTGAACTACAGCGAGGACTATCGCGACCCGAAATCCGGCGCGGCGTTGATCGGCGCGTCTCTGCTCACAGGTAAGCCCACTTTCCAGCAATTTGTGGCCTCCATGGGACCGACCCAGGTGAAGGCTGGCACACGTTTCGAATATCAAAGCGTGAACACGCAGGCCCTGGGCCTTCTGCTGGAGAAGGTTACCGGAATGCGGCTGAATCGCTACGCCCAGGAGAAGTTGTGGCAAAACATTGGCGCACAGAGCGATGCCTTCTTCTATGAGTCCAAAGCACAGCCGGACACCTGTGCCTTTGCCTGCTTCAACGCAACTGTCCGCGATTATGCGAGGGTCGGACTTATGATGATGCGTGGCGGCGTGCTGGGAGAGCAGCGCGTAGTCCCGACATCATGGGTTCACGACTCCACTACGCCCAGTGCGGATTACCTGAAGCCCGGGCACCTCGGCGATGGCCCCGAGGGATACGGCTACCAGTGGTGGATTTCTCCCGGCAATGACGGCGCCTTCGAAGCACTGGGGATTTTCGGACAATCCATCTATGTGAATCCGAAGTTGCACGTGGTCATTGTGCAAACCTCGGCTTGGCCCGAGCCGTTGGGCGGTGGCCCGGAATTGAATGAGGAAAACGCGGTCGTGCACCAGGCAATCGCCGAAGCTGTCGGGAATCCGCAATGAATCGTCCATTCCGTTGCCATCCGCTCTAGGGATTCCAAAGCGTGATCTGCCTGATACTCCTGATCTGGAGCGGGCAATTTGCGAGTGAGTGCAGTCGAATATCTTGAGGAATGCGCATGGTCACGACCCAACATCAAGGCCAAGTCGCCGTCATTACCATCAACAATCCCCCGGTTAACGCCCTAAGTCCAGGTGTGCCCGAAGGCGTTGCCCAGGCGCTCAAAGAAGCAAAGGATAACGCTTCGGTACGGGCGATCGTACTGATCGGAGCGGGCAATACTTTTGTCGCCGGGGCTGATATCAAACAACTCGAGGAACTGGCCTGGGGACTGGGTCCGGGTGCGCCGACCATTCACGAATTGTTGCAAATGATCGAAGACTGCGGCAAACCCGTAGTCATGGCAATCCATGGCACGGCGCTGGGCGGCGGACTCGAACTGGCGATGGCTGGTCACTACCGCGTGGCCGTCAGCAGCGCAAGGCTGGGACAACCGGAAGTAAATCTTGGGATCATTCCCGGGGCAGAAGGTACTCAGAGGCTTCCGCGGCTGGTTGGAGTGGAGAAGGCCATTGAGATGTGTGTGACCGGAAAGCTGCTCAGCGCGACAGAGGCCCTGGAGAACGGACTCGTGGATGCGATCGTCGGAGATGAACTGCGAGCAGAAGCCGTCGCCTTCGCCCGGCGCATGCTGGAGTCGGGCACGGCCCCTCGAAAAGCCCGCGAGCAAAAAGCTGAGTTAAAGCGGGGCTCTCTGGAAGATGCGATTCAAAGCGGCGAAGAACTGGCGCATAGAGTCAAAAAGAACCAGATCGCGCCGCTCAAAACAATTGAGGCGATCCGCTCCGCGGCTACCCTTCCCTATGAACGAGGCTGCGTGCGTGAGCGTGAGCTTTTTCACGAGTGCGCCACTTCAGAGCAGTGCCGCGCCTTGATCCATGCTTTTTTTGCGGAGAGGGCTGTCGCCAAGGTCCCGGGTGTCGGCAAACAAACGCCAGCAGTCGCCGCAAATAAAGTCTTCGTTGTCGGTGCAGGAACCATGGGACGCGGCATCGCCATGGCTTGCGCCAATGCGGGCATCTCTGTAACGCTGCACGACGCTAACCAGGAGGCCCTGAATGCCGCCACCGCAGGCATCCACAAGACTTATGAATCTTCGATTCAACGAGGGCGCCTTACCGCGGATGCCGCTGCTCAACGGCTGAAGAATATCCACTGTCAACTGGCTTACGACGGAATCGAGACCGCCGATCTCGTGATCGAAGCCGTCTTTGAGGACATGGAGCTGAAGCGCTCCATCTTTCGGGAAGTTGCCCCGCTGGTGAACCCCGGCTGCATTCTGGCCTCAAATACATCAACCTTAAATATTGACGAGCTCGCACGCGTCACGAAACGTCCAGAGTTCGTCCTTGGACTTCACTTCTTTAGTCCGGCCAACATCATGCGGCTGCTTGAAATTGTGCGCGGTGGAGCGACCTCAGGGCCGACCATTGCCACGGCTCTGGCGTTCGCAAAGAACCTCTCCAAAGTGGGCGTCGTTGTGGGGAACTGCGCGGGTTTCGTGGGCAACCGGATGATGTTTCCTTACATGTATGAAGCACAGTTCATGGTTGAAGAAGGAGCGACTCCCGAGCAGGTGGACCGTGCGCTCCGCGAGTTTGGCATGGCGATGGGGATTTTTGAGGTGGATGACATGGCAGGCCTCGACGTCGCGTGGCGCGTGCGGCGCGAACTCCATCAGTTCTCGAAACCAGGCGAGCGCAAGCCGCTGGCGGCTGACGCGCTCTGCGAGATGGCCCGCTTTGGCCAGAAAACAGGAAAGGGATGGTACGCCTATCCGGATGGCGGCAAAGCTTTCCCCGACCCGGAAGTCCTGGAACTGGTTCGCTCGTTGGCACGGGCGTCAGGGATACCGCAACGGACGTTCACCGACCAAGAAATCGTTGAACGCGCGTTTTTTGGTTTGATCAATGAAGGCGCTAAGATTTTGGAGGAAGGTTACGCTTTGCGCGCATCGGACATAGATGTCATCTACATGAATGGCTATGGCTTTCCTGCCTGGCGCGGCGGACCGATGTTCTACGCGGACTCGGTGGGGCTGAAGCGAATCGTCGAGCGCATCTCAGAGTTTGAGGGGGAGTTAGGGCCGCGCTGGAAATTGAGCGCCTTGTTGGCAGATCTCGCCAAGGCAGGAAAGAGCTTCCGAGCCTTCGACAAAGAACGCGCAGCCCAGGAGGAATAACAAGAATGGCGCTATTCGGCGGCAACGCGGCATCCTTTACGGCGATTGACATGCATGTCCATCTCGAACCGGAGAAGGACAACACGGTGGATGCTGCGGCCAAGAAATACTTCGGCGATTCCGGCGCGGCTCGTGACCACAAAGGCATGGCCGAATACTACCGTTCTCGCAAAATCGGCTTCGTGGTGTTCACGGTGGATGAGAAGCTGACTGGCAAGCCCTTCGTGAGCAACGATGAGGTTCTGCGCTTTGCGGCTGTCAATGCTGATATTGCCATTCCTTTCATCAGTATTGATCCCCATCGCGGAGCCGAGGGTGTGGCTGAGGCAAAACGGCTGCTCGCCACCGGGCAGGTGCGCGGACTTAAGCTGCACCCTCCGGTGCAGCAGTTCTTCCCCAGCGACCGCATCGCTTACCCGTTATATGAACTTTTCGCTGAAGCGCGGCTCCCGGTACTGTTTCACACGGGTCACAGTGGAATCGGCACCGGCATGCCGGGCGGTGGCGGCGTTCGACTGAAGTATGGAAATCCGCTGCCCATTGACGATGTAGCGGTGGACTTTCCTGATTTGCCGATCATCATGGCACACCCATCATTTCCCTGGCAGGATGAAGCCATTTCCGTTTGCCTCCACAAGCCAGGCGTTTACATTGACCTTTCGGGATGGTCGCCGAAGTATTTCGCGCCGCAGTTGGTGCAATACTCCAACACGTTGCTGAAGCACAAAGTCTTGTTTGGTTCGGACTATCCGCTGCTCACGCCCGATCGCTGGATGGCGGATCTGGAGAAGACCGCAATTAAAGAAGAGGTCCGCCCATTGATTCTCAAGGAGAACGCCCGCAAGCTGCTGGGGACCGGTTGAGCGCGAAAAACCAATCTGTTCCATTCCGATGCGAATGACAGCGGGAAGGAGTGTACCGATGTTTCGTAGCGATCTGGTGGGAAGTCTTTTGCGGCCATCTTATCTGAAACAGGCGCGCGACCAGTTTGCCTCGGGAAAGCTGACAGATGCCGAGTTCAAACAAATTGAGGACCGTGCGGTTGACGAGTGCGTTGCCCTCCAGGTCCAGGCAGGCATCGAAGTCATCACCGATGGCGAGGTGCGCCGCTACGCGTTCTACGGCCACCTCATTGACGCAGTAGAAGGTTTCGACAAGCACGGCGGCTGGGCCATTCCCTTCCGCGACGAAAAGGGTGAGCAGGTTGTTCTGGCCCGGCCCGTGGTGGTGTCAAAGTTGCGCCGCAAGCGTCCGCTGTGCGCCGAGGAGTTCACCTACGTTCGGGCGCGCACGAAACATCCGTCTAAAACAACCATGATCAGCGCGCAGCAGGCGGCCGCTTACTATGACCGCAACAAATCTTCCGCCGCCTACACTACCGTGGACGCCTATCTCGCCGATCTCGTGGATATTCTGCGAGATGAGGTCGCGGAGTTGATTCGCCTCGGTTGCACGTACATCCAGATTGACTCGCCACAATATACCGCCCTACTCGACCCGCAATTGCGCGAAGGCTACCGGCAACGCGGGAACGATCCCGATCGCCTGCTCGATCTCTCCATCGAAATGGATAATGCGGTAATTGGAGACCACCCGGGTATCACCTTCGGTTTGCACTTGTGCCGGGGAAATAATCAGAGCAAATTCTATGCTTCCGGCGATTACGCCCCGATCACACGCGTCTTCCGTAACACCAAATTCAATCGCTTCCTGCTGGAATATGACGATGAGCGTTCCGGCGGCTTCGAGCCGTTGCGCGAAGTGCCCGCCGATCGCACCGTAGTGCTCGGATTGATCAGTTCCAAGAAACCTGAGTTGGAGAGCAAAGACGAGATCAAGAAGCGAATCGAAGAGGCTACTGCTTATATTCCTCTGGAACGGCTCGCGGTCAGCCCGCAGTGCGGATTTGCTTCAACCATGGAAGGCAATCTGGTAACTCCATCCGACCAACTTGCAAAGCTACGCCTGGTTGCGGAGACAGCAAGGGAAGTGTGGGGGTAGCCGAGCGCGATAGTCATCCTTCATGACTGCATTCTCGTAAATGCGATGAACGCCGTTATCAAATTCTTGCCAAAGAAAAGGCTCCGGGCCAGTACTGGGTCTACTTCGATTCCTGAATGATCGCGTCCGCAGCGTTGCCGGCCACTACCCAGCTTGCCGATCCGGCCACGACGGCTTCATCCTCAAACCACAGGAATCCGAAGTCGTCGATGCACTCCGGAAAATCCGGCTTGATAATGATGTATCCCGGAATCACGGCCCCCGGGATGTATGCATTGTCGGCGCGATTGTTGCTGTACGTCATCGCCTTCGAGACCGTGCCGACTCCAGCTACATAGGAAGTGCTCGATACAGGATGCGTGCCGAGAATGTAGTTGACGGCGCGAAGAGTGTATTCAGGGCCCACGAGATCCGGAAACGCCTTGTGCAGGAAATACATTCGGATGGCCATGTCCACCACGGCGCCCGATCCCCCCCAGGTGCCCAGGCTCGGGGGCACGCCGAACGGGGTGGTGTCCAACCTATTGTCCAAACCCGCCATGTATGTCTTCACCGCTTCGCGCATTTGATCTTTCGCGCTCGCGTCCAGATAAGGCAATGCCCGGACTGCCGTCCAACCATGAAGGTCCATCTGCTGCGGGGTGATCATCTGAGGGAACAACTCCTTCAGACGGGACTTGTATGGCTCGGCACCATTCGTGGCGATGGTCAACTCCAGAGCCGCAGCCCAGTCCAGTCCGGCGGCAAATCCGCCACGGCCGAAGCCAGCCGAAGGAGCGGTTGGCGCACTAGCAGCACCGGAGTTCGTCTGAGCTGGCTTACGAGCGCTTTGAGCGCCAGAGAGCACACCCTGAGATGCAGCCAGCACGCCTCCTCCGGGAGCACCTGCCGGAGACGCTCCCCCTAAACCGCCGCCCGCCGGATTGGGCGTTGGGTGATCCTTCTCGTCGTTCCACGCTTGAATTGCGGTATCGAGGCAGTCATTCGCTAATGCGTCGTCCCAGTGCTTCAGCGTATCCGCCGCGGCCGCCAGAGCGGCAATGGCATTCCACTGGAAATACGGGTTGTTCGTGGTGAAGATCCAGCGGTCATCCGGCTTGCCGGAGTAATCGCCCTTCGTTTCGTTCGGGCCGAGCTTCGGGTCGTAAATGCGGCCGTCAGTTTTCGAAGCTCCGTCGCCCACCTGTGTGTACTGGCGGAGATCCGGCTCGTGAGTGCCGCGGATAGCGTGGCCGATGTTGTGGAACTGCGCCAGGATGAGCAGTGCGCCGTGCTTGACCTGCTGCACCGTATCCGGCACGCCATCGGGACGGTGCATCTCAACCTCACGCGCGGCTTCATCCACCGTAAGCTCGTCGTAGGGGAGATTGAATTCGCGATATGCCAGAGCGAGGCTCTGAATCACGCTCAGCTGCGCCGGCTCCTCGAGGTCGAAGTCCCCGGCATCGTACCACCCGCCCACGTTCATCCCAGGGATATGATCGCCGCCTTTGTACTTTCCGTCCGTTGCTGTGGCCTGGTTCCACCCATCGAATTGCTCTCCAACCACGGGCGCCATACGGCCATCGTCCAGGTGCGAAGCGCCATGCCACACGCGGTAGCCTTCGCGAACGGAAACGTGATCCATCTGCTCGGCGAGGTGATGGTCCAGACTGTCCTGCCAGATGTTAGCGTAAGCGTCCTTTGAGATGGGGAAGGGCGCCGTACGCTGGTCTCCATACTCGACAACATAGAGCCCGGGGTCGTTCACGGGGGTGAAGTCGAATTTCGAATAGACGTAGCGTAGCCACGGAGTTGAAGGCGTGATCGGGCCCTCGAACGCCTGCTTGTAAGATCCGTCTTCCATCAGGCGCAGCACTCTGGCCGTCTTCGGGGCAATGTATTTCGGATCGAGTTCGAGCACCGCCACCTTTGAGAAGCCCGGCGCATAGCCGACCTGGCTGTGCGCGATCATCGGCGGCCGCGTCCAGTTCGGAATCACGTCCGGCCTGATGTGCCAAACGATGGCGCCGGTGGTCTTGTCGGAAGGAATCAGCGAACGCAGCACGAACCAGCCGTTCTGCGCGCGGTCGCGCCCGTCGAACAGCATGAGGCTGGCCGTATCCGACGTAACGTTCACCCGGGCCAGCGCGTCGTCGATCCCCAGGGTGATGCTCTTGCCCTCGGCGAACGGCAGGGGCTGAGTGTATCCTTTGGCCTTGTCCCAATCCTCCAGGTAGTACGCCTTCTTCGGTTCATCAGGCAGGGGCAAAACCTTCGTCATCGGATCGTTCGGCGTACGCGGGAAGATGCCGGCTTTCGTTCCGTCCACCAGGTAAGCCTTGCCCATGTAGATCGAGGGCAGGAACTCCAGGTTGAAGCCGGCCCGTCCCGCCAGTTTCCGCGGTAGCGGCTTGTCGAGATTGATGCTGACCTTCACGCCGCCTGGTTCCGCTGCAACCTCCAGTGTGTAACTGAAGTCGAAGGTCGGAAACGCGAGATCGGCGGTGAGCCGGTTATTCGCCTTGTCGGCATGGCGATCTTTGAGAGTCGCCACCAGGTCCCACTGCTCCGGCGTTGGCATCAGGCGCACGTCGCCGTTCGTAGCGATGCGCTGGCCGTGGAGAATCATCTCCATGGCCGTGTTCTTTTGGTCCACAAAAACGGGATGGTACGTGCTGTCGTAGAGAAAAACGCTGAAACCTTGAGTATCCAGGTAATTCTTGTCGGTCACCTTCATGGCAAAATCGGCGCCGGCCAGGCTCGGGACCGAGATAAGGGCCAAGATGACACCAATTTTGATTCGCGTGAACATAGATCGGGATTGACACTGCTCCTTTGCCCCAACATGATATGACATGCACACCTTCTGGACGCCATTTGTTCCCCAAGCGCCGGGATTTCTGAGCAGGGTAGCTAAACTATGAGCGGCGCTGCAATCAAAGCTGGTGAGATTGGAGTCAACGACAACCATCGCCGCCGCTGTCGCTCGCCAAGAGCTGCCGATGGACCCTGGAGCGATGTGCTACATGATGTCGAAGCAGGGATTCGGCGGCAACAGCGCGCCACACTGGCCTTCCCCTCATGTTCTTCTATTCGGATACCCACCCGGCAATCTGGGGAGCAAGTCTGCCAGGTTCTCCCGTCCTTGGTATTGGTGACTGCTTGGAGCACCTGACACAGTTCGTAATTACAACGCAACGGTGGGCAGACGGAAGCCAGGATCTTTCTTCATCGCCGACGCACGTGCATCAGCAACGGCTTTGCCTGGCTACAATTAAGATGGAGTCAGGCGAACATCTGCACTCTGCGAGCAGGCGGTGCGGCTCGGACGCATGCTATCGTCGTCCAGGCTACAGGGCGTACCACTGAAATATAAGAACGGATGATCACCAACGAACCGCGACTCGGAGCTAACTCTCGGCGCCTCAGCGCAAGCCGGGAACCCAATGCAGTGCGTTGCTGCGGTAGATCTTCCGCAACACCGGATCGGGCAGCTTCAGTCCCTGCACTTTCTTGCCGTTCAGATCGAGAGTTTCATCGGTTGCCAGATAATGCCAGTCGCGCGCATAGGTGGATTGCCACTCCTGCACTGACTCTGCCACATTTGCATCGGCTGTCATATCAAGATCCGTGCCGTACAGCACACGGTCCTGATACTTGATCAGGAAGGCTTTCACTTTTTCGCGCGGGGTGAGCATGAGGTATTCCATGCGGGCGGCGGTATCAATAGCAAAGTTCGGGTATTTGCCGAAGCGGGCCGCGATGCCGTCCAAATCCTTTTCCATACTGCCCAGGTGAACTCCCACCATGCGGAGTTTCGGATTCTGCTCGAGGATGTGGTCGCGTGCTTCGAGAATGGTGTTCTTCGCCGGAAAACCCTCCTTGCCGTACAGAAACCACTGCGGGTTCTCCTTATAGTAAGACCAGGAGGGATCATCCGGATCGGGAGGACCCCAGGCGACATTGGGCTCAGCTACGTGCGACATTAGAGTCTCGCCACGCTTCGCGATGTCGGCGTAAATCGGCGCAAACTTCGCATCATCAGGCATGATGAATTTGCCGTCGGAATTCTTAATCTCCATGCCGATGTTCTTCCATATCTTGACGGCAACCGCGCCGTTCTTGAAATCGCGATTGATCTGCTCGATGGCGTCTTTGCTGAAGGTTGGTTCGTTGAATTTGTAAGGATCGAAGGTCGTGCACAGCGCAACGTGGCCTTTGCTTGACCGCATCAGGTTCTCCGCGTCATCGACCTGCGGCTGAAGCTGCTTGCGGTAGGCGAGCGTGTCATCCACGACCAGGATGTTCAGCAGCTTCATGTTCAGGCGCACGAGCATCGCCTGAAACGCCGGATCGTATTTGAAGACGTGAACGTGAATGTCTATGGGCTGCACATCGGCCAGCGACTTCAGTGCCTGTTCCTCGCTGGTTTGTTTTGTTGGGTTATCGTCAGCAGACACCGGCCGAGAGCTAAACCACAGCCCTGCGAGAATCCCAACCGCTAGCGTGTAAAGGACTACCGGACAACGTCGCATCATTGCATCTCCTTCCAGAACTACAAAAGAATTGGCTTGATACCAGTCAGTTCACAGAAATCCACTAAAGCAGAATAGAGATGAGGACCATAACCCAGGCACGCATATTCATTCGTCCAATGCTGCAACAACTGTTCCATGTCGCAGTGCGCCGTTACGAAACCGTGTGGCCAGAAAGGGATGCCGCATTCGTCCACACGGCGTTTGATCTGATCTGCGGGAGGCTCGAAGACCGTCGCTCGGGCAACCGCCATCTGAAATTCTCCGTTCACCCGGCCCAGACGCGCCAGGACTCCATCACCCACTTTGCAGATCAGCTTCACGGAAAGACCCCCCGCTTCGCCCTCGGTTGGAATACCGTGCTCGGCAAAGCCCGCCGGCCCCAGCTTGCCGGCCAGCGATGGCGGGCAGGCGCCGTCGCCGATGATCTTGATTTCTTTCTCTTGAACGTCCACGTGCTGCAGATCGCCATAGTACACGCGTTCCTTGCTGAGTTTCGTGAGCAGAAGGACGGTCAGCGCGGTGTTGAAGTCGCCGAGTGTTGACGTTCCGTAACCATCTTCGAGCATCATGCTCTGCGCGAAGCAGGTGGCGGTGTAAGCGTCGCCCAGTCCAGGAAAGGACTGAATGGTATAAAAATCGAATCTCTCCTGTGCGACGATTTGTTTCAGCGCGAGATAAAGTCGGATCGAGCGCTCATTCACCACCGAGCTTTCAGGAGCTTTTCCGAACAATTGTGTAAGACGTGGAGCAAGCGCGGCGATCTCATCTTTACCTATTTTTTCTGCAGCCCGTATCACCGCCATCGTGTCCCGCGAATCGATATCCACGCCGAACATGCGCATCCACTGCGAAGGATCGGCTGCACCGCATGTCTGGCCCATGCCGCGCCCGCCGAACGTTCCAATGGTCGAGAGATTCAGCCAATTCTTTAGGTGCGCGGCGCGGGCGTAGCTGACGATTTTCTCGACAGCGGAAGGGTCCTCGGCAGCTCCGTACACGAACTTATGCGGCACTCCAATTTCGAGTAGACCGCCGTGCATCACCAGTCCGCCCACTGGACGCCATCCCTGCGAACCGGGATGCGTCCACAGCAGCACCCCTTTGCCGGTCGCCGCATAATCGCGGATCGCACCCACAAGATGCGCCGCCCACACCCAGGTTCCGGAGAAAAGCACGACAGCGTCGATCTCGGGATCGTTCTTCATCCGCCGCATGGCAGCGATTGCTTCCGTCTTCGACGCGATCACCAATTCGTGCCGCACCACTTTCAATCCCGCGTCCGCCAAGGCTTTTTGCGAACGGGCAACGATTGCGTCATCAATAAAAGGCGTGCCCATCGGATCTTGCAATCCGTCTTTATGAACGCCGTAGACTATGAATCCAACCTTCGGTTCGATCATTGCTCCCCCTGCGAAGAAATTGCTTCGTCACGAATCCCGTATGCCCGCCAGACTCGAATAAAGAAGCCGATACTGTTCGAGCTGTTTGCGATACTGCGACGCGATCAAAAAATCAGGTTCGACCGTTACCGCCACATCGACGAGCTGCCTGATCGCCTCGCCAAAGCCGCTGTATATGCCCGCACCCACGCCCGCGAGAATCGCTGTTCCCAGACACACAGCCTCGGAACAGCGCATCTGATGCAGGCGGCAACCGCTCATCGACGCGCGCAACTTGAGGCCAAGCGGGGAACGGCACCCGCCGCCGGTGACATAGACGTCATGAAACAGGCCAGTGACGCGCTGCAACAGTTCCGCCATGCTCGCGAATTCGCAGGCGATGCCTTCCAGAATACCCTTGTAGATGTGCTCACCGCCGGTTCCCGGGCGCAGGCCGTAGATCACGCCGCTCGCATAAGGATTGAAATCCGGATTGCAGGTTCCCAACAGATGAGGCGTAATCAGCAATAAGCTCGGCCCGGCTGGCACTCGCGTTTCGAGTGCCGAACAGACGTGATCGATTGACAAGCCCTGATCCTGCCCGTCGGCTCGAAGAAGTCGCAAGAACCACTCCAGCATGATGCCGCCGGGAAAATACGCCAGCGTTACATAGCGCTCAGGAACCACGTGGCAGTAGGTATTCAGGTTGGCAGCGTAGGCCGCATCGTTGATCGCCGGCGAATCCGATGCCGCAAGCAGGCACTCATATGTGCCGAGCGAAGCTGATACGCGGCCGGAATCAACCGCTCCCATGCCCAGCGCCGCGCACGGCTGATCGTGTCCTCCGACCACGACGGAAGTTCCAGCCGGCACGCCCAAATCCCGGGCAACTGAACCAGCCAGCTTGCCGGCGACCGTTCCAGCCGGAACCGGCGGAGCGAAGCAGTCCTTGCTGAGGCCGCAGGCCGCGAGCACATCATCGGACCAACTCCTCTTGCGCACGTCAAACGCAAGGAAGCGGGAAGCCAGCGAATAGTCGATGCAGGGACTGAGACCCAGCCTGAGCAATAAGTAGCTGGGAATCGCAAGAAATTGCCGCGCCGCGCGAAACACCTCGGGTTGATGTTCGCGCATCCACAAAATCTTCGGAACCGGATACATGGGATGGATCGCATGCCCGGTAAGCTCGAAAATCCATCTGGGATCGAGCGTCTTTTTCAGCCGGTCAGCCTGGCAACTCGCCCGCCCGTCCATGTTCAGGATCGCCGGCGACACCGGTTCGCCGTGCTGATCGACGGCAATGAAAGTTTCCGCGTGAGAGCTGATGCCGATGGCTTCAATCGGATCGTCTGACACCCGCCGCGAGAGCGTTTTCGTTACCCGGCAGAAGGCGTCCCAGAATGTATCCGCGGGCACCTCCGCCCAGGAAGGTTGAGTAATATTAGGAGAGTACGACTGCGTGGTTTCAGCCAGCACCCCGCCATCCAGGGCGAAAACAACTGCCTTGCAGCTGCTCGATCCCATATCGATGGCCAGCAGGCTCATCTGTCTCCCTCAGTCCTTGTTCGTACAGACGTTGTTCCTTCAGCTCTTGGCAGGGCCGGTGGCGAGGATTCCATGCAAGCGGCTCAGGAGCTCCGGGACATTCTCCGCCTGAAACACGTTCCTGCCGAAGAACACGCCGGCCGCCCCAGCTTGCATGATGTTTCGCGTGATCTTGAGAATATCCTCGTCCGACCCAGTGCGGCTGCCGCCGAGTACCAGGATCGGGACGGGGCAGGCCTTCACCACCTCGCGCATGCTCTGCACTTCTCCCGTGAATTCGGTCTTGATTAGATCTGCTCCGAGTTCCGCCGCGGTCCGCGTGTGCAGCATGAGCCACTCCGGGCTTTGCGGATTCTGCGCATTTTTCCCTCGCGCAACGGATTCGATTATCAACGGCATGCCGACCCGGTCGCACTCCCGCGCCACCCGCGCGACGCGTTCGATTTCGTTCCGTTCAAACTCAATATCACCGCTTCCTAGAACCAAAAAGACAATGACCGCATCCGCCCCGGCGCGCATGGCATCCTCGGGGTTGGCAACCAGACAACTGCGAAACCCCGCCATCGGATTGTGTTGGGCCGTGCCCAGGGCAGTCGTCCAATCTAGACGCGCGATCAGCCCGGGCAAGCACGCTCCGGAAGCGGCGGTCTCAGCCACGTGACAAAAACTCCCCAGATTCAGCAGAAGAGCGTCGGCTTGGCCTTCAATGAAGCGGGAAATCTGCAGTGCAGGCTGGGCCGTGCCCGGAATTGGCCCCAGAACCAGCGGATGATCAAAGGCCACAACCAGACTGCCGCGGCCGGGGCGCAGAATGCGCTTGAGCCGGATATCTTTTCCGTATTGACTCACAAGAGGTTTAAGTGAAACGATACACTAGCTGTAAATGTAGTCGTCCGAATGCCGATTGTCAACCGTCTTAGCGTTCGTTGCGGCTGAACTCAATGCGAGACCTCGCCTCCCGTTCACGAAATACGTGTCGAAACCCGGGGCCTTCTTCTAACATGCGACGGGGTGACTGGAGTAACGAACTTATGAGCCATATATCGAAGCAGGATCTTTACCAATGGTGCAAAATTCCCGCGAAAGACCTTCCCAATCATCCACGCCGCAAAGTTCCCCTGCGAGTCGTTCAGGATTCGGCTGCGATGGGTCAACTGATGGCCGGGGAACTGGTCGAAGTCGTGGAGGCGAACAATCAAAGAAATTCGCCCACCCGCGCCATTATTCCCTGCGGTCCCAAATGCTGGTACGAGCCCTTCACCAGGCTGGTAAATTCCCGCCATACGTCGCTGCGAAATCTTTTCGTGTTTCATATGGATGAATGTCTCGACTGGCAGGCGCGTCCGTTGCCGGCGAATCATCCATACAATTTCCACACCTTCATGGAAAAGTACTTCTACGGGGGCATCAAGCCCGAATTGGCAGTTCCGGAAAATCAACGCTTCTGGCTCCTGCCCGCGACCGCGGACCAGGTGCGAAAAGAAATCGATGCAGCGTCCATCGACATTACGGTTGGCGGCTGGGGGCAGGACGGCCACATCGCGTACAACCAGGCGCGCCGCCATCCCTATAGCCAGATCACCCTTGATGACTTGGCCGCTTCCACTATCCGTGTGCAGGAAAATAATCTCGACACGATTCTTGCTTTGGCCCAGCGCTCCTTCGGTGGCGCTTACCAGTTCGTGCCACCCATGTCAATCACCCTGGGCGTGCGCGAGTGCCTCTCGGCAAAAAAAGTTCGCGTCTACAGCGACACGGGATCGTGGAAGCAGACTGCGCTGCGCGTGGCGTTGTTCTCGGAGCCTACGCCGGAATATCCCATGACCCTGCTGCAACGGCATCCCGATGCCCTGATCACGGCGACGGAAGAAACCGCCGGTCATCCCATCAGCGAAAATCCCGACTGGGGGCTGTTTTAGAGATTTCCAGGTAGGAAAAACATGTCCGTGTTCAGGATTGATGAACAATCGCGATTTCGGCAACTGGTCGGAGTTGGAGGGCTCGGAACCGGCTCATTTTTCGCGCTTGAGGGCAATCACACGCTCGGCCGCAACGAAAGCCGCTCGGGGCGTCTGCTCGATGTGCGCGACTACTGCAAACTGCACATCGTGATTCATTACATCGCTCGCCTGCTGGGCTCGGCCAGCGGCCTGTTTCCCGTAGTCCCTGTGGGCAAGGTCGGGAACGACGCCGCTGGCGAGTTTGTGGTTCGCGAAATGCGCGGCGCCGGCATCGATACTCCCTTCGTGGATGTCGTCGCCGGAAAGCCGACTCTGTTCAGCGTGTGCTTCCAATATCCCGATGGTTGCGGCGGCAACATGACCACCAGCAATTCGGCGGCAACCGAACTTTCGGATGAAGACGTGAACCGGGTCGGATCGATTTTACGCTCGGCGGGTCCAAAGGGCATCGCCTTGCTGGTACCTGAGGTTCCACTCACCGCACGCCGCCGGTTCCTCGAGCTGGCAACGCAGGCTGGTTCGTTCCGTGCGGCTTCCTTTGTTTCCGGAGAAGTGGCCGAGGCGAAGCGGCTGGGAATGTTCGACGAACTCGATTTGGCATCGCTCAACGAAGAGGAGGCCGCTGAACTGGCCGGCGTCGCTTTCTCGAAAAGCGATGCAGAAAACTTCCTGGGCAGATGCCGCAAGCTAATTGCACAAATCTACCCGAACTTGCAGATGATTTTGAGCATCGGAAAAAATGGCGCCTACGCGATCGACAAGACCGATTGGAGCTATTGTCCCGCGCCCTCAGTTGAAGTCGCTTCGACGGCTGGAGCCGGCGACTGCCTTCTGGGCGGTATTCTCGCCGCACTCGCTGCTGGAATTCCGCTGAAGAGCGAGCAAGCGGGACGCCAGGGCAAGACCGACCGAATGCTAGAGACCGCCCTGCATTTCGGGGTCTTGCTTGCCAGCTACAAGGTGACATCCCCGCACACGATCCATCCCGACGCATCTCTCGCCAGAGTTATGGAGTTCGCCCGCCAGAGGCGCATCGCAGTCTCTCCGGCAATTGAGCGGCTGATCGCAGAGCCGACTTCGGCCGGCCGGTAGTGTCCATGTGGTCGCCTTTCACAGCTGAATTCTGGAAACGGGCTCCCCGAATCTTTGACTTTTGGCTTGACAGTGGACGCCGCCTAGGTATATCAAGGTCGCGAAGTGAAACGTTACACCTCTGGTCGCCACCCTCCGTGGAGGTTTCTTATGGGCTCTGTCTGCGATACGGCGGCTCCGTCACCGCGCCTCCATCTTCGCCTGCTGGCGCACTCGTTTGTACTCCTCGCGATCGCGCTCACAGGCGTCGGTTGCGCCCGCAAGCCGTCGGTCGAGAATCCTCCCAAGTCCTCGATTCAGGTCACGACGAGCTCCAGCGGCCCGCTTATCCTCAGGACCTCCGGCGCAGAGTTTCGGCTGTCCCGCTCCGGATATGCCCAGGCGAGCCTCTTGCGCACCAACCAGACACTCAGTCTCGACGATCCACAAGCAGCAGGTGGGACCACGCTCGAAGTGGCCGGGAAGGAGATCTCCGATTTCACCTACGACCTCGAGCACGCAAAGATCACCGAGGCTTCCGGCCGTCTTGGCTCCGCTGGAAAGCAGATTGACATTTCCGGCAGGAGCGCATCTGCGCCCGAGCTTGAGAGTACCGAGCATATTGAAGTCTATGACGACTTCCCTGCCCTGCTCCTAAGCAGCATCTCTTTCAAAAACATCGGCGCCTCCGACGTTGCTCTCGACAAGATTGTTACGCAGCAGCATCTGCTGAATGCATCCTCCCCTGAGCCGAACGCCGCGCCGTATGCCATGTGGTCGTTTCACGGCTCGAGCGAAGCCTGGGGCAAAGATGACGTCGTTCTGCTGAACGCAAAGTACAGTCGCGCCAATCCCATGCAGACTATGCTACACAACGATGAAAATCAGACTGGTGGGGGAATTCCCGTCGTGGCCTTCTGGACCGGCTCTGTAGGCGAAGCCATCGGACACGCCGAACCCGTGCCGCTCAAGCTCGCCATGCCGGTCAAGACCCAGGCCGATGGCCGGGTAAGCGCCTCCATAGTTCTCGATAGCCCGGCGACATTGCATTCCGGCGACACGTATACGACGCCGCTCACCTTTGTCTCGGTTTTCCACGGCGACTTCTACGAACCACTCAGGATGTATTCGAAGATGTTGCAGAAGCGCGGCCTCAGCCTCGCTCATCCGACCAATGCCGATTATCAGGCGAACTGGTGCGGCTGGGGCTACGAAATGGACTTCACGCCCAAGCAAATGCTCGACACCATCCCCAAGCTCAAGCAGCTCGGGCTGAAGTGGGCGACACTCGATGCTGGATGGTTCCGCGCCCGCGGCGACTGGGAGCCACGCACCGACACTTTCCCCGATGATTCGCTGCAGAAAGTCGTAAAGGCCTATCACGACAATGGAATCAAAATCACCCTCTGGTGGATTCCCCTGGTCGCCGAAGATGGCTACGGGCGCGACATTCTCAATCACCGGCCCTATCAGCTTTCGAATGTAGTGAAAGAACATCCCGACTGGCTGATTCTCGATAAAGATGGCAAGCCCGCCCGCGCCACCGCCGATTTGGGCGCTCTTTGTCCGGCCGTCCCGGAGGTGCAGCAATACTACAAGCAGCTGACCGAGCGCTTCATTCGCGACTGGGATTTCGACGGCCACAAGTTGGATTTCTCCTACACGGTCCCGGCTTGCTATAACCCGAAACATCATCACAAGTCGCCGAACGACTCGATTGCCGCGGTCGGCGATGTTTACAAGATTATTCTCGAGACCACTCGTGCCCTCAAGCCAGACAGCGTAACCCAGGCGTGTCCCTGCGGAACTCCGCCAAGCCTGGCATGGCTTCCTTACATCGACCAGGCTGTCACCGCCGATCCTGTGGGCGCGCGCCAGGTGAGGCTGCGAACCAAGATGTACAAAGCTCTGCTCGGCCCCGAGGCTGCGGTTTATGGCGACCATGTGGAACTCACCGACGTGGAGTTGAGCAATACCTTGCACGAAGTGGATAAGGGGCAGGATTTCGCCTCCGAAGTGGGTGTTGGGGCCGTAGTTGGAACCAAGTTCACCTGGCCTGATTACGGCCCGAAGTTCAAATTGGTGGAGCTCACTCCTGAGAAAGAACAGCACTGGAAAAAATGGATCGACATTTACGATTCCAAAATGCTTTCCCGCGGCGAATTCCTCGACCTGTACACCTACGGCTATGACAATCCGGAAGGCTACGCCATCCGCAAAGATGACCGCATGTACTATGCGTTCTATGCGCCGGTGAAGCACAAAGCCTGGTCGGGGGAGATCGAACTTCGCGGATTAGCACCCGGCAAGTACAGGGTTGTGGATTACGCGAATAACAAACAATTGGGCGAAATCGACTCGCAGAACTCGAGATTGAAGGTTTCGTTCAACGAGCATCTGCTGGTGGAAGTGAGCCCCGAGTAAAGGGTTTTTGCCGTAAATACAGCAGTCTTCGCGATGACGGCATGAGCTCTTGTGCCGCAGCCGCTGTCTGGCGAGGAGGTCACATGACGCGCCGCGTTCGACATCTCTGTCTTGCTTTTGTAACCGTATTTGCCCTGGCACTCGCGGCCTGGGCCCAGAAGGACACCGGCAGCATCGTGGGAGCGGTGCGCGACTCCTCGGGTGCGGTGGTGCCGCGAGCGAAAGTGAGTGTAATCGACGCCGATCGCGGCACCTCGTTCACTACCAATACCAACAGCAACGGCGAATATGTTGCAGGCCCGCTGAAAATCGGACGCTATAAGATTTCGGTTGAAAAGGCAGGCTTCAAGACAACTGTCGTTGGCCCTATAGAGCTCAACGTGCAGGAGCGTCCTTCGGTAGATGTCACGTTGACCGTAGGCCAAGTCCGCGAACAGGTGACAGTTACCTCGCAGGGACCGCAACTTGAAACCGAGAATTCTGATCTCGGCCAGGTCGTAACCAGCGACCGCATTTCCAGCCTGCCGTTGAACGGCAGGAATTACGCGCAACTCGCGCAGCTCAGCGCCGGCGTTGTTCCAGCCGAGCCGGGATCTCGCGCCGAAAAGACTTTCGGCTTCAGCTCCAACGGCGCGCGCGCGCTGCAGAATAATTTCCTCCTCGATGGCGTGGATAACAACGCCAATCTCGGGGACCTGTTGAACGAGACGACCTACGTCATTCAGCCGCCGGTCGACGCGATTGCCGAGTTCAAAGTCCAGACCAACTCCTACAGCGCGGAATTCGGCCGCGGCAACGGCGCCGTCATGAACGCGCTGATCAAGTCAGGAACGAACCAATTTCACGGCAATCTGTTCGAATTTTTCCGCAATGAAAAACTCGACGCCCGCAATGCCTTCGACGAGTTCGGACGCCAGCCCTACAAGCAGAACCAGTTTGGCTTCACCTTCGGTGGCCCGATCATCAAGAACCGCACCTTTTTCTTCGGCGATTTTGAAGGATTGCGCCTGCGGCAGGCCATTCCCATCCTGCAAACTATTCCGACCCCGGCGAATATTGCCGGCGACTTCAGCGATCAGCTTTCCAGCCAGTTGGCGCCGCAGGTGGATCCGGACACTGGATCGCCCATTGACGGCACCGTGGCCCGCGACTGCAATGGGAACGACACTTTCGTCGGAGAAATCTTCAACACCCGCTTGACTCAAGCAAGTAACCTCAATGCCAACGGTTTCTGCGGCGTCCCCATCTCATCCGGCAGCAACCTCAACGTCTTCCCCGGCGGACTAGTCGACCCTCTGGCCGCTCGCCTGGCGGTGTTCTATCCATCACCGAACACGACACTCGCGGGGGCTAACTTCCTGGTGAATCCGGTGCGCCAGGAGACGCGCAACAATTTCGATATTCGCGTGGACCACAAGTTCACCCAGGCCGACGATTTCTTTACCCGCTTCAGTTATGAAAACCAGCCCAGCCGCATTCCTTCTCCCTTCCAGAATGTGCTCGATGGCGGCGGATTCTTCGACGGCATTGAAGATAATTCCTACCGCAGCGTGGCCATCAGCGAAGTCCACGTGTTCAATCCGAACTTCATTAATGAGTTTCGCCTGGGATACAACCGCATCAATTCCCACCGTTTCCAACTGAACTTCGATAAGAACGTCGCGGGTGATCCTTCTTTTGGAATCAACTACCCTGGAATTCCATTCGGGCCGCTGAACGGAGGCCTGCCGGAACTTGACTTCGGCGATGGTAGCGCCACGATCGGCAGCTCCACTTTTCTTCCTTCCAAGGAAATCCAGAACAGCTTCGTCCTCACCGACAACATCACCTGGATTCACGGCCGTCATTCGCTCAAATTCGGCACCGAACTCCGCCATGAGCAGTTCACCATTTTCCAGCCGGCGGCTTCCCGCGGGAATCTTGGTTTCGGTAGCGAATTCACCGACAATCCGGCATCTCCGAGCACGGGTGGCTCGGCATTCGCTTCCTTCTTACTAGGAGTTCCCGACTTCGGCACCATCACCAGCTTGCACAATGTCGATTACCGTCGCCAGATCTACTCCGGTTATCTGCAAGATGACTTTCGAGTCACTCGTCGCTTCACTCTGAACCTCGGCCTGCGGTATGAGTATTTCACCCCCATTAAGGAGGCTAACGACGAAGCCGCGACGTTCGACTTCGCTTCGCAATCGCTGATCGTGCCCAAAGGCCAGAACATGCAACTGACGCCCACTCTGGCCGCGAGCATCCCCATCCAGAGCACCGGATCGCCGGGTCTGGGGAAGCCCGACCGCAACAATTTTGCGCCGCGTATCGGTCTGGCTTACCAACTCACCGACAAACTGGTGCTGCGCAGTGGATATGGCATCTTCTACGGTGGCCAGGAAAACGGCCCGTTTTCCAATCCCAGCACCGGGTTCAACCCTCCGTTCTTTTCCATTGAGTCGTTCAATACGCAGTGCGGCGCCTCATCCGCCAATCCCAATGGCGTAGACTGCTCGATTCCCAACTTCAACGTCCTCGCCGATGGCTTCCCCGCGAATTCCTTGAGCGATCCCAACACGCCCCTCTTCTTCTCGCTAGATCCCCGCCTGCGCACGCCTTACAACCAGCAGTGGCACCTGGGATTGCAGTATCAGTTGCCGGCGCAGACCGTATTCGAGGTTTCCTACGCGGGATCGCGCGGCCTGAAATTGTTTGCCTTCTACAATGGGAACCAGGCGGTGCCGACCACCGACCAGACGGCCGCTTTCGCCCCCAGACGTCCAGCGAATCAGTCGCTTCCCGGTGCTGGCCCGTGCACGGTTGATACCCCTGACAACTGCGATCCCGCGCTCGATACCAGCATTGCAACCTTCCGCTCCAACGCATACTCGAACTATAACTCGCTGCAGGCCAAGATCGAAAAGCGCCTCACCCGCGGGTTACAGTTCCAGGCTTCATACACTTACAGCCATGCCCTGGATACCGCTTCCAGCGCCAATCTCGGATCGTTTGCCAGCGGCGACTTCCGCGACCAGCGATTCCCTAATCGCGAATACGGCAACGCCGATTTCGATATTCGCCACCGGGTGGTGATCAGCTATTCCTACGAATTGCCATTCGGTCACGGCAAGATGTTCGGCGGCCATGCCAACGGAGTGCTTGACCAGATCATCGGCGGCTGGGAGGTTGAAGGCATCACGTCGGCCTCCACTGGAAACTATTTCACTCCGACCGACATCTCCACCAACCTCTCGAACTCCGATGGCGGAGGCAACGTGGCCAATGCCGCGCGTCCCGACCGGGTGGGCAATCCCAACGGCAAGCCTTGCATTCCGGGCACTCTGTTCAACACCTGCGCGTTTGTTACCAATACCGTGCTGGGAACCTTCGGAGATTCAGGCCGAAATATTATTCGCGGCCCAGGCTTCCAGAACTGGGACATGTCGTTCTTCAAGGCCTTTCCGCTCAGTGAAAGATATCGCTTTGAGTTTCGGGCGGAGTTGTTCAATATCTGGAACCATGTGAATCCGCAACTGGTCCCGTCGAAGTTCCTTTTCGACAGTCCCGCCACCGATCATGGGGGCGATGTCCCTGCGGGAGAAAATGGCTGCCCGATCGACAATCAGAACGAGAATTGCTCCTGGGGATTCGCTCAATCAGCGCGCGACCCCAGGCTGGTGCAGCTGGCGATAAAGTTCTTCTTTTAATGGCGTGCGCCGGCCGAAGGACGGCGCTTGTCTGCTTGCCAAATGGCCGAGAGCAGAAAGGTATCTCAAACCTCCGTCGTCGGCGCGCCGCACTTGCGACGCACTCTCGGGCTATGGGATTTGATTCTTTACGGTCTAATCGTCATCCAGCCCACCGCGCCCATGCCGCCGTATGGGATCATGATCCAGCGCGCCCACGGTCACGCCGTCACTACTATCCTGATCGCGATGTTCGCCATGCTGTTCACTGCAATCGCCTATGGACGGATGGCTCGGGCATATCCCAGCGCAGGCTCAGCTTTCACCTACGTCGGATCGGAAATTCATCCCGCTCTCGGCTACGTGACCGGCTGGAGCATGGCCATGGATTACATGCTCAATCCCATCGTGTGCACGATTCTTTGCAGCAAGTTCGCCCTCAACTTCTTCCCCGAAGTGCCCTACCCGATTTTCGTGATTGCGTTTATCTCGCTTTTCACTGGCCTCAACCTTTTCGGCATTCGGACTTCGGCGCGAATCAATGAGGGCTTGGCGGCCGGCATGGGCGTGGTGATCATTATTTTTCTCGCGGCTGCGACACGATATATTTTCGGCCATTCGCACGAGGGACTGGCATTTTTCACCCGGCCTTTTTACGATCCCCAGACCTTCGCTACTTCGGCGGTCCTGGGAGGTACCTCGCTTGCCGTGCTCACCTATATCGGTTTCGACGGCATTTCCACGCTGTCGGAAGAAGCTGAGAACCCGCGTCGCAATATCCTCCTCGCCACGGTTCTCGTTTGCCTGATCACCGGAGTGCTCGCTTCCATCGAAGTCTATGCAGCGCAACTGGTTTGGCCCAGCTCACACTTTCCGGACGTGGATACCGCCTACGTGCATGTTGCGGGACGCGCTGGGGGACCGTGGCTCTTCCTGCTGATCAACATCACTTTGCTGGTCGCGACCGTGGGCTCGGGAATGGGCTCGCAACTCGGCGCCGCCCGCCTACTCTATGGCATGGGAAGAGGCAATGCTTTGCCTAAATCGTTTTTCGGAGCGATTGAGCCGAAGCGCCGTATTCCGCAAAATAATGTCATGTTCGTGGGCGCAGTGGCGCTCGCCGGCACGGCAGTACTGAATTTTGAACGCGCTGCCGAACTGCTCAATTTCGGCGCGTTGCTCGCGTTCATGGGAGTGAATGCCGCGTCCTTCACCCGGTACTACTTGCGCGAGCGGCAACGCACCCTCGGCAATTTTCTGCCGCCAATTCTCGGATTCTCGGTCTGCTTTCTATTGTGGCTGAATCTGAGTCGCCCGGCCAAGATCGCCGGCACCATCTGGATGTTGCTCGGCATTGCCTACGGCGCTTATCGCACGCGCGGCTTTCGTTCCGAACTGGTTTCGTTCGACGTTCCCGACGATGCAGCGAACCGCCCGGAAGTAGTCGGTTGAGCAACACTTGGAATTTTTCAGGAGGACGTTGTGGCCATCATCTTACGTCTGGTGCAGCAGTTTCAACACGCGAAGAAAGACGAGTTCATCGCGCTCGAAAAGGACTTTGCCCAACTGGAGCATCGCGGCATCCTTCCCCGCGGCGAACGCCTCATGCCGATTTCCGGCCGTGATCCCGGCAACACTATTATCTGGCAGAGAAAGTTCGACAGCCTCGCTGCCGCCGAGGATGCGCTCAAGCTGTTTGAGACCAATCCCGAACACACCGAGCTCGCCAACAAGCAAAAGAATTTCTTCGAAAGCGCTTGGATAGAGTTCTACGAAGTACTGGATTGGTAGCCCCCCGATCTGAAGTCGATGATCTGAGGTCGGAATCTGGAGCCTGCCATCTGCTAGCGGTGATCCGGCTCTACGCCCGGGTTGCGGGACCGGTGGAATCGCGCACGATCAGCTTCGGCGCCACTTTGCGGTGCTTGGGCGCCATCGCGCGCTTCTCCTCCGCGGCCCGGATCAGGTCTTCGATGATCTCCGCTCCCAGCGATCCCTGCATTTCCAGTTGCTGGTGCACGGTGGTCAGCGGCGGATTATAGAATGCGGCGCTGGGAATGTCGTCAAATCCCACCACGGAGCAGTCCTCCGGCACTCTCTTGCCCGCCTTTGTCAGGGCGCGGATCGCCGCGCAAGCCGTCAGGTCGTCAAACGCAACCAGCGCAGTGAACTCGGACGAGCGGCGCAGTAGCTCTTCGGTCAATTCGTAGGCCTCACGGAACGTCGAGTTGCGGCCTTGAATTTCAAGAATCAGCCGCGGATCTAGCTCCAACCCAACCTCCTCGGCAAAGCTCTCCAGTCCCTGCCAGCGCTGCACGCTGTCCACGAGGATCTCAGGGCCTTTGATGAAGGCCATCTTGCTGTGTCCGAGGCTATAAAGATGTTGGATTGCCAGTCGGGTGCCAGCGGCATTGTCGACGACTACCGAACTCACCGGGACATTCGAGAGTTCTCGCCCGATCACCACCGCCGGGATCTGCCGTTCCGAAAACTCTGACAGCAGCTTGCTGTCGAGATACAGCGGATTGGCGATCGAAATAATTCCTTCCACTCGGCGCCCGATCAGCATATCGAGGCAGGCCTGGAACTGGGAGCGGTCGTCCTGCAAGTCAGTCACGATCGGAAACAGCCCGGAAGAACGAATATGGTTTTGAATACCCCGCAGAATCTGCGTGCAGTAGGGATCGGTTAGATCGAATACCATCACTCCCAGTGTCTGGCTGCGGTTGCTGCGCAGCGAGCGCGCGTGCAGATTTGGACGGTAGCCTAGCTTGCGGGCCACTTCCCAGATACGTGTTCGCGTGCCCTGCGAGATCCGCTCAACCCCGGCGCCGTTGTTCAGCACCATTGAAACCGTGGTCACCGAAAAGCCGCTCTCCCCCGCAACCTCCCGGATGGTAATCATTCCGCCCCTCGAACCGATGCCTCTGCCTCGTGATCCCTATTGAACGGCCCGCTCGCTAGCAGGCGGTCAAGATCGTCATGGCTCTGCACTACCCAATCGGCTTGCCGTAGATCGTCTGCCGGGAGGGTGGTGCAGATTGCCACTACCCGGCAGCCGGCAGAACACCCGGCCTCGATTCCGAACGGCGCATTCTCCACCACCAGGCACCGCGAGGGATCGACATTCAATGCGCTCGCCGCCTTCAAGAACGGCTCCGGATCCGGCTTGGAGCGCACCACATCGTCAGCCGTAATCATGACCTCAAACCACTGCGCCTGTTCCGCGTTTAGTACCCTCTCCACCGATTTTCGCGAAGAACCAGTCACCATCGCCACCCGCACCCCTGCCGCCCGCAGCTGGATCAGAAGCTCAGGTACGCCCGGAAAGAACTTGCGCCCTGCCAGCCGAGCATCGTACTCCCGCCGCCGCTCGACCATCTCCTTAATCCTTGCATCGTCTACCGCAATCCCTCGCAAATCGAAGATCGCACGCAGCAGTTGCGGCGTGGGCTGCCCTTCCCGCAAGTAGATTTCGCGTGGACTGGTTACGATGCCCTCGTCCTGGAACACCATCTCGTATGCGCGGTAGTAGTTGAAGACAGAGTCAATCAAAACTCCGTCCCAATCGAACAACAGCGCCTGAAAACCATGTTGCCGGAGAAAGGCTAAACCGTCAGCCGACATTCGCCCTTCGTAGTTGTTGCCTTGCTTCATTCAGTCAATTCTGTTGCCGGCGTATTGGATAAACCACACCTCGCTCCGGTTGTTGCCAGCTGTTCCGGCAGTCCAATTCTTGGCTCGCACAGTAAAGATTAGTATATCGTTTCACTAATTTGTTCGCGGCGGGCAGCCTGTCGGTACGGCAGAAGTTGCCAGAACAGTACTCGTTGGGACATCACCCAGGTCTCATCGGGTGTTTACGAATGCTTTTCTTCCAGGCGATTTCCATTGGGGGACTGCCACAGGGTCTGCGACTGTTCGGCCGTAAGTCACAGGGAGAGGGGACGTGAACCTCCGACCTTCTGGCATCCTCCGCGAAACCCTTCTGAAATCAATACCCCTAAAACCGAAGCTGGCAGTGTCATTTAGGTCCGTGACCCCCATCACAGCGCCGGAGGTTTGGTATCGGCGAAAATGACAAATGTAAGATCGTCAGTTTCCCCCGCTTTGTTCTCAACCTAAAGTTTAGAAGCTTCGTGACCTGATTCGAGTCCCCCCGCGAAGTGTGTGATCTGGAGATCGGGTGTGCGATTTAGCGTTGTGATCGCTTGTTACAACCAGGGAAGATTTGTAAGGCAAGCCGTGGAATCTGCCTTAGGCCAGCAATTCTCCAGCAAAGAAGTGATTGTTGTGGATGATTGCTCGAGCGATAGAACTGCAGAGGTTCTACGGACTTTTGGCGACTCCATCATCCTGGCAAAACTCCCCAGGAACGCTGGAGCGAATGCGGCACGAAACCATGGCGCATCGCTCGCAAGTGGAGAGTACCTGGTTTTCCTCGATGGCGACGACGTCCTCATGCCGTGGGCTCTCGAGGTCTACAACCGTCTTGTCGCGGCTAGGCGTCCAACGTTCATGTTTGGCCGGTGCGTGAAATTCAGGGGAGAACTTCCCGACGTAGAGCCGAATGACCACCGGGACGAGATTGATTTCGTCGAATATTCCCACTTTTTTGCTAAGGACAGGCCTTGCGTTTTCAATACCAGCACTCTCCTGGTTGAGCACTCCGCATTCTGGTCGGTAGGCGGCTGGTCGCCGGGGATTTTCTATCAGGATATTCAGGATCTGGTCACAAAGCTTGGAATATCGGGCAAGGTGATTCTCCTGCTTTCCCCAAATACCGTCTGGTACCGCATGCATTCGGCGAACGCGGTTAATAAGGTGTTGCCTTTTGTCGATGGCATCTATGTGCAGCTGGAGAAGGCGAAAGCAGGCTTGTATCCCGGTGGACGAAGCCGCTGGGTTGAAAGGTCGGCCTGGTTCGGTGGGTTGATCTTCTATTGGATGAAGACGGCGCTGCGTGCCGGCCATTATCGCGCTGCATTCCATTTGCTGCTCTCCGGGTGGTGGATGATCCTTCTCGCGCTAGTCCGGAGAGGCAAGGCACGGCTGTCGGGAAGAAAGCCGGTGGAAACCATGGCGGTGGCGAGTGAGCCGCCGGGCAGTTCCGCATGGCTCAAGCGAAACACGTGTAAGAGGTAGAAACTTGACTCGCAATGATGGATACCAGGTGCGTCTTCGGAAAGAATTTATGTATTTCTAAGCCTACGGGAGAGTCATGCAAATCGGATTTGTGGGATGTGGTTACACCGCCGATCATTATTTCGATAGCGTAAGTAGATATCCTCAGCTGCAGTTGGTGGGCGCGACTGACCGCAATGCAGAACGAGCCGCGCAGTTTTGTGCCTTTCGCTCGATAAAACACTTTCCCGACATTGAAACTCTGCTGGCCGATCCAAGCATCGAGATCGCCGTTAATTTGACCAACTCGAGTTCCCACTATGAAGTGTCGAAGGCGTGTCTAGAGGCCGGGAAACATTTGTACACCGAAAAGCCTCTGGCGATTACTTTTGAGCAAGCCAAGACCCTGGTGGAGTTGGCGGAATCAATAGGCGTCCGTTTCTCGATGGCTCCATGCAGTCTATTGGGAGAAACAGCCCAGACGCTTTGGAGGGCCTTGCTCAGTGGTGCCATTGGCACCCCTCGGTTAGTCTACGCGGAACTTGATGACGGCCCTTTCCATCTGGCAGAACCGCATACGTGGCGCTCTGCATCCGGTGCACCTTACGAATACCGGGAAGAGTACAACGTGGGCGTTACAGTAGAACATGCGGAATATTATCTGGGTTGGTTAACGGCTTTTTTCGGGCCAGCCAAAACCATTACGGCATTTTCTGATTGTGTGTGGCCCACCAAGCCGATTTCACCCCAAGAGACCTTGCAGGTGACGACGCCTGACTTTTCCGTCGCCTGCGTGACTTTTGAATCCGGCGTGGTCGCCCGGTTGACTTGTAGTCTGGTGGCCCCCTTCAACCATGTTATGAAAATTGTCGGGGACACAGGCGTGCTCAGTGTGGACGAATGTTGGAACTTTTCTGCCCCAGTCCACCTGGACAGGTACACCAGCCTCAAGTATAGGGCCGAGCGTTATCCGATCACCAAGTCTTACCCCGTTATCCCGCGCTTGCTGGACCCCCGTTCGAGAACCTATCCATCGGTGAGAAAAGCCAGTCTGAAGAAACGCCATGACCGGTTTCGCATGGACTATGCAAGGGGAATTGCGGAATTGGCCCGCGCGATTGAAAAAAAGGATCGCCTTCGACTGCCGATAGATTATTGCTTGCATGTGACGGAGCTGTCGTTAGCAATGCAGAACGCCACGCGTACGCCTTATCAGGTAACGAGTACATTCAAGCCGTTGCAACCGCTGGACGACGCCGAACTGAAAGAAGTCATTCCACCAGGTTGGTAGCGCGCTCGACTCTGTCATTTTCTGGCCAAGTTAATGATCTCAGGCGCTTCGACCTGGAGACGCAAGTGTGCGGAACAATGCCCTCCTCACCGACAGCCACCTCACCGACAGCTGTTATGGTGACCACAGCTCTCGGCCCAGCCGGTTCACGACCGCAGAGGATCAGTCGCCCTCACGAAACTGGAATTTCTTGGGTAAGCGAACGGCTTGACTCCGATTATTCAATTCATGGGCCAGAGAGTCGTAAACACTCAAGTAGATGTACACAGCATGACCAGATGCACGCCGAGATGCTCGGAGCCTATTCCATTTTGCCGGCGGCCGGACCCACGGCGGTCGCGTGCTTGGTCTTGGGGTCGATGCCGATCAGCGCCACCCCGCCCACTCCGCTGCGGCTGGCGGTAACCACATGGCCACGAGCCCTCAGGTCGGCCTGCACTCCTTCGGGCAGGGTGTTGGGGACAGACAGGCTACCCAGGCTGGCGCGGTCCTGGCCGAAGGAGCTGATGAAATGCGTCGTGGAGAAGCGCGGCGCCTTAAACGCCTCCTCGGGACTCATGCCGAATTCCACGTAGTTGAGGATGACCTGGATCGCTGCCTGGTCCTGCTGGTCGCCACCTGCTACCGAGATCGCCATCACCGGATGGTTGTCATGGAAAAGCAGCGTGGGGCTCAGCGTGATTCGCGGCCGCTTGCCGGGCTGGATGACGTTGGGAGTTCCCGCAAACGTGTTCAGGCTGCTGAGCCGGCTTCCGTGAATAATGCCCGTGTGTCCGGCCACACCGGCTGTGCTCGACAGGCCGCTGGGAGTCGCCGCGATGACGTTCCCAAACTTATCCGTCACACACATCACAGTAGTTCCCCCGTGCCAGGGGCCGGTGATGGTAGGCGGCTTGATCGGTTTCATATGGTAAGGGTCGCCCGGCCGGAGTTCGAGAGATGCCTTTTTCGGATCGATCAGCTTGCGCCGCATTTCGGTGTACTGATCGGAGAGCAATTGCTGCATCGGAACCTTCACGAAGTTCGGATCGCCGTAATACTCGTCGCGATCCGCCAGCGCCAGTTTCTCCGCTTCAATCACCGTGTGGATGTAATCCGCCGAGTTGAAGCCCATCTTCTTCAGGTCGAAGCCTTCGAGCAGTCGCAGCGTCTGCAATAGATAAGGACCCTGCGTCAGCGGACCGGTCTTGTAAACCGTGTAGCCACGGTAGGTGGTTGTAAGCGGATCCACCACCGGAGTTTTGTGCGCGGCCAAATCCGCCTTGCGAAGGAATCCACCCTTTTCGATATACCAGGCTTCCAGGGCGTCCGCGATGTCTCCGCGATAGAAGCGGTCCGAGACGGCTTGTAGTTTCTGCTGCCGCGTTCCTTTCGCGGCCTTCTCGGACTCCACCAATTTGCGAAAGGTCACCGCCAAATCCGCCTGCCAGTTCACGCCGGTTTCGATCTTCTCGTCGCTGCCGGTATCGATGTACCAACTGGGGCCGCCGGCATCCAGAATGGCCAGCGTCGGCTGCACGACCTCTTCGAAGCTTTTAGTTCCGTAAAGTTTCAGCAGGGTAACAATCGCATCGATAGTGCCGGGCACGGCGGCCGCCTTGACGTCACCGTCCGGGATTCCGTGTTTCATGTACCACGCAATCGCTTTGGGATCGCGAGGGGCCTCCCCTTGTCCCTCCAGCAGCTTCACGTTTTTCTGGTCGGCGCTGTAAACCAGAATGGGGACCTCTCCTCCAACACAGAACGCGCCTACATAGGTTACGGACAGTGCCAGCAGCGTGGCGGCGCCTGCATCAGCGGCGTTTCCGCCCTGTTTCAGAATCTTGATGCCGGCCGCAGTGGCGGCAGGCCTGCCCGAAACAACCACGCCCTCACTGCCGGTGGCGACACTCGGTCCCTGCGGGCTGCCCGGGGTTTTGGCGGCCTGCAGCCAAGTGAACGGCGAGACTAAAAGGAGGCAAGCAATCGATATCGAAATGATTTTGCGCATAAGAGTTCAACTCCGTCGTGGCGGCTCGGCATCCATTGGGCATGTCATCAAGCTATGTCAACTCTCCTAGTACATCTGTTTCCTATGGGGGGCGATGAGGCTCTCGCACACCGCCATCGAAATTTGTGAATCGTAGGATCGCGCGATTAACGGGCAAAAAGAACTTACATTCCGGGCACTCTGCATCTTAGGCTAATTTCGACGGCGAGATCGCAGATTTTGTCATCCAGCAGCGGTGCTCGTCATGCCGCTCCTGCTCGAATAGTTCCTGTGAGGCTTTCCTTTTCGGAATAGTGCGGCTCCCGAATGTTGGTGGCGTTAGAATTGCTAAGAGACAGTACGATGTCGTCCTCATCAAGCAGAAAGCATGCGGGCCCTGGGCCAGGGAGCGACCAGCCAACGGTCCCCGAACCCTCGTTTGCCGAGCGCGCGCGTACCCTGATGTACTTGGGCCGTACCGGTAGTCTTTCGACTCTCTCGCGGAAACAGCCGGGCTTTCCGTTTGGATCGGTCATGCCCTACGGGTTGGACGATCACGGCCGCCCCATCTTCCTGATCAGCACAATGGCCATGCACACGCAGAACCTACAGGCGGACCCACGTGCCAGCTTGCTGGTGACCCAGAGCGGCGCCGGTGATCCCCTCGGAGCAGCCAGGATCACGCTGGTCGGAAGCGTCCTTTCCGTGGCCGCGCCGGAACTAACCGAGGCGCGCAGGCTCTACTTGAGCCATCACGTCAACAGCAAGTATTGGGTTGATTTTGAAGATTTTTCTTTCTACCGCATGGATGTGGCAGAAATCTACTACGTGGGCGGGTTCGGAGTGATGGGATGGATATCTTCCTCGGAATATGCTCGCGCCTGCCCCGACCCGCTGGCAGACTCGATGACAGAAATCATTGAGCATATGAACGCCGACCACCAGGATGCGATCGTCCTGCTGGCCCGGGCTTTCGCCCGCACTGAGTCCGAGGAAGCAACGATGACAGCGGTCGATCGCCTCGGCTTTCACGTGCGAATGAAAACTCGAAATGGCATTCGTGGTGCCCGCATTGCATTCGTACGGGAGGTGAGCAATGCGGCAGAGACTCGGAAAGTCTTGGTCGAAATGGTGCAGCAAGCGCGTTCACCGGCTGGCTGAAGCTCTAATCTGGCACGCTTGCTTGCCAAGAGCTCACCAAAGCCCGATTTGACAGCTGATCGACTGCTAGTCAGTCCATCTGTCAAATCTTTTTTCTTCCACCAATGCCCTGCCTGAACGTGGTCTGGGTGGTCATCTCTACAAGCTCCTCCCATTCCTTTGCACCCTTTGTGATCGAGAACAACATCAGCACAGTCGGTGAACTTTTCATTGCAGATTGGACGGGTTCTGTTTTTGCGCGCATCTTCCGAACGGGGACACTTCAATCCGGTTGAAGACGCAGAAGCGGGGTACCGGCTGAGAGGGACCAGTTCAGAGGCGGGGCCGGCCTTTCCTCAGTTCGTCGATGCACACTGCCGGATTTCGAGGTTTTTCACTTTCTGGGACACTTCTTCAACGCTCAAAGGCTTGCTAAAGTAATAACCCTGAATTTCCTCGCAATGGTGAGAACGTAAGAACTCCATCTGAGCTTCGGTTTCCACGCCTTCTGCTATGACTCTCAGGTTCAAACTCTTGGCCATGCTGATAATGGCTGACGTGATCGAGGCGTCTTCGAGATTCACGGCTACGTCTCGGATGAACGAGCGGTCGATTTTTAGCTTGTTGAGCTGAAGTTGCCTGAGATAACTGAAGCTGGAATATCCTGTGCCAAAGTCGTCGATGGCGACTGTTATTCCCAAAACCTTCAGGTCCCTCACAACGGACACCATCGACTCCGGATTGGCCAGCAACAGGCTTTCTGTCAATTCCAATTCAAGGCGACGGGGGTCAAGCCCCGTGTCAGACAAAATCTTCTTGACCAGGTTGCAAAAATTGTCTTGACGGAACTGCACGGCGGATACATTCACCGCCACAGAGACGGTCAAGCCCTCGTCTTGCCATTTCCGTGCTTGTTGACAGGCTGTCCTCAGGACCCATTCGCCCAACGGCACGATCAATCCGCTATTCTCAGCGATGGGTATGAACCTACTCGGTGACACCAGTCCGAGGGTTGGGTGCCGCCAACGGATCAGCGCCTCCAGACCGGTTACTCTACCAGTCGCAATTTCCATCTGCGGTTGGTAAACCAAGAACAGTTCGTCCTGACCCATTGCCGATCTCAAGTTGTTCTCTAGGGATATGCGCTCCAGCACCTGCGTACTCATGTCCGAGGTAAATAAGCGAAGATTGTTGCGGCCGTTGGTCTTGGCGGTGTACATAGCGGCATCCGCGTTCTTGATCAGGGCTTCCCCGTCCACTCCATGCTCGGGAAATATGCTGATGCCGATACTGCAGGTGATTGTCAAGGAGTGGCCTTGAATCGCAAGCGGTTGGCTCATCGCAACCATGAAGCGCTCAGCTGCGACTTCTGCATCCACCGTGTCCCTTACATGCGTCATCATAATCAGAAATTCATCGCCGCCAACACGAGCGATGGTGTCGTGAGCTCGGCCCCATACTTTAAGTCGTTCCGCGACTTCCTGCAGCAGCAAATCGCCAATTGAATGTCCCAAGGAATCGTTGATGTCTTTAAATCGGTCGAGATCAAGAAACACAAATGCGACCTTTTCTTTACGCCGCTGAGCGCTGGCCAATGCTTTCGACATTCGATCGCGAAGAAGAGTGCGATTCGGCAGCCCCGTAAGAGCATCATAGTAAGCAAGGAATTCAACCTTCTCGTCCGCAAGCTTTCGATCGGTGATGTCGCGAAAATACCAGATGCGCCCTCGATAGCTTCCTTTCGCATCGATTAGAGGCGCTGAATATCGATCAAACACTTTCCCATTCCTTAGCGTGAGCTCATCCCTACTCCTTTCCTCTCGATGCTGATTCAGATAATCGACTTTCTTTATGAAAGCATCTCCATCCTCCACTTGATTCATGACATATTTGCGGACTGATAGATCATCCCGGGTGACGAGCACGTCTTCGGGTATGCCAAAGTTAGATCCAAATCGCTTGTTTGCCAGGATGATCCGGTCATTCGGGTCGACCACCAGAATGCCATCAATGGTTGTTTCCGCTTGTGCCTCGAGCAGAGTTGTCTTTAGTAAGAGAGCTTCGTCTGCGTTGCGGCGCTCGGTGACATCACGCTTTATCGCTATAAAGTAAGTCCGCCCGGTGCCGTTGGATTCATGGGTGACTGGTGTTATTGTCATTTCCTCTGTGTACGTAGTGCCATCTTTTCGCCGATTGATCAGTTCGCCGCTCCAAGAACCACCGGAGGTAATGGTTGACCAGAGCGAGGAGTAATATTCTTCTCCCTGTTTGCCGGATTTCAACACTCGGGGATTCTGCCCCACGATCTCATCCTTGGTGTATCCGGTCATGGCGGTAAACGATCTATTTACCCATAAAATGTTTCCTTTCGAGTCTGTTATGACTATGGCATTGGCGGCCGCCTCAAGGGCAGCGGACTGCAATTTGAGCTGCTCTTCCGCAAGTTTTCGCAGGGTAATGTCGCGAGCGACGGTGGATGCTCCTGCCACTTCACCCTTCGCATTCCTTATGGGAGAGATGGACAACGAAACTTGGAGCAGTGACCCCGTTTTGGTTTTTCTTTGTGTTTCCAGATATTCGATTGATCTTCCCTGCTGCACAACCTCCAGGATTGCCGTGAGTTCCTCCTTCTTTTCTGGGGGGAGTATCAGCGACAGATGCTGCCCCACCGCCTCACGGCTGGTGTATCCGTACATGTTTTCGGCACCCCGGTTCCAGGCGACGATAATGCCATCCAGATTCTTGCCAATAATCGCATCTTGGGAGCACTCTGCGATGGCGGCTAACTGTTGCGAGGTTTCCACGGCCCTATTTCGTTCGGTCACATCGTGCGCCGCAACAAGCTCAGCATCGGCGCCCTGATACTGTATGTCGTGACCGACAATTTCGACATTGATAATTGCGCCGCTTTTGGTTAAGTGCCTCCATGTAGACGCTTCTTGCAGTCCCTGAACCGGATGGTGCATTGCGCGAAACAGCGCGGGCACGTCGTCCGTGGGTCTAATGTCGGCAATTGTCATTGACAGAAACTCGTCCCGGGAATATCCATAGTGCCGAATGGCTGCCTCGTTTACTTCCAAAAAGCGCAGCGTCGTCCTGTCAAAGACCCACATCGGTACCGGATTCCCGTCAAATAGCAATCGATACTGGATTTCTGACTCTCGCAGTGTTGCTTCTGCACGTTTCCTTTTTGCGATGTCGAGCTGTAGTTGCCGCTCGCTGTTCTTCAAGCGCTGTTGAATAATCAGAACACGCACAGCGAATGTGATGAAACCGAGCACATATAGTCCGAGTGACAAGAACGGATATGCCCGATACACGTAAGCCAATGCAGTAAAGCTGGCGATTGGGTAGAAGAGCGGTAAAAGCCGATCCGTTGCCAAACAGTCTGTCGCATCGACATGGGCAACTTGGGACCGATCTGTGGGCTTCCAGGTACTGGCGATTAGGATGGGAATTGCAAGAAGACCGCTCCAGATCAAGTCAAACCAGCCACCCGACTGCAGGTTTCGTTGTGGATGAAGCGAATACGAATCCGCCAAACCGGAGAGAATCAGAAAGAGTGCCATGCACCCAAAAAACGATCTAATGCTTCGTTGTCGACGACAGCATACCGCGCGAAGGATGAAGGTCAATGCCAGGAGCCCGTCGAATGCAAGATTTCGGCACCAAACAAACGGACCGAGGTCAAAAGCCCTGTCGACACTCCAGTTCTGCGCTGAAAACAACAACAGGATTGAGAACCAAAGCACGCACACCTGAATGAAATCAAGCAGGTGAATCTTGTCGAACGAATCTGATTCGCCGCTCGGATCAAGAAAAGGCAATGCGCCAAATGGGGCTATTGAGAGAAAGAAAAGGAGGTCGTCGAAACTGTCGAGTAATTGCACTCCTGTCAGGTCGATGTACACGCCCAGCGCCTGAGCAATCTCCCACATGGCAAAAGTTGCCGCAAACAGCTGCCAAATGTGGCGACTCATTCCCTGAGATCGCGAGGCCGCCCCGACGCAAGAGGCGACACAGACGAGGCCGAGCGCCAGTTCCGCTACATCGGAAATCGCGGGGCCTGGTGACTGGTAACCTAAGATAGAAATTAATAGAGCTTGCCCGAGAAACAGAACACAAAATGTAGCAATGGGATACTTCGGGTCAACCCAACTTGTCTTGGTTAAAGACGGTTGTACCTGCACAACTATGGACCCCTAAATCGTAGGTCAGATTGTCTAAACGGGCGATGTGCAATGCGGAGCAGTGCTTTTAGTGGTGTATCACTAGACGGCACGCGGAATGCGATTGGGATCACTCTTTCGTATTACTTTAGTCATGGAGTTCGGAAGGAGCCAACCTCCGAGTTCGCGCTTGAATTTATAGCGGTGATCGTAAGGGTAGTCTCGCAAGTCCATCGCATTCGGTCCGACAAAACTTGTCCAATCGGCAACGTATTGACGGCAGAACCGGGCTCCACGTCGTTAATGCCGCGTCCTATCTAGTCATAACTGAAACCAAACAACACGCTGAAGTTTTTGATCGCGCCCAAACGCTGGCCGGCTGTACCGGCCAAGGTGTGCAATTTTGGGTGGGTTTCCTAAACCGTTGAGAGGAATGGTGGCCAGGGACGGAGTTGAACCGCCGACGCCAGCCTTTTCAGGGCTGCGCTCTACCACCTGAGCTACCTGGCCATGTTCGCCGCAGCCTCTCCGCCAGCGTCTGCGCTGCGTGATGAGAACACGCTGGACCTGGTGCGGAAGTGCTGACTCAGAAATGCCGTCAGCAGGCTGGGAGCGCGTGGAACAGTCTGGATTATAGCAACGCCTCTGCATTCCCTCAATTCCGCGCTGCAATGGGATGTTCCTCCCCCCGAAATATCGCGGTTTGGCTCTGCATCATTTGTCGAGATTCTGCGGGGCGGGGACGCCAGAGTTGGGCAGGCCGGTTCCATCGCTGGATTCGATATGCCGTTCGTGCCGCCATCCACTGTCATCCGAAATCGCTCTTCCGAACACTCTGTCGAACGGCTGCGAATTAGTGAGCGATTTCGGATTATCTGGGACGAGAATTCGTTCAGTAGAAAAAGCTGTGCCCGCAGGTGTTATCGCTGCGGGCACGTTGCTTTGAGTTTTTTGCGGCTTACAGAGGCCGCACGTTCTCGGCTTGCCAGCCCTTGGGACCTTTGGTGACTTCGAATTCCACTCCCTGGCCTTCCTGAAGGCTGCGGAAGCCGCCGGCCTGGATTGCTGAGAAGTGTACGAAAACGTCTTCGC
The DNA here is from genome assembly GCA_963798155.1 of Terriglobia bacterium. Taxonomy (GTDB): domain Bacteria; phylum Acidobacteriota; class Terriglobia; order Terriglobales; family Acidobacteriaceae; genus CAWCSH01. The sequence continues at coordinate 89,106 of CAWCSH010000012.1, forward strand.
CATTCTGACGGCTGATGAAGCCGTAGCCCTTGGCGTCGTTAAACCACTTTACTGTTCCTTGTTCTGCCATGTTGTTGCTTATTTCCTTTGTTGAAATGTTTACGCTGGAAGGGATCGGAGGTACAGACCGCAGGTGCTAGCTGGTTGGCAAGAAGCTGCTTAACAACCGATTCAAATCAAACGCAAAGTGATTATAGCAGAGAAGGCAGCAAATTGTAATTGGCGATACTGTGGGCATTTTGGAGCCATAAAACAAGCAGGGCGGCCATTGCGGCCGCCCTTTTCCGATAACTGGTGCTCAAAACTGCGTTTTACGGCATCACTTTGCTGGCGGGCTCAGATCCCTGCACCAGGACCCAGGCCAGCAGGCCGCCGATGGCCGCGCCACCTACGCCGATAACAATCGGCGAATCGAGAATTCCACCACCTGCCGCGGGAGCCGCTCCACCGGAGTTCTGATCGGCATCCCGGGTGGTTGAAGTGCCTTCCGCGAGGGTTGTGGTTCCGGAGGCGTCGGTCAGAGTCAGGTTGCCTTTGCGGGCAACAATCTGCACTTTGCCGTTGGAGTCGCTGACCTGGAATTGAGTCCAGGAGTTCGAAGCCGGCAGAACTTTCACTCCACCCGCTTCCGCGCCCAGGCCTTTCGAAGTTGCAACACTCACACTGCCGTGATCCAGCGCCAGGCTGGAACTGTCGAACTTGATCAGAGAATCTGACATCACCGCCACGCTGGTTCCAGTGGAGTTAATGTTCGCCAGGCCGTCGGGCTGAGTCTGCACCAGATCACCAGGAAAGATGGCCGAAGACCGCGGTACCTGGCTGCCGTTCAGCCAGGCTGTGCCCTTGGTGTACAGCATGGCTCCACTCGAATCGGCTGCAATCAGCGAAATCGGAAAAGCGAAAACCGCCACCAAACTGAGCCACTTCCGGAGCATAGATAACCCCTTCGATCCTAGATAGTTGCAAGACTCTGCATCATGCTAGCGTGGTGATTGGCTGGTAGTCAATCATTTTGTGCAGTCGGGTACATTGTGGAGTACCAAAGTGGATCAGGTTGAGAAATTGCACTCACCCCTCCACTTCCCTGCGAGGCCCACCACCCATGCTCTATCGACTATCGACCAATCTCCCACTATTCTCCACTCTCCGGCTCCGCGCGAGAAAGAATTCGCACCGCGGAGAGGTAACCGAAGTAATCCCTCCGGTTCAGAAAGCATTTCCACAGAATACCGGGAAGATGCCACTCTAGTGGACGCGGCGGCGTTTCTGAGCTGTGGCATACTACGCAAGGCCGCGATTCTGTTCTGTGGCTTACCCGACATCATGACAACAAGTGCTGTGCCTACCACCACCATTGCTGAATTGAAATCCAAGGTCGAAGCCCGCCAGACGCGGGTGGCGGTAATCGGCCTGGGTTACGTTGGTCTACCCTTAGCCCTGCTGTACACCGAACAGCGGTTTCCGGTCACCGGGTTTGACATTGACGAACGCAAGGTGTCAACCCTGGCCAAGGGCGGCTCTTATATTTACCGGATCGCGGTCGAAGAGATTCAGGAAGCCCGCGCCAAGGGCTTTTCGGCCACCTCCGACTACGCCAGACTCAAGGAGATGGACGCGATCATCATCTGCGTGCCTACTCCGCTGAACGAGTATCACGAGCCCGATCTCAGCTACATCACCGATACCGCGCATGCCATTGCGCCGCATTTGCGCGCCGGGCAACTGGTGATTCTTGAAAGCACCACCTACCCGGGGACCACGGAAGAAGTTCTGGTGCCGATTCTCGAAAAGGAAAACAAGGCCGGGCTGAAGGCGGCCCGCAGCGGCGCACCGACCGGGTCGGAGTTCTATGTGGCCTTTTCGCCGGAGCGTGAAGATCCCGGCAACCAGACCGTGGCGCGTCGGGACATTCCGAAAGTGGTGGGCGGCCTGGAGCCGCAAACCTCGGAACTGGCGGCGGCTCTGTATGGGGCGATCTTTAACCGCGTGGTGCCGAGTTTCTTCTCCGGCGGCCGCGGAAATGACCAAGCTGCTCGAAAACATTTACCGCTGCGTGAACATCGCCCTGGTCAATGAACTGAAGCTGCTTTCGCTGCGCATGGGAATCGACATCTGGGAAGTGATCGAAGCGGCCTCAACCAAGCCTTTCGGATTCCAGCCCTTCTATCCCGGGCCCGGACTGGGCGGGCACTGCATTCCGGTCGATCCTTTCTATCTCTCGTGGAAGGCGAAAGAATGGGACTTCCGCACCCGCTTCATCGAACTCGCGGGCGAGATCAACGTCTCCATGCCCTACCACGTGCTGGATTCGGTGGCTAAGGCGCTCAACCAGCACAAGAAGGCGCTGAACGGCGCCAAAGTGCTGATCCTAGGCGTGGCTTATAAGAAGGACATCGACGATCTGCGCGAATCTCCGGCGCTCACCATCATCGAACTGCTGCAGAAAGAGGGAGCGCAGGTCAGCTACAACGACCCCTACTTCCCCATGATCGGCAAGGGGCGGAAATACGACTTGCAGATGAAGCGGTCCAGCCTGGACAATCTTGCCCAGTACGATTGCGTGCTGATCATCACCGACCATTCCGATTACGACTATGCGCAGATCGTGCGGGAATCGCAGCTGGTGGTGGATACCCGCAACGCCACCAAAGGAATCAGCGACAAGAAAATTGTGCGCTGTTAAGTCGCGGATCTGGCTGTTTCACGGCTGTGGAGTGCGGTTCCGACTCCGTATTGGGCTGAATTTTCAGAAATGAACCACTGAGTTGCAACAATCTGGTTCAAGTGGAATTTTTTTGCCTCGCGCAGTGGTGCTTTTGGTAACATGTTACCCCATAAAGCCAAGTAGTCATCCGATAAGTGCTTGTTTCTGCAGCGGTTTGAAGTGGTCTTAAGCGTGCTTCTACCCAGCAGGAAGCGCTTGATGACCTAGCCGTCTCCTGGGTTGTTCGAAGTGGTTAGGGTCGCGAAAAGCCCTTCGTCGCAGTCACAACTCTGGCAGAGCGAGAATATCGGGGTCTTATGTCTCAAGCACCGCAGAATAGCCTGTTCGCTACCCTTCCGGAACGGCGTCCGCCTTGGAAAGAATTCATTTTCAGCATGGGGACGGAAGGCGTGTTCGTGGTTGTTTTAGCGTGGGTGGGAGTGCTGCATCCGCAATTGCTCCAGCCGCCGGCCCATGATTACCATTTTGTGAGGTTAGTGGAAACTCCGGCGCCGGTGCCGCAGAAACCCGCGCCACTGCGCGCCTTCAAGCCGGTGGAAACCCCGGTGCTGCGCACTCCTTCCGCGGAAGCCCTGCAGGTTCCGGTGGAGATGGCTCCCAAGCGGGTTCAGCCTGACGAATTACCGACCGCGCCCAAGATTAATCTTGCGGCCACCAAACCGGTTCCGCTGCCGCCCACCAAAGCGGTGATTCCGAGGCAACTGGTCAAGACTGACGTTTTTTCCACCGGCAGTTCTGCGACACCGACCATCGCTCGGGCGCCGGACCAGGTGCAGACGGGCGGCTTTGGAGATCCGAACGGGGTACCGGCGCGGGCCACCAACGGGCATCCAGTCAATATCGCGCAGCTGGGCTCGTATGACATGCCTTCCGGGCCGGGCAGCGGCAACGGCACTGGCGGCGCCAAGGGAGCCAAGGGAGTGATTGCCAGCGCCGGCTTCGGCAGCGGTGTAGCCACCGGCGACGGTTCGGGAACGGTGAACACTTCGCGGGGAACAGTGCGGCAGAGCGGATTTGGCGCAGCCGAACCGGCGGCCGCCGACTCAAGGCCCAAAGTCGCGGAAGCTCAGGCTCCGAAGAAGCTGAGCCCTGCGGAAATTCTTTCGAAGCCCACGCCCAACTACACCGACGAAGCCAGGCAGCTGAAGATTGAAGGCGAAGTTTTACTGGAAGTGGTGTTTGAGTCTTCCGGCAAGCTGCGCGTGGTCCGCGTGGTCCGGGGACTAGGCCATGGATTGGATGAGTCGGCCATTCGCGCGGCCGAGCAAATCCACTTTAAGCCGGCACTGCGGGACGGCCAGCCCGCGGATTCCACCGCCGTGTTACACATCCTGTTTCAACTGGCTTGAAGCAAGTTTTTTCGCGAGGGGTGTATGCGTAATTTAAGAGCAGCCGCAGTGTCGCTTGCCATCGTCGTTGCAGTTTCCCCAGCTATTCTCGCCCAAGAACGGGCCGCAGACGGTACCGCCCCGATGATCAATCGGGACATCCCCGTGAATGTCGCAGCTCACAGTACTCTGGCACAGACCGTTTCCAGCCGGCCGGCGCCGCGCACCTTCAACGAAGTGATCGACCGGGTGGTCGAGCGCGAGGCGGTGTTCAACGCCCAGATGCGCCAGCTTCATCCTCTCGTCGAGACCTACATTCAGACCCTGAAGGAAGAAAAGGAAATCGGCCTGGTTCCTGCCGGTGACCAATACTTCCTGGGGCGCCTGGATCTGGCTCAAGGCACCGAAGACCACTCTTTGCTCACCGACGAGAGCGGCCACAAGAACTTCCTGTCCAAGCTCACCAGCTGGGCGACGACCAAATTCATTCCTCGCGGCTTCGCGCAGATGGCGGTTCTAGACAGCAATTTCCAGCGGCAGAACTACGATTTCACCTTCGTGCGCCGCGAATTCCTGGGCGAGGTACGCTGCCTGGTGATGGACGTCCGACCCAAGAAGGACGCGGGCAAGGGGCGCTTCATCGGCCGCATCTGGGTTGAGGACCAGGATTACAACATTGTCCGCTTCAACGGCACCTACGGGCCGGCGGGCTACAACACCTTTTATCTCCACTTCGACAGCTGGCGGCTCAACATGCAGCCCGGGCTGTGGTTGCCGGCTTATGTCTACAGCCAGGAAACCGACATGCGCATGGGTCTGGTTCGCGATATGAGCTTCAAGTCGCAGACCCGCTTCTGGGGATACGATCGCCAGCACTTGAACCACAGCGAAGAGTTCACCCAGATTCTGGTTGACGCACCCCAGGAAGTGAAGGACCAGAGCGAAGCCGGACAGGATGCGTCGCCGGTCGAAAGCGAGCGCATCTGGGAGCGGCAGGCGGAAGACAACGCCATGGAGCGGTTGCAGAAAGTCGGCCTGCTGGCCCCCGAAGGGGATGTAGACAAAGTCCTGCTGACCGTGGCCAACAACCTGATCGTGACCAACAATCTCGATATCGAACCTGAGGTCCGCACCCGGGTGCTTTTGACCTCGCCACTCGAATCTTTCACCATCGGCCACACCATCGTACTCAGCCGGGGGATGCTGGACGTGCTGCCGGATGAGTCATCGCTGGCCATGGTGGTCGCCCATGAGCTTGCGCACATCGTGCTGGGCCACCGGCTGGACACCAAGCTGGCCTTCAATGACGAGATGTTCTTTTCCGATGAGCACACGTTTCAGCGATTGGACTTTACTCGCGATCCCGCGGATGAAGCCGCGGCTGACAAGAAAGCGGTCGAGCTGTTGAAGAATTCTCCCTATAAAGACAAGCTGGAGTCGGCCGCACTGTTCCTGAAAGTGCTGCAGGCGCGCGCGCCAGAACTTAAGAACCTGATTCGTCCGCATCTGGGCAATGGGCTGGCGAATGGCGACGGCAATATCCGCATGGCGGCGTTGCTGACCCAAGCCCCCCAGCTGGAGATGCGCCGTACCGATCAGCTGGGAGCGCTGCCTCTGGGTGGCCGCATTAAGCTGGATCCCTGGAGCAACCGCATCGAACTGGTGAAGACTAAGCCGGTTCGCATCACCAATGCGCAGGAGAAGATGCCTTTCGAGGTGACTCCGTTCTTCCCCTACCTGACACGGCTCGCCACTCCGACTGCGGAGAGCGTGGCCCAAACCGCGCAGCCAAAATAAACTTTTCAACTGGAATTAATTCCGAGACTAACGGCACTCCACAGGAGTGCCGTTGGCATTTGGCCCTTTGCACTTGGCATTTGGCCAGCGTAGGATCTTGCCGGGCGCACCCGCGAAGCCTCAGGGCTAAATGCTAACGGCTAAATGCCAAATGCCCTAGCCTGCCGTTTGCGGCAACCCGGCAGTTGGTACCGAGACACACCTCTTCATCACCTCATAAAAACAGAGAAATCTGCATACGCAGAAATTAGGCGGGAACCTGCGAAAGGGGGACTTTCGCGGTTATTGCGCGATGGCGCTGCCGACAGAAGAAAACACGTTGTTGGCGTTCGAACCGATAAGCCGGATGGTGCCCACGACGATCACCAGAATAACTGCCAACATCACAGCATATTCGGCGATGTCCTGGCCCCGTTCATCGGACCACAGAAGCTGAAGTAATTCTTTCACGGAACCCCCTCCTTAGCGCGTCTCTCTCGCTTGAATCTGAAACAGGCCTGCCTGCGGTACTGCGCGTGTTACCGAGGGATCGCCCCAATCACCTCTATGGTATTGAAGGTGCTGGAAGGCCTCCAATGGCCCGGTCGTGTCCCCCGTATGGCACGAAAGTGCCATACGCGTCAGGCGATGGTTTTGAGAGGCAGCGACTGATTCACCGCAAACAGAGCCAATTCCAGTCGCGTGGAAACCCCAAGCTTGTCGAAGATATTGCTGAGATGGTGTTTAACGGTGTCTTCGCTGATCTTGAAGTATTCCGCGATCTCTTTGTTGGAATAGCCAGCCACTACCGCGGATACGATTTCGAGTTCTCGCGGAGTGAGCCCAAATTTCTTCTGCCGGGCTTCTTCCCCGGAGGATTGCACCAGCATCCTGAGATATTGCACCAGATTCGAAACGCTTTCGCGTCCAACCCAGTATTCCCCTGCCATCACCGTATCAATGGCCTTGAGCAGCAGCTGGGTGGCAGAATCTTTCAGCACCACTCCGCGCGCGCCCAATTGCAGGGCCTCCACGATCTGATTTTTCTCGGCGGCCGCGGTCAGCAAGAATATACGGACCGGATGTGGCCGCGGAATCCGGGCTGATTTCCCGCAGCGCCTCCAGGCCCGGATGACGGGGCATGGCCAGGTCCAGCAACAGAATGTCCGGCTTCAGCTGGCGGGCGAGTTTGACCGCTTCGGCGCCGTCGCAAGCCTCACCGATCACCTCGAGGTCGACTCCGCTTCCAGCAGACCGGCGCAGTCCGTCACGAAAAATTGGGTGGTCATCGGCGATAACGATATGGATCGGTTGTGACTTTTTGCGATTATCCATAGTAGCTTCGCGGCTCTGGCTCTAGTCTGGTCCTGAGGAATATGCGATTTCCAGCCGTGACCCGCTGGCCCGGCTTTGATTCTATCGTGAGTTCACCCGCAAGCAAATGAACCCGTTCCTTAATTACCACCGGCCCTTTGCCAAGACCTTCCAGCTCGTGACTGGAAAAACGGCCGGCAAAGGGAAAGCCGGCGCCATCGTCTTCGATCACAATTTTCCATTTCCTTTCGTTAGTGCCCAATCGCACCATCACGTGCTGCGCCTTGCTATGCTTGCGAACATTGACCAGCCTTCCTGCACGATACGGGCGAGTTCACGGCAAACCTGCTGCGGCATGTCCATCTCTTCGATTTCGGAGAGAAAGCGCGCAGCAATGCCAGTCTCGCGCTGAAATCGCTCCACGGTATCGCGCAGGAATCCCAGTAGCCTTCGCGAATCCACATCCAGGGACTTCATCTGCTGCATCAGTTCGCGCAACTTAAGCACTTCTTCGCGCAGCAGGCCCTGGATGCGGCCCAGTTCGTCCGGCACCGCTCCGGAGCCGTTCATAGCCTGGCGGCGAAGCACATCCACCTGCATTTCGACCGCAATCAGCGACTGCACGGCGCCGTCGTGCAGTTCGCGGGCAAAACGGGCGCGTTCGACCGCGCCGGCGCGCATCCGCAAGCGGCGCAGCAGGTACACGTTATAAATCGCGGGCCCGACCTGGCGCACCAACTCCTGCAGAAATGCAGTTCTTCTTCCGGATCGGTGGTGAGCTCGGGATCCAGCAGAAAAATCCGGCCACCCCATTCCCGTCCGAAGAGGAACGAAATCGTGGTCAAACGCCGGAATTCCAGTTGTTGCCCAAGCGGCTGCAGGAAATCCAGCGGCAGCTCTCGAATCCTGGTCCCGTCGGCACTCAGCCCTACGTAGGCGAAGCCCCGGCTGTTCCGGGTCACACAGCAGGCATCTGCGGCCGTGAGGTAGAGGTAGGTATCGCGGTCTTCGGGAGTGGGCTCGAGCCAATGAAAGGCCGTCGGAGTGCCGTTCAAGGCTCTCACTTCCCCCACGAAGACGTGCCGGCTATTCGCTTCCTGCGACGCGACCAGAGCCTGTTTCGCTCCATACATGGTGACCAGGTCGCTGAGAATATCCTGCAGTGTTCCCGTCAAGCCGGCTTCGACGCGGGCCCGCCCCAGGACACGGGCGATCACCGCTTTTTCCGCTCGCAATTGCTTTTGCTGCTCTGCTAGATAGCCCAGCAGGAGACCGAGCACCATCAGGTAGATGGAGCGCATGAACAAATGCTTGGGCTCAAATTCCACCAGGTCGACGCGCAGCAACGGCAATCCGTGGCGCAGCAGCATTCCATCCACCCATTGAATAAACCCCAGATGGAAGGCCAGGCTCTCGGCCCAGAGAAGAATGAGCGCCGCAGCCGCGGTACCCACGGTTTCCCAGACGCCCCAGCGGTAGGCGGCGGCCGCCATCACGAATACAAAGAACAGGAAGAAGGGATTGTGCTGGCCGGTGGCGAAGACAGAAATCAGCGCCGGCCACACCACATCGGCGCCGTGAACCAGCAGGCGGAAGGCCAGGGTGGACTGCTGCCGGAAGCGCAGCAGCAGCATGATGGTCACGCCGTGAATGATGTAGAACCCGAGCAGCCCGTAAGCCCAGATGGAATAATGCACCTCGCCCGGATCCATCCAGATCGTGACCAGAGCGGAAATGGCGAGAAAGACGCGCGCCGTCGCCAGCCAGCGTTCGATGCGCCGTACTTCTCCGGAACTGATAGGAGCCCGAAGGCGCCACAACGACTTGGGTTGAAGGGTCAGGAAGGATCGAGGCAACTGCACACCCACTGACAACCGGATTCGCGACCGGAGAACGTTTGGCGTACAACGGCCCAAAATCGGGGTTGCGGCCAGAGCATCCGGTAGACAAGCCTAACGCAGGTATTCCCAATTTGCCAACTAAAGCTTGACCAATTCCATGGTTCGCTTTAACTGTCCGCAGGCGGCGTAGATGTCCCGACCCCGGGGACGGCGAATGAAGGCCGGAATTCCAGCCGCAACCAGGTGCTTTTGAAATGCCAGGACACGTTGCTCGGCGGGAGTGCGAAACTCGACGCCGGGCCCAGGATTGAAGGCGATCAGATTCACTTTCGCCTTCATGCCCTGCAGCAGCCGCGCCACTTGCTGCGCGTCCTCAATGGAGTCGTTCACTTCATCCAGCAGGACGTACTCGAAAGTGAGGCGTTCGCGGTTGCGCAACGGAAAATTCCGGGCTGCGGCCATCAGAGACTCCAGGTTCCACTTGCGGTTAATGGGCATGAGCCGGCTGCGCAATTCATCATTCGGGGCATTCAGTGATATCGCCAGCTTGGGACGGATCGCTTCCCTGCCGAAATCAGCGATACGCGGCATGATGCCGGCGGTGGAAACCGTCATCCGCGATTCTGGAATGCCAACTCCTTCGGCCAGCAGTCGCACTGCTTTCATGAAGTTGTCATAGTTGAGAAAGGGTTCCCCCATCCCCATGAATACCAGGTTCACCCGGTCCATTGGCGGAGATACCTGTTGATCGCGCAAAACCGTAGTGACCTGGCCGACAATCTCTCCGGCGGCAAGATTCCGCTTTACTCCCAGTAGCGCGGTAAGGCAGAACTGGCAGTCCACGGCGCATCCCACCTGGCTGGAAACACAGATGGTGGCGCGGTTCCAGCGCTGGGTCGGCGGTTCCGCAGCAAGAGGTTCACCGGATTCGCTGCCATCGCCGACTTCTCCGTCGTCGCCTTCCGGCATCCAGACGGTTTCGACGCTCTGCCCATCGGCGAAGCGAAGCAGATAGCGCACCGTGCCATCGTGCGAGACGAATTTCTTTTCGATCAGAGGTACACCAACCGGGACTTGACGGTCCAGTTGGGCCCGGAATTCTTGCGGAAGATTGGAAATCTGCCCGGCAGACTCCACCCGTTGCCGGTAGATTGCTTCAAACAGCTGCTGGGCGCGGTAGGGGGCTTGTCCGAATTGGTCGGCGAGAGACGTAAGTTCTTGCAGATTCAGGCCCAACAGCGTTTCCTGATTCGGTGTGGACATGCATCTAACCTCGCCGGGATTCCCTGAAGCCGATTGTAGAGCATGGCGATAAAGAAAGGCGTTTGGAAGCCCCCGGAAGGCCGCCGCAGACTCGCATAACTTATACATATAGCGAGGGTTATTCGAGAATAGCGCGGACCTCTTCGATGTGTAACAATATGGCTTAGAGCGCTCTGGCCCGCGTCTCTCCTTTCGGCACTGATTGGGAACATTTTCTATGGTGGAAGAAATCCGGAACATCCGTCGCGAAGTTCTGCCCAATGGACTGACGCTGATCACCGAGGAGATGCAGCACATCCGCTCGGTTTCGATCGGGATCTGGATTAAGACCGGATCACGGGACGAAGACACCCACTGGAACGGCATCTCCCATTTCGTCGAGCACATGGTGTTCAAGGGAACCCAGAACCGTTCGGCGGAGGACATTGCCCGCCAGGTCGATTCCATCGGCGGCAACATGGACGCCTTCACCGCCAAGGAGTGCGTCTGCTTCAACGTTAAAGTTCTGGATGAGCATTTGCCGATTGCGCTCGATGTGCTCAGCGATTTGGTGTTGAATCCCGTATTTGAGGGGCAGGACATCACTCGCGAGCGCGGCGTCATCCTCGAAGAAATCAAGATGGACGAGGACAATCCCGACTACCTGGTCCACGAGATCTTCACCCAGAATTTCTGGAAGGACCATCCCCTGGGCAAGCCCATCCTGGGGACCAAAGAAACCGTGCGCAAGTTTGAGCGCGACCCGGTGGTGGATTTCTACCGGCAGCGCTTCATTCCCAGCAATGTGATCATCAGCGCTGCGGGAAACCTGAAGCACGAGCAGTTCGTGGAACTGGTGGGCAAGTGCTTCGAGCAGATGAAGCCCGGCAAGAACGGCTTCCACAGTCCGCAGCCCAAGATCGTGCCCCGCATCATCATGCGGAACAAGAAGTCGCTGGAGCAGGTGCAGATCTGCGTGGGGGTGCCTTCGCACTCCATCGCGCACCAGAATCGCTATGCGGCGTACATCCTGAATACGGTGCTGGGCGGGGGAATGAGCTCGCGGCTCTTCCAGAATATTCGCGAGCGCCAGGGACTGGCTTACGCCATTTACAGCGACTTGAATCCCTATCGTGATACCGGCTGCTTGTCCGTCTATGCGGGAACCTCGCGGGAATCGGCGGGCAAGGTAGTGCAGTCGGTAGTCTCTGAGTTCCGCAAGCTGAAACTGGAACTGGTGCCTGCCGAGGAAATTCGCCGCGCCAAGGACCAGCTGAAAGGCAGCCTGATGCTGTCGCTGGAGTCTTCCACCGCGCGCATGTCGAACCTCGCCCGCCAGGAAATGTATTTCGACCGCTTCTATGGCATGGATGAACTGCTGGAACGGATCGAGGCAGTCACCGCTGAAGAACTGCAACAGCTGGCGGAGGAATTCTTCCGCACCGAAACCATCGCCGTCACCGTGTTGGGCAACCTGAACGGGCTGAAGCTGACCCGCGACCAACTGGCCTGCTAGTTCCCGCTTGACTACTGAGAATCATTGAGGAGTAGAGTTTTCCCGCAGGGGTTTGTAGCTGCAAAAAAGCTGAACTTCAGTTTGTTAGACTTCGCCTGAAACATGTCACCCCAAGTATCCAGCGCAAAGGGGAAGAACCCCTCCCGACGCCCTGTCGAGTCCCGACCGCGCTCGCGGATTGTGGGCACGGGCGAGATGGCGGAGCTCATTCGCGGCTACGAATGGACCAAGACGCCCCTGGGCCCGGTGGATTCCTGGTCCGACACCCTCATCACTACGGTCAACCTGCTGCTGGCCTCGCGGCACCCTATGTTTCTGTGGTGGGGGCCCGAACTCATTCAGTTCTACAACGACGGTTACCGGCCCAGCATTCGTGCCGACAAACACCCTTCAGCCGTTGGGCAGCGCGGCCAAGAGTGCTGGCCCGAAATATGGCCGATCATCGGCCCGCAGATCGAAGCGGTCATGAACCAGGGGGAATCCACCTGGAACATCAACCAGCTAGTCCCGATCAACCGGAATGGCAAACTGGAAGAGGTCTTCTGGACATACGGCTACAGTCCAGTGAGAGGCAAGGCAGGAAATGTAGAAGCGACGCTAGTGGTATGCAGCGAGACTACCGAGCAGGTCCTGGGCGAGCGCCGACTGCGAGTGCTGCTCTCCATTGCTGGGGAGCCTTCTTCACAAGATCCGCTTGCGGGATCGCAACGAATCCAATCTTTTGCCCAAACCCTCGTGCAGAAGTTAAGCGATGATCCAGCGGATCTGCCGTTTGCGGCGTTATATCTGTGCACCCAGGGGGAGATCGTACTCGCGGGAAGTACGGCGTCCGGCACTCAGCTGGCGGAACCGGCAAACTGGCCGCTTGCGGAGGTTGTCCATTCCAAGGTCCCGTCCCAGATACAAGACCTGCAACAGCGGTTTGGGGACGTTGTTTGTGAACCCTGGCCGGAACCGGTAACCGGCGCATACATCCTGCCGCTGCCCATGCCGGGCTCACCCATGCAGGCTGCGCTGGTTTCAGGAATCAGTCCGCGTTTGCCCTTTGACGCCAGCTATGAAACGTTTCTCCATCTGATCGGAACCCGCATTGCCGGACTTCTGCAGAGCGAACTCCATGAGGTGGAACGAGCTCACGCCGCTGAGCGATTTAGCCGTCTGGCGAATGCTAACCCGTTTGGAACAGTGATCGGCGGACTAGGCGGTGAAGTGAAATATATGAACCCGGCCCTCCTGAAGGCGCTGGGCTATTCCGAAGCCGAAGTCAGCACCGGAACGGTTCGATGGAACCATCTGACCCCACCCGAATATGCCGGGGCGGATGCGCGGGCGATCGAGCAGCTTCGCGCCACGGGACGATGCGACGCTTACGAGAAGGCGTATATCGCGAAAGATGGACGGCATGTACCCATTCTGATGGGGGCCGCGATCATTGACGCCGGCGAAGGCAATCCGGAAATCGCCGCATTCGTGACCGATCTCACTCCACTGAAAACTGCAGAAGAGGCATTGCGCGAGGCCAATGACGCGCTGGAGAGGAAAGTCGCAGACCGCACTGCCGCGCTCGAAGCCGAAATAGCCGACCGCAAGCGGGCGGAGACCAGCCTGCGGGAACTGACCGGTCGTCTGCTACGCGCTCAGGATGAAGAGCGGCGCTATATGGCGCGCGAATTACACGATCACGCCGGGCAGACGCTGACTGCGCTGGGAATGAATCTGGCCGCGCTGATGCAGGTTGCCGGGGAGAAAGACCGCAGAGTGACAGAATTGGCAGCCCAGAGCCGGGAACTCTCCGAAGCCTTGTCGAAAGAAATCCGCACTCTTTCTTACCTGCTGCATCCTCCCCTGCTCGACGAGGTCGGCCTGGGCTCGGCTCTGCAGTGGTTCGTGAATGGATTTTCCGAGCGCAGCAGCATCAAAGTCGATCTGGAGCTGCCGGATGATTTCGGCAGACTGCCCAACCAACTGGAGCTGGTTGTTTTTCGCATCGTGCAGGAGAGTCTTACCAACATTCATCGCCATTCGGGCAGTGCCTCCGCCAGCATTCATGCACGCCGCTCGGAAGGCGCCATCCGTTTGCAAATCAGAGACCGGGGAAAGGGTATCTCGCCGGAAAAAATGAGCGAACTCAAGCTCTCACAATCAGGAGTGGGGCTGCGTGGCATGGAGGAGAGAGTCCGTCAGTTCGGCGGGACACTGGAAATCGCCTCGAGCAGCGAAGGCACCACGGTCACGGTGTCACTACCCCTGACTTTGAAGGACTGACCGGGGCAGCCCGGATTGCCACTGAAGCCGCACCGCTGCGGACGAAGCCACCGCTGCAAGCAGAGCAACTTCCCAGTCTTGCCCTCCGATAATCCTTGTAGAACGCCCCGCTATCGGTGGAGCGTTTAAATTCGGGGCTTCAGCGTGAGCCGCAGGCAGGCAACAACTGCGCGAGGAAGTTACACCTACGTGAGAGTCGACACTTCGGGCCCGATCTCCGGCGATTGGAGCGGTCAGGACCGCGACGCAACCACGGTGGTGCGTGCGGGGGAGAGCAATCTCGGTCAAGTAGCGGTCCGCCTGGGTATTCCTGCTCAGGATCTGCAAAAAGCAAATCCCGAAATCGCGGACAGCGATGAACTAAGTCCCGGCGAGGAAATCAGGCTGCCGTCCTCCACCGCCGGTGAGGCGTCAGACGAAACCGAGGAAGCCGAGGCTCCCGCCGACACCGGCGGAGTTGCTACCTCGAAACGCATGGACAGCAATATGGATTCCGCGGTGATGCGGGCGTCGCTTTCCTCGGCATGGGGCGGAGGAGGAGTCACCCACCAGGCTCCGGTGGCTGACCCCATCCACGGCGAGGGATACACTTCGCAGGAACAGAAAGACCTGACCGACAAGCTGAACATCGTTTACCAGAGTCCGCAATTTCAGTCCCTCAGTCCGGCGGAAAGGAACTCCGTTCTTCAGGCGCTCTCTTCGAACCCGCCGCTCACCCAGGACAAGATTTCCAAGACGCTCGATCTGCTGGACTCAGCCAAGTCGCTGTCTCCCACAGACCGCAAGCTGGTGCTCGACGGATTCCGGGCGGCGCATATCGATTCTGCTTACGCGGCGAACGTGAAGCAGCTGATCGACGATCCCAAATTCAAAAGTCTGGACGGCGCAGAGAAGACCGCAGTCCTCAGCCAGGTGAAGAACTATCCCGATGCCCGCACCGTAGGGAACCTCGACCGCCTGGTGCAAAAAGACTGGTTCGGGGCGCAGGACCTCGGCGACAAACAGCGCTCGCTCAAGACGGTTGCCCGGTTCTCCTCGAATCCCGGAGACCGGAAGATTATCGACAACACGCTCGACAAGCTGATCGGCAAGAACTCCGACTACCAGCTGGTCTGGAAAACCTATCCCCCCGGCGAGGGCACATATTATGGGGAAGGCGCTGACAAGACTCTGTGGCTGAACAAGGGAATCATCGAAGCGGGCAACGGCAAAATCGAACCCGGCGAGGATACCGACCGCCTGTCGCTGAACACCGTGGCGCACGAGATCAACCACCTGCGGAACAACGACAAGGTGGCCAACACATTCGATTATTTCAATGCCGAATACCGCGCCTGGTACGTGGGATTCCAGGCCCAAAACGGCCGGGTTCCCACCAATCAGGAAGCCATGGAGCAGCGCATCAAGTGGCAGCTCAACCCCGAGAGCTTCTACGGCAAGTACGCCGGCGAGGCCATGAAGAACCCGCAGGAAGCGCAGAAGTTCTACGACTTTCTGGGTAGCGTCACCGGCATGAAGGTGGATGGAAACAACTGGCAGACAGTGGTGAATTCGAACCCCGATACCTGGAAGACTCTGAGCTTGTCGCCGGCGCCGGTGCCAGTGGGGAATAATGACAATCACTAGCTCGATTCCGATGCTGTTCTTCTTGGCACTCGCGGCGGTGAGCCTGGGCGCAAGGACCGTGGAAGGAACCACCATGGAAGACAATATCCGACGAAAAATCGAAGAGGCCGCAGCCAAAGAGTATGGCTGGAAGATGGGCGAAGTGCGTATCGATGAGGTCGAGCGCCTGCGCCGTCCCTCGTGCTCGTTCTACACCGTCGCTCACACTGTGCGCCCGCTTTCCTACCAGGCCAATTACGCGCTGCTCGGCGGAGAGCAGGTGCTGGGCGCAGGCGACGGCACCAGCGTCGCAAAGATTCTTGACTCCTGCTCGAGTGGAATGCCTGCGGACTGGTGGGCTGAGATCGTGACCCGCTTCCACCGCGATTTGGGCAGCGGGATTGTTCTGCGCGATGAGAATACGAGGCCGGACGTCGTTCGCAAACTGAAGGAGGCCGGGAAAGCTTTCGAACCTCCTTCGCTCGACACCGGAAAGATGCCGCTCAGCTACTTGCTGCTGAATCCTGAGACCTACACTCTTTACCGCATTCAGGCGACGCGGGGTGCAGGGGGCGCGGTCGAAGTGTCCAAATCCAAAGTGCTCTGAGGACGGTTCGGTCGCTTAGCCGGCGCGTTGTAAGCCAATTACGAGGTACTCATGGCCATCCTGGGCCTCGCATGGCTCTGAAACCTGCAGCGGCCAACCGGGTCTCTAGCCCTGCAAACCTGCCCTCTTTATTCTTCCGCATTCTTCCGCGCCGAAGATTCGCTTGACCACCATCCGCCACTCCGGATTTGCCGGCAACCAGAAGTCCGCGACCAGCCACGGCGGAGGGCTGGAAGCGCGTCTCCGGCTGGCGGCAGGCATTTGTCGAAGAGCAGAAAACCGTGGAGACTCGAGAATAGTCAGTCTCGCGCCAGAGTTCAGTCGCCAATATGCGCAGCCGGGGCGCTGTGGGAGCGAATCACCCACTCGCCCTCGGCGACGTAACCCTTCTCGTCATAGGAGTGGCCAGTCACCAGTCCGAGCACGAACCAGCCCAGGATCAGCGCTCCTAATGCAAACAGGCTGTCGCCAAACATGCGCATCCAGCGCAGGTTGTTCATCAGCGGGGTCTGCAAGAACTCGGCGGAGCGGGCATACCAGGTTCCGTACTCCACCGAGGCCCAAGCCTGCATCAGTCCGATGGGTAGCATGCTGAGCGTGACCATTAACGCCAGCCCGACGTTGATGGCCCAGAAGGCAGCCCATAGCGGGCCATTCTTCCACGCCTTTCCCGGACGGAGCGCGCGCAGGCAGAACAGCATCAAGTCCGAGGCCGAGCATTCCGTACACTCCGAAGAGCGCGGTGTGTCCGTGCACGGGAGTGGTGTTCAGTCCCTGCATGTAATAGAGCGCGATGGGCGGATTGATCAGAAAGCCGAACAAGCCGGCGCCGACAAAGTTCCAGAAAGCCACCGCCACGAAGAAGTAGATCGGCCATTTGTAGGCAGTCAACCCAGATGTGCTGCTCGCGCGCTCGCGCCAGCCGGATGTTCTCCCAGGCTTCGAACCCGATCAGCACCAGCGGCACCACTTCCAGGGCGCTGAATACCGAGCCCAGGCCGAGAACGATGGCCGGAGTGCCAGCTGAAGTACAGGTGATGGAAGGTTCCGATGATACCTCCTGAAAGGAAGATCACCGTGGAGAACAGCACCGCGCGCGTCGCGGTGCCGACTGAGAGAAGCTTCAGCCGGGTGAGCAGGAAGGCAATCACCACCGTGGCGAAGACCTCGAAGAATCCTTCCACCCAGAGGTGAACCACCCACCAGCGCCAATACTCGGCGGTCACCAGATTGCTGCGCTGGCCATACATCAGTCCCGCCGCGTAAAACAGCGGGATGGCGATGCTCGGAGACCAGAAACATCAACAGCAGCGAGTGGTTTTGATCTTGCTTGACCAGTGCCGGCTTCAATCGCGCGCCACATCAGCCACAGCCAGAAGCTGAGGCCGACGAACAGCAGGATCTGCCAGAAGCGGCCCAGGTCCACGTATTCGTAACCCTGCGTGCCGAACCAGAACCACAGGTTGCCGAGCTTGTGCTGGATGCTCAGCCACTCCCCGGCCAGCGATCCGACCACTACCAGCAGCAGCGCCCCGAATAAGCACATTCACGCCGAGCCGCTGGCCTTTGGGCTCGACTCCACTGACCGCGGGCGCGACGTAGAGCCCGGTTGCCAGCCAGGAAGTCGCAATCCAGAAGATGCCGATTTGCAGGTGCCAGGTGCGCGTGATGCTGTAGGGCAGCCAGCGGTCGAGAGGAATGCCGTAGAAGCCGGAGCCCTCGACGCCGTAGTGCGCAGTAATCGCGCCCAGTGCAACCTGCACCACCCACAGCGCGGCCACCACGAAGAAGAACTTGACCGGTAGCGCGCTGCGAGGGGGTGGGCTTGAGACCCAGCAAGGGGATCCTGTTCCGGCAGCAGTTCTTCCGCGGTGGATCTCGGCTGCGAGGCGAAATACCAGACCATGCCGCCTACTCCTGCCAAGCAGCAGCACAAAACTGAGCACGCTCCAGACGATGGTGCCGCCCGTGGGCTCATTGCCGATCAGCGGCTCGTGTGGCCAGTTCTGCGTGTAGGTGACCGACTGGCCGGGACGATTGGTGGGGGCGGCCCACGCCGTCCACCAGAAGAATGCGCTCATGTGCGCGCAACTTGACGGGATCGCTCAGCGCGTTGCGGGGGAATGGCATATTCGTTGCGGCCGTTGACTGAATACGTCTGCATAATAGGCGCTCAGCGCGGCGAAGGCCTGGGCTTGCACGGGATCGACGGTGATGGTGCCGCTCGCGGGATCGTAAGTGTTGTGGCCGCATGCAGAAGTTGCAGACGCTCGCGCAGCGCGGCCTGCTGCTCCGGCGGGAGAGCGGCGTAGTTCGCTGGCCCCCGACTCCGACGCCCAACGATCGAGAATGAACACGCATTCGCGATGCAGCCAGTCCGCGGACCAGTCGGGCGCCACGTAGGAGCCATGCCCCCAAATGGTGCCCACTTCCTGGCCGCCGATGGATTGCCATGCATTTTGGCCGTCCTGAATGGTGCTGCCGTCGAACAGCACCCGGCCGCCGGTGGTGACCACCTGGGACGGAATAGGCGGAGCGCTCGCAGAATTTTGAATCCGACGCCGCCCAACACTGCGAACGAGACGACCAGCACCAGAGCCAGCGCGATCCAGAGCTTCCGATACGGCATGGTGGCAGCCTCCTGCGGCTCTTTTTATCGTATGACGATATATCTTTTCTATGCTTCCGGCCAGCATGATCTCAAGCCGGGGGGTGCGGTTCCTTAACGGGCGCTGCTGAGGCCGCTCTCCATGCTCACCGCCTGGGGGAAAAGCAGATTGTTTTCCAGGTGAATGTGCTGGTGGAGATCCGTCTCGAACGCCTTTAGCGCACTGTACAGCGTCCGGAAGCTTATGCAGGCATCGGGCGGCGGGTTGTAGTTGTCACTGATTTCGCGCAGGCGGCCCAGAGCGTCGCCAGCGGAGTCGTGTTCCGCGATCATCGCGCTCACCGGGTTTTGCACGGTACCGAACGCCCCCGGCAGCACCGGCTCCTTCTGCAATGCCGATTCTTCCATCCGCAGAATGTGCGGGAACAGGATGCGTTCTTCTTTCATCATGTGCAGAGTGAGTTCGTCTGCCAGGCCACGGAAGGTGCGTTGCATGTCCAGCAATTCCCCATGATTCTTGCCATGGACGGAACAGACTTTTTCAAAAAGCGGCTGCAGGCGCGCGATCTCCTGGCGGGTATAGTGGTGGTGCTTCTGCACGATATGGTCGATCAGATCCGCTAGAGGGGCGCCTTTCCAATCCTGGCGAGCCGGCTGCGAATCGTCGCTGGCTGCGTTCTGCAAGCGGGCTACTACGTCTTCAATCGGCAGTTTGGCTTTGACACAGGCCTCTTCAAGCGAGCGGCCGCCGCCACAGCAGTAGTCAATTCCCAGGCTCTCAAAGATCCGGGTGGCATTGGGCATCTCTAGCGCGACTTCCCGGACGGTTTTCGTGGTACTCACATTCATGGCTGCTCTCCTTGGACGCCAGCTTTGTTACGTTCGCCCCGCCCACAATCAGGAGAATAGAAGGCGACGCCAGCGCTGCCGATGACTTATGTCACGGACATAAGAGACTACGTGCGAGCGCCCGGGCCTGTGAGGGGAGGGCGGTGGAACGCGGCTATTCCTGTTCTTCGAGTTCGGTTTCCAGAGCTTTCAAGTCGGGAATGGTAATGCAGCGGCCTTCCATCTGAATCAATCCCCGGGCTTGCAACCGGCTCAGATTACGCGAAACCAATTCGCGGACGGTACCGATCTGCGCGCCGAGTTCCTGATTGCTGACCGGCAGCAGAAGCTCAATGCCCGCGGAAGTTCGCTTCCCTTCCTTCCGGGCCAACCGGATGAGAAAAGCAGCAAGCCGGTGGCGGACGGTGGTGAAAGAAAGTTCTTCGATGATGCCCACCAGCCGCCTCAATCTTGCTCCCACCACGCGCAACACCTTGAGAGCCACCTGCGGATGGGCAAGGCACAGCGCCTGAAAATCCTGCTTGCTCACGAAAAGCAGGACACAGTTGTCCACCGAAGCGACCGATGCCGGATAATTTCCACCGTCGAAAACCGGCAACTCCGCCACAGAGCTGCCCGGACCATCGATACTAAGAACCTGCTCCCGTCCATTGGAGGCGCTCTTGAAGATGCGCACGTGCCCGGATTCCACTACATACATTCCGCCGCATGGCTCTCCTTCGGTGAATACGATCTCCCCAGGTCCATAGCGGCGAGTGACCGCTCGCGGCGCAAGGAAGTCCATTTCGCTTTCAGTGAGGCCTGAAAATATGGGAACGCTTCGAAGAGTGGCGGCGGGTGTCCTGGCTTCCGGCATGCTGCATATTCTACGCAAAACCGAAGAAGTGCAGCTTCTTGCAGCTTCCTGTAACTCGCAGCAGACAAGCTAATTGCGGGGGAACTTCGGGCGTGTGCTTTACCATCTGAGAGCAAGGTTTTGCAGGTCAAGAGTTGCTGATTCTTCTGGCTTTCCGGCCGGTTTCAGGGCATACTTGTTGCCTGGGCCCGGATCCCCTAACGGGCAAGGGGGTTTGTGTCATGCCAATGCTGGAGGACAAGACCAGCACCGATCACCTGGTGGTGCGTGAGCCACGCACCGAAAACAAACAACGCCGACGGATGCTGGTAGCGCTGGTTTTGCTGCTGGTTGCTTTGGCTGTGGTCCTGTTCAAAGACCGTCAATTCTGGTTCCCCACCACGGCTGCGGTTGTGCCTGACTCGAGCGACGAAACCGCGGTCGGCCCGGCCCAAAAATCTGCCGAGAACGCGAAGACGGCGCATTTATCCGCTCCACCGCTGAGCGCGAAAGCAAAGCCGCGGAGCCCTGCTCCCGCGGGAAGCCAGCGGCGCAGTGGAAAATCTTGCGCCGGGCATTACCGCCAGTGATCGCGCCGTGCTGCCTCCGCTGGAAGTGGAAGTGGTCGCCGGCGGGCCACGACGGACACTGCAGCCCAAGAACAATACCGTCAGAGTGGATATGCAATCGGAGGGGCCGGTGACCATGGCTTCTTCGACCACGCCGATTCCGCCGCAATCGTCCGTGACCACGCAGCCCGCTGCGGTTGCGCGCACACCGGTTCCGCAGCCTAAGGTTGAGCGCAAGGTAGTTGTGGCTCGCGAAGCGCCGCCGCGTTCTGTGGCTCCGACTAAGGAGAAAGTGAGTGTCTCGGCCGACACCGCGCAAATGGTGGCCCAGCCGGTTGAGCCCAGTTATCCATTGCTGGCGCGGCAGATGAAGGTGCAGGGTTCGGTGGTGCTGCAGGCACTGATCGGCCGGGATGGGAACATCCAGGACCTGCGCGTGCTCAGCGGCCCCGCCATTCTTTCCAGCGCGGCCATGGAGGCGGTAAAGCAGTGGCACTTCCGTCCCTTTTTCCAATCCGGTCAGCCGGTTGAAACCGCTGCCCGGATCACGGTGAACTTCACCATTTCCACCAGCTAGGGTCTGGACTAGCAGGGGTCTGGCTCGCAACTACATGCAACTGAGGGGAATCGCCGCTGCATCCATTGTGTGGCTCGCAGCGGCGCTTCTACCGCTCGCGAAGCCCGCCATGGGAGGACACAGCATGGCATTCGCGATCTCGAGTACCAGCTTCCCCAGCGGTGGAGACATCCCTCAGAAATTCACCTGCGACGGGGCCGATACCTCGCCTGAGCTGTCGTGGTCTGGATCTCCCGCCGGAACCAGGAGTTTTGCCCTGATCACCGACGACCCGGATGCTCCTTCCGGTACCTGGACCCATTGGGTCATCTTCAACATTCCGGCTGAAAGCAGCAGCCTGCCCGAAAACCTTCCAAAGGTGGACGAACTCCCTTCCGGGGCACGGCAGGGGCGCAACGATTTCCACAAGATTGGGTACGGCGGTCCCTGTCCGCCACCGGGCAAGCCGCACCGCTACTTCTTTAAGCTCTACGCCCTCGACCGCAGCCTCGATCTCAAGCCGGGTTCAAGCAAGCAAGAAGTAGAGAAGGCGATGCAGGGCCATACCCTGGAGAAGGCGGAATGGATGGGCCGCTACAAGCGGCAAGAGTGATCGGCAATCCCGTCTGGCACCCGGCTCAGCGGCCGAGGGCAATCCGGAACACATTTCAGAAGGAAACGGGGAGGAGGGTGGTGGTCCACCCCTGGATTCTTGTGGGCAAAATTAAACGGGCGTTCAAGACTTTTTCAAGTCTTGAACGCCCGGGCAGCCCTCCCCCAGAACTGCTCAATTAGGAAGATACGTCTGGTGGCTAAAACTGTGAATGGCACGACCGTGCCAGACGAGACCACTACCGTGCCATACGGCCTGCGGCCCCCACGCCACGGCAATTTCAGGCTCCCTTGCTGGCTGGCAGCGCCAGCGGCGCCACTTCCACCCGGTTTCTCCCGTTTGCTTTAGCGGTATAGAGCGCCAGGTCGGCGGCGCGCAGCAGGGTCTCATATTCCAGGCCCGTATCTTCCAGCGGAGTTGCAACAACTCCGATGCTGATGCTGCAGGGAACCGGCCCGGCGGCGGTGTTGATGGGTGCGGCCGAGATAGCTTCCCGCATGCTCTCGGCTCTGAGCGTTAGATCAGAAAGGCGGCACCCCGGTATGACGGCCAGGAACTCCTCCCCGCCATAGCGCCCTACCAGATCGTAATCTCTAAGCGCTGCAGACAATCGGGCACCCACTTCGCGCAATACTGCATCTCCGACCAGGTGACCGTAAGAATCGTTGACCCGCTTGAAATTGTCGAGGTCGCCCATCATGACTCCCAACGGACTTCCCGTCCTTCGATAACGGTGTGTCTCACCCCGAAGTAGATCCAGCATCGCCCCCCGGTTCCAAAGGCCGGTAAGCGGGTCATGCGCGGCTTCGAATTGTAAGGCGGTTTGGGCGCGCAGCAGCGCATCCTGCAGCTCGAGAATTCGCTTCCCCGCCCGGACGCGGGCGCGTAGTTCCTCCACGTTGAACGGCTTGGTCAGATAATCATCGGCGCCGGCGTCGAGCCCGGTCACCACGTCCTGCTTGTCGCTTTTCGCAGTCAGCAGCAGGACGTAGCGATAAGGACCGGGCTCCTGGGAGCGAATCATGCGGCAAAGCTCAAGGCCGTCCATTCCGGGCATCATCCAGTCGAGAATGGCCATCTTGGGCGAGTTTTCCCGGCTCAATTCGGTCCAGGCATCGAGCCCATTGGCCAGCGCGATCACGCGATAGTTCCAGCGCAGCAGCCAGTTTCGCAGCAGATGCCGGAATACGGGATCATCCTCCGCGATCAAGACCGCGTCCGAGCCGGAGTCGCCGCTCTCCTGCGCGCTTCGACCGTTCCGCTGTGCCTGGAAAGCATCCACTAGTGCGCCTCCGCAGGTTCCTGCATGGCTAGCCGCAGGGCCGCCAGTTGCTGCTCGAGAGTTGAAAGGGTTTCGGCGGCCCGCGACAAGTCGTTGCCCCGCGCCATTTCCTCCAGCCGCTCCGCCGTGCGCACTGCCCCTGGTGCACAGAGATAACTGAGTTCTCCTCTCAGGCTGTGCGCGGCACGTTCCGCGCGGCGGGAGTCGGATTCTAGAATCGCGTTCCGGATTCTCTCCACCAGGTTCGGCGACTCACGGAGAAAGATCTGGCACAGTTCCTGCAACAGCCCTTCGTCTCCCTCAAGGCGGGCCAGAGCTTCTTCTTTGCCCCAGGCTGGGCGGGCGTTATCCGCCGACTCCTCCGCGACGCTCGACAATATTTCTTCAATGTCGCTGAAGCGGACGGGTTTGGGAACGTAGCCATCCATACCGGCTTCGAGACACCGCTCCCGGTCGCCTTTCATGGCGTGTGCGGTCATGGCATGAATGGGCACATGCAGATCTCTCGGTCTTTCGTACTCCCGAATGGCGCGTGTCGCAGCCAATCCATCCATCTCGGGCATCTGAATATCCATGAAAATCAAGTCGAAGTGCTGCGTGGTCGCAAGCGAGAGAGCTTCCTTTCCATTCAGCGCCACCACCGAGGTGTGCCCCATTTTTTCCAGAACGCGGACCACCAGCGTTTGATTTACCGCATTGTCTTCCACTACCAGGATGCGAAGCTTGCGAGGCGCTTCACGCAGGGAGTGGCGTGTGACCAGCGGCGGAGTGGCGGCGGTCTCGGCCCGCCGGTACCCGAGCACCGCAAGTACGGCCGCCTGCAGATCGTCGCGCAACACCGGCTTCAGCAGATAGGCGGCGATACCCAGTTGGCGGCAACGGGAAGCCTCGCCCGGCTGTCCGGCGGAGGTCAGCATCAGAATGGTAGGAATTCCCAGGCGGGGCTCATTCTGTATCTTCTGAGCCAATTCAAAGCCATCCATGCTGGGCATACAGGCGTCGGTCAGAATGACGCGAAAGGGATTGCCTTTCTGTTGTGCCTCTTCGACTGCGGCCAGAGCAGCATGGCCACTCGTAGCCAATGTGGGACGCATTCCCCAGCTGCGAACCGTCTCGCTGAGCACCCGGCGGTTGGTATCGTTGTCATCCACGATCAATACCGGGACACCTTTCAGTTCTGCCGGACTGGCGGGAGACAGAAGGCTGAAATCGGAATTTGACAGCTCAAAACGGGCAGTGAAGTGAAAGGTGCTTCCCTTCCCGGCCTGACTCTCGACCCAGATGCGTCCTTGCATGGTCTCCGCCAGCCGGGCGGAAATGGCCAATCCCAATCCGCTGCCTCCGTACTTGCGGGTGGTGCTGCTGTCGGCCTGGGAGAATGCCTGGAACAGCAGGTGATGCTTTTCCGGAGGAATGCCAATGCCGGTATCGGTCACCCTGAAATGGAGCTCGACTCCGTGCTCGGAGAGAGAGCGGCAGTCGACCTCCAGCACTACTTCCCCGTGCTCGGTGAACTTGATGGCATTTCCCACCAGATTCACCAGAACCTGCCGCAACCGGCTGGGATCACCCAACACCTGCGCCGGAACGTCGGGGCTCACGTCATAGACCAGCTCCAGATTCTTCTGATGGGCCCGCAAGGCAAGCACTTTCATGGTCTCGCCGACAAAGCTGTAGAGATTGAAGTCGATATGCTCCAGTTCGATCCGGCCCGATTCCACTTTTGAGAAGTCGAGGATGTCGTTGATAACCGACAGCAGCGACTCTCCGGAGGATTTGACCATCTGTAAATAGTCGCGCTGCTCGGGATTCAAATCGGTAGCGAGCGCAAGTTCAGTCATGCCCAGCACACCATTGATCGGAGTGCGAATTTCGTGGCTCATGTTGGCCAGAAACTCGCCTTTGGCACGATTGGCAGCCTCCGCCATTTCTTTGGCCAGCTCCAGCTGTTTGTTCATGACGGTGCGCATTTCGACTTCTTTTTGCAGCTCCACCTGGCGGCTCTCCAGCTCGTGATCGCGGCGCTGGATCTGGTCCAGCATGCCGTTGAAACCGTCCACCAGCATTCCCAGTTCATCATCGGTATAGTGCACCGCCCGGAACGAGTAGTCGTTGCGGACGGAAATCTGGTGGGTCGTCTCCACCAGCGCAAGCACGGGGCCGGATATGACTTTCTGCAAACGGGAGGCCAGCAGGTAAGCGATCAGAATCGAAATCGTCAGAAAGAGGCTGATGATGAACAGGTAACCAGGTATGCGGGCGCGCATTTCTTTCTGCAAGTCACTTTCGACGAGGATGAAACCCAGGGTTTCACTTCCAAGAGTGACCTTCCGAAAGTGCATCACCATGCCCGATTCGAGATAGTCTCCGTCCCCGCGAACTGGAGGAGGCTTGAACCGGCTGGTCGCCGGTAACCGCACATACTGCGCAAAAGGCTCGCCCTTTTGGTTGTAGGTGCAGGCCGCGGCAATCGCCGGATTGGCGCGCAATGCGTGCAGAATCTCGGCTGCAGCCTTTTCGTCTCCGAAGGCGAGGGCTGCCGTGCTGCTGCTGGCCAGCATCTCCGACAACATGGAGGTGTGCTGCACCAACAGTTCCCTGGTCTCGATGTAGTCGTAGATGGAATCTGCGATGAAGGCTACGATCAGCACGGTGGCGCAGGTCAGCATGATGATTAGAGTGAGCTTGCGACGCAGCGTACTTTTCCAGATCTGCATGATCAATTCTTCTCGGACGCCGCATCGTGAACGATGGTGGCCAGATTCAACAGCTTCGAACTGATTTGCAGCCGGCCGCGCCGGGCTGCGTCTACGTTGATCTCGAACCCCACCCGGTTCTCGCGCAAGACGAAATTGATCACTCCTCCATCCCGGGCAAAACTCTCACTTTCACCCACGGTGAGCGTCCCCACCGCGCTGGCATTGCGCACCAGTTGCGATGTCTGCCGCTGGTTGCTTTCGGGTATAAAAACTATCTGGCATTGGCCGGCGGCGATCTGGTTAGAGGACCGCTCTACCTGCAATCGGCGGGATTGCACCACCCTTCCCTGTGCCAGCCGGGCGAGAGCATCGCCGAACGGATTCGGTCCGAGTACGCAGATGTGAATGGGGTCGCCGGCTGCGGAAAACGTACCCGGCGGCCACTCCACGAATTTGGCGAAATTAAACAAGAAGGCCGCCTTCAACTCGTATTCGTTTGCCTCGGCAGGCTGTTCCTGTGCCATGGCCGGGAACAGCAGCAGCAACGTAACCAGCGCGTGGAAAAGCCATGGCTTGACCCCGCTTAGAATGTCCACGACGCTCTCCCATAAAACGACCTGGGCATTTCGGCGGGAGCGGTGAGACCATTCGGTTCGGTAAATTCCAGGTGCCGCGGACTGAGCAGATCCTGCAGGCCGGCATTCAATCGCAAGCGCTCGCCGAACGACCATCCCAGATGCACGTCGAGCCGGGTGTGAGCAGGCACCGGTTGTTGCGGAAACGCAGTGAAGTGATACACGCTCGTATCCAACTGCAGCCGGTGCGGCAAACTCAGGATGGAATGCGCCTGCACCTGATGCTCCGGGCTGCCGTCGCTCTGCACCGGCGCTGCGTCCGGGCCGGAAGCATTCTGCCTTACCGAGAACCTGATCAGGGAGTACGTGGCGGTGAGTTTCCAGCGTCGAGTTGCCGAGAATGCGCCCGTCAACTCGGCTCCGTAGGTGTGCCCGTGCAACTGGTTCCCAAGCTCTGCCGGAACCACCAGATGCACTGGTTGCGGCTGGAACTCCAAAAATGGTTGTCCGAAATCGATGCTGGCGATGTCACGGTAGCTATTGAAGAACGATGCCAGATCGAATGACGTCCGCCGGTTGGCTTGCACCCGGTATCCAAGCTCGTAGGCGATCAGCTTCTCGGAGCGGAAATTGGCGTTGCCGAACCCCGCGACTACCACAGGAACTGGGGCGGGGCCGGTCGGCACCGCCAGACTGATACGGCCTGCTTCCTCGTAAACGCTGGGGCTGCGAATAGCGCGCGATACTGCTCCCCACAGCACGTGATGCGGCCGCACCGTCCAGAGCAGCCGGATATCCGGCTCGGCCTCAGACCCGGTGAAGTCGTTGTGCTCATATTTGGAGCCGAGGGTGAGCCACAAGCGCTCATGGATCAGGGTGATCTCATCCTGCAGGAATCCGCTGAATACCTTGAGTTTTCTCGAATTCGGAGTGAAGGAAAGATCGAAGCTGGGATTTGTGTTCTCATCCAGCACTCTGAACCCCACTCCCCACACCAACTGCTGGCGGGTTTGCAGAGGGATGCGCTGTTCCACATCAAAATCGACGGTGTGATCGGTCAATCCGAAATAGGCCGACCCCGCTGAGTGGGCCCGGGAGTAGAAGGCCTGCCACGATGATTCGATGCCATTCCGGGTACGGTGCCAGCGCAGCAGTACACTCGCGCCGCTGTAGTAGTAAGAGGTCGGGCGTACACCCACGTAGGGAGCGGTCAGCAGCGGAACCGGAATGTTGTCACTTGCATTCGACTGGTAGAGATCACCCTCGATCGTCCATGTGTCAGTGGCGTGGGGAATGTCGCCGCGAAAACCGATCCGCTGCAGGTCCCAGCCGTCATGGTTACTCTCACCATTGGGTGTGGCCAGCGGGCCCAGATCAACGTAGTGGGTAGAAATCCGAAAGGCCGCTGCTCCTTGCTTCCATCCGTAGCGCAATCCACCCGATGCCAGTTCGTAGCTGCCTCCTCCCAATGTGAGCAGGCCGCCCTGAGTGTCGCCCGCTTTCTTGGTGATGATGTTGATGACGCCGTTGACGGCATTTGCGCCCCACACTGCGGCTCCCGGTCCGCGGACCACCTCAATGCGCTCGATCTCATTGATCGGAATGTCCTCTACGTTCCAGAACACGCCGGAAAAGCTGGGCGAATAGACAGTGCGGCCATCCACCAGAACCAGCAGCTTGTTGGAAAATTCTGAATTGAAGCCGCGGATGGAAATGGCCCAGGTGCTGGAATCAATCGCCGCCACCTGAACCCCGGGCGCCAAGCGAAGCACCTCCCGAATGCTGGTGAGGCCGGAGCGCGCGATCTCCTCCGCCGTGATCACGTAGACCGCGGCGGCCGTGCGCGCCAGCGGCTGTTCTTTCTTGGAGGCGGTGACTACCTGCACATTGAGCAGGTCTTCAAGGGTCATTTCGGCCAGGTCCGGGTTCTGTTGCGCGCGGCAGCGGACGGCAACGCTGATCATCAAGGCGCAGAGCAGACCTCGAACAAATAAGGAGCGGAGCACAGCCATTTCTTCGGCGCAGCTTCCCGTCTGCTTGAGTCAGAAAGTCCCGCCATCCACCGGAACAGCGGCCGGGTGCGTCGGTGGCGAAAAACGAGCGGATGCTTGTGACCTCCGCTTTGTTTGACACTCACTAGATTCCCGTTCTGGCATTGACTTCCGGCAGGAGTACAAGGCCCGAGGAACAATGGCGCTGGCGGCAAATGCCGACTCACTGCGTGTCCTATGGAAAGTTCGGGGTTCGATTTCAACTGAAGAGACCGCAAGCACAGCCGATGCATACCTCAGCCACTGGTGTGGACGTGGTATTGCCGGGCAGCGGAAGTGCATCTCGCAGGTGTGCATAAAGGGCAGCAGTTTGCGGGAGTTTGCCCGCGTGCCGCCACGGTTTCCGCGGTGCGCGCAGGGAGCAGAGGCAACTTTGGAATTCGTAAGCTGGCTATTCTCGCCCGATTTTACTCCCCACGGGTACTGCTACTTGTGGAACCCGCTGGTGGTGTGGCTGAACGTGATTGCAGACGGCCTGATCGCGATTTCTTACTACTGCATTCCGCTGGGGTTGATCTATTTCATTCGCAGGCGCAGCGATGTTCCGTTTCGTTGGATCTTCTGGATGTTCGGCCTATTCATCTTCAGTTGCGCCACCACTCACCTCCTGGAAGTCTGGAACGTGTGGCACGCGTCCTACATGCTCGCCGGCGTCATCAAGGCTGTCACTGCCGGATTTTCCATGATCACCGCCGTGGCGCTGATTCCGCTGGTGCCAGAAGCGATTGCACTGCCTGCCCGTTTGAACGCGATCCAGGGCCACGCACAAGAACAGAGTCGGGACCGCGACCAGGCATTGCGAAATCTGGCAGAGGAACGATCGGCCCGGGCTGCCCTGCAGAGGACCGAGATCCGTCTGCAAGACAGCCTCTCCTCCAGCGAAATGGCCCGCAAGGAGCTGGCCGACCAGAAATTCGCGCTCGACCAGCACGCTATTGTTGCGATCACCGACGTGCAGGGCACCATCATCTATGTCAACGACAAATTCTGCGAGATCAGCAAATTCTCCCGGGAGGAATTGCTGGGCAAGAACCACCGCGTCGTCAACTCCGGCTACCACTCGCTGAGCTTCTTTCGCGATCTCTACCGCACCATCGGCCAAGGCAATGTCTGGCGCGGAGACGTTTGCAATCGCGCCAAGGACGGATCGATCTACTGGGTTGCCACCACCATCGTTCCCTTCCTCAATGAAAGGAAGAAGCCGTACCAGTACGTGGTCATTCGCGCCGACATCACCGAACAGAAGCTGATCCAGGGCCGCCTGGCGGAGAGCGAAGCGCGGTTCCGCCTGCTGCTCGATTCCGCCGCCGAAGGCATTTTTGGGGAAGACCTGAATGGGGTGTGCACCTTCTGCAATCCAGCCGCAGCCCATCTGCTTGGTTATGACAGCGCCTCCGATCTGCTGGGCCGGAACATGCATGAACTGGCGCACCATAGCGATGCCGACGGAAATCCCTGCGCTCCCGGCCAATGCCAGATCCTGGAGGCGACCAGAACCGGGAGGTCTTTTCACCTCGAGAATGAAGTCTTTTGGAAGCCTGACGGCTCGAATTTTCCGGTCGAGTACTGGTCGCATCCGATGCTGCGCGACGGCGTGGCTGTCGGGGCGGTGGTGACATTTTTCGACATCAGCGAGCGCAAACGGGTGGAGGAGGAGCGCCGGGAAATGGCCCGCGTACTCGATCTCGGCCAGATCATGGTGCGCGACATGGACGACCGCATCACCGCCTGGAGCCAGGGCAGTGAACAACTCTACGGCTACAGCGCAGCCGAGGCCATCGGCCGCAGGGCGCATGAACTGCTGAAAACCGAATTCAACCAACCCTCGATAGAGATTAACCACGTGCTTAGCTCTACCGGGCGTTGGCAGGGGGAGTTGATTCACTACCGGAAAGACGGGAGCCGGCTGGTCACTGCCAGCCTCTGGGTACTCCATTACGACGCGCAGGGCCAGCCCCTTCGCGTGCTCGAAGCCAATACCGACATCACCGCCCGCAAGGCCGCCGAAAACCATTTGGCGGTGCAGGCCCAGGAACTTGCGGCCCAAGCCCAGGAACTGGCGCGCTCCGGGCAGGCCTTGCGCGAGCAGTCGCACATGTTGCAACTGGTGCTCGACAGCATGGGCGAGGGTTTGATTGCGGTGGACGAGAATGGCCGCTTCCGGCTGTGGAATCCCGCAGCGGAGCGAATCCTGGGACGAAGCGCCGCCGACATTCCGGCCGAGCAATGGAGCCCGCAATACGATGTCTACCGTTCCGACGGAAAGACTCCCTTTCCTCCCGAAGAGCTTCCGCTGGCGCGCGCCATGCGAGGCGAGTCCCGAGATGCCGAAATGGTGATTCGCAATCCTCAGCTGCAGGCTGATGTCTGGATCGAAGTCAACGGCCACCCCTTGAGAGACGAGAACGGCAGAGTGCAGGGTGGGGTGGTGGCGTTCCGCGACGTCACTCAGACCAAGGCAGCAGAACGTGAAATCCGCAAGCTCAATGAAGAACTCGAGCAGCGGGTGATCGAGCGCACGGCCGCGCTCGAAGCCTCAAACCGCGAACTGGAGGGCTTCACGTATTCCGTCTCCCATGACCTGAGAGCGCCCCTGCGGCACATTGCCGGCTTTTCCGGGATCCTGCTGGAAGATTTTGCCTTGCAACTCGAGCCCGAAGCCCGCGTTCACCTGGTGCGCATTCAGGAAGGCACGCAAAAAATGGGGCGGCTGGTGGACGAACTGTTGAACCTGGCCCGCCTGGGCAGGCAGGCCTTGCAAACCCAAATTACCGACTTTAATGCGCTCACCGGCGAAGTGATTGAAGAACTGTCACCGGAATTGGCAGGCCGGCAGGTGGAGTGGCGCATCGCGAGACTGCCGTTGCTGCAATGCGATCCCACCCTGGTCAAGCAGATATTTCAAAACCTGATTGCGAATGCGGTGAAGTATTCCCGTCCCCGCCAGCACGCGGTGATCGAGATCGGATGGGCCGATGGCGCTCTATTCGTCCGCGATAACGGGGTGGGGTTCAGCATGAAATATGCCGACAAGTTATTTGGAGTGTTCCAGCGCCTGCACAGTTCGTCGGAGTTCGAAGGCACCGGAGTCGGCCTGGCCACCGTGAAACGGATTGTCGAGAAACATGGCGGCCAGGTCTGGGCGGAATCGGAACTGGATCGTGGCGCTACGTTCTATTTCACCCTCGGCGGACCATCGCCGATGCCGGTCAAGCCGCTGGCCTTATCGGTTGGAGCTTAAACCATGAAATTGCTCGATACTGACATTCTCTTGATCGAAGACAGCCAGGAAGATGTGGATTTGACCCTGCATGCCTTACGCAAAGAGAACCTGTCCAACAACATCATGGTGGTGCGGGACGGAGAGGAAGCACTGGATTTTTTGTTCTGCAAGAAGTCCTATGCCGCGCGTGCCCCGGAACATCCCCCCAAGATCGTGCTGCTTGATTTGAAATTGCCCAAAGTCAACGGCCTCGAGGTGCTGCGCCAGGTAAAGGGTGACGAGCGCACCCGTTACATTCCGGTGGTGGTTCTCACCTCGTCAAGAGAGGAAAGAGACCTGGTGCGCAGCTACGACCTGGGCGCCAACAGCTACATTCAGAAGCCGGTGGATTTTCAGCAGTTCCGCGAGACTGTTAAGCAAATCGGATTGTACTGGCTGCTTACCAACCAGCCGCCGGTTCACAGTTCATACCCGGCGCCGAGGCAGAATGAACAGCATCGCAGCTAAGTCGCTCCCCCAGTCCCGGCAGGACGCGCGGCAGAAGCTGCGCGTCCTGCTGGCGGAAGACAATGTGGCGGACGGCGAACTGGTCATGCACGAATTGCGCCGCTGCGGTTTCGACGTGATTGCCGGGGAGGTGGTGAAGACGCGGGATGAATTCCGCGCCCAGCTCCGGGCCATCGTTCCTGAAGTGGTGCTCGCCGACTACAACCTTGGCCAGTGGCGGGGCATGGATGCGCTCGAAATCATGCGGGAGGAAGGGGTGAATATCCCGTTGATCCTGGTGTCGGGAGCGCTCGGCGACGTAACGGCAGTGGAATGCATCAAGCAGGGCGCCACCGATTATGTCCTGAAAGACTCACTGGCGCGGCTGCCCATTTGCATCCGGCGCGCCCTCGAGGAAAAGAAGCTGCGGGAAGAACGCGCCTTTGCCCAGGAGGAATTGAAGAACAAAGCGGCCGAACTGGCCCGCTCCAATGCCGACCTCGAACAATTCGCCTACGCCGCTTCGCATGATCTGCAGGAACCGCTGCGGATGGTCACCACCTACTCGCAGCTGCTGGCAGAACGCTATTTCGGGAAGCTCGATGACCAGGCGGACAAGTACATCCACTACGCGGTAGATGGAGCCCTGCGCATGCAAACCCTGATCCAGGACCTGCTGGCCTTCTCCCGCGCCGGCCGGCAGGAGACGGAAGAGGCCACCGATTGCAATCAGGTTGTGCAAAGCGGCGCTGTTGAACCTGCAAGTCACGATTCAGCGAGAGCGGGGCGCACGATCACCCAGGACTTTCTGCCGGAAGTGGTGGCCAACAGCTCACAATTGCAGCAGGTGTTTCAAAATCTCATCGGCAATGCCCTCAAGTTTCGTGGACCTGATCCTCCGGAGGTTCGCGTCAGCGCCGAGCAAGGAGGGCGACGAACTGGGTGTTCTCGGTTTCCGACAACGGCATCGGCATCGCGCCGGAGCAGAAACCAGCATGATTTTCGAGGTCTTTAAACGCCTGCATACCCGCAGCGAGTATCCCGGCAACGGCGTCGGATTGGCTATCTGCAAGAAGATCGTCGAGCGCCACGGCGGCAGGATCTGGGTGGAATCAGAAACAGGGACACGGGGCCAGCTTTCAAGTTCACGCTTGCCGGCGGGCCATCCGCTTTCCGATCCGACCGTGGGAGTATCCAAAAACCATGAAATGCATGGCCGAACTTTTGCTGGTTGACGACAATCCGGCCGACATTGATCTGACGAGCGAGATTCTGGAAGCGTTCATGGCGCAAACACCGGGTACGCAGCGTTTCGGATGGCGCGGAAGCGATCGCTTTCTTGCGCGGGGAGGGCAAGTATGCCGGAGAGTCGGCTCCTGACCTGATCATGCTGGACCTGAATCTGCCGCGTAAAGACGGTCGCGCCGTGCTGGCCGAAGTCAAAGCCGACCCCGAGCTGCGCGGCACTCCTGTGGTGGTTCTTCAGCACTTCCCACGCCCTGCGGGACATCCTGCGGAGCTACGAACTGGGCGCCAACAGCTATGTCTGCAAGCCCGGCAACCTGCAAGGATTTCGAGTCGGCCGCTGAACGCCGATCTGGCGATTTCTGGTGTGGTTGCGTTGTGCTCCCCGGTGAAAGGAAACCATGAACAATCCTATGACGCACGTTCTGCTGATCGAAGATAATCCCGGCGATGCCGACCTGATCCGTCTGCGGCTGGTGGAAGGACGGTCCGACGTGGATGTGGCCTGCGTCAACCGGCTTTCCGACGCGATCGGCAGCATGAAAGAACAGGCTCCGTCGCTGGTGCTGCTCGATCTCAACCTTCCCGACAGCCGGGGGGCGGAAACCTTTCGCAGGTGTTGCGGCACGCTCCCGACATTCCGGTCGTGGTTCTTTCCGGGCAGGATGATGAGGAGCTCGCAGCCAAAGCCGTGCACCAGGGAGTGCAGGATTACCTGGTTAAGGGTAACTTCGACAGCAAACAGCTGGCTCGGGCCATGCGCTACGCCATGGAGCGGCAGGCGCTGTTGCGGTCCTTGGAGATCAGCCGCAAACAGCAACTGGAGTTCAAAAACCAGTTTCTCTCGCATGTCTCCCACGAGTTGCGCACTCCGCTCACCTCCATTCACCAGTTCGTCACCATCCTGCTCGACGGACTGGCCGGGCCGATCGTACCGGAGCAGCGCGAGCATCTGGGAACCATCCTGAAAAGCGCGCAGCAACTGCGCTCCATGATCGGCGACCTGCTCGAAGCCACCCGGGCCGAAACCGGCAAGATCCGGGTCGAGCCGCACTGCGTTTCGATTGGAGCCCTGATTCGCCAGGCCGCCGCCATGCTGGGCGCATCCGCGCAGGAAAAGCAGATTGGGATCGAAGTGGCGGTGGATGAAACGGATTCCGCTGGTTCACGCCGATCCGGAACGGGTTCTACAGGTGCTTACCAACCTCATTCACAACGCCATCAAGTTCACACCCCACGAAGGTTCCATCATTGTGAAGGCATGCCTGGTGGAACATGATGCCGGAATTTGTTTATATCTCGGTCTCTGATACCGGCCGGGGAATCAGTCCCGAAGCGCGTACCTTGATTTTTGAGCGCTGTACCAGGACCGCACGGAAAGTGATGGCGCCCGGCAAGGCCTGGGATTGGGCCTTTTTATTGCCAAGGATCTGGTACAGCGGCACGGGGGCAGAATGTGGGTGGAAAGCGAACTGGGACATGGCAGCATCTTCAGCTTCACCTTGCCCCTGCTCTCGTTGCCGAAACTGCTGCTTCCCGCCGTGACCCACAACGGCGAATTGCGCTCCGACATTTCGCTGATCGCCGTGGAATTGACTCCACGGGTCATGCCCGGGATTGGCGACTGGAACGCCGTGCGGCAGGCCTGCGCGGAACTGTTGCGGCTGTGCACGCTTCCCGACAAAGACGTAGTCTTGCCCGCGCTCGACACCGATCAGCTTGAGACTCTGGTGATCGTGGCGGCTGCCGATGCTTATGGGGCGAATATCCTGGCCGACCGGATTCGGGAACAACTGCGGCGCTATAACGACCTCAACGCCATGGCGACGTTCCATGTCAGCACCGTCCCGGTCTCGCTGCCTTCCCCCGAAGACCAGCCCTCGATCGAGAAGGTGGTGCAGGAAATTGCCGATAGTATCAGCCAGATGCTGATGGGAGCGGTGTTACGACAGAGGCGGAGCTCTCCGGGAAATGACGTTGCTGTGCTGTCCAACTGAATACAACTGCGAGGGAACCATGGAAAAAGCAAAAATTCTGATCGTTGATGACGACCCCGATTTGCGGCGCGGATTAAACCTCCGCCTGCGGGCCAACCGTTATGACACTGCCTACGCCACCGATGGCTTCTCGGCCATTGCCATGGCGCAGAAGGAAAAGCCCGACTTGATCATTCTCGATATCGGACTGCCCGCCGGGGATGGCTTCGTGGTGCTGGAACGCCTGCAGCAGAGCGCCACGCTTTCCGCCATTCCGGTGATCGTGCTGACCGCCCGCGATCCCGAATCCGCGCGGGAGAAGATCATGAAAGCGGGTGCCACGGCCTTCTTTCAAAAGCCGGCGGACAATAACGAATTGCTGATGGCTATCCGGTCGGTGTTAAGCCCAGCTTGGCCGGGAACCATGACACCGCAATCCCGCCCGGTCTAAGCGGCGTCCGCCAACAGGCTGGCGTCGTAACGCTCGCCGCCCTGGATCGATGGCCGGCCTTCCCGGCCAGAAGTGTTTGTATTGGACGCCGCAGCAGGACTTCCTGCCTGAAGTTCCGCGCATCTGCGCCGAAGAAATCTTCGGGAGCAGCGCAGAACCGCCATGCAGGAAGTGCAGGATCTGGAGATTTTCCGAACCGTTCTCAACACCCTCAAGACCGGGGTGTGCCTGCTGGACCGCGACCGAAAAATCTCGTTCTGGAATGACGGGGCGGAGGAAATCTCCGGGTATCTTCGCCACGAAGTCCTGGGCCACACCTGCAGCGAAACCATTCTGGCGCATTGCAACGACCAGGGCTGCGTACTGTGCGGGGCGGTTTGCCCGATCACGCCTACGCTGCATGAAGGACGCCCGCTCGAATCCCGCGTTCTGATTCGTCATAAAGAGGGACATCGCATCCCGGTCCACCTGTGGGCCATTCCGATCCGCGATCAGCACGGCTCGGTAGTCGGCATCGCCCAGAGTTTCGACGAGCAGAAATTTACTTCCGATCGCGAGCGCCAGCAGCACAACCTGGGCGCCTACGGCTGCCTGGACGAGGCCACCGGGATCCCCAACCATAGCTTTACGGAATTTCATCTGCGGGAGAATCTCGCCAGCTTCGAGCAGTACCACCTTCCATTCGGCATCATGCTGATCGAGGTTGATCATTTGCTGGAATTTCGCGGCGCCTACGGCCACGATGCGGCCCGGGCCATTCTGCGCGTCGTAGCTCAGACCATCCGCAACACCTTGCGGCCCACCGACTTTCTGGGACGCTGGGGGGAAGAGCAATTCCTCGCCATCCTGCTGAATTCCAGCCGCTCGGCGGTCGAGAGCGCCGGGCGGACGCATCCGCAAATACGTTACTTACGCTGGGCTCACCTGGTGGGGTGATCAGCTGGCAGTCACGACATCCATCGGCTACGCCTCGGCCGAACCGGGCGACACCATGGAAACGCTGCTGGCGCGGGCCCGGCAATCGCTGGTCCAGGCCATTGCCACCCGGATATCGCAGCCTCCATTCGGCAAGGCCGCCGGGGCGGGACATTAGCCATGTTCGTCATCATCGGAATCGTTGTGGTCTTCGGCGCGGTGGTTGGCGGCTACCTGATGGAGCACGGCAACATCAAGGTGCTGGTGCAACCCGCCGAACTCCTCATCATCGGTGGGGCCGCCATCGGCACGGTGTTGATAGCCAATCCTCTGTACATTCTGAAGCAGATCGTTGGCGGAATCACAGGCGCTCTCAAGGGTTCGAAAATTCACCAAGGAGCACTACCTCGACTCGCTGAAGATGATGTATGACCTGTTCAACAAGGCCCGCAAAGAAGGACTGATGGCGCTGGAGAACGATGTCGAAGACCCTTCCAAGAGCGCCGTATTCTCCAAGCATCCCGCCTTTCTGAAAGATCACCATGTCCGCGATTACGTTTGCGACACCTTGCGCATGGCGGTGAGCGGCACCGAGCCGTTCGAGCTCGACCAACTACTGGAATTGGACATGGAAGTCCATCATCACTCGGCTGGCGTGCCGATTGGCTCGCTCTCCACCATGGCCGACTCCCTGCCCGGGCTTGGAATCGTGGCCGCCGTGCTCGGGGTGGTGATCACCATGGGCGCGCTGGGCGGTCCGCCGGAAGAAATCGGAAACAAAGTGGCAGCCGCGCTGGTGGGAACATTTCTTGGGCATCTTGCTCTGCTATGGCCTGGTCGGGCCGATCGCCTCGGCCATGGCAAAGAACGCGGACGACGAGCGCGCCTACCTGCACGTGCTGCGGGTGGTAATGATCTGCGTTCCTCAAAGGGACCGCTCCGATCATGGCCGTCGAGGTGGCGCGCCGCGCCATTCCCGGGCATGTGCGCCCATCGTTCCAGGAGCTGGAGAAGAAGTGCCGGGGCGGCGGCAGCGGCAGCGAGGCCCCGCCGGCGGCACAGGCGGCGTCCGCATGAGTTAAGACCGGAGACCAATCGTGGATAAAACCCGTCCCATCATCATCGTCAAAAAGAAGATCAACCATGGCGGGCACCACGGCGGCGCGTGGAAGGTGGCGTACGCCGATTTTGTCACCGCCATGATGGCGCTGTTTATCGTGCTCTGGCTGATGAATACCAGCAAGCCGGTAAAAGAGGCTATCGCCGGATATTTCCAGGACCCCATGGGAACCGGAACCCAGACCGGGACCTCCCAGAGCAGCGCCGGCGAAATCCTTACCATCACCAAGGACAACATGCCCCAACTCAAGGAGCAGTTGGAAAAATCGCTCAGGCAGATGCCGAACTTCGACAAGATCAAGAACCAGATCGAGATGACGGTCACTCCGGAAGGCCTGCGCATCGAACTGCTGGAGACCGCCTCTGGCACATTTTTTGACACCGGAAATCCAGATCCCAATGAACAAGGCCAGGAACTGCTGGTAATGCTGGCGGGCCAGTTGGGAAAACTGCCCAATCAGATTTCCATCGAGGGACACACCGACTCCACCCCCTATGCCTCAAATCATTACTACAGCAATTGGGAACTCTCAGCGGACCGCGCCAACGCGGCGCGCCGGCTGATGCAGCAGAGCGGGCTTCGCCACGACCAGGTGTCGCAGGTACGGGGCTATGCCGACCAGAGGCTGCGGAAGCCGGAGAATCCCACCGATCCTTCAAACCGCCGCATTTCGGTGATCGTGCAATATCTCGAAGTGAAAAAAGAGGACGCCGTGGCGCCGCCGCCAGCCGAAGCGACAGGTGCGGAACATTCCGAGAAGCCGGCAGCGGGAGACGCCGGCAAACCGAGCCCGTCCAAGCACGAATGAACAGAGACTTAAGCTGTTCCTATCGCACAGAAAAACTGCAGAGAACGCGGAGAGAATCAGCCTCTGAATGCTATCGTCCTGGGCCGTTGCCGGCTGGAATCCTTCCACGCGGTATAATTCCCCGTTTTTATCTGAACCCAGGAGTCAGGAATGAAGATTTCCGTCCGCGCTGCAGTGGTCGCCCTCACTCTCTCCGTGTTGCTGATGCCCGCGTGGTCCCAGGAAAAAGTTGATCTCCAGATGGTCACCCGCATCCGCTATGAGGGATTCCGCAATTCGAAGGTCATGCAGTTGGCTGGCGGACTGATGGACGGAATTGGAGAGCGGCTCACCGGGTCGCCGAACATGAAACGCGCCAATGAGTGGACCCGCGATGAACTCGCCTCGTTCGGGCTGGAGAACGCCCATCTCGAAGCCTGGGGACCTTTCGGCCTGGGCTGGGCGAACCAGTACGTCAATGTGCGCATGATTTCACCCGATGTCGCTCCGCTGCTGGCCTATGCCAAGGCGTGGACGCCCGGCACCAAAGGAGTGGTGCAGGGCAGCTGCATTCGCGCCGACATCAATGACCGAAAAGATTTCGATAAATACAAGGGAAAGCTTTCCGGAAAGATTGTCATTTTCGGACCTGATCCGGAGATCAAACCCATCGTCGAGGCCCCCTTTGAGCGCCTGGACGACAAGCAGCTGGCCGAAATCGGGCAGTACAAAATCCCTTCGGAAAAAGAAGGCTTTCGCTATGCTGCTTACCTGAAGCGCCGCCAACTCAATGCCGACATAAACAAGTTTCTGGCAGACCAGAAAGTGTTGGCGGTGATTGATCACAGCCGGGGCTCGGCCGGGGGCGGCACTGTCTTCGTGCAGTCCGGCGGATCATGGAAGACCGGGGAGGCGGCTAACGTTCCCCAACTCACCATGGCTACCGAACAGTGGGACCGCATCGCGCGGCTGTTGAAAGACAACAAGGACGTGAAGCTGGAACTCAACGTACAAAACCACTTCTACGATGACGACCCCATGCAGTACAACACAATCGCGGAAATTCCCGGCACCGACAAGAAGGACGAAGTGGTCATGCTGGGCGCACACCTCGATTCATGGCACAGCGGCACCGGCGCCACCGACAACGGCGCAGGTTCGGTGGTGATGATGGAAGCGGTGCGAATCCTCAAGGCGTTAGACGTTAAGCCGCGGCGCACGATTCGCATCGCGTTGTGGAGCGGCGAAGAAGAGGGTCTGTTCGGCTCCCAGTATTACGTGCAGCAGCACTTCGGTTCGCGCCCCGAGATGGACGAGATGAAGGGCATGCCAACGCTGCTGCGGAGGCAGGCAGGACCGGTGACGGTGAAGCCGGAACAGGCAAAAGTCTCGGCCTACTTCAACGTCGACAACGGCACCGGAAAAATCCGCGGCGTCTTCCTGCAGGAAAACGAAGCCGTGGAACCAATCTTCGAAGCCTGGATGCAGCCTTTCAAAGACCTGGGCATGAGCACCCTTACCATGCGCAACACCGGCGGCACCGACCATCTTTCGTTCGACGCCGTGGGAATTCCGGGCTTCCAGTTCATTCAGGATCCGATCGAATACGAGACCCGAACCCACCATTCCAATATGGACGTCTATGACCGCCTGCAACCGGACGACCTCAAGCAGGCGGCAGTAATCGTCGCCAGTTTCGTGTACAACACCGCCATGCGCGACGACATGCTTCCGAGAAAGCCGATTGAGCCGCCGCTGCCGAAGAAAGCTGAATCGGAAGATGACGAATAGCCTGGGCTAGGTGCTTGCTTTCGAGGCTGCGGCTTGTGGCGGCGCCTGAGCGGCATCGGGAGTGGATGCCCCGTGCTTCGCCGCGCTGCGGAAGTCGCGCAGTGAAAGCTCCAGGCCGCCGAAGTCCGGGTGGTCGTTGTGGTCGAGGGTAAACGCGATATCCACGCAGTCACCCATCAGCAAGGGCTCCTGCTCGAAGCGTTCCGCCATCCGCCAGCCCATGGTGTTGAAAGCGATCGAACGCCGCCAATTGTTGCCCTCAGTCGTTGCCGGCTTGGCGGCCTCTTCATTTTGTGATTGCGACAGCTTCATTTTCAAGTGTTTGTCTTTCATGACTCGAGGAGGAGCCATCACTCGCGCTGCGTGCGCGGAGAAGACCGGCTCGGGATTTCCTACGCCGAACGGTTCCATCTTCCGCAACAATTGGAAGAACTCCGGCGAAACCTGGTCCAGAGGAAGCTCGGCATCCACGTTCAGCATGGGCTCGAAGTCGGCGGGAGTAAGCTTCTCGCGCGCATACTGGTCCAGATGACGCCTCAGTTCGGCGATATTAGAGCAGGGCAAAGAGAAGCCGACAGCGTGCGCGTGGCCCCCATAACGGGTGAACAGTCCGGCGCATGACTCCAGCGCATTCAGCAGGTGGAAAGCGGAAATCGATCGTCCGGAACCGTGCGCGTCTTCGCCATCGCGAGAGATCACCAGTGCAGGCCGGCCGAACCGCTCCACTACGCGGGTGGCGGTAATGCCGATCACTCCGCGATGCCAGCCTTCGCCGTCAATCACCACGCAGTAAGCTTCGCGCAGCGCCGGGTCTTCTTCGGCGCGTTTGAAGATTGAATCCAGAATCCGTCTTTCTTCTTCCTGGCGCTCGGAGTTCAGCTGATCCAGTTTGTTGGCGATGTCGCGGGCCCGCTCGGGATCTTTGGTGCTGAACAGCTCGATAACGTCCTGCGCCACGTCCATGCGCCCCGCCGCGTTAATTCGGGGAGCGATCCGGAACGCCACCTCTCCCGAAGCCAGCGGACGGCCGCTCAATTGCGCAACTTCCAGCAAAGCTTTCAATCCTGGATTCACTGCCGAGCGCAGCGCGTCAAGCCCGAGTTTGGCGAACACCCGGTTCTCTCCCGCAAGCGGCACGGCATCCGCGACCGTGGCAATGGCCACCATCTTGGTGAATGAAGTAAGCAGTCGCGGCAGGTCGCTATCAGGCCTGCGTTTCTCGATCAACGCTTGCGCCAGTTTGAACGCCACGCCCGCGCCACACAGAGACTTGCAGGGATACTCACAGCCCGCCTGATTGGGATTGAGGACCGCATGCGCCCTGGGCACGCCATCCGGCCCCGGCAGATGGTGATCGGTCACGATCAGGTCAACGCCGAGACGATGAGCGGTTTCCGCTGGTGCGAAGGCGCGAATGCCCATATCCACGCTGATAATCAGACGAACTCCGGCGGCTGCGGCCCGTTCGATGACATCGCCGCGCATGTCATAGCCGTCGCGGATGCGGTGGGGAACGTGAAAATCGGCAGCGCCGCCGCACAGCTCGATCGCGGTTTTCAGGATTACGACAGCGGTAGTGCCATCGACGTCGTAGTCGCCGTAAATGAGGACCGGCTCTTTGCGCTCGATGGCGGCGTGCAAGCGCTCAACCGCCGCCTTCATTCCGCTCATCAGGTACGGAGAATGCAAGCCACTCAAGGTGGGATGCAGGTAACGCTCGGCCGCTTCAGGTTCTTCAATGCCGCGCAGCAGTAGCAAATGCGCCAGCACTTTCGCGTCTGCTTCCGCCAGCTTGAGGGAAGCTATGGTGCGCAGGGAGCCGGCCAACGATGCTAACTGAACGGGATCAGTCGTTCGCAGGTTCCAGCGCACGGCTAGGGTTCGTCGTCCTGGTCAGGCTCGATGGGAATACCGCCGAATTCGTCCACCAACTCAAGCAGGCGCTGGTATCGATCGTACCACTCGGTGGAGGCCTCACACACCATCATCACACCCTGCTGCGCAAAACCGAGCTGCACGAATCCAGTCTTGCCGATGTAACTGCGCAGCCAGCGCGCCTCCTCGAGATCTTCATCGTTGGTGAATTCCGCACTGCCGATGCTCTCAAGCAGAGTGTCGAGTTCCGTCCGTCCCAGGGTCCAGGAATGCATGGTGAGGAACGGAACCCCGGCAGCCTTCGCCAGTTCCACAAAATCCTTCCAGGAATCGGGGTTACCGTTCGATTCCCACATCACGCTTTGCACTTCGTCGTAATCCACAAAACCG
Organism: Terriglobia bacterium; assembly: GCA_963798155.1. Classification (GTDB taxonomy): domain Bacteria; phylum Acidobacteriota; class Terriglobia; order Terriglobales; family Acidobacteriaceae; genus CAWCSH01. The sequence goes on from CAWCSH010000012.1 coordinate 132,221, forward strand.
TGGAAGCGGCGCATGCCATGGCCTTCGACGAAGGCGATCATGTCGTCTTTCAAAACAGAGAGGTTGTCGGGTTTTCCGGGCATAAAGTCGCTGATTGAATGATTGTAAGCCCGGTCCCCGCCACGCCGTAAATAAGATTGCCGGATTTGCCCGAAGCGGGACGAATTTTTTCAACTCTGGGGTGGAACTAGGGTCTGCTGCAGAACAGAGAATCCTGGGTCTCTCAGACACCCAGCTTTTTGACTTCCTCGAGGTAATACTTGCGGTAAAGAATGTCCCACTCCTGGCTGCCTTCGAGAATGGTGCGCTTCTGGCTCTCGATCTTTTGGCGCGCAGCCTGGTCCACTCTTTCTTCCTGGTTCAGCAGCTCCTCCAGAACTTTGCGCACTTCCAGGCGAATGGTGTTGCGGTCCTCGACAAACTCGACGGCATCGAGGTCGGCCAAAGCGTCGCTGACTACGTGAGCCACTTTGTTTACTTTGTCGCGGCTCAGCCTCACAGCACCGCCTTATACTTGCGCACCAGTTCGCTTTTCACTTTGCGGAACATCTCCTGGTAGTTGGCGCCGGTTTTGCGCATTTCTTCCGAGTAGGCTTCAAGAATCACCCGCACCTCATCGTTGATGCGGTCTTCGAGCGAGAACTCGTCGAGCATCACCGCATGCACCCGCTCGGTGACGGCAGGGACGTTCTTGGTCTCGATGAATTCCCCGGCGATCAATTTTTTGGTGACTTCGCGGGCCAGATAGCCCACATATTCTTTGGACAGCAGCATAGTGCGGGTCAGGTTCTCAGTGTGAAACACGTAGTTTAGCACATGGAATCGGCCCGCATTGCCGGTTCGGCTTATCTCGCTGACAGCGTCGCGCCGAGCCTATTTTCCGGGAAGCACCTGCGGCATCTTCAGCACTTCATCTCCGATATCGGAGTTTTTGATTCCAAGCGCATCCAGTTGCCGCGCCAGCGGCTGAATGGTTCGTAGCGTTTCGACCATCGCAGTCGATGTCACTTCCTTCTCGCTGTTGTCAGGCCCTTCGCGCTCGAGCAGCGACTGCCAGAAGGTTTTCTTATGGGGAAACACTACCAGCTTCACGTCATCGCCTTCGGGGATGTTGGCGGCCTGTTTCACCAGCTTGAGTGCGGTGTCGAATCCTCCTAACGCATCGACCAGCCCCAGGTTCTTGGCATCCTGTCCAGTCCAGATTCTTCCCTTGGCAATGTCGAGCACTTTGTCTTTCGGCATGTGCCGCCCATCCGCCACTTTGGTGGTGAAATCCTGATACACGCGGTCCAGCCACTCCTGCAATTTCTGCCACTCGGCCGGACTGTAATCGTGAGTGCCCGTCCACATATCGGCGTTAGCGCCGGCGTGGACCTCATCCCAGGTCACGCCCAGTTTGTCCCACAACCCGGAGGTCAGCATCTTGCCGCCCAGCACACCAATGGATGCGGTAATGGTTCCAGGCTGCGCCACGATCTTGTCCGCCTCCATGGCCACAAAATACCCGCCGGAACCGGCCAGGTCTCCCATGGAGACAATCACCGCCTTGCCGTGCTGGCGCGAGCGCCGTACTTCTCTCCAGATCGCGTCTGAGGCAACGTAGGAACCGCCCGGACTGTCCACGCGGAACAGGATCGCCTTCACATCGTCGTCATCCACCGCGGCATGAATTGCCGCCGCTACGGTGTCGGAGCCCATAGTGAACGTGCCCTGTACCGGGTTATACCCGCTCTGACCGCGAGTAACTCCCCCTACTCCGTAGATCAAGGCGATGGTCTTGCCGCTGTCGTGCGGACGTCCGGCGCGATCGAGATACTTCGAAAGATAGAGCAGTTCGGCATCGTCTCCCGCCTGTTTCTTGGCGCGATCATAGATTTCGTCGCGATATCCAAGGCCATCGACTAGGTGAACGTCCACCGCCTGTTGCCCGAGATAAGGAGCCTTGTCCACCACTGCCTGAAATAAATCCGGCGGAATGTGCCGCGAATCGCTGACCGCGTCGCGAACCTGGCCAAACCACGAGTTCAACACCGCCGCGTTCTCTTCCTTGTTTGCGGGGGTGTATTGGCTCTCGGTGAAAAGATTTAGCGCAGTTTTGTATTCGTAGCGATGGTCCCCGTGAAAACTCATGCCGAGTTTGGAAAGAGTGTTCTTGATGAACGGGCTCTCCAGCATCAGCCCGGTCAGACCAACATCGCCGGAGGGCTGCATGTAGATGTGGTCAAAGGCGGTTGCCAGATAGTACGCATTGTTTCCCGGGCCGAATTCGCCGAACGATTCAGAGAATGCGATGGCGAACTTCTTGTGTTCGCGGAAACGCAGCACGGCTTCGCGCAGCTCCTGCACCTCTGCCATCCCCATGGGAACAGCGCCGATCTTTGCCACCAGGCCCACCACCCGGTCGTCATTCGAACCGCGGTCCAGGGCATCGACCACGTCGCGCACCACCACGCGATCTTTGAGCAGAGCTTGCGCCACCGGATCGTCGGGGATGTCCTCGACCATCGGCGTCTCAAAGTTTGCCTCGAGAATGGTCTTGGAAGGTACATGCCCCTTGCGTCCTACCAGGGCGAAAATTGCGAATGCAATCGCCAGCAGCAGGATCACCCCGAGCGAGGCAAGAAATCGGACCACAAACCGTTTCATGGCGGTCTCCTGAATACGGACTAGAACTCAAGAGTCTATCGCGGAACGAGCAAAGGCTGCGAGGGAAGGGAGGGCAGGGGGCAGTGGCTAGTGGTCAGTGGCTAGTGGTGGCAGTGGAGTTAGTGGCTAGTGGTCAGTGGCTAGTGTAGTGGTCAGTGGCTAGTGGTCAGTGGCTAGTGGTCAGTGGCTAGTGGTCAGTGGCTAGTGGCTAGGGTTGGTGGTTGAAGAACATACGATGCGAACGCAGGAGTTGCAAAGACGCCCCGAAACCCGGAAACTAATCACTAGTCACTAGCCACTGATCACTCTTCACGAACCACCAAGCACTCACATGCCGTCCCTCTCCGCCATCTCGGCCGTCACCCGAAAAGCAGCGCTGGAAGAGGGATTCGACCTGGCCGGCATTGCCCCGGCACAGGAGTTTGTCGAACTGAGGCATTTTTCCGAATGGGTCGCCTCTGGTTATGCCGGTGAAATGCAATATATGGAGGCGCGCGACGATGCCGGCCGCCTGAAACGCTCGTCGCTGCATAGCGTGGCGCCGTGGGCGCGCAGTGTGATCGTGTGCGCCATCAACTACAACACCGCCCACTCTCTCTCCACCGAACCCGCTCCCCTCGACCGCGGCTGGATTTCGCGTTACGCCTGGTGCCGCGAGGATTATCACGACTCCGTGATGCGAAAACTGAAAGTGGTCGAGCGCAAGCTGGCCGAATACGTTCGTGAGGCATCCGTCGTTGACCAACTGGGGAACGGGCCAAGAGCTGCAGACCCGTTGCTATATCGACACCGGCCCAATCGTTGAGCGCGTTTATGCCAAGTACGCCGGAGTCGGATGGATGGGAAAGAACACGTGCATTCTCAATCAGAAGATCGGGTCATGGCTGTTTCTGGGAGTGATCCTGACCTCGCTGGAGTTAGAGCCGGACTTGCCGTCACCGGACCGCTGCGGCACGTGCACACGCTGTATTGATGCCTGCCCGACAGATGCGTTGATTGCGCCGTACCAGCTCGATTCCAACCGCTGCATTTCCTATCTCACCATCGAGAAGCGCGGGGATATCCCAGAAGAGTTTCGCGACGG
>CAWCSH010000013.1:0-153462 GCA_963798155.1 Terriglobia bacterium
ACGACGTGGCTACGGAGTGACGATCACCTTGCCCACGGCCTTGCCGTCGTCGACGTAGCGCAGCGCTTCCGCCACCTGGTCAAGCGCAAAGCGGCGGTCGATGACGGGCCTGAGCACTCCTGCCTCGATCAGCTCCTTGATCTCTCCGACATCGGCCGTGGCGAATGGCTTCCACCACAGCATCACGCCCATCGACTTGCTCGAGCCAACAGACATGGCCGGGCCCTGGACGAGCGACTTGGCGAACCACGATGCCGCGCCACCGAAAGCGACGTAGACGCCCTTGGGTGCCACCGAGGAGCGCCAGCGAGTGATCGATTGGTGCGCGTCGACGTCCAGGATCCAGTCCCAGGTCTGGCCAGTTCGGGTTATGTCGACCTGCGTGTAATCGAGCACGTGGTCGGCGCCCAGCGACCGGACGAAGTCGAGCTTGGCCGTGCTGGCCACGCCCGTCACCTCGGCGGCGCGCGCCTTGGCGATCTGGACCGCGAACGGGCCGACGTTGCCCGATGCACCGACGATCAGCACCCGGTCGCCTCCGCCGACCCTGCGCCCACCGCGCAGACGCAGGCCCTGCAGCGCCAGCACTGCAGAGTGAGGTAGCGTCGCGGCTTCCTCGAAGGAGAGACTCTCAGGCATCGTCGCCAAAGCCTTCTGGGGCACGCAGACGTACTCGGCATAGGCGCCGCAACCGAAGTTGAAGAGGTCGCCGAAGACCTTGTCGCCGGGCTTGAAGGCGGTGACATTGGGACCGACGGCCTCGACCACGCCGGCGACGTCGATGCCCAGCCGGCGCACGCGCGGCCGGCGCACGCCGAGCGCCAGGCGCATGAACTTCCAACGCGGATAGAGATTGTCCAGATCAGCCCGGTTGACCGATGCAGCCTCGACCTTGACCAGCACCTGGTCGGCCGTCGGCACGGGAGTATCGATCTCGCGCACCTCGACGACCTCGGGCGGCCCGTAAGTATCGCGCTGTGCAGCCTTCATCTGGCCGGCGAGTCTAGTCGCTCGGTGGCCATCGGTCTCATCGCTGCTCGCCGACAGTACGGCTACTCTTCCGTGGCGCGGTCGCCGAAGATCATGCAGCCACATGCCGACCGCGGGGATTTCATTGCGTCGTTCCGCTTTTTCGTTTGCCGTGCTTCTGCTCGTCGCTTGGCGTTTGCGCCGGCGATCGACGCTCGCACGGCGAACAGCCTGCCGTCGGTCGTGCCCGGCGCGCAGATCCCGGTCCGCGCCACCTACACCACCCACCGCCTGCGGCCGATTCTCGCTCCGTCCATCGGGCTAACGAGTCTGACCACGGCCCTCGGGCCGTCGGCGGTGGCCACGGCCGATATCGAGGTCACTTACCACGGCTTCTCGGCCCAAGCGAAGGCCGCCTTCCAGGCCGCGGTCGATGTCTGGGAGTCGGCCGTCGTCTCGAGCCAGGTCATCCATGTCGACGCGAGCTGGACCTCGCTCGGCGCCACCAGCGGGATCCTCGGCCAGGCCGGTCCGACCTACTATCTCCTGGGCGATGACAACCGCTACTACCCGGCCGCGCTGGCCGAAGCAATCTGCGCCTGCGATAAGAACAGCGGCGCGGAAATACAGGCCAACTTCAACAGCGCCTTCCCGAGCTGGTACCTGGGCACCGACGGCCAGGCCGGCAGCAAGTACGACTTCACCACCGTCGTCTTGCACGAGCTCGGGCACGGCCTCGGCTTCCTGAGCACCTTCCAGATCAGCGGCGGACAGGGCAAATTCGGAATGGGCAGCCCAGGATCGCGCTTTGCCATTCGACGACAACGAGTGGAGCGCAGCCACTGGTGGATCGCTGATGACCGGCTTCGCCAACCCTTCGAGCGCGCTTACGACGCAACTGACCGATGGCTCGGTCTACCTGGCCGGCAGCAACGTCGAGGCCGTTCTTGGCCACCGCGCCAAGCTCTACGCGCCATCGACCTGGAGTGGTGGCTCGAGCAACTCGCACCTCGACGAGAGCGCTTTCCCGACCGGCACCGCGAACGCCCTGATGACCCCGTTCCTCAGCAACGGCGAGGTGATCCACGATCCGGGCCCGGCCACGCTGGCCATCTTCCGCGACATCGGCTGGACGACGTCCGCCAGCGTGACGCCGACTGCGCCCGGCGCGCCGACCAACGTCAGTGCCACGCCGGGTAACGCCAGCGCGACCGTCAGCTGGAGCGCACCTGCCTCGAACGGCGGCAGCGCGATCAACGGCTACAGCGTCCTGTCGACGCCCGACAGCCAGTCCTGTCAGACCAGCGGGACGACCACGTGCGTCGTCAACGGCCTGACCAACGGAACTCAATACACATTCACGGTGAGCGCCAGCAACCTTGTTGGCGGCGGGCCGGCGTCGGCTGCGTCGAACGCCGTCACCCCGACCGATCAGCCCATCGACAGCACGCCACCGACGGTCGGCCCGCCTGGTGCGGCGGTCCTCGCCGGGCAACAGCTCGGTACGCTGGCCGGCGTCACGGTCTCATGGCCCGCAGCGATCGACGACACGAGCGTCGCCGGCTACGAGCTACAGGTCAAGAAGGGCAGCGGCTCGTGGGTCTCAGTCGGCCTGACTTCTCCGACCGCAACGAGCGCGGTAGTTGCCATCAAGCCGGGCGCCACGTACCGCTTCCGAGTACGAGCCACCGATGGCCTGAACAACGTCTCTGCCTGGGCAACCAGCGCGGCATCAAAGCTGCACCTGGTGCAGGAGAACGGGTCCGCGATGGCCTACAGCGGCAGGTGGCGACGAGTCAACCTGAACGCCGCTTCGGGCGGCTACGTGCGTTACGCGGGCGCGGCGGGGCGAACGGCAACTCTGACCTTCAGCGGCACGAGTGTCGGTTTCGTCAGCACGCTTGGTCCTGCGCGCGGGATGGCCAAGATCTGGATCGACGGGCAGCTCGTCGGCGACATCGACCTCTATGCGCCAACGATGACCGCACAGATGGTTGTCTGGGCGTCCGACTCTGCGCTCACACCCGGCACGCATACGCTGAAGGTTGTGGCGGACGGTACGCACAACCCGTTGTCGACCAAGAACCGTGTGGACATCGACGCGTTCCTGACCTGGCCATAGCAGGCTAGAAGAGCCGGTCGATGAACCGGGTAATGAGGAAGATCGCGATCGGCAGCAGGAGTGCAGAGGCAAAGCCACGGAAGGTCGTCGCGCTCCACGGCCAGGTGGACAGATGCGCAATCACATCCCGCTCGGCAAGCACTGCCGAGAGAGTCTTGTCGAGCTGATCGGCGTTACGTCATATCGTGACTGTCGACGGCCTGGTGGAGTCGTTCGAGGACTCGCTTGAGCCGGTCCTGGACGCCGGCCTGGAGGGCTGATTTCTCGCGCGCCAGTCGATCGTGCATGACGCGCAGCGGCAGCACGAACGATGCCGCGGGGGGGATGAGCAAGAATGAACGTCTTCCTGGATGACGTAGGCCGGCTCCTGGTCGTTGAACACTACGGAAGACGGCCACGAAACCAAAGAGCCCGATCGGCCCAACGGCGGTCAGGCGCGAGAATGCATTCGTCGGTGCCGGCTTGAAGATGTCAACGTGGCGAGCGATGCGGCTCATCTCGCTCACTGCGCGCAGCTGCGAGACCGAGCGGTAGACGGCCAGCCCAAGCGCAAACGCGGCCAGGAACCACAGGACCCCACCCAGTTCCTGGACGATATCCGGCGTCGGCGCACGGTATGGACTGACGAATACGTAGTAGCCGATGTTGAACATCAATGCGCCGCCGATCATGGCCAACAACGCGGCCTCGGTCACTGACTGACACGAGGCGCTCGCGGTAGGCATCTTCCGCAGCAGGATCGCCGAGCGCCGGCCTGGGAAATCCTCGAAGGCGGCACGCGCCACCCTGGTCAGGATGCTGATCAGCGCCAGGAAGTAGCTCAGGATGAAGGCGGGGATCGCGTAATCGGGATTGATGACCCACCATTGGCCCGCGCCGCTGCTCCAGGCGATCAGGTGCGCCCCAGTCAAGCAGATTCACCGTCTTGGTCTTGGCATCGTAGTAGCCCGCCACCTGCTCTTTCAGCAGCGCGACCAGGAAAGTCTTCAGGTCGAAATTTCGCGGCACCAGCCCGAACTTCTTCAGCACGACCTCGGAACGCTCCAGCCGCTTGGCGTCTTTGTCTTCCGACATGTGCTTATTCATGTAGGCCACCAGTTCGTCGCGGCTGGTGAGGCGGCGCTTCACTTTGTGCTTGATGGGCAGCCCGGTGTCTTTGCTGACGAATTGCAGAATCTCATCTACCGAGCGAAAAAGTTCTTTGGCTTGTTGGGGAGTGATTCTGGTCTCAGCGGGTACTGCGGAGCTCGGCTGATCTGCGGACTTCCGGGCACCGTCGCTCTGCCACGGCTTTCCCCAGGCCGGAGCGGCGAGCCAAAGTAAGAGCAGAGTGCCTGCAAGAAAAGTCGCCGTCTTCCCGGCGCATGGGTGCGATGTAGCCATGGAGGTTGAGTTTATACTTTCCCGAATGAACGTAAATCTTTGGAGTTCGACCGAGCATGCGCTCGATTACCTGACCCGAGCTGATTCGATTCCGCACCGCACCGAAGGCGAATCGACGCTGCTCGAGTTTGTTCCCCGTTCGGTGGGCCGCATTCTCGAGCTCGGTACCGGCGACGGCAGGCTACTTGCACTAGCCAAGCTTGATCGCCCCAAGGCCGAAGCCGTGGCGGTTGATTTCTCCCCTGCGATGCTCGAAGCCGCCGGCCGCCGCTTCTCCAACGACCCTTCCGTCACCCTGGTGAGCCACAATCTCGACAACCCACTTCCGGTGCTCGGTAAGTTTGATGCGGTGATTTCCAGCTTTGCGATCCACCATCTGGTGCACCAGCGAAAGCGCCAGCTTTACGGGGAGATATTTGCGCTGCTCAATGGGGGCGGAGTGTTCTGCAACCTGGAGCATGTGACATCGCCCAACGCCGGCGCTTCACGGGGAATTCCTCCGCGCCATCGGATCAACGCCGGAGACCGAAGATCCATCGAACAAGCTTCTCGAGCTTGGAGTGCAATTAGAGTGGCTGCTCGAAATCGGATTCGTCGACGTGGATTGCCATTGGAAATGGCGCGAACTCGCCCTGCTATCGGGGCGCAAGCCTTAACTCCAGAACGACGGCCTAAGCCGCTTCGCCTGACGGAGACTGCGTCTTTACCGTCTTCGGCTTGCCATGGGCCGGGCGATGAATCTGCTGTCCCAGGTGGGGGCGGCGTTTCTTTTCCGTCGCAGGCAACTGCACCGGCTTGCCTGTCGAGGCGGATTCGTGGATGGCGTTCACGATGCGGACATCGGCCAGCCCTTCTTCACCGGATGGCTCGGGCGCCTTATCCTCCAGAATGCACTGCGAGAAGTATTCGATTTCAGCGGCAAACTGGTCACTCTTGGGGAACTTGCGGGTGCGCGTCTTTCCGTCGATGGTCAGTTGCATTTCGATGTCAGACTTGTATTCATAAGCGGGATCGAGCGCCAGCAGACCCTCGGTGCCGATCAGCGTGTAGCGGCTGATATCGGCCGCGCCGAAGCTGCAGGTAAATGTCGCCAGCCGCTCCCGGGGGTACCGCATGATGACGCTGGTCATTTCATCGGTCTTTCGGAACCGCGCCTCACCATCGTTGGCTGACGAGGCGAATACCTCCTCCGGCTCGTCGCGAAATAAGTAGCGTGCCGCATTGATGCAATACACGCCCATGTCATAGACCGGGCCGCCGCCGTGCTCGGTATTTTCGGTCACCCGAATGTTGTCTTTGACCACCTGCTGCGCGAAATCAGAGCTGAAAATCCGCAACTCACCCAGCTTTCCGGACTGCGCCAGATGCACCGCCTCCAAGTTCGCTTTCTCGAAGTGCAGCCGATAGGCGATCATGAGCTTCACCCGGTTGCGCTCGGCGGCCGCGATCATCTCCCGGCATTCCTGCTCATTCACCGCCATTGGCTTCTCGCAGAGCACATGGACGCCAGCGTCCGCCGCCCGTATGGTGTACTCGCGGTGCAGGTGGTTGGGCAGCGCGATATAAACGGCGTCGATGCCGCTTTCGAGGCACTCATCGAAATCGTCGTAGGAGTAGATCTCCTTCACGCCATACTTGCGTCCGAGTTTTCTCTGCTTTTCGGGATCGCCAGTCACCAGCGCCGCCAGCTCCGACTTCTTGGCGCTGGCAAACCCGGGGACGACCGCGACCTGGGCGATGTGCCCCAGGCCCACCACGGCATACCGAACCTTGGCTTGCTTTCCGCCTCGGGCTTTGTGCTTGTCTTTCTCTTTCGAGCTTCGATCAGGGGCCATTTTATTCTCCTGACAGGACTTGACGCGCAAAGGTGAAGTCTTTCAGACGAGCGAAGGCGGCAAAGCAGTTGTACAACATCGTGGAACATTCCCCATGTCTGGCACGTATGTTGGACTGTGAGGTCGGGGTTTTCGGCACTCACCACCGGCAGCATAGGAGTGCCGTGGCCGCGCAATGTAAAATGCCGGACAGAAACGCGCACGGATTGTTTGGGGTCCCCAGGAGGAAACCATGCGTCTCGCGATTACTTCTATTTCCGCAGTCGTTCTGCTGTTCGCCTTTTCGGCTCAGGCCCAGATCAGCACCGCCGGCCACGAGCGCGACAGCCTGCTCATCATCTTCAAAGATGGACATCAGCAGAGCATTCCGGTTTCCGACATCGCCCGCATACAATTCGCCGCTGGCTCAGCCTCCGCAGTGGGACGCGGCCGTTTTCTCGGCCGATGGAAGGTGGGAGTCGGCGACGGCATAGGCGGCACCTTTTTCATCACGCTGAATCGCGATGGGGACGCCACCAAAACTATCGGCTCGAATCACGGCACCTGGGATGTAGTAGACGGCGAGGCCCGCATTGCCTGGGACGATGGCTGGCATGATGCCATCCGCCGCGTTAAAGGCAGAGATGACGGCTATGAGAAGGCTGCCTTCTCCCCCGACAAGACATTTTCCGATTCTCCCAGCAACGTAACCAAAGCCAAGCGGGTGGATGCCAGTCCCATCTAGAATCAAAAGCTGTCGCTGATAGAGACGTCTTTAGATCTCCCGCACTTGCGTTGCATCCCTGCGAGCATCTTTCCTTGACTCGCTGCGCGTCTCGGGTCAGAATCCATCGGTTCCTGCCTTTCGCAGCCTTTGTCGACGTCACTGCCATTCCGGATTGAAGGAGCAGCACTATGGCTCGCCGTCTCTCTCCCTTTTCGCGGCGTTCGTTTTTGCAGCTTTCAACCGTAGCCGCCACCACAGCCGGACTGCGGCTGTTCACAGAGCCGATGCTGGCGCACGCAGCCCGCCGAAACCCTGAAAAACTTGCAGCCATCGGGAAGGACGCGGTCTGGATCGACTCTAACGAAAACCCGCTGGGCCCCTCCGAGAAAGCCCGCGAAGCAGTCGCCGCGATCACTCCCCTGGGCGGCCGTTATCGCACCGACCTGACCGATGACCTGGCGAAGATATTCTCTGAGCAACAGGGATTGAAACCCGGCTATGTGCAGGTCTATGCGGGCTCGACGGAGCCGCTTCAATTCAGTGTGCTGGCTTTTACCTCATCCGAGAAAAGCTACGTGACTGCCGACCCGGGTTTCGAAGCCGGCCAGTTCATGTCGAAGATGTCTGGTGCCCGGGTGGTCAAAGTGCCGCTGACCGGTACTTACGCTCACGACGTAAAGGCCATGCTAGCGGCTGCCCCCGACGCCGGGCTTTTCTATATCTGCAATCCCAATAACCCGACCGGCACCCTGACCAGCCACTCGGATGTCGAATACCTGCTGGAGCACAAGCCGAAGGATTCCATCGTCATGGTGGACGAGGCCTACATCCATTTCGCCGACACCGATACTGCCATCGACCTGGTGAAGGCGGATAAAGACGTAGTCGTGCTGCGCACTTTCTCCAAGATCTACGGCATGGCAGGACTGCGCTGCGGCGTCGCGATTGCGCGCCCAGACCTGCTCGAGAAGCTCGACCATTTCGGCGGAAATTTCATGCCGACCCCGGGAATCACCGCCGCCATCGCCAGCCTGAACGATCCGCAACTGGTGCCGGAACGCAAGCGCATCAATGCTCAGGTTCGCCAGAATACTTTCGATTGGTTGGGGCGCAACGGCTACTCCTACATTCCTTCTCAGTCGAATTGCTTCATGCTGGATGTGAAGCGGCCGGCGAAAGAAGTGATCGACGCCATGGCCAAACAAAACATTTTCATCGGCCGCATCTGGCCGCTGATGCCGACCTACACCCGCATTACGGTTGGTACCGGGCCGGAGATGGAACGCTTCCAGGCCGCTCTCAAGAAAGCCATGGACGGTACAGCAATGAGCGCCTTGGGCTCCAAGCCTCGCATCGCAGGAGAGCGAAGGCGGCAACCATTGCTTTCGTGACCGGAAGGAACTTTGGTGGAGCTAGTCGGGATCGAACCGACGACCTCATCGTTGCGAACGATGCGCTCTCCCAGCTGAGCTATAGCCCCACGACAGCGTGAGTCGAACCCAATTTTAGCAGTGTTGCCGAACCTCGCCAAACTTGTGCACGCGGAAAGAGTCCCACTTGCGGTTCGAGCTTTTTTAAGTGTAGCGGCAAATCGAGAATCCTAAACCGCGAAGGTCGCGAAGAAGAGCGCGAAGGACGCTGAGAAAATCAGGGTTCCGGAGACTGCCTTCCGTGCCTTCTCTCCCAACTTCGGAACGTGTATTCATCCCGAGCCTCGCTAAGCCTTACAACGCAATGAGTCCGTGCTGTCCAAATCTGCTGCGTGCTGATTTTCTTGGCGACCTTCGCGCAATCTTCGCGCACTTCGCGGTTCGAGCTGTTTAAGTCTAGCGGCAAACCTAGAAGCTTAAAGCGCGAAGGACGCTGAGAAAATCAGGGTTCCGGAGACTGCCTTCCGTGCCTTCTCTCCCCGCTCCGCCCCGTATAATTGACTCGTGAGTTCCTACACCGCCAAACAGGTCGCTTCTGCGGAGTTCCCCACCCGCTGGGGCAAGTTCCGTATTCTGGGCTTTGAAGGCGAAGCTGGTGCTGACGGCCGTCCCGAAACTGCGGTCGCGCTGGTCATGGGCGACGTCCTTTCCGTGGCACCGCTGGTGCGAATTCACTCGCAATGCCTTACCGGAGACGTGTTCGGCTCCCTGCGTTGCGATTGCCGGCAGCAGCTTGAAATGGCCATGGCTCTTATCGCGGAACGAAGCGCGGGAGTGTTGCTCTACGAACAGCAGGAAGGCCGCGGCATCGGGTTGATGGCGAAACTCAAGGCCTACGAATTACAGGACTCCGGCCTCGATACCGTGGAAGCCAACGAACGCCTCGGCTTCAAGGCCGACCATCGCGAATTTGAACTTCCTGCCGAAGTGCTGAAGTCTCTGGGGATTAAGCAAGTGCGCCTGCTGTCGAACAATCCCGACAAGGTCGCAGCGCTGGAGCGGGCCGGAATCAAGGTCATCGAGCGGGTTCCCTGCGAAGTCGTTCCCAGCAGTTACGCCGAAGACTACTTGAAGACCAAGCAGGAAAAAATGGGCCACCTGTTCTCCCGCTGAAACTCCGCGCTGATTTTGACTCTTGCTTACCGACGCTGAATGCAACAGAATACCCGTGCATCGGGCCAGCAGCCCCCGTCCGCACCAGGAGCCTTTCTGTCGAATTCAACCCGCCCACTGGTCAAGTTGCTTGCGGCCTGCGCATTACTGCTGTTCGCAGCCTCCGCCTGGGCGCAGAATGCCGGCACCGCGGCCTCGGTGCAGAACCCGCAGACCGATTCCATCCCAACGTTCCGCGCTACCACGCGTGTGGTTCTGGTTGATGTCGTTGCTCTCGACAACAAGGGCCAGTTCGTTACCGGCTTGAAAGGGGACGATTTCACCGTGCTGGAAGACGGCAAGCCGCAACGCCTCTCCGGCTTCAGCGCGCATCGCTATGAGATCGTCGCTAACGGCCGGGCGACGCCTGCTTTGGCCCTCCCGCCGAATCAGTACACCAACTTCACCCAGCAGGAGCCGGGCGGCGCAGTCACAATTCTGCTATTCGATCTGCTCAACACCTCGTTCCTCGACCAGGACTATGCCAAAAAGCAGATGTTGAAGTTTCTCGCGGCTTTGCCGCCCGGGCAGCAGTTGGCTTTGTTTATCCTGGGGACGCGGCTCCACATGGTGCAGGGATTCACCGGCAAGTCTGATCTCCTGACCGCAGCGGCCAAGTCTCTGATGGCTTCCAAATCATTGCTGGTGACCAGCGAAGCGGAACGCCAGGAGAGCGACATTCTCTCGGCCGACGTGGCGGCATTCGGAGCGCCAGCCGGCCATGATATGGCGGTCCCACTGGCCCAGGCGATCGGTGACGCCAGCTCCATGCAGGAATTTGGGCAACGCGACCAGCGCATCGGTTTGACTTTGCGCGCTCTCGCCATTATGTCGCAGGCAGTCTCCGGCTATAGCGGACGCAAGAATTTGCTGTGGCTCTCCGGCGACTTCCCTTTTCGCATGGAACCGCGGTTTCTTACCGATCGCGGCAGCCACAACCTCGACCACTATATTTCTCCCATTCGCGCCACCGCCGCGCTGCTTGCTGGATCCCAGGTTGCGGTGTATCCCATCAGCCTGCGTGGCCTCTCCACCACCGGGATGGATATCAGCGACCAGGATATGGCGACGGGGGCTTTGCAGAGCACCACCGCCACGGCCATGAACCGCCAAACCGAAACCATGTGGGACGAGCACGAGGCCATGGGCGACATTGCCCGAGTGACTGGTGGGCGCGCCTTCTACGGCACCAACGACCTGGCGGGTGCTTTCCAGCGCAGCGTGCGGGAGGGCACCAACTACTACACTCTTGCCTACACCCCCAGCAATCACGACTGGGACGGCAAGTACCGCAAGATTGAGATCAAAGCCACCACCCCCAAACTCAAGCTGACCTATCGCGAGGGCTATTACGCCATGCCTGAGAAGCAGTATCAGGGTGACGAGGCAAGCCACGCGCTGGTATCAGCCATGAGTCCCGAGACTCCGCAGACAACCATGCTGCTGCTGCGAGTGCAGGTGTTGCCACCGGATGCCGAGCACAAAATGGTCAGAATCGACTACGCTCTCGACATCCACGACATTCACTTCACTGACACCGCCGAACATCGCAAGCAGGCTCTGGTGGACTTCATGACCGTAGCCTGGGATAAGAATCTGAAAAGCGCCGGCCACGTAGGCAATGAAGTGGAAATGAACCTGCGCCCGGAAGCCTACCAGCAAGCCCTGCAAACCGGCTTCCCCCTGCACCAGGAACTCGAACTGAAGCCCGGAAAATACTTATTGCGCCTGGGAGTAATCGATCGCGGCAACCAGCGCGTAGGAACGGTAGACGTCCCCCTGGAAGTCCCCGAAACTCAAACCGCCAGGCGCTGACCGGGTTGGGCGCTCAAAACATACTCACGTAGAGGCAGGTGCCCTCACCTGCTCAAGCGAGCGAAAGCTCGCGTAAACGGCAGCCCGACGGCTACTTCTCACCCTAATACCCGAAGTCGGTCTGCGCGGCGTAAGCATGGCGCTGAACCGCAAGCGCCTCTACCCGGCAGGCGCCGAGCTGGTTCAGGTAGGCGCGATGATCGGGGAGGCTGTGTACCCATCGCTGAAGCCAGGCCTCGGTGTCAGGCTTGGTTTTTGTCTGCTCGTGATACTGGCGGAAGAAAGCGTCGTCGCGCTTGTAGTATCCCTGCACCGGTGAAGGATGGGCGCCATGCGGGCACTCAACCACCGCGCTGACCAGAAATCCGGGGATGACCGTGCGGTTGGGATCACTGGCGATCACCTCGGGCTCGACAATTTCCTCGGCAACTACAATGACGTGCCGAGCCGCGCGGGTGGCTTCGATCATGATGCCGAAGCTGCCCCAGCTGTGGGTGTTGCCATCGCGGTCGGCGCGGGGCGCATGAACGATCGCGACATCAGGACGCAGAGCTTTCACTGCGTGCAGCGTTTCACGCTTGCTTTCGCCGGCGTTGTCACCTTCCGCTGACAAATGGCGACTGTACTTCCGCAAAGAATTCATTATTCTTTGCCACATCGCTGCCCAGAGCGGTGCGCGTGGGAAGGAATGGTACGCCCATGGCTCCAGCCTGCAAGGCCAGAGCCATGGAGAAGTTGGTCATGTTGACGACTTTCAATGCCTCCTGCTCAAAGCCGCGGCGGAAGTTGTAGGCGGAGCCCATCATGGCGTTGCCGACCCAGGCGGCGATGACGCGATCCACACATCCCCCGCCGATCAGCTGGTCGAAACAGATGTCGGAAATAGGGCCGATGAGTGTAAGCCCGCGCTTCTTCTGGCGGATGATTTCATGCGCCGCGGCAAACGGAATCATCTGCTCCAGTTGCAGGCAGAGCGCAACCGAGCTGCCGTCGGGGACGAACTCGGCGATGGCGTCGCGCGAGGGAGAGGAGCTTAGACATTACCTGCCACTCCACTGAGGACTGCGCTTTTCCATGAACGATTCAATCCCTTCTCTCGCGTCTTCCGTCTTCATCAATTCCTCAAGATAAATTTTCTCGGCCCGTGACAGGCCTTTATCGAAGTGCATGGCGTCCCAGGCGTAGATGGCCTTCTTGGTCACGGCGAGCGCTACAGGACTGAGTTGCGACAGCTGCACCACGCCGTTTTCAACCGTCTGCTCTAGGCCACCCTCAGGCACGGCTCGAGTGGCGAGGCCGATATCTGCCGCTTCCCTGCCGTTGATGCTGCGTCCCGTCAGAATGAGGTCGGCCGCGCGCTTCTGCCCGACCAGCGCCGCCAGGGCGGTCAAGCCACGGGAGGATAGCAGGCCAGTTTGATCTCGGGGAATCCCCATTGAGCGGTTTCGGAGGTATAGACCAGGTCGCAGACCATGGCGAGTTCAGCGCCTCCGCCGAGGCAGTGTCCCTGAACCGCAGCGATGGTCACTTTCTTCGAGCTGACCAAGGCGCGAATGACAGTATGGAATTTCGCCAGCATGGCTTCGACTTTGTCAGGAGTGTGGGCGGCGACGTCGACTCCGGCGGAGAAAGTGCTCACGCCGCTCCGCTAATGACGATGGTTGAGATGTCGGGGCGAGATTCGATTTCCTGCAAGCGCGTGTGCCAGCTCTTCCATCATGGGGATATCATGATGTTGAGTGGCGGGTTATGAAGCGCAACTCGGGCGACAGCCGGATGGTTCTCAACCACGAGTTTGTCTGAGGTGAGACAGCGGATGTTGTCATTCCTGCTCCCGATTTTGCGCGAGCACGAGTGCCGCGCCACATGCTGCATCAACTTAACTTCCCCGGCATCAACTACTTCGTCTACTTCGTCCAGAAGCCATCTTTGTCGTAGTCGCGGATGGCCTTCAACTCCTCTGCGCTGGGCTCCTGGGTCTGGCCAACTTTTTCGGCGACACGCAGCTTCCAGCCTGTGTTGGCAAGCACGTCGTCCACTTCAACTCCGGGATGCACGGCGGCGAGATAGGCCTCGCCATCCTCGCCGAAGCGCAGCACAGCTTTGGTGGTGATGGCAGCCGACGGGCCTCCGCGGGGCAGGCCGACGCGCTTGCGCCAGCCTGGGCCGTCGCCGTTGCCTGGGCTGGTAAGAAATGAAACGCGCTCGGGAAGGCGGCGCTGGCTGTGATCGAGCAACACCACGAAACGATGCGCCAGCGAGGCGATGTCGCACGCGCCACCGGAGCCCGGCAGGCGCGTGATGCCATGCGGGCCTTGTACCTGGGTGGAGTTCAGATTTCCGAAGCGGTCCACTTCGGCTGCGCCGAGGAAGCCGAGATGCACGCGTCCGGATTGCAGCAGGCTCATCACGCCCAGCATGTCGAGGCACTGGGTTGCGCCCAGAATATTCGGCGGGTCGGCCATGGTGTAGATCAATTCTTTCGCGGGCGTGGTGCGGATGACTCCGTTTTCGAACAGGCCGACGGCGTTGGGGGCGTGGGTTTTCTTCGCGACGACGAATGAGATCAGGGGCAGGCGCATGCCGACGAAGACAATCTCTCCGTCGCGGATCTCGCGGGCGGCCGCGGCCACCATGAGTTCGGAAAGAGTATAGGGATTTGTTTCCATCGGTTGCGCGTAGTGGAGGGTCGTCGCCATTTGTGTTCGTCTCCGAGCTTCGCTCAGTTAGACACGCGAGCCGCCTGTCCCTGCGTTGGCAGTGGCGGCCTCTTCATCCCAGCGTATACTTCCACGCGGGCGAGGGCGCCCGCGCCACGCTTACAGATTAATTGCTGATTTTCTCGGCTCGCCGATGGTTTCGAAGGGGTCGCGCGCGCCTTCTTTTTCGGCAATCCATTTCTTCTCGGTGTCAATGATGTCGAGCAGCAGCTTCTTGTCTTCGGCTGACGGCATGTACTCTTTCATGTGCTCTTCGTAGGCGCGGTCGTCGAGCGGCTCGCCGGTCTGGGCGTGGAATTTCTGGTTGGCCCAGCGGCCAATGAAGCGGTTGAAGTGTATGTCGGGCGCATAGAGTTTCGGCTGGCCTGGTTTCAGGGAGCTGTTGAGGCGCTCGATCAGTCCGGCGACTTCGTCGCGGTAGAGTTGCCGGTTGTAGTCGTTGAGGTCGTCGAGGTCGGCGGCTTTGTCGTTCTTGGGCTCGTCGTAGCGTCCCTTGATGCCCCACACGTAGGCCCAGTGCGCGGACGAGGAGTGGTCGGTGCCGAAGAGATCATAGGAACTTGAAATCCACTTGTTGAGATATTTCTGGATCAGCCAGCCGGGAATCACACCCGCCTGCACGATGCGGCGCAGGCCGTCGTTGCCGGTGCCCATGTGGAAGGCCTCTTCGCGCAGCATGTAGGACATGGAGCGCCCGAGCGGGGCGAAGGCCGAGTACTTCAGCATCTGGAGCTGGAATTTGCCGTCGCGGTCGACGAAGTCGGTGTAGGTGAAGAAATCCATCCAGTTGTCGACGTCGACGTTGAATGCGCCGAGCAGGCGCTTGTTCTCGAAGGCGCGGCGCTCGAGCATCTTCTGAGCTTCGACGCGGCCGGAGTAGCCGAAGTGGTCCATGAGCACGGCGCACATCTGCCAGCCGTGACGCATTTCTTCGATCATGACGCGGCTGAGAGCGCGGCGGTCCCAGTCGGTGGGCGCGGTTTCAAACAGGTGGCGCTGCTGCTCGCAGCTGGCGAATTCAGTGTCGCCCTGGTACACGATCATGTTCATGAGCGCGTCGCGCATCTGCTGGGTGGGAATCTGGCGCAGGTTCTCCCACTTGCGGCGGCCTTTGTAGTGGCCGAACTGAATTTCTTCGGTCTCGATCGCGCCGTAGAGGGTATCGAAGTGGAAGCTTTCGATTTCTTCGCGCTGGACGCCGATTTCCTTGCGCCAGTCGTTGAACATGCCGACCCACTCGCTGAAGGTTCCGATTTTTGCTACTTTACCGGGCATAACAAAACCTTTTCACCACAGAGGGCACAGAGGAACACAGAGGAAAGCTGGATCTAATATCTCTGTGAACGTCTGTTTCCTCTGTGGTTTTGTTTTTCATTTCGCTTTGAATTCTGCTGGGCGCTTCTCTACGTAGGCGGCCAGGCCTTCTTTGGCGTCTTCGCTTTGGAAGAGGAGTTGCTGGTTCTCGCGTTCGACGGCCAGCGCTGACTCCATGGGAATTTCCCAGCCGGTCTGGACTGCTCGCTTGATTCGGCCGACGGCTTTGGCGGCTTTGTTGGGCGGGCAGAACTGGCGGGCGTACTCCATGATGTTTTCCATGAAGTTGTCGCGGTCGAAAATGTCGTTGATGATGCCGAATTCTTTGGCTTCTTCGAACGAGAAGGTGTTGCCGGTGACCATCAGTTCGATGGCTTTGCTCTTGCCTACCAGGCGCGACAGGCGCTGGGTTCCGCCGGTGCCGGGGAGCACGCCGAGGTTTACTTCGGGCAAGCCGATCTTGCCGGCGTCCTGGCGGGCGATGCGGATGTCGGCGGCCATGGCGATCTCGAGGCCTCCGCCGACGCAGTGGCCGTTGATGGCGGCGATCACCAGCTTGGGAGTGTGTTCGAGGCGCAGCAGCATCTCGTTGGCGTGCAGGCAGAAGTAATACTTGAAGGTCGGGTCCACGCTGGAGAGCATCTTGATGTTGGCTCCGGCGGAGAAGAACTTTTCGCCTGCGCCGGTCAGCAGGATGACGTAGGCGTCGTTGTCCATTCTGGCCTTGAGAATGGCTTCGTCGAGCTGGCGGTTCATTTCATAGGTATAAGTATTGGCCGGGGGATCGTTCATTTCGATCACGGCTATGCCGCGGTCGACGCGGTAATTCACCAACTGTTTGGTGGTTTCGGCTGTGGGTTGCAGTGTAGTTGCCATGCTCAGAACTCCTTGTTTGAAATCATCGCTAATGCAAGAGCAGCAATTCTGAGTCGAGCGCGCGATCGAGTCAGAATCTGATGCTCAAATGCCTTTTTTGTTTTTGGGCTGCAATTCTTGGATGCTTTTTCAGCGTGGCCTTGGCGCGGCGTGCAGCGATGCCGCTTAGAAAAATGTCTCCCATCTGGGTCGCGAGCGCGCTTGCGTCCCCATCGGAGCGCGGGTTGTACCAGGTATAGATCCAGTTCATCATGCCGAACAGGCTGAGCACCGCGGTTCTACTGTTGAATTCTAGTCCCCGGGCCTGTTTAAAAGCTTGCAGCAAATCGAGGCAGCGGCGGTAGTAGTCGCGCTTGAGGGCGGCGATCTCGCGTCCGTAGCCGTCTTTCAAAACTTCGGCGTCGTGGGCCAGGACCTTCATAGCGTCCTGGTGCGCGAGGAAATAATCGAGATGGTTGAAGATGAAGGCGCGAATGCCCTGCTCAGGATCTGCTTCCCTCTCGACCCGGTCATGGAGGCGCTCCATGACACTGGTGAAGGTGTGCTTCTGGAGCAGGTAGAGCAGCTTTTCTTTCGAATCGAAATAATGGTAGAGGCCGGCGAGGGACATGCCGCTGGCTCGCGAGAGGTCGCGCATGGATGCGCCTTCGTAGCCCCGTTCACAGAAGACCTGGGCCGCGTGCTCCAGGATGCGGGAGAGTTGGCGGTCGAAGCGGGTGGAGCCTGGGTCCGTGGTGGTGACGGGATTGGTTAGCGGGGATGCCATACGTTCGAACGTTCGTTCTATTATATGGCCCGCCGGAGATTGCTTCAACTGCTTTGGGGGCCTTGCGGGTTTTGGGGGAGCATTACCGCGAAGGTCGCGAAGAAAGGCCGCAGAGATCGCGAAGAAGGGCGGAAGAGACTGCGAATGCCTGGCGGTTTTGGCTTCGGGTGTCTGCGGGTTTCTAGTCTGGGATTGCTGGTAGGTTAGCTGGTTTGATTTACCAGGTGCTGTAGCGGCGGCGCTGGGCTCGCTCGGGAAAGACCTTGATCAGGACCAGGCCGGCGACGAAGCCGCCTACGTGGGCCCAGAAGGCGATGCCTCCGTTGCTCTGGTTGGAGTAGGCGATGGCGGTGGATGCACCGCTGAAAAACTGGATCAGAAACCAGTATCCCAGCATGACCCAGGCGGGAAGCCACCAGAAAGTGAAGAAGACGATCAGGGGGACCAGGGTGAGCACACGGGCTTTGGGATAGAGCAGGAAGTATGCGCCCATGACTCCGGCGATTGCGCCGCTGGCGCCGACGCTGGGCACGCGCGAGCCGAGATTCAGCAGGATGTGGGCACAGGAGGCGGCGAAGCCGCAGAGCAGGTAGAAGACAAGATAGGGAAAGTGCCCGAGGTAGTCTTCGATGTTGTCGCCGAAGATCCAGAGAAACCACATGTTGCCGATCACGTGCAGCCAGCCGGCGTGCAGAAACATGGAGGTCAGGATGGGGATGAATCCTGCCAGCGGGTTGAAATGGGCCGATCCGCCCAGCGCTCCGACTACGTTCCGCGGAACCACGCCGAAAGTGTAGATCAGCGCATTCAACTGGCCCTGGCTCTGCTTGCCGAGCAGATATTCGAAGACGAAAATCAGAATGTTCAGCGCGATCAGAAAGTAGTTCACGTAGGGCTTGCTGAACACCGGCTGGTCGTCGCGGATGGGGATCATGGGTGAATTGGCAAATGGGGAATCGGAAAATTTGGTAACTTACTTGAGGGCGCGGCTCGAATGTCGAATTCTGGCCCCAGTACGCCCCGAGCAGACCCTCTTAAACTACCAAATTCCGCAATTTTGGATCACAAATTCCGATGAATGCAGTTCTGATCGTTGACAAGCCGGCGGGCCTGACCTCGCATGACGTGGTGAACCGGGTGCGGCGCATCACGCAGCAGCGGGCGGTCGGGCATCTGGGGACGCTCGATCCCATGGCGACGGGTATTCTGCCGATGGTGCTGGGCAGCTTTACCCGGCTGGCGCAGTTTTACAACTCCGCGGAGAAGACTTACGAAGGCTGCATACGGTTCGGTTTCTCGACCGACACTTACGACGCCGAGGGCGAGGCGACCAGCGCACCGGCTCCGGTCGAGGCGACACTGGAGAGCGTTCGAGAGCTGGCGAAGCGCTTTCAGGGAGTGATCGAGCAAACACCGCCGCCGTTTTCAGCGAAAAAGATCGGGGGAGTTCCGGCGTATAAGCTGGCGCGCAAGCATAAAGAGGTGGCGCTGAAGCCGGTGCAGGTGGAGATCAAGGAGTTCGAAATTCTTGGCCTGGACGGCGACTACGTGCAACTTCCGGGCGCGGGTAGCCTCCGGCACATACATGCGATCGGTGGCGCACGATATGGGGGCGCAGATGGGATGCGGCGGCCACCTGGAATCGCTGCGGCGGACGGCAGTGGGCGAGTTCAGCCTGGAAGATGCACACACGCTCGAGGAACTGGGCGATGCGGCACGGCTGGCGGGGCTGGAGGAACTTTGCGTGCATCCGCGAAGACTGCTGCCTGAGCTTCCTTCGGTGGCGGCCACTGAGGAAATGGTGGTGCGTATTCGGAGCGGGCGTCCGGTGAACCTGCCGGAGCTTTCACGAGCGCGCCAGGTGAAAGTTTTTCAGGGGCAGAAGGAACTGATCGCGATTGCGACGCGGGTGGCGGGGACGTTGTTTCATCCGCGCATCGTGCTATCGGCGGAGCCTGCCAGGCAGTTGGCCGGGCGGCAGGGCTGAGAGTTCCGCAAGTGAAATTCCTTTTGACGCCGTCACTCGCCGGTCAGGAATTTGTATTGAGCCGACGACAGCGGAACTACGCTGAGCCGGGCCTGGCGCACCAGGGGAGAATCTGCGAACAGCTTGTTGGCCTTCACTTCGGCGAGGGTTACTGGTTTCGGGACGGGGACTCCGGCCTTGATCCGGACTTGCGGATTTTTAGGATCGGCGGCGGCGACGGAAACAACGGTGGCGGTGCCGACTGCGCTTTTTTCGTCTCCGGTGTGGTAGATGACGAGGCGGTCGCCGGATTTCATGGCGCGCAGGTTCCTGAGGGCGACTGGATTGGACACGCCGTCCCATATCGTGTTCTTGTCGCGCTGCAGGTCGGCGAAGGAGTATGTCGAGGGCTCGGTCTTCAGAAGGTAGTCCATAGGCCTCCAGAATCAGACCATATATGTAACACTATCCTGGTTGGATTTCGACCTGGTGGCTTATTGCCCACATGACGACAGGCCCGGCCGACTATGAGGAGTTCCATGACTGATCTTGCCAATGAGAACTGTGTTCCCTGCAAAGGGGGTATCCCCTCACTGAAGGGCGCCGAACTGCAACAGATGTCGCAGAGCACTCCCCAGTGGAAAGTGATCAACGATCACCACATCACGCGCGAGTTCAAGTTTCCGGATTTTCAGCAGGCGCTCGATTTTGTGAACCAGGTGGGGGCGATTGCCGAGCAGCAGGGGCACCATCCCGACATCCTGCTTTCATGGGGCAAGGCCGAAGTTACGCTGTGGACCCACAAGATTGACGGGCTCAGCCACAACGACTTCATCGTGGCGGCGAAGATCGACCGGTTGCTGCCGCAGTAGTGCCGCCTGTCGCAACGTTCCGGGTGGAAGCGCTGCGGGCCGGGGCCCTATGGCTGCTGAGATTCCTGCGAGGACATAATTCATGATGCTGAAGCGACGGTATTCGGGCGCCCTGATGCGCCTGGCAGTGCTGCTGGTGTTTTGCGGAAGCATGCCGGCGCAGTCCGCAGCGCCGGCGACGGCGGCTGACAATCCGCGACTGACGCCGATTCTCGACTACATCCACAACGGATGGGACACGCTGACGCGTTCCATGACCAAGTGCGACAGCATTGCCGATCCGAAAGTAGCTGCGCCCGCGATCTTGTATTTGCCGTCGGAGGTGCCGATTCTGCCGCAGGTCAAGCTGCTGGAGCAGCAATGCAACGTGCAGGTGAAACATCTTCCCATGGTGATCGAGCGGTTGGGGCAGGTGGATCCGCGGGAGATACAGCCTCCGGGATTGTTGTTTCTGCCCAAGCCTTATGTGGTGCCGGGCGGGCGCTTCAACGAAATGTACGGGTGGGACAGTTACTTCATTATCGTCGGGCTGCTGCGGGCGGGGCGGGTGGAGCTGGCGCGGGGCATCGTGGATAACTTTTTCTATGAGATTGACCACTACGGGGCGCTGTTGAACGCGAACCGGACATATATGCTGACGCGGTCGCAGCCTCCGTTTCTGAGTTCGATGATTTTAGGGGTGTACCAGGCGGACAAAGCCGCGGGGCACGACGACAAGGACTGGCTGGCTGAGGCTTACCAGCACGCGCAGCGCGACTATCACCTGTGGGACCATGAGCCGCATCTGGCCGGGGACACGGGGTTGGCGCGTTATTACGATTTCGGCGAAGGTCCGGCGCAGGAGGGGTTACAGGACGAGACCGGATTTTACCGCAGCGTGGCGCAGTATTTTCTGGAGCATCCGGAGCAGGCGGATGAAGACCTGATCACGTTGAGCAAGGACAAGGCGAATCCGGATGCGACGGGCTTTACTTTCACACTGCAGATTTGCGAGAACGCGCTGACCATGGGGCAGAGCGACAAGTGCGATGCCATCAAGCGGCTTTCGCTCAGCCGGGATTATTACAAAGGCGACCGCAGCATGCGGGAGTCGGGGTTTGACGTGTCGTTTCGCTTCGGGCCGTTCAGCGCACATACGCACGACTACGCTCCCATCGGGCTGAACAGCCTGCTCTACAAGTACGCCAAGGATCTGGAGGAGATGGCGACGATTCTGGGCCACAAGGAGGATGCCTCCAAGTGGGCGAAGCTGGCGGAGGAGCGCAAGCAGAACATCCAGAAATATCTTTGGAACGCGA
This sequence comes from Terriglobia bacterium, assembly GCA_963798155.1. GTDB lineage: Bacteria > Acidobacteriota > Terriglobia > Terriglobales > Acidobacteriaceae > CAWCSH01. The sequence continues at coordinate 21,225 of CAWCSH010000013.1, forward strand.
AGGCGGGGATGTTTTTCGACTACGACTTCAAGACGGGTAAGCAGTCGGACTACAAGTACATTACGACGTTCTATCCGCTGTGGGCGGGAGTGGCTACGCCGGCGCAGGCGAAAGCGCTGGCTGGGCATTTGGGCGACTTTGAGCATCCGGGCGGGTTGGCGATGAGCACGACCGAGAGCGGGGGGCAGTGGGACCTGCCGTATGAGTGGGCTCCTACGCAGTATGTGGCGGTCGAAGGGCTGCGGCGGTATGGGTTGAAGGATGACGCGGACCGGATCTCAGAGAAGTTCGTTTCTACGGTGCTGGAGAATTTTCAGCGGGACGGAACAATCCGTGAAAAATACAACTCGCTTACGCGGTCTTCGGAGTCGCATGTGACGGCGGGGTACAACATTAATGTGGTGGGGTTTGGGTGGACGAATGGGGTGTTTCTGGAATTCCTGAACGAGTTGCCTCGGGGGGATGTGGAGAGGCTGGGGGCCGGCGGTGGTCCGAAGTAATTTCAACGAGACCTCAGCGGCTAAAGCCGGTCGCTATCATTGAAGCATTTATGCAGCGCTGAAGCGCTGCTCCACCCCAAAGCCCTGACTCCACATGAGCGATGGCGCTCCAAGGCTCTGGCAAACCCATGAACCCTAGTGCTCCACAAAAGCTCTAGCCTGCTCATGAAGCGCTGGCGCTCCCTAAAGGCTCCGGAGCGCCCCAGAAGCTCCAGCCTTCGGACGATACGGCGTTCAGGGCGTGGCGTTTTCGTTATGTTGCAGGCGCTCGCCTTCTTTCAGTTCCCTTTCCGCGTCGGCGGTGCGTCCCAGATCACGATAAGCCTGTCCCAGCAGGTGATGGGGGATCGAATTGTTTGGGTCCATGGCAATCGCGTGCTGCAGGGCCCGTACCGCCAACTCACTCTCACCTTTTTTCTCCAGAACTTTTCCCATCAGAATATAAGGGCCGGTTGAAGTGGCGTCCAGCCAGATCGAGCGCTGTAACAGCCGTTCAGCGTCCTCATACTTCTGCACCCGCGAATAGGCGTCGGCCAGCTTGTAGTAGGTCGGGGCATGGCCGGGATTGATCGCCAGCTCCGCCTTGAACTGGGTGATCGCGTCGGGAATGCGGGACTTGTAGAGATAGAGCTCTCCCAGCAGGAAGTGCGCCAGAGGCAGCCTGGGATCGAGGGCGACTAGCTTTCTGGGCGTACTCCTCGGCGATGGGATCGAACTCCTGGCGCAGCAGCATGCGGGCGGTGAACAGGTAGCTGGCGGCGGAGTCGGGGCCGACGTCGAACATGGTGGCGAAGGCCTTGCGGGCGTTCGGGTAATCGTGGCTCTGGAGGTAGCAGAGGCCGAGGATGTAGGAGGCGTCCACGTTGGCGCGGGGATACCAGGTCTGGACTTTCTCGAGGTAGGGGATGGCGTCGGCGGGGCGTCCGGAGAGGTAGTAGGACAGGCCGAGGAGCTGGATGGCCTCCGTGTCGTGGGGATCTTCTGCGGCCGCCTTCTTCAACGAATCAATCGCCTGGATGTAGTCTCCCTTCTTGTAGTAGGCGGCGCCCAGTTCGTGAGAGAGACCTTTTAGAGAAGGGTTGCGGACAGTCAACGCGTTGAGCTGGGTTATGGCTGCGTCGTACTGGCCTTGCTGCAGCAGGCGCCGGGCCTGGGCGAAGTCCGGAGTGGCGGAGTCTCCAGGGGCTGCTGCGGCGGGTTCTTGAGCGGTGACATCCGACGGCGTCCCGGCAAGGCTGGGTGGGGATTGCTGGCCGTTCAGAGCGAATGTGGAGGCGAGAAGCAGCGCGATGGGAAGCAGGAGATGACGGGACATCAGGAGTCCTGAAAAGTCTGTTTCGAAATTAAAACATAAAAAACGGGGAGCCCGCAGGCTCCCCTAGTGATTTTGGTTCGATCAGCTTAGAAGCTCAGCCGAAATCCGAACTGCAGCTGGCGCATGCCGACGTCCGACTCGATGCCTGTGATTCTGCCGTCTGTTCCGGATGACCGTCAATGCCGTTCCACCGTTTTCGTTGATATCGAACGCCAGCACAGGATGGTTGAAGACGTTGTACGCGTCCATGGAAAACTCGGCCTCGACGCGTTCGCTCAAATGGAAGCTTTTGTGCAGCGACATGTCCGCCGTGAACAGGCCAGGCCCACGGAACGAGTTGCGGCCGATGTTGCCGAGGTTGCCGGCTCCGGGATCGGCGAAGGGCCCGCAGGACTGAGCGGGTCAGTGATGTCGGGCACAGGAGTGAAGAACTGCACGTAGTGCGCATCATCGGGTCTGGAGCTTCCAGTGCCCGCATGGAAAGAGCCCGATCCTTTATTCGGCATGCAGACACCGACGTCCTGCTCGTTGTAGCAGTTGGTGAATCTCGCGGTCCACGGCAGACCGGTGCTCACGTTGGTTGTGCCGCTGATCTGCCAGCCGCCAATGAGCAAGATCCAGGGCGCGTTTGGCATTCGCTGCGAAATTTTGCCTTTGCCGAAGGGCAAGTCATAAACCAGGTTCATGACCCAGACATGGGTGCGGGTGAGATCGTCTGGTCCATAAGCGATGGTGGATCGACGGCGTAATAGTTGTCGGTATAGTTCATGGACCTGGCCAACGTGTAGTGGGTAAGGAATTGCAGGCCGTTTGAGAACCGCTTATCTATTTTTACCTGCAGCGCGTTGTAATTGCTGCTGGCGTCGTTGCCCAGGAAACCGAGGTCGTGAGAGCACAGCACATCGGGGGATTCCGGTCGTTCGGGTCTGTATACCCGGGATAGCTGAAGCGATTGTGAAAGGGCCGGCGTTCTTCCTGCGGGAGATCGGGCCGTTGAACCCACGATACTGAGTTGGTTCGGGTTGTAGGCGGATCCATTCCCGCGAAAACGTGGGTCCCTTTGTTGCCAATGTAGGTGGCCTCCACGGACATGCTCTCCGATATCTGGTGCTGTATGCTCACATTCCACGCGTCCAGAGTGGGGATCACCATCCGGGTCGGCCGTATCTTCGGATTGACGTCTCCTCTCGGGCCCGCAAGAGGAGAATTGCCATTGACGGGATGTCTGGAAACTGGTATGCAGGCGGCCCCGCTGCCAGGTTGAACACTGCGATTTGTCGTCATCAGCTCCCGGCAGCGACATTGTGAGCCGCGAGGTTCTGGTCCACCAATACCGGAAGGTTCTGCGTGACGGTGTGCCCGAACAGCGATCCAAACACACCAACGTCAAAGCTCACGGCCGTAGCCCATGCGAACCACGGTCTTCGGCGTAACTTGATAAGCGATTCCCAGGCGCGGGGCAAAAGCCTTGTAGCTCATATCAATATTGCCGTTGGTACCGAAAGGGCCGTAGCCGGCGACTCGAATATTGCCCCGTTCACGAGTTGGCAAAACCGCCCTTGCCTTTGCCATTGACCGACTTCGGGAAGTACAGCTCCCAGCGCAGACCGTAGTTCAGGGTCAACTTCGGGGTGATGCGCCAGGTGTCCTGCCCGTAGAAGAAGAAGCGCTTCTGGCGCTCGGCGGCGTCAGTGCTGGTGCTGACGTAGCGCTCGAAGTGGGTGACATCGCCCAGCAGGAAAGTGCGAGGTCCAGGCCGCCGAGGCCGTCGTTGGAGGTGTCCTGGTGGTTGAAGCTGAGCTGGCCGGCACGGTTGGCGTCGCTGGGCATGCGCAGGTTCATGGCGTAGCGAACGTCGGCCCCGAACTTGAACTGGTGGTTCCCGAAGTCTTGGTCCAGTTGTTAACAAACTGGAACTGCTGTTCGCTTTCGATCAGCGGGCAGTTGCAGCGATTAATGTTCAGAGCCGTCACCGAAATCGGAGATGGTGCCGTCCATGAAGAAGCCCGGCAACCGGAAGTGAATACATCACCCTGGTTCAAGTCCGGGGATGCCGAAGTCAGCCGCAGGAGTCGTGCCCTCATCCCATTTATGCGGTCCGGGTTGTACTTGAAGTAGCCGAAGCGGAAGTCGGCGAGCAGTGTCGGGCTGACCACTTTGTCAAAGCCGGCGGCCAGGCTGTGATTGTGGATGATCGAGCTGCCGGCAAGGCCACCCTGGCCAAAGCCCACGCCGCCGAGCAGCCCCCAGAGCGGGCTGGCCCGAAATGCTGAAGTAATCCAGGCTGTAGCGGCCAAAGACCGAAAGACTCTGGCTGGCGGTGTAGTCAATGCGAGTGTCAAAGCTGTTCTGGTTGAACGGCCCCGAGCCCAGCACCGACGAAGTTGTTTTGCAGCAGATGAATTTTGCGGGCTGGGGAAGAGCTGCAGGAATGCCAACGCCTGGGGCGACAAGCCGGCCGACCGGAATCAGGAACGGAGTAGGGCAGGTTGCAGGCGTGGGGTCCACGACTTCCGTGCCCCGCAGAATGCCGCCCGGCCAGTGCCAGTCAACGGGTCTCCGGTGGTAGGGTCATAGATGTAGTTGGAAGGGTCGCCGGCCGCCGCCTTCCCGATCAGAGGCTGATAGTCGCTCAAGTCGCAGAAGCCACTGCCCGCCAGACAGGTGCTGAGTACCTCTGGCGTCGGGATGGTAAGCCGGTTGCTGAGGCCGTCGGTTTCGCGCGTGCCCTGGTAGTCGGCAAAGAAGAATAGCTTGTTCTTGATGATCGGGCCGCCCATCGAACCGCCAAACTGGTTCCAACGGGTCGAAGGAATGAATCGGCCGGTCACCGGGTCGGGAGCGTACTGGGTAAATGGGTCGCGTGCTTGGGTGGCATCGGTGCGGCGATACCAGAAGCCGCTGCCATGAAGGTCATTGCTGCCCGACTTGGTCTGTACCGTTACCAGGCCGGCGATGGCCTTGCCGAACTCAGCGTCAAAATTCTGCAAGGTGATCTTGGTTTCGGTGATGGCATCGAGGTTCGGGTTGACCACGATAATGCCCAGGATCGGGTCCTGGTTGTCGGTTCCATCCAGTTCATAGCCGGTGCCGCTGAAGTGCTGGCCGTTCACGAAAATCTGCTGGCTCTGCTGCGGGTTCTCAGTGGCGGCGTGGCTCCAGCCCACCAGCTTCTGGGTGCCGGGAGAGAGCAATTCGAAGGTGGTGAAGTTGCGGTTCAAGATCGGCAGGTCCTGTACGTACTTTTCGTTGAAGGTGACGGCCACATCGGCGCGGTCGGTCTTAAGCTGCGGCGCTTCGCCGGTGACTTCCACCGATTCGCTGGCGGAGCCCAGCTGAAGCTGCAAGTCGACGCGCGAGCCCATGTCCGCGGAGACATGCACGGACTTTTGCTCCACCTTCTTGAATCCCTGAGCCTCGACGCTGACGGTATAGTTGTCAGGGATCAAGTGGGTCACGGAGTAGTTGCCGGTTTCGTTGCTTGTAGTCTGAACTTTCGTGCCCTTTTGCTCGTCGGTCACGGTGATCTTGGCGTTGGGAACGGCTGCGCCCGAAGGATCTGTCACCGTGCCGATAACGCTTCCATAAATCGCCTGACCTAGTGCCGTGGGCAAGGAGACCGCAAAGCCAACGCAAGTAATCAGCGCAGCCAGCAGCAATCGCTTTGTCATCTATTCCTCCGCAGCTTGAAAACCCGTGATCCGGGCGCGAAAGAACGCGTAACGCGTTCCGGTTGAAATGCAAGAGCCTGGTTAAGAGTGCTTGACAATGAAAGCGAGGCCGGTGGAATCCGTGTAGCCATTCCGTCGCACTTAGGAAATCTCAGGGTCAAGGCAGTATTCTTGAAAGAAACGGGTAGTACGAATCTACTAGGCAATACGCAAGCTTCGTTCCAATCCCCCGCGCATGTATGTTGTTGGTTTTTATGGATCAGGCGGGCCTTTTTTCTGTTATGTCTATGAATTTGCGGAGAGTAGCTGCCGACGGCTATGAGAAATTGTGAAGTGCAATATCGATTTTGTAGATTCCTGCGACCTGCGGAGTACAGTCCGTGAACCGCTGTTGGCGGCTGAGAGTTATTGAACTGACTGCATGAACTAACGACGGTTGGGATCTGCGGTGGGTCTAAGTTCGGCAGCGCGCTTGAATTCCGCATCGGCTTCTGCAGTGTCGCCTTTCTGGCGGAGGGCCTCGGCCAAGGTGCTGGTGAGCCGGAGCGAAAGTGGGGGCCGATTTGATAGCTGCGCGGAATTGAGCAATGGCTCCGTCCAAGTCGCCGAGACCGGCGAGCCGCTTGCCGGAGTTGGTGGCAAAGACGGCTGCCTGCATGCTGGTGCGCTGTTTGCTTAGTTCGGCGCCCAGCCGGCTCTCCCTGGCCGCACCTTCGGTGTCTCCGAGCTGACGAAGGACCGCAGCCAGGGTGGTGTGGGCTCCGGCATAGTCGGGCTGGAGGCGGACGGCTTCGCGCAGCTCGGCTGCGGCGGCGGACAGGTCACCTTGTTGCTTGAGCACGGTGCCTAATGTGTAGTGCGCCTCGGCATAATCAGGGCGAACCCGGAGAGCGGACCGCAACTCGGTGGCCGCCTGATCGAATTTTCCCATCTGCCAATAAGTGACGCCCAGAGTGTAGTGGCTGTCGGATTGGTCCGGGTTCAGCTGCGAGGATTTCTGCAACTCGACGACAGCCTCGGGCAGGCGATCTTTCAGCTTAAGGGCGAGGCCAAGGTTGTAATGCAGAGTGGGATTGTCGGGCGCCAGCTTCAGCGCCGCCTGAAATTGATTGATCGCGGCATCGAAGTCGGCCTGTTGCAGGTACGCGACTCCGAGATTCATCTGATATCCCGAGTCGTTTGGGCGCAGGCGTACCGCTTCCTTAAACTCGGGCACTGAAGCTGGCGCATCCCCTAGCTGGATCAGCGCCAAGCCGAGATCGTTGTGGGCATCGGCGTCTTCGGGACGAAGCATGATGACTCCGCGAAAAGCGTCAGCGGCGCGTTCGGTGTCTCCCGAGCGTTGCAGCAACAGCCCTAACTGCGTCTGCGAGTCGGCAGGATCCGGCAGCAGCTTCGCCGCAGCCTCGAACTGCTGAATTGCCTGTGCGTTCTCGCCCTGCGCCGCGAGCACCCTGCCCAGGTAGTAATGAACCTGTCCGTCGTTCGGATCGAGCTCCGCCGCCGCTCCCAGCTGTATAGCGGCCTCGGCGAGCGACTTCTGATTCCACAGTGTGACTCCAAGGTGGAGATGCGCCTTCTCCAGGGAGGGATTCAGCCGCAGCGCCTCGGAAAATTCCGCCGCGGCTTCGGGAAGCAGCGATTCCTGCGCCAGCAGGGACCCCAATTCATCATGAAGGTCAGCGCGTGACGGCGCGAGCGCGACGGCACGTTTCATTTCTTCCAAAGCCTCGCCAGGTTTTTGTTGCAGGGCGAGAATGCGAGCCAGCGAGCGATGCGCCTCGGGCTGCTTCGGTGCCAGCGTCACGGCGGTTCGCAATTCGGTGGCCGCCGATTCCAGAGCGCCTGCACTCTCCAACGCTCCGGCCAGGTAAGCATGCGCTACCGCCAAATTTGGCCTGAGGTCTACAACCGCGCGAAAATGCGGGATGGCGGCTCGCGCGTCGCCTTTCTGAAGCAGCAGCTGGGCGAGAGCGTTCTGGGCATCCGCATTACGCGGATCGATTTTGACGGCGCGCTCGAACGAAGCCTGCGCGGCGGCGGCGTCTCCCTGCTGCATGGCCAGCAGACCCTTCTGATAAGCGGCTTTGGATTCGGATGAGGCCTGGCCGACGGCTCTGTTTGCAGGAGTCTCAGATTTTTGGGAGAAAACGCGTGAGGCGAGAGCGGACCTATTCCCACAGCAATGAGCATTGCCCGAGCAGGCAGCGCGGCGAATGGGGAAGAGACTGGCACGAATCGGAGAGCTTTATGATACCTTGTGTCCAATATCGCGGCACGAATCGGGCGATGTCAACTGCGCAGGTATCTCCAGATGCGTGAACAGCAAGTACAATTCCGGCGAATCAGCCCTCTCCATGAACTGCTCCCGAATGTTTCGGCACAAGCTCCAGCGCGCGTGGCTCCCTGGCATGACTCTGCTCACCCTTGCGCTGCTCCCAGCTGCGTTCATCTTTGGCGTCGGGCACTGGAGCTTCCCTCCCCTGCACCGGGTGTCACAGGGACCCGTGATTTCTCCGAGCGGCAGCGGGTGGGAATCGGCAGGCACGTTCAATCCTGCGGTGGTGCAGCACGATGGAAAATTCGTCATGCTCTACCGCGCCCAGGATGCGGCAGGGATTTCCCGCCTCGGCTATGCCGAGAGCGCCGATGGCATCCATTTCACCCGGCGACCCGAGCCCGTCCTCGCCCCGGAGACAGCCTATGAGAATGGCGGCGGAGTTGAGGACCCTAGGTTGGTCAGACTGGGAGACCGTACTACCTGACTTATACGGGCTACAACCGGAAAGACGCGCAGCTCTGCCTGGCAGTGTCGAAAGATTTAGTTCACTGGGAGCGGAAGGGCGTTCTTCTGCCCGCGTACAAGGGAAACTGGAATGTTGGATGGACCAAGTCCGGCGCCATCGTGGCGGAGAAAATCCAAGGCAAGTACTGGATGTATTTTCTCGGGACCAGCGCGGACAAGAACGATCAGATGGGATTGGCTTACTCAACAGACCTGGTGCACTGGACGGAGGCTACTCAGACTCCGGTGCTGCCGCGGCGGGCGGGAAATTCGACTCACGCGTGGTCGAGCCGGGGCCGCCGCCGGTCGGTGACCCGCGAAGGCATCGTTCTCTTCTATAACGGGGCCGACGATCATCTGGTGTATCGCACCGGAGTGGCGGTGTTCGATCGCAACGATCCGCGGAAAGTTCTCTATCGCAGCGAGGCGCCCATTTTTGCTCCTGAGAAAGAATGGGAGAAAGTTGGGCAAGTGCCGAATGTCGTGTTTGTCGAGGGCATGGTGCGGCAGGGCGGGCGCGATTTGCTCTACTACGGCGGCGCGGACAAGTACGTTGGCGTGGCGGAGGCGCCCGGGTGCGCTGCTTCGGCGTTCCGGCGGCGGTGGGCCTGGCTTGACCGTTACTGGCTCGACACCTAGTATCCGGGAAGGTCATGTCTTCCGCACTGGTTCGCAGATTCCTGAAGGTTCTGGTCCGCTCTCGCTACGATCTTCTGTCTGCTTCTGGCTGTTGCCAGTTCTGCCGGCCAGCAGGCGGCGAAGGCGCGCCTGCTCCGAAGTTCAGATCGCCAACTTCACTGATGTTGCGGAAAAAGCCGGGCTCAGCATGACCGATATTTTCGGCGGCATGGACACCAAGAAATACATCATCGAAACCACCGGGACCGGCGATTGCCATCTTCGATTACGACAACGACGGCTGGCCTGACATTTTCTTCGTGAACGGCACCCGGCTCGGCGGTTTCCCGCCGGTCAGGCGCCCCAGGCCACCTTTATCGCAACAACCACGACGGCACGTTTACGGATGTCACGCGAAATCAGGCCTGAGCGCCACCGGCTGGGGACAGGGAACCTGCGTCGGCGACTACGACAACGACGGTTGGGACGATCTCTACGTCACCTACTACGGCAAGAATCGCCTGTATCGCAACCAGCACGGAGTGTTTGCCGAAGTAAGCGACAAGGCGGGGGTTGCGGGAACCGGAAAGGCCTGGGGCACGGGTTGTGCGTTCGTTGATTACGATCGCGACGGCAAGCTTGACCTGATGATCGCCAACTATGTGGATTTCGATCTGGCGACTGCTCCGGCCCCCGGGGAGAGAGCCTCGTGCATGTGGAAAGGCGCACCGGTCATGTGCGGCCCGCGCGGCCTCGCCGGTGCGAAAAACATTCTGTATCACAATCGCGGTGACGGCACGTTCGAGGATGTCTCTGAGAAAACGCACATCGACAAAACCGACGGACACTATGCCTTCAGCGTTTCCACCCTCGACTACGACGACGACGGTTGGCCTGATATTTACGTGGCTTGCGACAGCACTCCCAGCATTCTTTATCACAACAACAAAGACGGCACGTTTACTGACGTGGCGGTGATCGCGGGGGCGGCATTCAACGAAGACGGCCGCGAGCAGGCCGGCATGGGCTCGACTATTGCCGACTTCGATGGCGATGGCAGGCTGGATATCTTCAAGACCAACTTCTCCGACGATACCTCCACGCTCTACAAGAACAATGGCGACGGGACCTTTACCGACGACACCACGACTGCCGGTCTTGGATTGCATTCACAATATCTCGGCTGGGGAACCATGTTCTTGGACTTTGATAATGACGGATGGCCGGATTTGATTCTGGTGAACGGGCATGTGTACCCCGAAGTGGACAAGTACCACCTGGGCAGCAGTTATCCCGAGCCGCGGATTGTCTATCACAACAATGGCAACGGGACGTTCACTGATATTTCCGCATCAGCGGGAGCGGCAATCACCGAACTCCACTCTTCCCGCGGGCTGGCGGTCGGCGACCTATGGAACGACGGACGGATTTCCGCAGTCATCAGCAACATGAACGAGAAGCCGAGCCTTCTGGTGAACCAGGTGAAATCCGGAAATCATTGGATCGCGATCAAGACAGTCGGCACGAAATCGAACCGCGATGGAATTGGAGCGCGTATCACGGTGAAGGCCGGCAAGCGCGTGCTGGTGAACGAAGTCCGCAGTGGGTCAAGCTACGACTCGAATAATGATATGCGGGTGCACTTTGGGCTGGGCGCGGCGGCAAAGCTGGATTCGGTGGAGGTCCGCTGGCCGAGCGGGCTGAACGAGCGCTTTGACGGGCTGGGACTAGATGCGATTCACACCGTTACAGAGGGCAGCGGAGTTGCGCTGAAAATCGCAGCCAGGGAGAAAGCCGAGTAGCGATTCACCACGGAGGTCACGGAAGAGCACAGAGAAAATCGGAACGACCAATCGCATTCATCTCGAGCTCAGTTTGCAACTCTCGCTGGGGGCGGTCAGCTACCTCTTTGCTCCAGCCGCTTGAGGGAACTTCACGTTTTTCACTACGCCCTTCCCTTCTTCAATCACAATGAGTTGGTTTGCGGGCTGATCGGTAACTTTGTCGGTCTGTCCGCTGGGCCAGCGGATTTCGATCAGCTCGGCTTTCTCGGCCTTCCCGAGGCCAAAGTGAATGCGCAGGTCACTCTGGGAGATGTAGCTGCCGCCGCTCCGGACTTCGTCGATTTGGGAATGCGGTTTGCTCTCTCCTGGCATGTGAGTCACGCAGCGCAGGCGCGCGCCGATGGCGCTGCGATTCGATTTGGTACCGATCAGCTTCACCTTGATCCAGTTGTTTCCAGAGCGCGAGTCACAGCGTAGTAGTTGCGGCAACGCGTTGACATTGTTCACCACCATGTCGATATCGCCGTCGTTGTCGAAGTCGCCAAAGGCGCACCCGCGCGACGGTGCGGGAGTGGAAATTCCGGCTCCCGCCTGGAAGGAAACGTCCTCGAAGCGCCCGTTGCGCTGGTTGCGATAGAGCAGCTTGCGCTGGGCGTAGCCGGCCTCGGTCTTGAGCTGCTCGACTTCGGGATAGACGTGGCCGTTGCAAATGAGAATGTCGGGCCAGCCGTCGTTATCCATATCGAAGAACCCGCAGCCCCACCCGAGATACTGGGTATGCATGCCGAGGCCGCCGGCGAAGGTTGCGTCTTCGAAGTTGGCGTCGCCCAGGTTGTGATAAAGCGAAGGTGTGTCGCCGGCGAAATTGGTTTTCACGATGTCGAGATTGCCGTCGAGATCGTAATCGGCAGCGGAGACTCCCATGCCGGCCTGCGGCTTGCCGTCGGCGCTGAGCACGCATCCCGCAGCCATGCCGATGTCTTCGAAGGTTCCATTCTTCTTGTTCTGGTAGAACGCGCTGGCGGTAGAGTCGTTGGCAACGTAGATGTCAGGCCAGCCGTCGTTGTCAAAATCGCCGGTGAGCACACCGAGCCCATAAGTGCCATTGGCTTTCAGAATTCCTGAGGATTCGGAAACATCGGTGAAAGTGCCGTCGCCGTTGTTATGGAACAGCAGATTCCTGCCGCCATTCAGTCCGGGCGGACCGCAGGCCACCATCACGCCTTTGTAGAGACACGGGCCGGACTCCGGCACCGGCGCGGTAGCGAGATCGAGATCGATGTAGTTGGCGACGAATAGATCGAGTCGGCCGTCGCGGTCGTAGTCCACGAAGGCGCAGCCGGTGTTCCAGCGCTTGCCGTTGCCGCCGACTCCAGCTTTGGCGGTCACGTCGGTGAAAGTGCCGTCGCCATTGTTGTGGTAGAGGACGTTGGTGCCGAAATAACTGACAAACAGATCGTCAAAGCCGTCGTTATCGTAGTCGCCGATGCAAACGCCCTGTCCCCAGCCGGAGTGCACCAGCCCGGCTTTTTCGGTGACATCGGTAAAGCTGCCGTCGCGATTGTTCTTGAAGAGATGCGAAGTCGGCTCCTGGCCCTTCGGAAAACCTTCGAGACGCGAGCCGTTCACTAGAAAAATATCGAGCCAGCCGTCGTTATCGTAGTCGTAGAACGCGACGCCGCAACCGGTGGTCTCCAGCAGATATTTGTTCTTGTGCTCGCCACCGAAGATGGTTTTGACATTGAGGCCGGCGTTGGCGGCTACATCGGTAAAGCTGATTCCCAGATCGGCCGGAAGCGGCGCGGGCTGTGGAGTTGGGGCGGGCGCGGTGGTTGGGGTGCTTTGCGGGGAAGCTTGGAAATAGGCGCGCAGGCGAGGCGGGACGGCCAGCGACAACACGCCTTCCACGGGCAGTACGATGGCGGAGCGGCTAAGCGATTGAAGAAATCTGCGTCGTGTGAAAGACAACCGGGAGTACCCGTTCAAGAGGCTCGTGCTAGAATTCGCCTTTGATTTTCTATAGTACCGCGTTGCCGATTTGCAAGCTCAGCTCCCGCGGCTGAGCGTGGCTGATAGTTTTCAAATCCCACTTTTCGGGCATATGATTCGGGCATAAAGGATGCCGCGCAGCTCTCGCTGGCCAAGTCGCCTGCTCTCCATTTTCGTACTGATCCTGTCCGTCGCGATTGGGACCACTCCCAGCGTCTCAGCAGCCGATCAGGCTAAATCGCTGGAACTCACGCGACCGGTGAGGATTTGGGAGTTTCTGCCCGTGGTCGGCACCCGCGCAGGACTTTTCGGCAATGAAGCCGGGAATTTCGAAGCCTGGGTCTATCCGCTGAAGATTCTGCGCAATTTTCATTTGAATGTTTTGGTGGACCACCACCTGATGCCCGCCGAAACCCTGGCGCGAACTCTCACCGTTCATCCCGAATCAGCAACCATTCTCTACGCTGGCGATACCTGGCAGGTGCGGGAGACGTTATTTGTTCCGGTGCACCAAGCCGGCGCCATCATCACTCTGGAAGTGGACACTCGCGAGCCGATCGAGATCGAAGCCGACTTTGAGCGAGACTTTCAGCTGGAGTGGCCGGCCGGACTGGGCGCAACTTACATGAACTGGGACCCGGCGCTGAAGGCGTTTTCGATGGGCGAAGAGACCAAGAAGTTTGTGGCGCTCGTAGGCAGTCCCAATGCGCAGGATTACAAGATGGAGTACGCCACCAACTCCTCGATGTCGCGGGTGAACACGTTGGACTTGGGTACAGTTTCAAACGGCACCGCGACAAAGACCATTGTGATCGCGGCCTCGGTCGAAGGGCGCGAGCCGGCGATGGCTGCCTATCGCAAGCTGGCTTCCGATTCCGCCGCGCTGCTGGCTGACTCCGCCGAATATTACAGAAGCTATCTCGATCGCACCGTCAACCTCGAGCTTCCCGATTCCCAGCTTCAGACCGCCTACGACTGGTCGCGCATCAGCACGGTGCAGGGGCTGGTCACCAATCCTTACATGGGAACAGGACTGGTCGCCGGCTACCGCACATCCGGCGACACCCAGCGACCGGGGTTTGCCTGGTACTTCGGGCGCGATTCCTTCTGGACCTCACTGGCTTTGAACGCGGAAGCCGACTTTGCCACCACCAAAACCGCGCTGGAATTCATCAGCAAATACCAGCGGGAGAACGGCAAGATTCCCCACGAGATCGCGCAGGGGGCAAGCTTCGTGAATTGGTTTAAGGATTACCCATACGGCGCTGCGTCGGCCGACGCTACCCCGCTGTACATCATCGCCGTGAATGACTACGTGAAGCAGAGCGGCGACGTAGCGTTTGCCAGCGAAAAATGGGATAGCCTGTGGAAGGCGTACCAGTTCTTGCGCTCGACTTACGACGCGCAGGGTTTTCCGCAAAACTTCGGCTTCGGGCATGGATGGATTGAAGGCGGTCCGCTGGTTCCGGTGAAAACGGAGTTGTACCAGAGCGGCGTCGGGCTGGAAGCGTTACGCGCGCTCTCGAATCTGGCCCACGTCACCGGAAAAGAAGACGTGAGCAAACAACTGGCGGAGGAATTCAGCCGCCGGCAGCCGTTGCTCAATCAAACCTTCTGGTCCCCGGGTCAGAAGATTTACGCGTACGCGCTCGACAAAGACAGCAAGCGCCTTGATATCCCAAGCGTGCTGGCGACGGTTCCGATGTGGTTTGGCGTGCTGGACGCCGATAAGTCGGAACAGATGATCGACAAGCTGGCCGCTCCCGATCATCAGGCCGACTGGGGCATGCGCATCATCTCCGATAAGGATTCGCATTACAACCCCGGCGGCTACCACTTCGGCTCCGTCTGGCCGCTGTTCACGGGATGGGCAGCGGTGGGCGAATACCGCTACCACCGGGCGCTCCCGGCCTATTCAAATCTGCGGGCCAATTTCCTGCTGGCGCTCGACGGGTCTTTGGGACATGTCACCGAGGTATTGTCGGGAGACTATTACCAGTCGCTTTCGACAGCCTCTCCGCACCAGATCTGGTCGGCTGCCATGGTGGTCAGTCCGATTCTGCGCGGCATGCTGGGACTGGAGAGCGATGCGCTTACTCGGCGGCTCACCTTCACTCCTCACCTTCCTGCCGACTGGACGCACGTGGCGATTCGCAACCTGAAGATTGGCAATGCGGCCCTCGACATTGCCTACAGAAAAACCGTGGACGGCATCACATTGCAGGTCCAGAAATCCGGCGCCGGCGATTGCACTCTGGATTTCTCTCCGGCATTCAGTCTGAGGGCGCAGGTGCTGGGTGCGGACTTCAATGGACATCCGGCTCCGGTTCAGAAGGACGCCAACAGCGAAGACCAGCACGCGGCGGTTCACCTGACTCTGAAGGATGGCGCGAACACTTTGCACATACGGTCGCGAAATGACTTCGGAATCGGGATCGAGAGCGAGTTGCCGCCACTGGGAACGACGAGCCGAGGTTTGCGCATCGTCTCCCAGTCATGGAGCGCCGACCGCAGCCGCCTCACACTATCGGTTGCAGGCGTGGCCGGGAACGAATACACATTGCCGGTGTGGAATGCCGCCCAGGTGGTATCGGTGGACGGCGGCGCGATCGAACAGCCCGCGTCCGCAGCGGTTTCCATGGCAGGGCCGCAAGCGCTCCTGCGGATCAAATTTCCACCCGAAACAGGAAGTTCCTATACTGAGAGCACGGTGGTGCTGCATTTCGCGGGCTCCGGCGCTCAGAAGTAGAATCGGCCCGGTCGCCGAGAGATTAATTGGTGGCCACGTTTCGATAGAGCAAAGTTCTGGAGGTATCGTGCGCAAATTTTTTTTCGTTTCATCTCTGCTGATTGTGACCTTGTCTTTCGCGACGGTTTTGCCCGTCGGGGCACAAGCCAAGACGGATCCGGAAGGCCACCAGTGGTGGCAGAACGCAGTATTCTACGAAATCTATCCCCGCAGCTTTGCCGACAGCAACAACAATGGTATCGGCGATCTCAACGGCATTGCCTCGAAGCTTGACTACCTGAAGGATCTTGGTGTGGATGCTATCTGGATCACGCCGTGCTTCCCTTCTCCGCAGGTGGATTTCGGCTATGACGTGTCGGATTACGAAAACATCGATCCCATGTACGGGACCCTCAAAGACTTCGACCATCTGGCCAGCGAGGCCAAGAAGCGCAACATTCGCATCATTCTCGATTTCGTGCTGAACCACAGCTCCGACCAGCACAAATGGTTTATCGACTCGCGCTCGTCGAAGACCTCATCCCATCGCGACTGGTATGTATGGCACGACGGAAAGAACGGAGGGCCGCCCAACAACTGGACCTCTACCTTCGGCGGGAGCGCCTGGAAGTTAGATCCCAAGACCAACCAGTACTACTATCACTTTTTTTATCCCGAGCAGCCTGACCTCAACTGGCGGAACCCAAAAGTGAAAGACGCGATGTTTGACGTGACCCGCTGGTGGTACAAGCGCGGTGTCTCCGGCTTCCGTCTTGATGCGGTGGACACGCTGTTTGAGGACCCGGACCTTCGCGACAATCCGACCCTGCCCGGCACCAATAAATTCGGCGATCCCAATCAGGAGTACAAGTACACCACCAAACTGCCGGGAGTTCACGATGTGCTGGCGGAATTGCGAAGCGTGGCTGACAAATATGACGCAGTGCTCATCGGAGAGACTTGGACCAGCGACGTCAACGAGCTGAAGAGCTACTACGGCGAGCACAGCAAAGAGCTGCAGATGCCGATGGACCTGATGTTTGCCACGGTCAACAAGCTCTCGGCTCCGGAATTCCGCAAGCAAATCGGGGCGGTGGATGCGGCTGGGGGCTGGCCGGTGTTCGTCATCAGCAATCACGACATCCGCCGCTCCTATAACCGCTATGGCGACGGCGTTCACAATGATGCCATCGCCAAGTTGATGGCTGGCATGTATCTCACCCTGCGGGGCACGCCGATCATGTACTACGGCGAAGAAATCGGCATGGAAAATAACGATCCCACTCGCAAGGAGGATGTGAAAGATCCGATCGGCAAGTTGGGATGGCCGGAGGAGAAAGGCCGGGACGGCGAGCGCACTCCCATGCAGTGGACCCCCGGAAAGAACGCCGGCTTCAGCGAGGTGCAGCCCTGGCTGCCGGTTCCGGCCAGCGCGGACAGTCACAATGTTGAAAGCGAGATGAAAGACTCTGATTCAGTGCTGGCGTTCTACCGTAATGTGCTGGGACTTCGGCACAGCAATAAGGCCCTGCTCGATGGCGATTACACTGCGTTGAACCCGCAAGACCCGAATGTGCTTTCGTACTTGCGGCACTACAAAGATCAGACGGTTCTGGTGGTGCTGAACATGTCGGGCTCACAGCAGGAGGTCACTCTCGATCTTTCAAAGGAGGGCTTCGCGACTCCCAAGCTGCAGCCATTGGCAATGTCCGGAAAAGTCGGTGTGGCCGAGAACACGGTGTTGCAGGTGGATCCATTCGCGGTCTTGATTGCGGAGATTACCAAATAGTCACGCTGTACGATTTGAACACTGGTAATGCAAAACTACATGCAAAATTCATTTTCGAAGCGGGCCGTGCTTTGCACGGCCTTATTTTTATGCGCTGCATCGGCCGCTCAGACTGCGCCTCCGCCTGATCTGGACCAGTATGTTGCCCGGACGATGAAAGAATTTCGGGTACCGGGCATGGCCATCGCCATCGTGAAAGACGGCAAGGTCGTACTGGCCAAGGGCTACGGCGTCCGTAAGCTCGGCGAGCCTACTCCGGTTGACGAGCACACGATGTTCGGCATCGGCTCGAATACCAAGGCATTCACTACTGCCGCTCTCGCCACCCTGGTGGACGAGGGCAAACTTTCCTGGGACGACCCGGTGTACCAGAGGCTGCCCGGATTTCAGATGTACGACCCTTACGTCTCGCACGAGATGACGATCCGCGACCTGCTTTCCCACCGCAGCGGCATGGGACTGGGTGAAGGCGACCTGCTGTTCTGGCCGCACAGCACTTATACCCGCGATGAAATTATTCATCGCTTGCGCTACATGAAGCCGGCCTCGAGCTTCCGCAGCAAATA
This sequence comes from Terriglobia bacterium, assembly GCA_963798155.1. Taxonomy (GTDB): domain Bacteria; phylum Acidobacteriota; class Terriglobia; order Terriglobales; family Acidobacteriaceae; genus CAWCSH01. The sequence goes on from CAWCSH010000013.1 coordinate 38,970, forward strand.
CGCCTATGACAACCTACTCTACATGACGGCCGGGCAGATCATTCCGGCGGTGACCGGAACGTCCTGGGATGACTACGTACGGGAACACATTCTTCAGCCGCTTGGCATGACTTCTACCAATCTCAGCACCACCGCGTTCAAACCGGGAGATGACTACGCCACGCCCCACTCTAAGCTCGACGGCAAGCTTGAGCCGATCGCGCCCGAGGCGTTGGACAATGCCGCTCCGGCGGGAGCCATCAACTCCTGCGCGGCCGACATGGCGCAGTGGATGTTCCTGCAGCTGAATCATGGAAAATTTCCGAACCGCAGCGGACAGCTATTCAGCGAGCGGCAATCGCAGGAGATGTGGACTCCACAGACTATTCTGCCGATCTCCAATCCACCCTCCGGGTTGACGGCGCTCAAGCCGAATTTCGCCGATTACGGACTGGGATGGTTCCTGCGCGACTATCACGGACGCAAGCTGGTCGGCCACACCGGAGGAGTCGCGGGCTACGTCTCTCTCGTACAGCTTGTGCCGGAAGAAAATCTCGGAATCGTGGTGCTCACCAACGCGGAAGAAGGGTACGCCTTCGACTCCGTGCTCTACCATCTGCTTGACCACTACTTGAAGCTGCCGTCGACCGATTGGATTGATGCGTACAAAAAGGCGGAGGACAACGAACTACGGAACGCGGCAGAGGTGGAAAGGCGGCAGGCCGGCACCCGCGCGGCGGAGTCGAAGCCCTCTCTGCCGCTGGAGAAATATGCTGCCGCCTATCAGGACGCGTGGTACGGTCCTGCCACCATCCGCATCGCCAACGGGCACCTGCTCATGAGCATGGACCACACTCCTGCGATGGTGGGCGAGCTTGAGCATTGGCAGTACGACACATTCAAGACTCACTGGCACGATCGCACCATCGCCGACGCTTTCGTCACCTTTGCTCTGAAGCCGGATGGCAGGGTTGACCATTTCACCATGGTGCCGGTTTCTCCGCTGGCTGACTTCAGCTTCGACTATCAGGACCTGTGGTTCACGCCACTGGCAAAATCTGCATCCGAAAAGTAAGCTGTAGGCCCGGCTTCGGGGCGACCGATCCAGGCTTACCATTCCGGATGGCCGGCGGTTCCGGACCGCGGTGCTGAAGTCGTTCTGAAAGAGAGATGCCATGAAAAAAGCTCTGTTCGTCATCGTGCTGGTGCTGATCGTCGCAGCCTACCTGGCAGGATATTGGCCGCAACGGGCCCACGTGCAGCAGGCGCAGCAGAGCGCCGCGCAAGCCAGCCAGCAACTGGCGAGCGCTCAGGAACTCGCGCATCTCATGCGCATAGAGAACGATCTGCTGGTGCTGGAGCGCGCCACCCGCGAGCAGAATTACGGTCAGGCGCAACAACTCTCCGGAAAATTCTTCGACGATCTGCGGCAGGATATCGACAAGTATCCCAATGCCTCGTACACGGCGACTCTGCAGAATATTCTTTCCCAGCGGGATGCGATCACGGCGGGCCTGACGCGCGCCGATGCTTCCACACTTGCAACTCTCGACAAAGATCTCGATGATATCCGGCAGATTGCCGATAAACTGCTGGCGCAAGCGAACCTGTAGGAGCAAAGCAGCATCTCCGATGTATCAGTGTATTGCTGGAGTGAGCGGTTGAGCTCTGGCGATTTCTTGCGCGGGCGCAACAGAGGCCGCGCCTTCCAATTTCACTTCAAGGATTTCGGGAATGGCACAATTTTTGGCGCATTGGACAACCTGGGCGTGGTCACTGGGGCTGGTTGCGGGAGCCATGGTTGCCGGGCTTGTCGCGCACTCCATCCTGTTCGCGCTGCTGCGACGGTTTGCGGTCCGCACTTCCAGTCCGGTTGATGACTCCCTGCTCCGGCATTCCAAAGGCCCGGCCAAGCTCATTCTTCCGATGTTGGCGGTTCTGGGTGTGCTGCCATTTGTTCCGCTCCCACCGGTATGGGTGAGTCCGTTTCGCCATTTCATCGGACTGGTGCTGGTAGCCGCCTGCGGATGGCTCGGGGTTGGAATGATGTACGTGGTGGAAGACGTGATCACCGCCCGCCATGCGCTGAACATCGCCGACAACCTGAGCGCGCGCCGCATTCGTACCCAGGTGGAAGTGCTGCGGCAGATCGTGGCTTCGCTCATCATCCTGGTCACCATCGCCATCATGCTGATGACGTTTCCCAGCATCCGTCATCTTGGGGAGAGCTTGTTTGCCTCGGCAGGCCTGGCGGCGCTGGTGGCGGGGCTGGCGGCGCGTTCGACTTTTACCAACCTGATCGCTGGGATTCAGATTGCTCTCACCCAGCCTATGCGGCTGGACGATGTGGTCATCGTCGAGGGCGAATGGGGATGGATCGAAGAAATTCGCACCACCTACGTGGTCGTGCGCATCTGGGATCTGCGACGGCTGGTGGTCCCGCTTTCCTATTTCATCGAGAAGCCGTTTCAGAATTGGACCCGGCAAACCTCAAACTTGTTGGGGACAGTGTTTCTCTACACCGATTACACCGTGCCGGTGGAAGAGGTGCGCCAGCAACTGCACCGGGTCCTGGAGGAATCCGGCATGTGGGACGGTAAGGTCTGGGGCCTGCAGGTGACCGATGCCACCGACCATGTGATGGAGCTGCGGGGGCTGATGAGCGCGCCCGATGGCGGCAAGGCCTGGGATTTGCGCTGCTATGTCCGGGAAAAAATGATCCAGTACTTGCAGGAAAAATATCCCGAGAGCCTGCCCAAGGTGCGAGCCGAGCTCAAAGGAGAAATCGGCGACAAGTCGGCTAGGCAAAGCCAACCGGAGTTGCCGGGCAGACAACCTGCCATCAGCCCTCAACAAGCTTAGCTATGCACAACCGCAGTCAGGCCGCCGGCAGAACATCGGCAAAGATGAAACCATCGCGCTTTACGATCTCTCCAGATTCGATCCTGATCGGCGCGGCGAAGATCGGCCCATCATAGGCAAAGGTATGGAATTCCCCATTCTCCCCGCAGGGATCGGCTGCGACCGGCAGGTCGGCAACAAAGCTGCGGTCGAGATCACGCCCGGCAAAGTCTTCTGAGATTTTGGCGGGATCGACGCACACCACCCGCGCCCGCATTCCAGCCTCGATCATTTCTGCAATCAACTCGCGAGTATCGCGTCCCCAGAGCGGAAAGAACGGACGAAGTCCCGTGCCCTGGAGCGCCCCTTCACGATAGCGGCGGACATCCTCAAGAAACAGGTCGCCGAACGCGACGGCAGCCACACCCTGCGCGACGGCGCGATCACAGGCACTGGACATTGCAGCCTCATATTGCTGATTGCTGCACGGCCAGGGCAGCGGGACCTCCCACAGCGGCAACCCGACGGCGTCGGCCTGGGCCTGCAGCAACTCGCGCCGAGTGCTGTGCATGGCCACGCGCTGGAACTGCTGGTTCAATGTTGTCAACAGACCCACGATCTCGTACTCGCCGCTTTGCCTGAGGAGATGGAGCGCCCAGGCGCTGTCTTTACCGCTGCTCCAGGAAACAAGAATCTTGGTTTTCAAAGTGGCGTCTCCTCGTTGTGGTTACGCAGGCTCCCCGATGAAGATACAATAAAGCGCCCGCGCTTCCGGAGAACTCAATGTCAGCTACCCGCACCATGCATCCCGAAACCGCACAATCCGCAATTCCCCCTGTGCCGCTTACCATCGAAGGTTTCAGCGTGCTGCACCAGATGATGCGCATCCGCTGGGCCGCATGGCGTCAACTGGGCAGTGCGCAGCAGCATGACATTGCGCAGGAGGCCGGCGCCGCCCTGGCCAAAATGGAGCACAACTCCGCCGGACAGTCGGCCCTGTTTTCTCTGCTCGGGCACAAAGGCGACGTGATGCTGGTGCACTTCCGCAATTCGTTTGACGAGCTCAACCAGGCCGAACTGCAGCTTTCGCAACTCCGGCTGAACGAGTACCTGGAGCCGACGACGTCGTACCTATCGGTCATCGAGCTGGGACTGTATGAATCCACGATTAAGGCGTACAAGACACTCGCCGAACGCGGCCTGGAGCCGCATTCCGAGGAATGGAACCGGGAGATTGCCGAGACATTGCGCCGCCAGAAAGAAGCCATGCACCCCCGGCTGTATCCCGAGATGCCCTCGCACCGGTATGTCTGCTTCTACCCCATGGACCGACGCCGCGGCGAAGACAAGAACTGGTACACCTTGCCTATCGAAGAGCGCGCTCGCCAGATGAACGAACACGGACTGGTGGGACGGCGTTATGCCGGAGAAGTGCGGCAGATCATTACCGGCTCCATCGGCTTCGACGACTGGGAGTGGGGAGTGGACCTGTTCGCCGAGGATCCTCTGGTGTTCAAGAAGCTTATCTACGAAATGCGTTTTGACGAAGTCAGCGCCGTGTTTGCGCTCTTCGGGCATTTTTACCTGGGAGTGCGCTGTCCAGCGGCTGAGTTGGGCAAGCTGCTGGCCGGCGAACTGCCAAAACATTAAATCCAGGCTAGCAAGTTGTGTGCCGCGAACCCTGCTGTTCTCCGCGCGCTTCGCGGAATTCCTTCGCGATCTTCGCGGTTAGCTTTGGAAGCGGCGACATCATCAGACAGGAGAACCCATGGCAATCTTCGGACTCATTGAATACAAAGACGCCAGCCCGGAAGTGCGGGCGGTTTATGACGACATTATGGCGACCCGCAAAACCGATTGGATCAACAATTTCTGGAAGGCGATTGCGCATGATCCGGTCACGCTCAAGCGCACCTGGGAAGACATCAAGCAGATCATGGCACCCGGGGCACTCGATCCGCTTACCAAAGAAATGGTCTATGTGGCGGTCAGCGTCAGCAATCAGTGCGATTACTGCATCGCATCCCACACTGCCTCCGCCCGCAAGAAGGGCATGACCGATGAAATGTTCAAGGAATTGATGGCGGTCGTCGGCATGGTGAACGAGACTAACCGCATGGTTGCCGGTTACCAGGTGGAAATCGACGAAAAGTTCAAGAAGTAGCCGGGTTGCTTCGCTGCCGGGCATGAGGCGAAGAGCAATTCGGCGACACAAACGATAAGGGACGACACACCAGGCCCGAAGATGGAACAAACTCTAGAACACACCATAGCTGTTCTCAGTCGCACTCCCGCTGCTCTGCGCGCGCTTCTGCTTGATCTGCCGGAGGCATGGACATCCACGAACGAAGGTGGAGACACCTGGAGCGCCTTCGACGTCGTTGGCCATCTAATCTACGGCGAGCGCACAGATTGGATGCCGCGGGCGAGGATGATCCTGCAGTTCGGCGAGACTCGGGCGTTCGAGCCTTTCGATCGCTGGGGACAGCAACGGGAGAGTCATGGCAAGCGACTGGGCACTCTGCTGGAGGAATTTGGCCGGGTGCGGTCGGAAAATCTGGCCGAGCTGCGGGGATTGAATCTCGGGCCGACCGAGCTCAATCGTCGTGGGAAACACCCTGCTCTCGGAGCTGTAACATTGTCACAACTGCTGGCGGCCTGGGTTGGTCACGACCTCACACACTTGCACCAGATTTCGCGGATCATGGCGCATCAATATCGCGAAGCTGTCGGCCCATGGAGCAGATATCTTGGAGTGATGCAGTGCGCAGGCCACAGCGCTCCGTGAACGTCAGCAGTCGTTGCCGGATTTTAGCGACTTGAGGTTTCGGGCGCGGGCGCTCTGGGTTTGCCGCCGCACAGGAAACTGGAATTCATGCCGCCGCATGTCCACGCGTCGGCCGCGAAAGATGACCCCTTCTGCTTCGAGCCGTAACCGCTGCTCAATGCCGGAATCCCCGCGAAGCTTGATTTCTCCTCCGGCGCCCAGAATCCGGTGCCAAGGCAGCCCAAACGATCCATGCAGGGTACGCGCTACCAGTCTTGCCCCGCGAAGCAGCCCTGCTGCTTTGGCGATGGCACCGTAGGTGGAGACTTTGCCGCGCGGAATTCCACGGATGGTGGCCAGAATTCGTTGCCGCGAATCGGCCTGGGCCGACGGCTTACGTTTTGCACCCCTGGGTTTCACTCCGGAAAGCTTCACGACAGAAAACGCTCAGGCCGCAGCGCCCTTGGTAAATGAATCGAGAGCTTTCTGCTCGCTGTCGTACACGTCAAAGACCGTGAGCAGCTTGGTCACCTGCAACAGGTCGCCGACCCGCTGGGTCAGGTTCGCTAGCTTGATGGAGCTGCCGCCAGTGCGGGCTGAGGTGTAGAGGGCCACCAGCGTGCCCAGGCCGCCGCTATCGATATAGTTCGTCCCTGCCAGGTTCAGCACGATCTGCTTGTGCTCGGGTATCAACTGCTTCACGGTTTCGCGCAGCAGGCATCGTTTCGTCGCCGAAAACGATCTTGCCGCTGCAATCCACCACGATGCTGCCGTCCACCGTCCGGGTGTCTAATCTTAATTGCATGGGAGTGTCTCCTATCAGGAACAGAAGACCTGACTTGCCAGCCAAAGCCTATCCTGAGAGGGGTTTTTGGGCAAGCGCCGCCTGAGGCGCCGATTCTCCGGCCAGGCGCGGATTTTGGCGGGCATGCAAGCGCCCGTTCCTCACGTATAATCAGACATTCCCTCCATGAGCTACCAGGTTCTCGCCCGTAAATACCGTCCGCAAAAGTTTTCGGAAGTCATCGGGCAGGAGCACGTCACCCGTACCCTGAAAAATGCCATCGAGCAGGGCCGCACCGCTCACGGCTACATTTTCAGCGGCCACCGGGGAATTGGAAAGACCACGGTAGCCCGAATCCTGGCCATGGCGTTGAACTGCCGGTCATCCGATAAGCCGGTGCCGGAACCCTGCGGCGTATGCGACTCCTGCACCGAGATCCGGGCGGGAAATTCGGTGGATGTGATCGAAATCGATGCCGCTACCAACCGCGGAATTGACGAGATCCGCGAGCTGCGCGAGGCGGCGCGATACCGTCCGGCGCGCGACCGTTTCAAGATTTACATCCTCGACGAAGCCCACCAGATCACCGATGCCGCCTTCAATGCCCTGCTGAAGACTCTGGAGGAGCCTCCCAGTCACGTGGTGTTCATGTTGGCAACCACTCAGCCGGAAGACATTCCGCAGACCATCCGCTCGCGCTGCCAGCACTTCAGCTTTCGCGCGGTGCGCTTCGAGCAGATTCTTGAACAACTCAAAGACTTGTCGGGACGGGAAAAGATCGAAGCCGACGAGGATGCGCTGGCCCTGCTGGCCGAGGCCGGCGACGGCTCGATGCGCGACGCGCTCTCCATTCTTGACCAGGCGATTGCATCCTGCGATGGGCGGCTGACCGCCGAGGCCGTGCGGCAATTGGTGGGGGCTGCGCCCTCAGGAGTTCTCGAGGAAATGATGCAGGCGGTGGCCGAGAGTTCGAGCGAGCGGGTGCTGCGCCTGGCTGACAACCTGCTCACCGAGGGCCACAACCCCGCGCACTTCGCCCGGCAGCTGGTGCGCTTTCTGCGCAATGCAACGGTTGCCAAGGTCGCGGGAGCCGACTCTTCCCTGCTGCAGATTTCGTCGGACGAGCGCCAGCGGGTGGCGGCACATCGCGAATCTGTTCAGCTGAGGAAGATCTGTCGCGCCACCTGCAGATTATGCTGCGCACTCACAGCGAGCTTGGCTACCGCCAGGAGCAGCGATTCCACCTGGAACTGGGGCTGCTCAAGATGGCCCACGCCCAGCGCCTTCTGCCGATTGAGCAGTTGTTGAGCGAGGCAGGAGCGGCACCATCCGTTCAGCCGAAAACTCCGGGCAAGCCGGTCGCGGTGCCGGATCTCGCCGAAGTGAGCCGCCACGTTCGCGCGCGCTCAAACTATGTTTCACCGTTTGCGGCGGATACCGCGCGCAAAGGCGGCGTCCGAAGACTCAGATGGCAGCCGAGAGCGAGGTTGTCGGCGGCGGACGAGGATCGACTGCGTCGGCTCCGGTGGTGATGGGCGCGGCCGCGCCCGCTGTCGCAGTCGAGAGGCCTCCAGAGCAGGCTCTCAACCGAGCACCGCAGCCTCAGACAGAGCCGCCCCGGCGCCAGTAACGACTGAGCTCTCAAATCGAATGTTCCTCTTCGCGACCGGGCGCGCGATGCCGTGCTGAACGCTCTCGCAGGGGCTGGACACCGCATGTTGACCTCCATGCTGGAAGCCGGAGAGTGGAGAGTGGAAGGCGGCGAGTTGGTGGTTCAGGTCGCCGCGTCCGCGACCGTGATTGAGATGTCGCTGGGCGCTGACGCCGCAGGTTGGCGATTGCCACAGCCAGCGGCGTATTGGGCCGCCCAGTAAAGCTGAAGGTAGTCCCCGGCGGTGACCCGAAAGCGCCTTCCGCCGTCCGAGCGTCATCCAACAGCAATGGGGGGCGCAGCCGGGCCGAGCAGGACCCGGTGGTCCGCCGCATGAAAGAGAAGTTTGGCGCAGAAATTCGGACCATCATCGACCAGCAGGAAAAGCGGTGACTTCGAGTGAGTGAGGGAAATCTGATGGGCGGATTCAACCTGCAGGAACTGATGTCGCAGGCCAAGAAGCAATACGAAGTCCTGCAAAAGAAGATGGAAGAGACGGTGGTCGGAGTCCTCTTCCGGCGGTGGCAGTGTCACGGTGAAGATGGACGGCCGCAAGCAGGTGCTGAGATCCATATCGAGCCCGGAGATCGTGAAGGCTGGAGATCTGGAGATGCTGCAGGACCTGATCACCGCCGCGGTCAACGGCGCCGGCAGCAAAGTGGATGAAGCCATGCAGTCCACCATGGGAGGCATGCTCGGCGGCATGGGCCTGGGAGGGATGTAGCAACTGGCAGTTCTGTAACCTAGAGATTCAAATCAGAGCCGCTATCACCGCACTTTTCGTCAAATTAGAAATTATCCGATTCCAAATCATCCAATTCTCCATGTCTAAATTTGCCGAGCCGATGGCCCGGCTCATCGACGAACTGAAGAAGCTGCCCGGCGTCGGTAGCAAGACGCGCCCAGCGGCTGGCGTTCCATATCCTGCGTTCCAGCGACGACGATGCCGAAGCTCTGGCAGCGGCGGTGCGCGATGTAAAGGCCAGCCTGCGCTTGTGCTCCGTCTGCAACAACATCACCGACGTTGATCCCTGCGTCTATTGCAGCAGCGCCACCCGCAACCAGCGCCTGGTCTGCGTGGTGGAAGAGCCGACCAACATCGCCTCCATCGAGAAGACCAAGCACTTCAATGGCGTGTATCACGTGCTGCACGGTTCGATTTCGCCGCTGCATGGAGTGGGTCCGGAGCAGTTGCGGATTTCGAACCTGATGCGCCGGGTAGACGATCACCAGGTGGATGAGGTCATCATTGCCACCAATCCCACGGTCGAGGGCGAGGCCACGGCGACCTATCTCTCGGGTCAGTTGCGCCGCGCCGGGACTGAAAGTCACCCGCATTGCCATGGGCATTCCGGTCGGCAGCGACATCGAGTACGCCGACGAGATCACCATGCTCAAGGCCATGGAAGGCCGCCGCGAACTCTAGCCTGAGCTCTTCCCATCCTGCGGTGAGAAACAGGTCAAGCGCTTTTTGCAAATATTTGCACTAACTCGAGCGGGCTACCTGCGAGGCGGTTACATCTTTCGCGTTCAGTTAACGCATTGCATTATCAGCTACTTGTAGTGAATTTCTGCTCTAATGGATCAGGGTCGAACGGAATGGACAGCCGCATGCATCTAAACCAGACAATGCTGTGCTCCTTGTTTGGTTTCGAGTAATGACTGACATAGGACGGCAAAACACAATCTAACGGATTTGCCGTAACCGCGCCTCTCATGACCGTTTAGCGCGAAAACCGCGCTGTCGATGTCAACCGCATCTCAACACGACGCTCCACAAAACCGGGCCAACCAGCCCGGTTTTTGTGCGCAAAATAGCCTTAGTCTCCGGCCCCTGCTCTCGGCGAGAAATACATTGAGTTCACGCTCCGCAGGCAGCACTCCTTCAGGCATCGTGCCGCCGTTATAGTCGGCCATGCGGTTCTTCCATTTAAGAAAGTCGGTGATGGTCTGGGGCTCAATGCGCACCTCCACCCGGCGCAGGCTGGCCAGCAGCAGGTTCATCTCGTAACGAAAGCCGGTTGCGGTGCGCAGGTTTTTCGCGGAGTTCTGCGTGACGTTGAGATTCGCGGGCGCGAACATTCAATCAGTCCCCAGCCCGGTGGCAACTCTTCCGCACCAATTAGTCCTGCGGGAGCCAGATAGAAACGCTCGCACCCCAGGCCGCGTTTTGCCTTGCGGCGGAACGGCTTGTCGCGGTCGCAAAGAAAATCCGCCCGCGAAACTTTGCACTCGACCAGCACCGAGTGGCTGGCGCCTTTCCAGCCGATGGCGTCAGGCATTTCTCCGCTGGCGCAGGCCTGCTCGGAGAGGACCACACCACAGCGATAGGAACGCAGCCAGGCGACCGCCTTCTGTACCAATTGCGCATGAGTCATAGCTGATCAGAATGAGGGAGGGGACAGCGGCGGGAAGTAACTTGGGAGCTTCTGGCTTCTGGCTCTAGGCTGCCGCTTGCCGGCGGGGCCTGGGGCTTTTGGTTTGCTTGGCGGGTCGTCTCGGGTGGGGTGTCGCTCTCATTGCTTTCACTAAAATTGGTTTGCGGTAGATCAGTTCAAGCAGGTGACGGGCGCCGGCGATGTCGTCGGCCATGCGGTCGCGGGCGGAATAGCCTTCGGCGGCGACGCGAAAATATTGACCCTGCGACTCGACTTTCACACGGCGGATGCGGCCCCGATGATTGGCGTCAAAGGCATTGGCAAAACGCAGGATTCCCGCCAGGCGGTCCACTTCGGCCCGCTGCCCTGCCGATAATCCGGCCAGCGTCTTCTGTCCCGTCCGAGGCAATGCGCCGCGGTGATATCGTGCAATTGCGGAGGCGAGGCGCAAGTCCCGAGATCGCAAGCCCAGAGGAACGGTCCATTTTCCGATCAACCGGACCGACTTCTTGTGATGGCCTTTCTCCGACTTCGACCGGCCCACATCGTGCAACAACGCCGCCATGCGCAGGATTTCCCGCTGCTGGCTGCCATTGCCGTTCATTTCTGCATGCGCGGGCAATCCGTCGTAGAGCTGGAGCGCGAGCCGCGAGACCAGGTTGGAGTGCTTGAAGTCCGGGTCGAAGAACCCGGCCCACAGTTTCAGCCGCTGCAACGCGACCGCTTCCACCTGCTTACCCTGAGGCAAATCCTGGCGCCACACCGGCCAGAGCGAATGCTCCCCGACCATTTTGTTGCGGTAGGTCTCGATTCTTTGATTCCGTTCCTCAATGATCCGCTTGTGCCAGCGTACTCGCGATTCAATCTCGGGAAAGGCCTTCGCCTGCTGCGCCGTCTGCCACACCACGTCGAGATCGTGCACTTCGCCCAACAGGTCCTGCAATTGCTTCAGATCGCGCCCCCAGGCTTCATGACGCTCAGGCAGGAAGTTTTCCACGATGTAGCGGAAATGCTTCAACCCTATTCGAAGTCGATGCAACGCCACGGCAGACCGGTCGCGCAGAGCCCGCCGGTGCAGCTCGTGAGCCTCATGCCAGCGCTCCAGCGCCAGATGCTGAAACACCAGGCTGCCCGGGCGGAATCGCGTCATCCGCGAGGGCAACGATCGGCACCATTTCTTCCACTGCTTGCGATCAAACTGCTGCAAAGCCCGGGCCGCTTCCAGTTTCAGCTGCGACTCACGGCTGGCAAGAAAACGTAGCAGATTCTGAGTTACCGGATCATCTGCCGCGCCTAACTTCCCCACCCATTCTTCCATCACCTGCACATCGCGGAGATCGCCCAGCGCGCTGAAGAGCTGCTTCCCTGCTTTGCGCATCTGCTTCCACGAAGGATCAGGATCGAGCGCCCGCAGGCCGTCTGCCATGGAGCGGCAGCGGCGCAGGGCTACGCGCAGATCATGCACCGGATCGGTCGTCCAGTCCGTTGTCAGCGCGCTCACACTCCTCCAGGACGCGGCCCATCCAGAAGCCCAGTCCAGCGGGCTTATTTTTATCGTCGGCTTTTGCGACGGGATTCAACTTTTGCTCTGAAATGCCATTTTACTATTGTCGGCGGCCGGCAAGATCTCAAGCGGAACTCTCGATTTCAAGGGGGCTGGCCCAGGTAATTCGAATTATTGCCGGGCTGCTGTTTCTACGCGAACGGCAAGCGGCAGATCGAGCGTACCGATTCGATCAGAGCTGCGGTCCCAAATTCCCAGGTGCAGCTGGTAGATGCCAGGAGGAAGCAGAATTTCCTGATGACCCGGCAGCCCGGTACGGAGGAAACTTTCATATTCCGTCTGAGAGAGCGTCGCGGCCAACGTCTGGGAAGAGTGTCCCGCGTCCAGGCCGTTCTTATCGAGAGCGATCACTACGCAGTCAATCATGGCCTGCTTCTGATGATCGGGAGTATCAGCGAACGCTACAGCGCTAACATCGATGCGGTAGTCGATGCGCACGGCTTTGTGAGTTTCATCCGGAGGCAGAACTTTTGCCGCAAAAATCAACATGGTGGAAGGAGGCACCCCGGGCTGCAAAGCCAGCGCGAGTTTGTGCGCCCCGTTCTCCTTGCCCAGAGCCTCCCGCGCATTGGGATAGTAGCCGCGGCGATACGCCAGCTTCGCACCCGGCTGATCAATTTTGACTTCGATTCTGCGGAAGCTTATGTCCTTGTCGTTCACCACTGGAGAATAGGCGAGAGTGTAGTAGGCGGAAGCATCATCCATGCTGCGGGCGATGGCTCCGCTCACGTCGTTGGTGCCTACGAAGGCCTCGCCCCCGGTCTGTTCGGCCATGTCAAACATGGCGGCACGTTCACGGGAGCGGTTGCCCGATTGCTCGTCGAGGGTGTGTGAATACGCGTTGGGAGTGTTGGTCGTGGTCAGAGTGCTGTACTCGCCGGCGCCACTGTTGAGCGCAATGCCGCTGGTTTGCAGCCCCCGCACATCGATCGGGTAAACCGCCACTCTGGCGGTGGTGAGAAGATTGGTCATTTCGCGGATGGCGGCATGGTAATTGCGCGCGCTGTCGAGCGCATCGGCGCCGCGGAAACGATGTTCGGGGCTGGCTTCGCCGGGACGGATGGAATAGTGAGGCGCAATCTGAATGGGAAAGCTGCCAGAAAGCCAGATAAGGTTTTTTCTGCCGGGGTATCCCGCCACCGTCTTGGCGATCGCGCTCAAGGCTTCCAACGTCATCTGCACTCGGAGATCGGTGCGGGAGGATTCCATCTTGGTGCGGGCGTCTTCGTTCTTCAACATGTTACCCATGTCGATGCCGGTTTCTTTCTCGGCTTTATTCATGGCCTGGCTATTGGTAGTGCCAGGCACTCCCACCTTGGGGGTATCGAAGTTGGCAAGCCGTCCCATCTGCTCATTGGCGCCCCTCTCCTGCTGACGTTCGTCTTCGGTGGTCAGCAGCGCGGAACGCTGCAGCATGATCTTCTCAGCGGCCTGTGCGAGGGCGGGAGCATCATCGGTGAAACCCTGCACGATTTCCAGACGCGTCGAGAGCACAAACAAAGCCACATGCTTCCCTTTTGGCAACTCTTTGATGAACTTCAGAAACTGGCTGCGGGAGTAGGCCTGGTCTTTAGTGGCGGTATTGAGAAGATCGAACAGGATCACTTGCACCGAGTCATCCGCAGGGATCAGGGTGCGGTTGGTGTAGGTGTTCGGCGGAAGAGCGGGAACCGGCTCGACGGGGGCGCCTGCGGCGGTGGGCACATGTGCCTCGAAAACCCGTATCTGCTGCGGCACTCCGTTCTCACTCACCGTAAAATCCGAGGCCTGCAGCCCTCTTATCGGACGGCCCTGGCTGTCCCGGACTGACACGTCCACCTGGACCAGTTGGGCGTTCGCGTGAAAAGTAGTTGAGCCCTGGGAAGACAACTCTGGAGGAGGACGGCTTGAAGTAATCGGGAGGGCGGCAGGTTGCGACGGGTTCAGCCCTGCCGGGCTCGCGATGGCAAGCGATGCAACAGTTGAAGAAATTTGTCCTGCAACTGGGGTATTGGATGCCGCGCGATCCGCCGCAACCGGCGGCTCCGCGGGCGCGGCCTTTGCTTCCACGACTCCCGGTTCCATGGTGCCTTTTACTGGCGTGTGGTCGAGGAAGATCAGGTAAAAGCAAAGCAATCGATATGTGTCTTCATAGGACTGCTCATCAACCGTGTTGCGCGCAAGCCGTGAGCCCTTGGTCTGCTTGTCGCTGTCTTCGAGCACCGTGGACTGGATCGAGATTGCAGGTATCTGCGCCCGGCCGAATGGTTTGGCATCGCTCAGGTAAACATCGGTATCGACCTCGGGCAAACCGCTGTCCAGATTACCGGCCTTTCGGGCGGTCAGGTCTGCCGGAGCATTCAAGTCGGCGGATTGCGCTGCCAGCTTCAGCAGATCCGACAATTCTCTGTTGCTCTCGGCAGAAGCAAACGCCGCAGGACCTTTGCCCAGGTTATCGAGATCGATCATGGCCCGTACCTTGGACCGCTGTTCTTTGCTCAGGTGGCTTACATACCAGGATGCGCCCCGTAAGCCGCGTTCATGTCCTGTGAACACCACAAACACCAACGAATAGCGGTGAGGCACAGAATTAAGCGATTCAGCCAGCAACGGAAGCATCGCCAGCCCTCCCCAATGCACCGGGCCATCCAGGTCACAGGCGTCGAAATCGGAACGCGCACCCACGACGATGGTGCCTTCTTCTGTTCCAGGAAGAGTGCAGATGAGGTTGGGGTACATCTGGCCGTGCACCGGCTGTTCGATGATGTCGCCGGATTTACAGCCCGCTTCACGAAATAGATTTCGCAGCGAGGCAAGCCTGTCCTGTTCAGTGGTTGGGATTAACTTCAGGCGTTGCTCGATGATAGGACGGTGAATGCGAAGATAAACGATGTTGTCCGCTGACGTGCTGGCAACCAGAGCAAGGCTGCCGACGAACGTAATGAGCGCCCGGAAAAGCATTGCAAGGCAGGTCTTTCGGACGGCAGACAGCATACCACGGTGCCCCGGGACCGCTTCCCGGCTCGCTCCCGGTCCCCTACCGTAAACGGTCTATTACCTCCGTAATGTGCACGCACTTAGAGTTTCGCATTACGCTTACGCGGTAACCGGATCGCAAGAGGAGCGACATATCCTCACCGCCGACACAAATAAAGCCAGCAGGATAGCCTCTGCCCGCGCTTTTGTGCACAGCCTTAACATCCTGGTGAAGTACGTCAGGCTGTACGGTTTGAGCACAAACGCACCGAGGGACAGTTCGACATCACCTGGCGACGAACTGCAGCAGGGCTTGCCGACGGGCGGCGACGGCGGCTTCCTGCTCGGGGTTTCCGACAACCGGCTTCTGCTGGACGGCATTCCGCTCGAAACCGGGCAGGCGGAACGCAGCTTTGCCCAGCTACTGACCACCGCCGGCCTGGCCAGCATTCAGTTTTCCCAGCAGGTCACCAAAGAAGATTTCATCCGCCTGGTTCGAAGCCTTCACTTTCGGCGGATCGAAAGCGCAAGACGTTGCCAAGCAGATCAAAGAATCGTTCGGCGATAGCAAGCTGGCAGCCATCAGGATCAACGAAGTGAAATTTATCGCGGCCGATCCCGCCACCGGCGACATCGCGATTGCCGCCCAAATTGCCGCACAAACCCTGGGTCCGGAATTCAAAGATTGGCTGAACGAGCCCCAGAAACTGCTGCAATTGATTGCGGCCGCGGAGGGCGCGCAAAGCGGCGGAGGCGGCCCGGGTGGCGCGCCATTCGGCAGCGTGCCCAATCCTGTCCCGGGAGAAACTGCAGGGAATGGGTCGGGAAACGGCGCTGGCGGCGGAAGCGGAACGGGAACAGGAAACGGTAACTGGGCCGGCGGCGTGGTGCCGCTGCAGGAAGAAGAAGTGATGCAGGCCATTCGCCTGCTGACCCGGTTCGGCGAAGCCGGTAGCGATCCCGATTCAAGCCCGGAAATCTCTGCAGCAGGAACTGAGCCAGAGCCGACCCGAATACCCGAGTCAATCTGCAGCAACTGCTCGAAGTTCCTGGCCGCCAATGCGCCACCGAGGAAGCCGATACGCCTTTGCTGATGAAGGCCGCGGAGCACATGGCGATCCGCTTCGCCATGGAGCGCTTTCAAAAGGGCGAAGTCAAGGTCAATGCCGTCCATCAGATGCTGGAGCACATGAGCCGGCAGATGGATACCCTGCGGCAGATCCTGCGCATTCAGGAAGACAAGATGAACAAGGCGGGGATTCTGGTGGAGTCCCATGCCGACATTCTGGACCGCATGTTCTGGGCGGAAGTGCCGGAAGCGGGCAAGAAGAGCGTGCTGCTCTCCAGCGAAGCTCCCTGCGTGCCGCCCCGCAACATCCGCCAGTTCGTGGAAGTGCTGCTGGAACGCGGCGACTAAGAAACCGCCGAAGCCATTCTGCGCAATTACTACAGCTGCCTGAACGCCAAGGAAGTCGAACCCCGGCGCAAAACCGCCATCGGATTGGGGCAGCTGGCCGACTTGTTTGCCAGCGTCGGGAAGTGGCTTGCTGGGGGCCGCGATCCAGAAGCTCGGGGAAGCCCTGGGCAAAGAACCCGATGCCGAACTGCAGAGCCTGCTGGCGGCCGCATTTGTGCGCCTGAGCTCGGAAGCCAGCAGCCGCAAGCAGTACGGCGCCGTGACCGAAGTTTGCCGCGCCCTGGCGGCAGTGGCCGAACAGCGGCCGGTGCTGGCGAGCGAACTGCGTCCCCGCATCGGCGTTGAAAACCGGCTGCCGGAGTTCATCGAGGAAGCCTTGCACCTGCCCCAGGTTCCGCCGGAGTTGATCAAGGTATTGCGCAACACAGCCGCAGGCCTCGGCCGAGCACCTGGCCGACCGCTTCTTCCGCTGCATGCGGCGTGAAGAATGCGACCGCATGGTGGAGCTGGTGCAGGCGCTGGGCGCTCCCGGCATGCAGCACCTCCGCGAGACCTTGCGCACCGGCCAGCCGCGCCAGGCCGCGGCCGTGGTGGGCGTGCTGAGCCGCCTGGATGTGCCGACCCTGCTCGAACTGCTGCCGGTACGCTTGCCGGAGTGGAACCGCTTCTATCATGACATCGTGGTGCGCCAGATCGCCTACGGCGCTGCGTCCGATCGTGGACGCACATTGCTTGAGCTGCTTGAAATCCTGGATCCGATGGTTGTGCCGCAGGCGCTGGATGAAATCGGAATGAGTGGCGACCGCAGCGCTGCACCGCCGTTGATGGTCATTGCCGAGGCTGGCGAAGCCCAGGGCCGCTCTCCGCTGTTGCAGCTCAAAGCCGTGGAATCGCTGGGACGCTTGCGCGAACCGGAATCGGTGCCCGTGCTGCGCAATATTCTCGAGACCAAGAAGATGTGGAAGTGGGTAAGTCATCGCGAGTTGCGCATCGCGGCGGCGCAGGCACTGGCCAAGATCGATCCGCGTTTCGGCGGCAAGTCTTGCCAGACAGCCGGCCTGGAGCCCGCCGAACTGGCGATTGCTCCGCTCGATGCGGCTCCGGCCTGTCCCTGGGTGCGGCAGCGCCGCTATGAGCGTGTGGTCCTTGCCAAGCCGCTCTCCGACCATCAGCAGTTCCTGGGGCAAGTCCGGCATTCCGGTCCGGGAGCTGAGCCTGGGCGGCGGCATGGGCGTGAAGGAAGACAATCTGCGCGTGGGCTCGGAAGCGAATATCGAGATCTCGGTCGGCGTGCGCCGCATTCGCGCCCAAGTGCTGCTGCGCCGCGCGCGGGTCAACGAAGTAGGCTTTGAAATCGTGAACATCGATCTGGAAAGCCGGTTCCGTTTGCGCCGGCTGCTCATGGAGGCCACGCAACGCGCGGCCGAAGCCAAGCCAGCAAACGAATGGGGCGGAGACCGCCGCGGATAAGCTCTTCCAACCGAGAAACCGGCCAAGAAAAAGAGCCTCTTGCCTCAGCAAGAGGCTCTTTCATTCTGCCAACAATTTGGCGGTGCTCTTATTTCACCTTGGCGAAAATAATCACCAGCGTGTAAAGCGCCAGGGATTCGATCAGCGCCAGGCCGAGAATCAGCGCCAGCTGAATTCCGGGCCGCGCCGCGGGATTGCGCGCCAGTCCTTCGGCCGCGGCCGCAGTGGCTTTGGCCTGGGCCAGACCGCAGACCGCCGAGGCGATGGCCATCGAAAAGCCGGCTGTGATTGCTACCCAGTTGGTCGCCGCCCATCCCGGCAGCGCCCTGCGCCAGAGCAGGAACGGCGAAGCACATCACTGACAACGACATGAACACATAACTTAACGTACGCATTGTGTTTCCTCCATGAATTGCCGCCAGTGGGTGGTTGACGTCATCCTCGTGCAGACGCCCTCACGCTGAACGGCTATACACTCGTCGGTCCGCTGCAGATCACCGAATGTTCAGTCAGCCGGCCGGACCCGAAATTCATCACGGACAATGTCCGCGGCAGATCATTCCCAAACTAGTGTTCTTCCGCCACCGCGCCCTGCAGGTACACCATGGTCAGCAGCACAAAAATGTAGGTCTGCAGGAACGAGACACCAATGTGCAGTCCCATAAAAGCGATGGGAACCCCGAGCGGCACCAGGGAGAAAAATACCCAGGTCACCATGTCTCCGGCAAACATGTTGGCGTAAAGACGAACCGTCAGCGAAAGCACCCGGGCCAGATGGCTGATGATTTCAATCGGCACCATGATGATGGCCAGCCACCACATGGGACCCATGAAGTGCTTCAGATAGGCGACACCGTGCCGCTTGAAACCCTGGGTCTGGTAGTAAATGAAAGCGCAGATGGCGCATCCCAGAGGAACGACCGGCACGGCGGTAGGCGATTCGAAGCCGGGAACGAGCCCCAGCAGATTGCAAAACAGAATGAAGAACCCCAGGGTCACCAGAAAGGGCGCGAATTTCTCGCTGTGGTGGCCGATGATTTCGTCGCTCTGGCCGCGAATGAAGTCATGAATCCATTCAAAGACGTGCTGCAGGCCGCCCGGGACTGCTCCACCGAAAGCCGCGAGCGGACCATGACAAACAGTAGGACCAGAAAGAAAAAGACCAGCAATTCCATGGCGACAGCATTGGTGATCGGCGCCTGCGGATAGTCCGGCTCAAGTGCAGGGCGCGCAGCAGGGCCGTAACCGGGCCGGCGAAGGCGTGATTCAGGATCTCCGTGAACCAGAGTTGTTCGGGCATAAGGCAGCGTTCCGCTATTGACCTTTAGCTCTGAAGTTCGCTGTTCCTGGGATTCCTTTACACTCCACGTGCAAGTGCCATGTAAACCTCATACATAGCTTCGCACCCAATGGCAGCGACCGGCAGAAACAGCCCCGCCAGCAGCCCGTAAAGGCTCGCGCGAGAAACAGTGAATATAGCATAGGCGGCCAGCCCCATCAAAAGGTAGCGCAGCACAAAAAGCAGCACAATTCCGGCGCTGGAACGGGGCTTTCCCGAGGCCGTAATCCGGTCCGCAAAGGCGCTTACCCCCCGCTTCAGCCAGTAGAAATTGAGGTAGGCGATGGCGCACCCGCAGGCGAATCCCAGGGCAATTCTCCACCCGTAGCGCCACCATGCCGCCGCGGCGAGGGCGGCCCCAAGCAGCAGCATCATTCGTTGGATTCGGGCGATGGCGCCGGAATAGAACGACTCGCTCATGGAATCCTGATGGGCGGTGGGCATTGCCGGCAGAATACTATGCGCCTCGGGTTCAAGCTGCTTCAAATGCGAACCGTTCCAAGCCGAGACTATTTTTGAGGATCGTCCTGCTTTTTCTCTGAGGAAAGCGCCATCCGGATCAGTTCAACGAAGCCGGCGAGGATCCCGACAATCAGCCCAGCCAGATAGAGCCAGGTGGTATGCAGCCAGTGGTCCAGCGCCAGCCCAATGAGCCACCCGACCACGGTCGCAGCGGGAAAGATAAAAGCCAGTTGGCTGTATTCAGCCATCTGGACCCACACCCTTCTATCCTTGTCGTCTGCCATCGCCGAAATTTCCCTGGACCGCACGCCGGATCAAGAGGAAGCAACTGGGAAGCTGAGACCCGTAAGCTGAAAGCTGAAGGCTGAGAGCCAGAAGCTAAAAGCCAGGAGCCAGCAGCCGCGTCTATCCCAGCCGAAGCGACCAGTTCACCAGCTGGATGAAGCGCTCCGGAGCGACTCCGACAATCACGGTCATCGCCGAGGTTATCGCCAGCGCGGCTTTCATCCCCAGGCTGATGCGGAGCGGTTCTGTGTCGAGCGCCTCGCGGACAAACATCGCGTTCGCGATCTTGAGATAGTAGTAAAGCCCGAAGACCGAATAGGCCACTCCTAACGCCGCCAGCACGTAATGACTGCTCTCGATCAGGCTCAGGAAGATGAAGTATTTCCCGTAAAAGCCTGCCAGCGGCGGGATTCCGGCCAATGACAAGCAGAAAAATCAGCATCATTACCGCTTCCGTGGGAGCGCGGAAATACAGTCCGGCGATGTCGTCAAGCTTGTCGCCGATAATATCGCGCTGCCGTAGCGAAGCGATCACGGCGAAGGCGCCCAGATTCATGAATGTATAAACCAGCAGGTAGAGCAGGATGCCTTTGAATCCATCGAAGAAGGCCGGGGCGGGATAGTCAACTGACGCCAGCGCTACCAGGCCCAGCAGCATATAGCCGACGTGGGCGATCGATGAATACGCCAGAAGACGCTTCAGATTCGTCTGGGTAAGGGCGGCGAGGTTCGCCCAGGTCATGGTCGCCACGGAAACGAAGATGATCAGCGGCAGCCAGACGAAGCGCAAGGGATACAATCCCCACACAAAAATCCGCAGCAGCATCGCCCAGCCAGCAGCCTTAACCGCGACTGACATGAATCCGGTAATGCTGGTGGGAGCGCCTTCGTAAGCGTCGGGAGCCCACTGGTGAAAGGGCACCGCCGCAATCTTAAAAAGCAGGCCGGTGGAAGTTGTGAGCAGGGCGACGATGGCCAGCGGCGTGGCGTGGCCCTGGTTCTTCTCCATCTGGTCGGAAAGCGCGGTGGCGATATCGTGCAGATTCGTGCTGCCGCTGATGCCGTAAAGCAGGGAGAGCCCGTAAGCGAAAATGCCGGAAGAGAATGCGCCCAGCAGCAGGTATTTCAGCGAGCCTTCGTTGGAGCGGCGGTCGCTGCGCAGGAATCCGACCAGGACGTAGGTGGAGATCGCCATCAACTCCAGGCCGATGAAGATGAGGACGATGTCGTAGCCGGACGCCATGCACATCATGCCGACCACCGAAAACAGAATCAGGGAGTAGTACTCGCCGTGATGTTCGTGCTCGATTTCCATGTAGCGCACGGACATCAAAATAGCCACGCCGGCGCCGGCCAGGAAGAGATAGAAAAAGTAGATGGTGAAATGGTCGATCATCATCGACCCGTTGAGGACGGGACGGGAAAGTAGGTGGAAATGCTCCAGGGTACCTTGTGCGCGATAGACGCCCGCGGCTGCGAACAACAATCCGACAAATGCCGTGAGCGCGTTCGACCACTTCCACTCCGGCGGCACCATCAGATCGATCAGCAGAATGCCGAGTGCGAACAGCGTCAACAGAATGATGGGCAATGACATCACGTAGTCAATGCCGTTGAAGTACTGTGGCATAGATCCCATCGCCTACTTGCCGCCCCTGTGTACTGCGGGCAACGTGCGTATCGCCCGCGGACTTCTGTGATGCTGGCGGCAATTCTTCTGCCGGCCGGCCGCTCGCATTCATGTCCCCTCGCAGCCCGGGATAATTGGGCCGCACCGACAGCACCAACTGATTTACCGGTTGTTCGAGAATCTGGAAAAACGGCTTGGGATAGATCCCGATCACAGAACACCAGAATGACCAGCGGCGCAAACGTCAAAATCTCGCGCGGAGTCAGGTCGTGCAGCTTTTCGTTCTTGGGATTGGTCACGCTCCCGAAGAACACGCGCTGGTAAAGCCACAGCAAGTAAGCGGCAGCCAGAATAACTCCCGGCACCGCCCAAGCCGCCCACTTCCAGTTCTCGGTGAAAGTTCCCTGCAGGATGGTGAACTCGCCGACGAATCCGTTCAGCAGCGGCAGCCCCATCGAAGACAGGAAAATGATCATGGTGATCGTGGCGTACAGCGGCATCACATTCGAGATCCCGCCGTACTCGGCGATCTCGCGGGTATGCCTGCGCTCGTAGAGAATGCCGACGATCAAGAACAGGGCGCCGGTCGATATACCGTGATTGATCTGCTGCAGCACCGATCCGCTGATGCCCAGCGGGGTGAGGGCAAAGATTCCCAGAGTACAGAACCCGAGGTGGCTGACGGAGGAGTAGGCCACCAGCTTCTTCATGTCCTTCTGCATCAGCGAGACCAGCGCGCCGTAGAGAATGCCGATGATCGAGAGCGTGATCATCCAGGTGCGCACCGTGTGGTTCATCACCACGTCGGGAAAAAACGGCAGGGTGAAGCGGATGAATCCGTACGTTCCCATCTTCAGCAGAACGCCCGCCAGAATCACTGAACCGGCGGTAGGAGCCTCCACGTGCGCATCGGGCAGCCAGGTGTGGAAGGGGAACATCGGCACCTTGATGGCGAAACCGAAGAAGAATGCCAGGAACAGCCAGATCGCGTAGTGATAGGGGATGTGCTGCGCCGTCTGGTAGAGCGCAGGAATGCTGAAGGTGTAAATGCCCATCACGGCGTGATGGTTGAAATACAAGAACAGGATGCCGAGCAGCATCAGCACCGAGCCAGCCAGGGTGTAGAGGAAGAACTTGATGGCGGCGTAAAGCTTGCGCGGGCCTCCCCAGATGCCGATCAGCAG
This sequence comes from Terriglobia bacterium, assembly GCA_963798155.1. Classification (GTDB taxonomy): domain Bacteria; phylum Acidobacteriota; class Terriglobia; order Terriglobales; family Acidobacteriaceae; genus CAWCSH01. The sequence continues at coordinate 61,676 of CAWCSH010000013.1, forward strand.
GTACATCGGCACCAGCATGGCTTCCCAGAAGACGAAGAACAGGAAGAAATCGAGCGCCATGAAGACGCCCAGCATGCCGGTCTGCAGAATCAGAAACCAGATGTAGTACTCCTTCACCCGGTTCTCGATTGCCGACCACGAAGAGAGAATGGAAATCCATCCCAGCAGCGTGGTCAGCATGATCAGCAGGAAGGAAATGCCGTCAATGCCGAGCTGATAGCCGGCGCCGATCGAGGGGATCCAGTTGTTGGGAGCGCCCTCCATGAATTTGAAGCCGGGCTCGAAGCGCTGCGCCCAGAACCAGGGAATCAGCGGCAGGGAAACCGCCAGCCCGGCAAACGAGAAAATGTTCGCAATCCAGCGGATGGCGTCTTTCTTCTCCTTCGGAACAAACAGGAGAAGCAGCGCCCCAGCCAGCGGCGTGAACAGAATGATGGAAAGGATGTGATTTTGCATAAGAACAGTCGTCAGCCATTAGCCATGACGTTTGCGGCGCGATTACCCGCTAACGGATGGCGTAATAGAACACGAACCCCAACAGCCCAATTACCATCACCAACGCATACCACTGCACCTGTCCCCACTGCAGCAAGCGTGTGGGAAAGTATGACAAATCCGCGAAAGGTAGGCCGGGCCATTGACCAGCAGATCCGTCAATGATCCACTGTCCCACAAACCAGAAAGCGTAGCCAGGATGCGCGTGGTCCAGCCTGCGCCGTTCACCGTGCCGTCGATGACCTTGGCGTCGAACCACGAAGAAGCATCGCCCAGCCCCATCACTCCCAAGCGCGCATCGCCCACTTTGCGGCGGCCGGTAAAGGCGTAGTCGTAGGCTTCATCCACGTAGTATTTATTCAGAAGAGTGTTATAGACGGGAGGAGCGCTGGCGGCGATCGGCTCGACGTAACCCTGGTCGGCATTGCGGTAAACTCGCCAGGCGTAGCCCCAGCCGACAACCGCCGCCGCGACTGACAAGAAACATCAACCCGTACTCCATCGGATCGGTGTGCTCTTCTTCCTTCTTGCCGGCTGCTAGTTGCGCGGCTTTTCCCTCTACCCGAAGCACGTGCGCTTCTTTGGCGAACACCGGCTCCAGAAATGCCTCGAAGCGGTTGGAGCCGCCCAGGCTATGCGGCCATCCCAGAAATCCGGCGAACATCGAGAAGAACGCCAGGACGATCAGCGGAATGGTCATCGACCTCGGCGATTCGTGAATGTGGTGTTCCACTTCATGGCTCCATCCGCGGCTTGCCGTGGAAGGTCAGGAACATCAGCCGGAACATGTAGAACGCCGTCATCAGCGCGGTGACGAAACCGATAAACCACAGAATGCGATACGCCCCACCTTCCGAAGCCCAGCTCTGCCAGAGGATTTCGTCTTTGGAGAAGAACCCCGCAAACGGTGGAATGCCGGCGATAGCGAAGGTCGCGAAGAACATCGTCCAGTGGGTGATGGGGATGCGCTTGTTCAGATCGCCCATGTTGCGCATGTCCTGCTCGCCGCCCATGGCGTGGATCACCGAGCCTGCCCCGAGGAACAAGAGTGCCTTGAAAAAGGCGTGGGTGAAGACGTGGAATACGCCCGCCGCAAATGCCCCCACGCCCAGCGCCAGGAACATGTAGCCGAGCTGCGAGACCGTGGAATAGGCCAGCACGCGCTTGATGTCGTTCTGCACCAGCGCAATGGACGCGGCGAAGATCGCGGTCAGCGCTCCCACGATGGCCACCGTCTTCATTGATGTGGGAGCCAGCACAAACAGCGCATTCGACCGCGCCACCATATACACGCCGGCGGTAACCATGGTGGCGGCGTGGATGAGGGCGGAGACCGGGGTGGGGCCTTCCATGGCGTCAGGCAGCCAGATATAAAGCGGCAGCTGCGCCGACTTGCCGCAGGCGCCGACGAACAGCAGCAGGGTGGCGGCGGTGATGACAGGGTCGCCGATGGCGAAATGGCCGCTGCGCGCCAGCAGCGTGTCACGTCGATAAACTGGAACGAACCGAAATACCAGGCGATGGTAAACATGCCCAGCAGGAAGCCGGCATCGCCGATGCGGTTGACGATGAATGCTTTGTTGGCGGCGTCACTGGCCGACTTGCGCTGAAAATAGAAATCCGATCAGCAGGTACGAGCACAGGCCCACGCCCTCCCAGCCCACGAACATCAGGGCATAGTTGTTCCCCAGAATCAGCGTCAGCATGGAGAACATGAACAGATTCAGATATCCGAAGAAGCGGTAGTAGCCGCCTTCGTGCGCCATGTAGCCGATCGAGTAAATATGGATCAGCATGCCGACGCCGGTCACGAACAGCAGCCAGATGCTGGAGAGGGGATCGAGGAGGAAACCGACATCGGCGCTGGAAGGGGGCGGTAGCCTGCCGTCGTGCAGGGCGTAGTTGAGATGGCCGGTGTCGGTGCCCAGCCAGGTGTAGATGATCTTTTCGTAGGGCTGATGGCTCACGTCGGAAGGAAGAATGGGTGTACTGCCAAACCGCCCGGCAGGCCAAGACGAAGGCCAGCACGACCGCGCCCACGCAGACCGCGTTGACCGCGGTCTTCTGGTCAGCTTGCGTCCGAAAAAGAACATCGTCGCCGCGCCGAAGGCCGGCAGCAGCGGGATGATCCAGATGATGCAGGAAGAAAGTTCATCGCTGTCATGCTTCAACAGCGTTTAGCACTAGCGAACGTTGCAGTTAGCATTCCTAGCCGTTTGCCGTCGCAGTAGGAATTCTTCGCTTCGACCCAAAGTGGCTAAATGCTAATGCCAACTGCTAATTGCTGCCTTACCACTTCATCAAATCCACTTCATCCACATTGACCGTCTCTTTATTACGGAAGAAGGCGATCAGGATACCCAGGCCGACGGCCGCTTCCGCGGCGGCGTCGGTGATCACGAAAATCGCAAACACCTGGCCATGCAAACCCCACATGCGCGAGAACGCCACCAGGTTCAGGTTCACCGCATTCAGGATCAACTCAATGGACATCAGCACGATCACCACATTGCGCCGGGTGAGCACGCCGATCACGCCCAGAACGAAGAGCGCGGCCGCGACCACGAGATAGTGCAGTGTGCCGATTGGAGCCATAGAATCCTAGCTTTCGTGCTCCATTCGGCTTCGGCAGTGAGCATTTGGCAGTTAGCATTGAGCCTCTCGGGATTTCAGCAGTTCCCGGCAGAACTCGTATGGGCTAAATGCCAAGTGCTAAATGCCGACTGCCAACTGCATACTCAAATTCTCTTCTTCGCCATCACCACCGCTCCGATAATCGCCACCAGCAGCAACAGCGACGCGATCTCGAAGGTGAACATGTAGTTTCCGTACAGCAACGTAGCGATTTCCTGGGTATTGGAGCTTTCCGGCAATTGCACCAGCTGCGCGGGAAGCAGGCCCTTCCCTTCACATAAACCGCGATGAACAACCCGCCCAGCGGCGGCAGCGGCAACGACTCCCGCCATCCAATGCTTGTTGAATGTCTCTTCCTTTTGCGAGCGCTCGAGGTTCACCAGCATGATGACGAACAGGAACAGCACCATGATGCCGCCGGCATAAAGAATGATCTGCACGCCGGCCACGAACGGGGCATAGAGCATCAGGTAGAGCCCGGCCAGAGACAAAAGCGTAAGAATCAGCGCCAGCGCCGAGTGCACCGCGTTCTTGCGCGTGATGACCAGAATCCCGCCGAGCAGGGCCAGGCCCGACAGCATATAGAAGAAGAAGGTTGTGGCTACAGGCTGCATATCAGAACAAAACTCCCCACGATGGCCGTCAGAACCAGCACGCCAATTCCGGTGGGCAACAGCACCTTCCATCCCACCTTCATCAACTGGTCGAAGCGGTAGCGCGGGAACGTGCCACGATACCAGATATACAGGTACATGAACGCGGCAACTTTGAGCGAGAACCAGAAAATATCCTGAATGCGATCCCGCACCGGAGGAATAAACAGGACGATCCCGATCAGCGCCAGCAATCGCTGCCGAATGCGGCCAGCCCCATCGTCTGCACGCGAAAGTACGGATGCTTCGGCATGCGCGACGGTGCTGTAGAAGCACATCGCCGCCAAGAAAGAGAAAGGTGAGTCCCGGAAATCAGCGAGAACACTAGGTCCCAGGCATCGCCGCTCAGCCAGTTCGGAAACGGCCGCAGCCATCCGCCGAGCCAGAGCGTGACCGCGATGGAAGAGACCGCGATCATCGCCGAATATTCCGCCAGGAAGAACAGCGACCAGCGGAAGCCGCTGTATTCGGTGTGGAAGCCGGCGGTCAGTTCGGATTCGGCTTCCGGCAAATCAAATGGCGCGCGGTTGGTCTCCGCCACCATGGCCACCGCGAAAATAAAGAAAGCAATCAGTCCCAGCGGGAAGAACTTGAACACAAACCAGGTGTGCTGCGCCTGCTGCGCCTGCACGATGCCGATCATGCTCAGCGTGCCGGTTCCCGGCGAGTTCAGGCTGGTCATCAGGACCGCCGAGACCACGGCCAGGCCCATGGCGATTTCGTAGGAAACCATCTGCGCGCTGGAGCGCAACGCGCCCATCAGCGGATAGTGCGAGTTCGACGCCCAGCCCGCCATCACGATGCCCAGCACACTCAGCGAAGACACTCCCAGCATGAACAGCATGCCGATGTTCATGTCGGTGACGGCGTGGGTCGGCCCGAAGGGCACCACAATAAAGACCGTGAACGCCGTGATCACCACAAGAACGAGGCGCCACCCAGAACACCCAGCGGTCGGCCTGCGACGGCAGTGATGTCTTCTTTGATAAGCAGCTTCAGCGCGTCGGCGATGGGCTGCAGCAAGCCGTGCGGTCCCACGCGCATCGGCCCCAGCCGAACCTGCATGTGCGCCAGAATCTTGCGCTCCAGCCAGTTCATGGCGATGACCGCGACCGAAAGGCCGGCAAAAATCAGCAGAATGTAGATCAACGCCCAAAGCACGATTGCCCGCCTGGCCCGGCGTGGTGCCGCTGCTTCAGATAGCCGGTGATCGTAATCGAGCATCAGCGGTCCACCTCGCCGAGCACGATATCCAGCGTGCCGATCACGGCGATCACGTCGGCGACCAGCGCTCCGCGCACCATCAAGTCCAGGGCCTGCAGATTCACGAATGACGGCGGGCGCACCCGGATGCGGTAAGGCTGCGTCGAGCCGTCGCTGACGATGAAATATCCCAGCTCGCCTTTGGGCGCCTCGATCGAGTGGTAGATTTCCCCGACCGGCGGCTTGATCACTTTCGGCACCTTGGCCATGATCGGGCCTTCGGGAATTCTGCCCACCGCCTGCTCGATGATGCGCAGCGACTGCCGCATCTCCTGCATGCGCACCAGGTACCGGTCGTAGGTGTCGCCGTTCTGCCCGGTGGGAATTTCAAAATCGAATTCCGAGTAGTTCGCATAGGGCTGCGCCTTGCGCAGGTCCCATTTCACGCCGCTCGCGCGCAGCACCGGTCCGGTCACCCCGAGCGCGATGCAATCGCTTGGCGGAAATCTTTCCGACGTCCTTCGTCCGCTCCACCCAGATGCGGTTGGTGGTCAGCAGTTCTTCGTACTCATCAATCTTGGGCGCGACAAACGTCAGGAACTTCTTTACGTCATCTTCAAAGCCTTCGTAGGTCTCATACAGACATCCGCCGATGCGGAAAGGCATGAGTGGTCAGCCGAGCGCCGCAATATTTCTCGAAAATCTTGAGAATCTCTTCCCGGTCGCGGAAGGTGTAAAACAGCGGCGTGATGGCGCCGATATCCAGCGCATGCGTGCCCAGCCAGAGCATGTGGCTGGCCAGCCGGTTCAGTTCGGTCAGAATCACGCGGATGTAGTTGGCCCGCGGCGGAGCCTGGACGTTCAGCAGCTTCTCGACCGCCTCGCAGTAGCCCAATCCGTTCGAGACCGCAGCCACATAATCCATGCGGTCCACGTACGGATTGAACATCGTATAGGTGCGGTTCTCGGCGATCTTCTCGACCCCACGATGCAGATAGCCGATCACGCACTCGGTCCCGAGAACTTTCTCGCCATCCAGCTTCAGAATCACCCGCAGCACGCCGTGGGTCGCCGGGATGCTGCGGCCCCATGTTGATGATGAGTTCGTTGGAATCGAGATAGGTCTGGTCGGGCTCGCCCAGTTCGAGGTGCGAGAGATACTTGTGGCTTCGGCCTTCTTGGCTTTTCAGTCGATCTTGTCGCGTCGTCTTGGTCAGGTCAGTCTTTTCAGGTCAATCATGGCCAGTTATTGCCCGCTTTCGATCCCCAGGTTGATCTGCACCCACTCGTTGTCCTGCTGAATGATGCCGTAATCCTTGCGCAGCGGATGCCCCTTCCAGCCGTCGGGCAGCAGAATGCGCTTCAGATCGGGATGGCCTTCGAACCGAATGCCGAACATGTCGTAGACTTCGCGCTCCAGCCAGTTCGCCGTCGGCCAGATGGAAACCGAACTCGGCACGCTCTCGCCGTCGGCAATCAAGGTCTTGACCCGAATGCGTTGGTTCTCCGCGAAAGAATAGAGAATCCAGATCACCTCAAACTGCTTCTCGCGCTCGGGATAATGCACGCGGTCACATCCACGCAGTAATCGAATTGCTCTTCGTCGCGCAGAATCTGCAGCAATTCGGAGAGAATCGAAGAATTCGACCACCAGATAGTTCTGGCCGAGATAGGTACTCGCCTCTGCAATGCCGGACCCAAACTGGCGCTTGAGCCGGCTAACCATCGGCGAATTCCACGGCAGCGTAGCCGGGCCCGCGGGTTTGGCGGAGGCGCTGCGGCGTGGGTTGCCGCTTGGGTGGCGCATTCGGCGTCCCGGGTGCGGGAGGATTGGGCCGCAGGGATCTCTCGGCTTCTGTGCCGGAACTGGCTCTACGCTGGGTGGAACCGGCGCGCCCCCTGGAGCCTTAGGCTCTCCGGTAGGCGGCGGAGGCGGTGATTTGGTTTCGTCTGGCATTGCTGCGAAGGTTCAAACCTCCGGCGGCCGCAGAAAGTGGTGAAGAGACTCGGAAAAGAACGTTAACTTCTAGCAGCTTGATATTGGACTGTCAACGAGAGCGCCTCGCCGTTTTCGGGTGGTTGGAACGTAACAACTCACCCCAAGCTCGCTACACCCACTCCAGCGCTCCCTTCTTCCATATCCAGATGTATCCCACCACCAGAATTCCCAGGAACACCAGCATCTCGATCAGCCCGAACAGACCCAGCGCCTTAAACTTCACCGCCCAGGGGAAGAGAAATATGGTCTCCACATCAAAGACCACAAAGAGAATGGCAACGATGTAATAGCGAACGGTATAGCGCCCGCGCGAGAGATCCACCGGGTCGATGCCGCACTCGTACGGCATGAGCTTTTCTTTCGTGGGATTGTCGGGCCGCACCAGCTTTGCCAGGAGCAGCGGCAAAGGAATAGCGACCGCAATGATGGCAATAAAGATAAAAATCGGAACGTAGTTCTGCGGCATTGGGCCTTCGAACCTTTGCCCCTTCCCTTTTGTGTGTGCGGCGGAGCGCTCCATACTACCGCTGCCCGGCTTCCGTCTTCAAGGACTGAATCCGTCGAATCTTCAACTCAGCCCGTTCCGGAACGGCGCAGAAGTCGAACTTCGGTGACATTTGTCATCCGGCGAATGTGATGATCTCCACTGTTATCCAACCTCCACCTTGGCCATGATGTCTTTGCCTGAAGGGCGAACCGCCCCTAAGGTCCGGAGGCAAGAATGACCGCAGCGCTAAAGGAAATTCTCTCGGTGCTGGCCGCTCCTACCCAGCAAGAACCCATCGCCGGTCTGCACGGTGTCAGTAAGAATTACGGTCCGGTGAAGGCGCTGCGCAATGTGGACTTCTCGGTTCGTCCAGGAGAGTTAGTCGCCCTCCTCGGCCCCAACGGAGCCGGTAAGACCACCGCGGTGAAGTTGCTCCTGGGACTGGCGCGGCCCACCACAGGCACGGTTTCGGTCTTCGGAGGCAATCCGATCCACTCCGAAGTACGACTTCGTACCGGAGCCATGCTCCAGGTCGGGAAGGTCCCCGAGACTCTGAGGGTTCGCGAGCACATCGAACTGTTCCGCAGTTACTACCTGTCGCCGCTTCCTCAGGCAGAAGTTGTAGCCGCCGCCGGATTACAGGGTTTCAAAGACCGCAAGTTCGGTGAGCTTTCCGGCGGCCAGAAGCAGCGGGTACTGTTCGCATTGGCAATTTGCGGCGATCCTGACATTCTCTTCCTCGACGAGCCCACCGTGGGCCTCGATGTGGAATCCCGCCGCGCCCTGTGGGAAGAGATCCGCAAGTTGATCGCACGCGGCAAGACGGTACTGCTCACCACTCATTATCTGGAAGAGGCGGACGCCCTGGCCCATCGTGTTGTAGTGATCAACAAAGGCGAAATCATCGCGGAAGGCACTCCGGCGGAGATCAAGGCCCAAACCGCCGGCCGCAGAATTCGTTGCATCAGCCGCCTGTCTCTCGACGAGCTTCGCACCATTCCCGGAGTGCTCGATGTGCAGCGCGACCGGGATGCATTCGAAATCCGCACCAGCGAGGCCGAACCGGTCCTGCGCCAGCTGTTCGCACGCGATTCGTCCGTGTCGGGAATCGAAGTCACAAGTGCCGGACTGGAAGAAGCCTTTCTGGCCCTGACGCAGGATGAATCGAAATAGATGGCACAAATAAATGTCGCAGCGCAACATCAAGAACCGGTTGTTCGCTTCGTTTCACCAAGGACCTCACGCCGTTGCGGCCTCGTGGAAATGGGTGGGGCTTCTCCGGCCGTTTCACCCAGAGGTGGAGTTCAAAACGGCGTGAGTTCCTTGGTGAAGCGAAGAGGGTATGCAGCTGATCGGAAAATTGCACGGTGGTCGGTAACTAAACGCTAATTACCAGCCACTCAAGGGAAAGAAGGCGATCTCATGGCGAGCATTTCAACTGCAATGCCGGCGCATCTAGCGACCCGCTCTTTCGGCCGCACCGCAGTCATTTATCTCAAAGAAGCAAAATATGAGTTCCTGAAATATCTGCGGCTGCCGGTGTATTCCTTCTCCATCACCATGTTTCCGGTAATGTTTTACATCCTCTTCGGGCTGGTGATGAACCGCAACGGCAGCGCGGGAAATCTGAGCGTCCCCACCTATCTATTGGCCAGTTACGCAACCTTCGGCGTGCTGGCAGCGTCACTTTTCGCCAATGGCGCAGGCGTCGCCGCAGACCGTGGATTGGGATGGATGCAGGTAAAGCGCGCCAGCCCCATGCCGGCATTCGCCTATTTTTTCGCCAAGCTCGTGGTCAGCATGATTTTCAGCACCATCGTGCTGGCATCGCTGATGATTCTCGGTTTCGTGTTTGGTCATGTCCGCATCTCGCCGCTGGTTGCAGTAGAAATCTTGGGCATTCTCTTAGCCGGAACCCTTCCCCTGTGCGCTCTTGGGCTTGCCATCGGCTACTTCGCCGGGCCTAATTCGGCGCCTGCGGTTGTCAACATGGTCTATCTCCCCATGTCGTTCGCCTCCGGGCTGTGGTTTCCGATCGAGGTGCTGCCCAAGGTTCTGCAGAAGTTTGCGACTCTGCTGCCCTCCTACCACTTGGTGCAACTCGTGTTTGGAGTTCTGGGCGCTGGCCACGGCTCGACCTTCTGGCACTGGGGGTTCCTGCTGGGATTCACTGCTGCTGGCGCTGGGCGTGGCCCGGTTAGGCTTCCAGCGCGATGAAGGGCAAACTTATGGTTAATCAGAAAGCGTGCGGCTGGGCGCTCATCGTCGCGGCCATCTTGTTGCTCTCGGTACCGAAGAACCTGGAGTGGCTGGCAATCGTCATCCCAGTTTCCATAGTTCTGGTTTACGGGCTCGGCTGCCACAGGGCATCCGGAACACGGCTATTCCATGGCCCGGAAAAGCGATAACCTAGTATTGTCTATGCGACTCTTGCCACCAAATCGCGACCATGGATGGACGCCCTACATCTGGCTCGCATACCTGGGTTTCTTCTTTATCCACCCCATCGTTGACCATGTGGGCTGGAAGGAATGGACGGCGACGGTCTCGGGCCGTTCTGGTTTTCCTCACGATCTATTTCGCCTTTTTCTGGATGAAGTATCCGCGAAACCTTCTGGCCATCTCGGCCATGGTGATGCTCGGCATCATCTTCGCTCCTTACAACGGGGGCGCGGTCGGGATTCTTCATCTTCGCCGCTGCATTCATCCCGTTTGCGGTGCCCACGGAACTGCTAGCGGTTCTGCTGCTTCTATCTGAGGCTGCGATCATCGGAGCGATTAGCTTTTTCTTTCATCTGCCTTCCGGATTCATCGCGACCGGCCTGGCGTTCTCCATTCTGATAGGCGCAACCAACATCTTTTTCGCGCAGCGCAATCGAGCCAACTGCCGATTGAGGATGGCGCAAAATGAAATCGAGCAACTTGCCAAAATCGCTGAACGCGAGCGCATTGCCCGCGACCTGCATGACGTGCTGGGCCATACCCTGTCGGTCATCATCCTGAAATCGGAACTGGCGGGCAAACTGATCGACCGTGATCCCGAGCGCGCCCGGGCGGAAATGGCTGACGTGGAGCGCACCTCCCGCGCCGCCCTGGCGGATGTACGGGCGACCATTCGAGGCTACCGGTCCCAAAGCCTCGATTTCGAATTTCGCCAGGCCAAGGCCGCGCTGGAAACTGCCGGCGTGGCCGTGACCGCGGACTCGGCGGATGTAAACCTCACTCCTGCCCAGGAAAGCGTAGTGGCCCTGGTGGTGCGCGAGGCGGTAACCAACGTCGTGCGCCATGCCCAGGCACACCACTGTGAACTTCGCCTGGCCCCGCAGAATGGACATTGCCTGGTGGAAGTGCACGACGACGGCCTCGGCGGCTTCCAACTGGAGGGCAACGGCCTTCGCGGCATGAAGGAAAGAGTGGAAGCCCTGGGAGGAACATTGCTTCGCGATACCAGCCACGGCACCAGACTGACCATCCGCTTTCCTATGACAGCAGCCGCTTCCAATGGAAACGGTACAAACGGTGACCATTGAATCCTGCCGTCAAAGAGGGACGCAGAGTCATTCGGGTCGCACTCGCCGAAGATCAGGGCATGGTGCTCGGGGCGCTGGCCGCTTTGCTCGAGATCGAAGGCGACATTCAGGTCGCGGCCCAGGTGCGCAACGGAAAAGAAGCCCTGCAAGCCGTGCTGACGCAGAAGCCCGATGTCTTCATCACCGATATTGAAATGCCGGAAATGACCGGACTCGAAGTGGCCGCCGAATTGAAGCGCCGCCGCACTGGGACTCGCGTAATCATTCTCACCACCTTTGCCCGGGCCGGCTACTTACGCCGCGCTCTGGACGCGGGGGCTTCTGGATATCTGCTGAAAGACATGCGGGCTGAAGAACTGGCTGAAGCCGTACGCCGGGTTCATCAGGGACTTCGCGTCATCGACCCTGAACTGGCGGCCGAGGCCTGGGCCGAGCCTGATCCTCTTACCGATCGCGAGCGGCAGGTGTTACGGCGGGCCGGGGAAGGCATGTCCAGCAACGATATCGCCTGTGAACTCGGGCTTTCAGAAGGCACCGTCCGCAATTATCTTTCAGAGGCCATCAGTAAGATTGGCGCTTCCAACCGGGTGGAGGCGGCGCGCATCGCCCGCACCAAAGGCTGGCTGTGAGATTCCTGGCATTGTGATTCAGCGAATGCCGTTGCCATATTCTTTCCTCAGTAATTCATTTCTCATCCCGTGACATTACTCAGGAGTCGGCTCCAGCTTTCGAGGCGGCTGTTGACGCATGTGCCGCAATTCGACCTCTCTCTGCTCCAAAACCAAATTCAGACGATCCACCAGATCCATCAGCTGTTCGGGATTCGTCTCTTTCATGATCGCCTCACACAGCTCTCGCCACGACAGCTCATTCATATTGATTTCGCTCATGTGTGCTCCATGCATGCTGATCTCATTTTTATTCACATCAGTCATGGAAGCACTTCGCATGCCAACCAGTAACACGCTGGTTTCCTACGATTTAGCTGGGCAATCGTGGACTTTCTCCAGCATCGCTCTGCAATTCCTTCTAAGTGCAGACCTGTACATGATGGGTGTATAGCCCCTAGATTGCGGTGAATAAAATTTCGCAGTAACGAAGCAATTCGTTCTCCGCGAAATAAAATTAAAAATCTCCTGAAGTTTGTCATGTTGAGCGAAGCATTGGAAGGCAAAGCGGCCCAATACGAAGTCGAAGGGCCCCCTGCTCCCTCCCTGAGTTCGTGACGCGCAATTTCAGATACAGTTATGGTGTCGATCGCGCCCTTCATCTTCGCGCGGACTCCGAGCCTTCGACTTCAAGCCGATCGATGTGTTTCCTATTTATGTTTTCAGGAGCGGCCAAATGACTAACTTCAGGCACTTGCGCCTACCGGCAGTCCTTTTAATTTCCATTTTCGCAACTGTTACTTCGCTGGCTGCCGCAAATTCCGCAACGACCGGGTCCTCCGCAATTCCCACACAGATCCCCGGACACGACGCCATTAACGTCGGGACTGACTGGTATCCGGAGCAGTGGCCGGAATCGCGGTGGGAGGCAGATCTCAAGCTGATGGAGGCCGCCCATATTCACATGGTGCGCCTGGCGGAATTTGCCTGGAGCAGCATGGAGCCGTCCGAAGGGCACTACGATTTTGCGTGGCTGGATCGCGCTATTGCGCTCGCTGCCCAGCACCACATCATGTCGGTGCTGGGGACTCCGACTGCCGGGCCGCCGGCTTGGCTGACTCAGAAGTATCCCGACAGCTTGCGCATCGACGAAAACGGACAACGCGCCATCCACGGAATGCGCGCGCATGGCTCGGTTACTTCGCCGCGCTATCGCGAGTTCTGCCGCAAGATCGCCGAACAAATGGCCATCCATTTCGGACACAACCCCAACGTAGTCGGCTGGCAGATTGACAACGAGTATGGCTATGGCCAGATGTCATACGACGATCATGCGCGGCAACTCTTTCAGGATTGGCTGAAGGCCAAGTACCAGACGCTGGACAACCTGAATCAACACTGGACCACCACCTACTGGAGCCAGACCTACGACAACTGGAGCGAGATTCCCTTTCCGCTGCCCATGGGCAGCCACAATCCCGGACTCGAACTGGAATGGAAGCGCTTCGTTACCCATACCTGGAACGATTACCAGCAGAACCAGATCGATGCCATCCGCCTGCACGCGGAGCCTCGCCAGTTCATCACCGGCAACTTCATGGGCTTCTGGGATGGATTCGACCACTACATCATCTCCGAGCCGCTGACCTTCGCCTCCTGGGATGACTACGTCGGCACTGGCCAGGTCGATGCTTTCAAGCAACGGCCTCACCCACGACCTTACCCGCGGATTCAAGCGGCAGAACTTCTGGGTCATCGAAACTCAGCCAGGGGCGGTCAACTGGTCGAGCATCAATAATTTCCTCAATAAGGGTGAGGTGCGCGCCATGGCGTGGCAGGCCATTGCTCACGGGTCAGACATGGTGAGCTACTGGCAGTGGCGCAGCGCTCTCGGCGGTCAGGAGCAATACCACGGCACCCTGGTCGGCCCTGACGGCACTCCGGTGCCGCTGTATGAAGAGGTGAGCCAGACTGCCCGCGAGTTTTCGGATCTGCAGGATTATTTCCGGGGTACCGCTATCTCCTCGGAGGTTGCGCTGTTGAATTCCTACGATAGCCGCTGGGCGATTGACCTCCAGAAGCACACCGAGAAATACGACTACGTCGATATTCTCGAGAGTTACTACAAACCGCTGCGCCAGCTGGCACAATCCGTGGATGTAATCAGTCCCGACGCTGCTCTTGACGGCTACAAGCTTGTGGTCGCACCCGATTTGAACGTGCTGCCCAAAGACCTGGCTGACCACCTGCTGACCTACGTCCGCAATGGAGGTCATCTGGTGCTCGGCCCTCGCTCTGGCATGAAAGACCAGTACAACACGCTGCTCCCGCAACGCCAACCGGGATACCTGGAAGATGCTCTGGGCGCGAGGGTCGAGCAGTATTACGCGCTCGACAAAGATGTTCCGGCATCGGGCAGCTGGGGAACAGGCCAGGCCACGGTGTGGGCGGAGCAATTGAAGACGCTTGCTCCTGATACACAAGTATTGATGCGCTACGGTAAAAGCAACGGCTGGCTCGACGATCAGCCAGCAGCAGTCACCCGCAAGCTCGGCAAGGGCGACATCACTTACATCGGAGCGGTTCTGGATGATCAACTGATGGAAGCCGCCGCCCGCTGGATGGTTCAGGACAGCGGAGTCCAGCCTGTCTTCGGCCCGGTTCCTGAAGGGGTGGAAGTGTCGCGCCGTATCGGTAACGGAAAGCAGGTATTCATCCTGATCAACTACGCGCCGGAGAGCCGCTCGGTGAAGCTTTCCCGGACCATGAAACTCCTATTGAGCGGAAAAACATCCGATACGGTGGAGCTACCTCAATATGGCGTGGAGGTGCTGGCGAAGCCCTGAGTGTTAACCAGGATTGGTCGGCCCTGGCTGCCGAAGCGCGATGGAACCCGGTTGCTGAAGGTTTCCGCTTCGTGACGTCGTAAGATATCTCTCAGCAGACATCTCTCGGCAGCCAATGAAGCGTGCTCACAAACTCGAAATCGCGGTGGTGTCCGCTCTGGTGCTCGCCGGGGCGATCGCGGGAGTGTATTTCTCCGGAGTCTGGAAGCGGAAGCCGGTAGTTCTGCATGGGGCGCTGGTGGCGCAGAATTCCGACCCGCACAAGCAGACTCCGATCGCGGACGCTACGATCACCCTGGCCAAAGGGCTGGCTGCGGCGCCCGCAAAGTCCGAATCATCCGGCTTTTTCAGCATCACCTTGCAGAAAGCCGTTCGCAGAGGACAGCCCATCGTTCTCGAATTTCGCCATCCCGATTACAAGCCGCTCGATCTGAAGGAATTTGCCGGGGACAAGCTCTACGTGGTTCACATGATTCCGCTTCAGCCCGAGCGCCCCCCCGAAACCAATCATCCGCAAATCAGCGTGGCCAATGTGCTGGTTCGGTACTCTTTGAAGTCCGCGACCTCGATCAACATTGGCAGCGCAGTCAAGGCTTTTCAGGTGCAGAACACCGCCAACGTGCCCTGCCAGGGACATCATCCCTGCTCGCCTGACGGAAAATGGAAGGCCACAATCACCTCCGCTTCGCTTGACGCCGGCGCCGGCAACGAGTTCCGCAACATTCGCGCTTCCTGCATTGCCGGTCCCTGTCCTTTCACCGGCATCGACACCAACGGAGCGTCGGATGGCGCGCGCGTCATCAAAGCCACGGCACGCGACTGGTCCGACACCGCAACCTTCCTGGTTGAAGCCGAAGTCTTCCATCCCATGTACAGCGACGTGATTCGCGAGTCGTACCCGGTGATCTTCGGACAGGCGCTGAACTTTACCTTGCCCAATGGTTCCGAAGGCGTCAGCATTCAGGCCGAGGTCAATGGCGAGACCATCGTGTATCCGCTCGGCCCCACCCTGCTGCTGCGATGGGCGGATTGCAATGCCAGGGTGAATTCCGACCGCACCCGCGTTTACCGCTGTGAACTCAAGCCCGGATTTCGCTTCAAGTAAGCAGTGCTACTTGGCGCGCGGATAGTTGTAGCGCAGCCCGATGCGCACCAGCGCCGGAGGACCCTGCGTCGGGACCGGGGTGCGTCTGACGGTGTAACGCTGGTCGAAGACATTTTCCGCAGCCGCGAATATCTCGATGCCCCGTCCCACCGATTTCCCCGCAAACAGATCGAGCGTGAAGTAGCGGTCGAGGGGAAGCAGGTTCTGGTCGTCGTCGTACTGCACTCCGGAAAAACGGCCCTGGGCGCTCAGCATC
Source organism: Terriglobia bacterium (assembly GCA_963798155.1). Lineage (GTDB taxonomy): Bacteria > Acidobacteriota > Terriglobia > Terriglobales > Acidobacteriaceae > CAWCSH01. The sequence continues at coordinate 77,492 of CAWCSH010000013.1, forward strand.
CATTGCGAAGCGTTCCAGTAGCGTGCCTCCCAGGTGAACTGGTGACGGGGCACCTGGGGAATTTGCAGTCCTACCAGAGACGTATTCGCCGGAAAATCAAGCACGACGGCATCGGTAAAGGCATAGCCGGCTGATAGTTCGAGATTTCGGCTGAGTCGGGCAACCCCGTCTAATTCCAGGCCGCGCGAAGCGGTGCGCCCAGGTTCTGGCGCTGGCGAGTAATCAAGCTGGGAGTCGTGTTCAAGGTCACATTCGCGATCGGATCGGAAATCTCATTCCAGAAGAATGTTCCGCGCAGGTTCAGCTTCCGGTCGAGGACTGCGGCATTCAGCCCGGCTTCTCCGCCGGTCAGACGCTCAGCCGAAAGATCAGGATTGTTTTGCGTAACGACGTTTCCTACCCGAAAGCTGCGGTATAACTCGTTGAGCGTGGGCGCGCGAAACGAGCGATACACTGAGGCGGTTGCCGAGATGTTGGAGGTAAGTGCCCGCAATACGGAAAGCCGTGGACTGAATGCGGTTTCACTCCGCGAGGCGAAAGCGCCTCCCGTGGTCGCCCCTGAGCTGAGCGAGGTCCGAACCGCGACTCCGTTGAAATTCTGCCAGTAGTCCACCCGGCCGCCCGCGATGATGGTCCACTTCTGCCGCAGCCGGAAAATGTCTTCTCCGAAAACTCCTGCCGAGCGCTGCCTCCCTCCCGAAACACTGCGGGCGATATTGATGCCTGAAGAAAAGATCATCTCCTGGCTTGCGCCCAGCACTTCCTGGCTATCGGCTCCTGCGATCAGCGTCTGGCTGTGCCCAATGGGATGAGACCATTGCACATTTCCTCCCAGGCCCTGCGCGGGCACGTGCTGCAGGTTGGTGAGCGACTCGCTCATGCGGTCGTCAGCAATGGAGGAAAAGCTCTGGTTATAAGACTGCACCTCGGCAAAAGCCCGCAGGTTCAGCGAGTCTCCCCGGGAAAACTGCTGGTCCATTCCCACCGCAACTTCGCCCAGATGGGTGTCGTTGGTCTGCAACGGAGTGCCGTTGTGGCGAAACTCCTCAAAGAAGTTGCCGCGCGCGAATACTCTTCCGGCTGACCCGAGGCGATGCCCAATCACGCTATCCAGCGACAGATGTTCGGAGTTGGCTGCCGTGTCCACGCTGCCGCGCTCCGCCGCAGGCACCAGAATGTAGCCATCGCTGTGGAACAGATCGGCAGCACCGGAAAAGTCCCAGGCTCCCGCGCGCGTTCCGGTCCATACCGAGAGGTCCGGCGTCTGCTGGTTGCCGTACGAGGTTTCGAGGGATATGGCGGGCGCCTCAGGCTGGCGCGTCATGAACTGCACCACGCCTCCAAGCGCGTTGCTGCCGTACAAGCTTGATGCCCCGCCGCGGAACACTTCCACACTGGCGAGTTCGGCGCGCGGAACCCGGTTCCAGTACACCCATCCCCCGAACGGGTCGAGAAGCGAGAGCCCATCCTCCAGCACCAATGCCCGGCTCGCGCCGCTGGCGCCCAAACCTCGCAACGAAACTCCCTGTGCGGTGGGATTCGCCGCGCGGCTGCCGGTGCGGCGGAACAGCGAAAAGCCGGGCACCTGGCGCAAGATGTCGTCCGGCGCCAGCGCGGGAGTCGCCGACAAATCTGTCGCCGACAGCAGAATGGTGCTGCCCGGCGCCTCTGAAAGGCCTATCTCGGAACGGGTGGCGGAGACTACGACCTGCTCGGCCGGGCCGGAAGGGTGCAGCACAATTTCGGATTGCACAACTCCGCCGCTGCCCGCCTGCCAGCGCACCTGGACTGCGTTGAATCCCTTGGCTTGCACACGGAGAGTTCCGTTAGCAGCAGATATGCCGTCAAACGAAAATCTTCCCGAGTCATCGGTCGTAGTGGTGAGGCCGTGATCCGGATATTGCGCGGTGACCTGGGCATTCGCCACTGCGCGCCCGTCACTGTCGCGAACCGTGCCACTGATCTGCACTCCCTGAGCTAAACAGGATGCTCCTACCAGAAGCAAGGTCAAGAGCAGAGCACCGAGTCGCGAGTTCTGGGAAATGGTTGTCCCTCACCGGAAAACCGGAGACTACGTGCCGGAAAATCAGGCCGGCCACGTCGAGCCCAAAATAGTGTCCGCAGCCTGATGCTCATCATACAGATTGCGGGTCAGTACGATTCACTGGCTGCGGCCCGGTGCCCGCGGGAGATACCTGTATGTCGGCCGCAAGCATGCCGCCGCTCAGATGCTCGTCTACGAACTACCGCGGAACCGGGGAGTTTCCCGGCTTCATGCTCGGCGGCGGAGGATTATTACCGGTGCACTCGTTCGCCATGTCTTCGATCGACGATACTTTGAAGTCGGAAGCCATCGAATGCCCATTCGACATCGCTCCGGCTGAGCTCTGTCCCGTCGAAGCAGAGTTGCCATTCGCAGTTTGCTGTTCCCCGGTCACCTTCACTTCATGGTGGATCAGAGTGCCGAGTTTACGAGCCTCGGCGCCGCGAGCCGCCAGCGTGTACGCGGTTCCGGTGCCATCCTGTGTCACCACGTATGTACCCTGGGAGCCAGACAGGCATCCCTGGACGGTGGTGTTGGCAGAGTTCTGATCAGGCATTGAAGCCTGGTTTGACGCGTTTTGAGCCATCGCCGCCAGCGGCAGCAGCATTCCCGCACAGAGTACAACTAAGAAATTCTTCATGGTTCGAACCTCCAGTAAAATTCATTGCTTGGATGCAGAAAATCCTTTTCGATATACATAGCGCAATTCAGCCGGAGACACGTCGTTGCGGTAGGAGACAGCACTCGTATGAGAATCCTGCAGGTTCGTGACGGAACAGAATGGCGCCGCTGGCTGGAACAACATGGCACGCGTGAGAAGGAAATCTTTCTCCGCTATTTCAAGAAAGCATCGGGCAAGCCGCGCATCGCTTACGAGGACGCAGTTTCGGTAGCGCTCTGCTTTGGCTGGATCGACGGCCAGGTAAGAAAATATGACAGCGAAAGCTTTCTCCAGCGATTCACTCCCCGGCGGCCCAACAGCCGCTGGTCCGCCATTAATATTCGCCGCGCCCGAAAGCAGATCCGCCTGGGCAGAATGACGGCGGCAGGTCTCGCGGTTTTCAATCCCCAAAAACAGGTAGAGGCCATTCCAACCGAACTTCCTCCCGCCCTGCAACGGCTGTTCGAACGACACCAACCGGCATGGAGGAATTTTGGCCTCTTCCCTCCTTCCTATCGCCGGATGGCAGTGGGATGGGTGGCAAGCGCGAAGAAGGAAGAAACCGCTCTCAAGCGCTTGCAGAAGTTGATCGACCACAGCCGGCAGAGCCGGAAGATTCAGTTCATGTGAGCTGACGGGGTGAGCCCTGCGACGTACAGTGAATCACTGAATCGAACTACATGAATTCCTGTATGGCGGCGTAAACCCAGACTAAGCCATCTTGCTATCGAGACCGTTGGCTGATCGTTGCTCCGGACCGCTCAGTTTCCTGGGTGTCGAGGATGGTTGCGCTTTCAGACGCTCGAATCCGGAGATGCCGGTCAGTGCCACAACTCGCCGTCGCACCCCCTGAGGCTTTCCAGGTCTGTTTGAGGGGGATACCTGGTCAAGGCGACCCTTGGCCGGGTCGGGTATTCAGGAGATCAACATGGGAGCGCTGCGCATTCTAATTGCCGATGACCACGAGCTGGTCAGGCGTGGCCTGCGCTCTCTGCTTGAAATCCACCCGCAGTGGTCGGTTTGCGCCGAAGCCGCCGACGGGGAGCAAGCCGTCGCCCTCGCCAGACAGCACCAGCCTCAAGTGGTCTTGCTGGATATCAGCATGCCGAGCCTGAACGGACTGGATGCGGCCAGGGCAATCCGCCGCGACCTGCCCCAGTCCGCCATAGTGATTGTCAGCCAGCACGATTCCACCCAGATGCGAGAGGCAGCGGCCGCTGCGGGAGCGCAGGCGTACATCGCAAAATCGCAGATCGCCCGCGACCTGGTCGCCGAGGTGGAGAAAATCGTCCGCAGGAAGAGTGCCCACGGCGTCGGCGTCGAACTCCCGGCCTCTCCCCCGCCGAATGCTCCATTGCCGGCCAAAATCGAGCGCCGCCAGAATCCGCGACATCCAGTCATGGTGGACTCCAGCGCAACCTCCAACGGAGCGGTGAGCGACGACCTGGAGTGGCTGACTCGTGGCGGAGAAGTTGGCGCCCTGGTCCGCTCCAAAGACTGGTCGCAAACTCCCCTGGGCCCGCTGGAGCGATGGCCGCAGAGCCTGCGGACTGCGCTCAGTATTTCGCTGCATTCCCGCTTCGAGTTGTTCATCTGGTGGGGCCCCGAGCTGATTGTCCTCTATAACGACGCTTACAAGCAGACTCTCGCCTCGAAACACCCGTGGGCCTTGGGAAGGCCGGGCGAGGAGGTATGGAGCGAAATCTGGGACGTAATCGGCCCCATGCTGCATCGCGTTCTCGAAACCGGCGAGGCCACCTGGTCCGACGATCTGCGCCTGATCCTCGAACGGCACGGCTATCCTGAGGAGACCTATCACACATTTTCCTACAGCCCGATTCGCGACGAGTCGGGGGCGGTTGGCGGAGTCTTTACCGCGGTCACCCAGACCACCGAACGCGTCATTGGGGAGCGGAGACTGCGCACTTTACGGGACCTTGCCGCCCGTGCCGCCGACGCTACCAACGAGCCTGAGGCCTGGAACCTTGCAGCCGAAGTATTGGGCGAGAACCCTTACGATGTTCCCTTCTCGGTGCTTTACCAGTTGGATGACGAGAGCGCGCGGGCGACCGCGGCGGGCTATGCAGGAATTGACCCGTCGCACTCTTTCTGCCCGGCGCGGGTGGCCCTTAGCGGCAAAGACTCGGGTCTTTCCGGATTGCTGAACCAGGTAATCGCGCGCGGCGAGCCGGTGGAAGTCCGGGAGGCCGAGCAGCTTGGCTTTGATCTTCCGGGTGGCGGCGCGGGGTTATCGCCGCATGAGCTCATCCTTCTGCCACTCTCCCAGACCGGCGTTGCTCGTCCCCTGGGAGTTCTAGTGGCCGGGGTGAGCCGCCTCAAACGCCTGGACGAGAGCTACCGCACGTTCTTCAACCTGGTGGCCGGGCAAATCGCCAAGAGTATCGCCGATGCCCAGGCCTTCGAACGCGAGCGCAAGCGCGCCGAAGCGCTGGCGGAACTCGATCGCGCCAAGACTGCTTTCTTTAGTAATGTCAGCCACGAATTCCGCACCCCGCTAACCCTGATGCTGGGTCCCCTGGAAGATACCCTGGCAAAATCCCGCAACGTTCTGCCGGCGGAAGATTTGGAACAGCTTACGGTGGTTCACCGCAACAGCTTGCGCCTGCTGAAGCTGGTGAACTCCCTGCTGGATTTCTCGCGCATCGAGGCGGGCCGGGTGCAAGCCCTCTACCAGCCCACCGACCTTGGCAGCATCACCAGCGAATTGGCGAGCGTTTTCCGCTCAGCGATGGAGAAGGCCGGCCTGCGCTTCCGCGTGGAATGCGATCCACTCCCTGAGCCGGTGTACGTGGATCGCGACATGTGGGAAAAGATCGTCCTCAACCTGCTGTCGAATGCCTTTAAGTTCACCTTCGAGGGCGAGATCTTCGTTGGCCTGAAGGCCTCAACTGGAATGGTGCACCTGACTGTCCGTGATAGCGGCACTGGAATTCCGGAACGCGAGCTGCCGCGCCTGTTTGAACGCTTCCATCGCGTCGAGGGCTCGCGTGGACGCACCCACGAAGGCACCGGCATCGGTCTGGCGCTGGTGCAGGAGCTGGTGCGCCTGCACGGCGGCACGGTAGAAGTGGAAAGTATCTTCGGCCAGGGCAGTGCATTTACTGTTTCCATCCCATGCGGGAGCGCCCACCTTCCCCAAGATCAGATTGAGGGAGCTTCTAACCAGATCTCTTCCGCGATTCGGGCCGACAGCTACGTGGAAGAGGCCCTGCGCTGGTTCCCCGAACAGTCGGGCGCGGGCGAAACTTCCAATCCGCTGGTGTCGAGCCTGCAGTCTCTAAGCGCGCCTCCTTCTCCCACAGATTCTCCCGGGGGCAGGCGCGAGGTGATTGTGCTCGCCGACGACAATGCCGACATGCGCGAGTACCTCCGCCGCCTTCTGAGTTCGCAATACCAGGTCCATGCGGTTTCTGACGGAGCCATGGCGTTGGCAGCCGTCCGCGAGATCCGTCCAGACCTCGTCCTCACTGACGTGATGATGCCTGTTCTCGACGGATTCGGGCTGCTGCGCGCCATTCGGGAAGACGCCGATACCAAGGCCACTCCGTTGATCTTGTTGTCGGCCCGCGCCGGAGAAGAGTCCCGCGTCGAAGGCCTGCAAGCCGGAGCCGACGATTACCTGGTGAAGCCTTTCACCGCCCGCGAGCTTCTGGCCCGGGTTGGCGCCCATCTGAAGATGGCCGGCATTCGCCGCCAGGCCTCCGAACTGGAGCGCCAGCTGCGTGCCGAGGCGGAGATCGAGCGCGGCCGCTTGCGCGAGCTGTTCATGCAGGCGCCTGCTCCGATTGCGATGCTGAGCGGCCCCCAGCACCGCTTCGCTTTCGTGAATTCCGCATACGTCGATGTCACCGGCCGCCGGAGCGTAGATGATTTTCTCGGCAAGCCCGTAGCGGAAACTCTCCCCGAGATTCAAGCTCAGGGATACGTTGATCTCCTCGACCGCGCCTACCGCTCCGGTGAACCTTATGTAGGCACGGAAATGAAGGTGGCGCTCAACCGCGGACCGAGTGGCAAGCCGGAGGAGGCGTTTTTCGATTTCGTGTATCAGCCGATGAGAAGCGTCACTGGAGAGGTCGAGGGCATTCTGGTTCACGCAGTGGAGGTGACTGAACAGGTGCAAGCGCGCACGCGGCTTGAGGAACGGGTTCTCGAACGCACTGCGGAGTTGGAGCGTGCCGAGCAAAGCCTGCGCCATCTCTCCGGCCGGTTGATTCTGATGCAGGACGAAGAACGCCGCCGTATCGCCCGTGAACTGCATGACAGCGCCGGCCAATTACTTGCCGCGCTCAGCATGAATCTGGCTCCCTTGCAGGACACCGTGAAGTCTTTAGGGACGAATTCAGCCCGGGCAGCTGCCGAATGTTTGTCACTGGTGGCGCAACTGAATTCCGAGCTGAGAACCATCTCCCATCTGCTTCATCCCCCCATGCTGGACGAAGCCGGCCTGGACATGGCTTTGCAGTGGTACGTGGAGGGCTTTGCCGAGCGCAGCAACATCGCCGTACAGTTCGAACTCGCCTCCGATATCGGGCGCCTCTCGCGGGAACTGGAGACCACCGTTTTCCGCATCGTGCAGGAGTGCCTCACCAACATCCACCGCCATGCCGCAAGCCCCACCGCCAGCGTTCAGATCAGCCGGCAGGATAGCCACATTCGGCTTGAGGTGAGCGACCAGGGCAAAGGATTTTCGTCGCAGAACGTGCGCGGCGGCTCCGGTCCGGTAAGGCCGGGAGTGGGAATTCAGGGCATGCGTGAGCGGGTGCGGCAACTCGGCGGTAAGCTCGATATCGAGTCCGACGGCGATGGCACCCGCGTACGTGCCGAGCTGCCGATTATTCGTGCCGCCAGAGAAGACGGCGATCTGGAACAGGCGGCACAGTCCGCAAACTAGTCTCACCCGTCGCCACTCTGCCGCTACCCACGGCTATTTGAATTCCGCGGTTATTAATTCCACGTCACTGCCGCTCAGATTCTTCAAGCGATGTACCACGTTCGCGGCATACCACACCGCTTCGCCGCTCCCCAGGCTGAACCCCGCGGCGCCTGTATTTTCTGCCGTGTCGTCGCCCAGTTGAGAATCTTGCAACGCAATCAGCACATGCGGCCCCGGAAAGCGCTCGACCGGAGTTGCGCCTCCCGGACTGAGGTCAATTCGCCCCAGCTTGAGCGTATCGGTCTCGAACAACGTACTCTGGGTGTAGCGTCCCTCAGTGGTAGAGCCAAAGTGGCCGTCAGAGCAAGAGGCCGCTCCCAGCCCACACAGGGGATGCTCCGGATGTACGTTGCCCGTGACCTCCACCTCCAGTAAACGAAGCGGGGTTTGCCCTTGATTCCGGATGCGGCGGGCCCAGCCGCCCTTGAATACCTGAATTTCACCGTCTTCCATCTGGACGGGATAACTCACCGTATCTCCCGCCAGCTCAAAGTCACTCTTTCCAAGCGAGACCACCAGGAAATCATGCCTTGGCGTGTCCACCGGAGCCGACTCCGATGCTGGAAGCTCAAGGCGGAAGATACGCACCCGTTCGTTGACCAACACGGGATGAGAAAAATGTGCGGCTGGAATAACCGGGGTTGGATTTCGTCTCACTGACCCGGGTACGTTGAGGTTGGATCGCGGCACCTGCGCCGACACTTGACCATTCGCCAGCAGGCTGCTGACCCAGATCACAAACAACCAAGTGGCCCAGGGACGATGCGGCAATAGCATGAACTGCTCCTAAATCCGGGCGAGAATCGCCCACTGCAGATTTAGGGGGAAGAATCTCCCGCGGCGATCGAAGTGGTTCGCAGGCGGGCGGCATTATCCAATCGCCCCAAAGGAAGGTCAAGCAAAAAACAAAAATCTATGGCTGAGTCGAGGGGCCGGCTCCGTCCCCGTTCCGCACCTTGGCTCGCAGTTCGGCCACGATCTCACCTGCCGCCTCTCGCGCTGCCTCGCCCTGGCTGATGTCAAAGGAGATAGCGCCTACCCGGGCGTGGCCGCCGCCGCCGTAGCGCTCGCAGATCTTCGCCAGGTTCACCGTGGTTCCTGCGGCGCCCAGGGATTCGAGCCGACCGAAACCTTCACCCGGAAACGTGCTCTTGCTCAGCCCCACGCTGTAGATCGACTCGGGGTGCAGGTAGTACGGAACGAACTTGTTGTAGCCCTCGAGGTCGTGGTCGGTGACGTCGAAGAACAATGGTTCCGTCTTTGGACTCGGTGCGCTCCTGCAGGACCGCGATCGACCGCTGATGGCGTTCCAGAAGCGGCGGCAGCAGCGACGGCCACAAAGGGCTCGCTCGATGATCTCCGCCAGCGGCCGTGTGGCCAGCAGCGGAATCAGCCGCGGAATGAAGGCCGGGTCCTGGGTGGATTCGATCACCATGGTCAGCTTCATCGCCGGCTCTTTCATCTCGACCGCGGTGCGGGCGTCGGGATACAGCGCGCCATCGATGATGTCCGTCCAGTGCACGAGCTCCGCTACTGGCGCCGGATCAAAGCCGAAGCGCTCTGCGCGCGATCATGGCAATAAAGCTGGTGCAGGACTTGAAATCAGGATCGTAAAATTTGCAGTTGCTCAGGCCCTGCTCGAAGTGGGCGGCGTCTTCCGGGGTAAGAAAGGCGCTCTGGTGATGGTCGAACCACCAGGTGATTTTGGGCGAGCTGGAATACTTGAAGTCCACAATGGCGTTCTCGTCGCCATCGAAGTCGCTTCTCGTTGAACAGTGCACCTGCGCGATGCAGCAGGCCGGAGAACACGAACTCCACGTCCTCGCGAATGCGTTCCCGGTAAAAGCGGGAGAACAGCGCCGCCGAAGAAGCTCCATCGAAACATTTATCGTGGTAGAAAACCCGGATTCTCAAACCCTTCCCCTTGGGTGCTGGTTTCGCCTCGGCAGCGGTCGAAAATGCCATGAGGCGGAAAAGCTAATAGGAATGACATCCCGAGGAAGGTTCTGTCAAGGGGAGATAGCGCGCACGGCCCATCCCGAGTGGCTTAGGGCCGTGCCGCTGAGAGAGAACGGCTCCGCTTAAATGCCCGTATTGGCCTGTTTTTCGGCCATGTCGCCAATCACAGGAAGCTTGAACATCTGCCCCTGGTTGGCCTTGATCACGAGGATGAGCCAGACAATAAATGCGCCCAGCCAGATGATGAGATGCAGCGGGAACATGATGAAAATCAGCCCGGGAATCACATCAAGGATGAGGAACCCCACCCAGATCGCGATCATCGCCACACAGAAAAAAATCATCTGGAAGGCGTGAAAGCGGATGAAACGCTTCTTGTTATAGGGTTCCAGCACCAGGAACAGAATGGCCGGGACAATGGTGAAGTAGGCCAGCATACCGGCGACATTGTCGGTCAAGCCGCCCGTGCTGGCCGGAGCCGCCGCCACACCCCCTACACCGGCGGAGGTTCCGCGGGCTGAACAGGCTGGGCAAACCGTGGTGCCATCGGGTATCTGCGTACCGCAAGAACTGCAAAACGCCATGGGAGTCTCCCCCGAACTGCGGCTTCTGAGCCCAAGCCGGGCTCGTTTCACTGCCGCGCGAGAAGGTAACAGAATCGCCGCCGCAAGGCAAACGGCAAGTGAGAGGAATTAATCTTCAAGTCAGGGCTGGCTTTGGCTGATTCGTTTATTGCCGCAGCAGGTTCTTCTTGCGGCACTCTTCGCATACGCCGTAGATCTGGAAAGTATGGCGGGTGGTGAGGTAGTGGTGTCGCTTCCCAATCTGCTCTTCCAGTTTGTCCACTTCCGGAGAGAAGAACTCGACCGAGCCGCCGCAATCGGTACAGACCATGTGATGATGGCTGCGGCGGTTGTACTGGTGCTCGTAGCGGGCAATGCCGTCGTGGAAGGCGACTTCACTGGCCAGACCGCATTCCGCCAGGAGCTTCAGCGTGCGGTAAACCGTGGTAAAGCCGATTTTCGGGTCTTTTTTCTTGACCAACTGCGCCAGTTCGTCAGTCGAGAGATGCTCGCGGGTTTCGAGGAACGTCCGCAGAATGGTGTCGCGTTGCGCGGTGTGCTTCAGCCCCACCCGTTTCAGGTGCCGGAGCAGGATATCTTCGGCCTCGCGCATCATCTCACGCGAGATTGTGGGCTGATCGTCGATTCGCTTTTGCAGCATCGGTCGTTATCGGTCTGTTAAATCATACCCTGTTTTTGGGCCGGGAAAGCACCGGCAGTCCCGCAAATCCACGACTGCGCATCTCAATAGACCAGAAAATTACGGAATTTCCATCAGGATAATACGAGTTCCGCGGAAAACCAGCATCTTTCTCCTGCAGGACCGAAATTCGAAACTCCAACTCCCTGCATTGTCTTCGCCCGCGCGAAAACCTAGAATCGTACAACCTGATCGTGAGGCCTATGTCGGCAGCCACTTCTTCTCTTCCCCACCCTCGAACCCGGCGGACCGCCCGCCGCGTCGGCCTTTTGAGCCTCGGCGGAATTCTCCTCCTGCTGATCGTGGCCGCCGCCTGGGTCTACTTTCAGGCTCGCTCCGCGCTTCCCCAGCTGGACGGTACGCTGACGCTGCCCGGACTCGCCGCCCCGGTGACCGTCACCCGAGATGCCCGGGGCTTCCCCACGATCGAGGCGGCAAACCTGCAAGACCTGTTCTTTGCCCAGGGATTCGTCACGGCCCAGGACCGTCTCTGGCAGATGGACAGCATGAGCCGCTTTGCCGCCGGCGAGCTTTCCGAGATCCTGGGCGACAGCTTCGTCGAACACGATCGCCAGCAGAGAATCCTCGGACTTCGCCTCGCCGCCCGCAGGAGCGCCGAACTGCTTTCGGCCGAAGATCACGCCCGCTTCGACGCCTACGCGCGGGGAGTGAACGCTTACATCAACGCCAGCCGCAACCACTTGCCGCTGGAGTTCCGCCTGCTCCACTACAAGCCGCGCCCGTGGACGGTCGAAGACTCCATGCTGATCGCCGCGCAGATGGTCGAAGATCTGAATCACGGCCCCTACCGCGACGCGCTCAGCCGCGAGAAGATTCTGGCCAAACTCGGCCCCGAACTCACCGACGATCTCTACGTCAACTCGTCGTGGCACGACCGGCCGCCCACGGTGCCGCGGGCTGAGGGAGACGACCAGGATGACGAAAACAACAACGACGATGACGGGCAGCCCGATCCGGTGGTAGATCGCTCTCCCACCCGGCAGAACCTGGTTTCTCTACCCGCCAACCGGGCACTTCCCACGGCTACCGACAGCGAAGACGGACGTTTCGTAACGGGCTCCAACAACTGGGTGGTTTCCGGAGCCCATACCGTCTCCCATCTTCCGCTGCTGTCGAACGACATGCATCTCGGGCACCAGATGCCCAATCTCTGGTACGCGGCCCACCTTCGCAGCGGTGACTTCGATGTTGCCGGTGTGACGCTTCCCGGCCTGCCTTACGTCATCGTCGGCCACAATCGCCGCATTGCCTGGGGATTCACCAACATCGGGCCCACCGTCGAGGACGTCTATGTGGAAAGCTTCAATCCGGCGGGACAATACCTGACTCCTGAGGGCTGGAAGCAGCCCGAGCATCGCCGCGAAACCATCCACGTAAAAAACAAGCCCGACGTCTTTGAAAACGTGATCTCCACCCGCCACGGGCCGATCATCACCAGTCTTGTCCCCGGCGAGACCCGCCAACTCGCCTTGCGGTGGACCCTTTATTCCGGCATGCACAACCCGTTCTTTGCGGTGAACTCGGCGCAGAACTGGACCGAGTTCCGCCAGGCGTTCTCCAACCTGGACGAACCCGGGCAGAATGTGGTCTACGCCGACACGGCCGGCAACATCGGCTACCAGGCGACGGGTAAGATTCCCATCCGGGCCAGCGGCGACGGGTCGCTCCCGGAAAATGGCAGCGATAATGCGCCACGAATGGACCGGCTACATTCCATTCGAAAAGCTGCCGTCGATCTTCAATCCGCCATCGGGAATTATTGCCACCGCGAACAGCCGCATCACTCCTGAGGGTTATCCCTACTCGATCAGTACAGGATGGGAGGCTCCCTGGCGAACTGCGCGGATTTACCGGGTGCTCGAATCAGGCAAGCAGTTTTCTTCCGCCGACATGCTCAGCCTGCAAACCGACATCTACTCGGAATTCGACCGCTTCATGGCCGACAAGTTCGTGTATGCCGTTGATCAGTCTCCCAATGCATCACTGCGCGTTCGCGATGCCGCCGAAATCATGCGCGGATGGGATGGTCGCATGACTGCCACCTCGGCCGCGCCTACATTAGCGGTCCGTTGCCGGACGGAGCTGGTGCGCCTGCTGCTGGAGCCCAAGCTCGGCCCCGCGCCCAAAGACGGGGATTCGAAGGATTCCACCGGCACCTTGAGCTGGAAGACCTACAAATGGGGCATGCAGTCCACCTGGCTGGAAAATGTGGTGGAGAATCACCCCAAGCGCTGGCTCCCGCCCAAGTATTCCAGTTACGACGAACTGCTGGCCGATGCGGTGGAAGCCGCGGTCGCTGGTTCCGCAGCTCCTCGCGACCTGAACTCCTGGTATTGGGGAGATGTGAATGCCGTGGCGATCCAGCACCCCATCTTTGGCCAGATTCCCTTCCTGCAGCACTGGAGCGGGCCGGGCGTGCAACGCCAGTCGGGCAGCGGCTACACGGTGAAAGCTGTCACCCGCTCCCACGGACCTTCAGAAAGAATCACCGACGACCTTTCCGATCTTGATCGCTCCACCCTCAACCTGGTGACCGGAGAGGCCGGTAACTTCCCCAGCCCGTACTACATGGACGAATGGAAAGCCTGGCACGACAACAACACCTTCCCGCTAGCTTTCTCAAAGGAAGCGGTAGCGCAGGCGAGAAGCCATCAGCTTGTGCTCGAACCTGGCAAGTAGGGGAAGCAGTGGCTAGTTGTGGTGGTGGTTAGTGGCTGGTTGTTAGTGGCTAGTGGCCACTGGTCAGTTGTCCGCGCTTGAGGCAAGTGGAGTGGAGAGCCGAGTACCCCCCAACTAACTAGCCACTAGTCGCTCGCATTCACTGGCCACTAGCAGGTTGAAAAAGTCGCTCAAAGACGGAACCTTCACTTAAGAACTCTCGTATAGTTCCTGTGGCGGCATCCTTTCGTCTCCGTTCGGTTCCGCAGGAGATTCACTGCGATGGACACACATGTCTCAAGGGTTCAGACAGCTAGCCTCTCGTCCGGAGGGCTTGTGTGCTGGTTGGAGTCTCTGATCGTTGGTCTTGGAATTCCTGCTGCGATTTGGGCTGTTTCTAAGCTCATTTCATTGTCCATTCCCGCGGCGGTACATGGCTCTGCTGAGCAACGCTTTTTGCTTTGGATTCTTGGAGGCGTGATCGTCGAGTGGGTCTTTGTGGTCGCGGTTTGGTTCGTATTGCGAACGCGTGGATCGTCTTTCAAAGACATCGGCATTTGTCGCTTAGGAACATGGCCCGCTTGGGTCATGGCACTCCTGTTTGCAGCGCTTTCGATCGGCAGCAATCTTCGGTTCCTACCTCGAATGCATATTCCTATCTTGTATGCATTCATGCCGCCCGGATTTCACCTTGTTGCCGCGCTTCTTCTGGGAATCACCGCTGGATTCTGTGAAGAGGTCCTGTTTCGCGCCTTTCTGATGACCGAATTCGCCAAGGCCGGCTACGGCAAAGTCATGCAAGTCCTTATGCCAGGCTTAGCGTTTGGCCTGGCACACGCCGGCTATCTAAATCAGGGCCTTCTCCCTTGGCTCGGCATCATGCTTCCCACCGCGTTTCTCGGCATGATGTGGGGAATAGCGTACCTCCTTGGGCGTCGCAGCCTGCTCCCTGTAGTGGTCGCTCACTTCTTGAACGACGCGACCGCGCTTCCTTGGATAGCATTCTTCATGATAACGGGTTCGCTGGGCCGAACTTAGACGAGGAAGTCTGGGGCCCGACCACCTTTACCAAGAACCGTGACCGGGCGCCGGTTCACACAAACTCTCCACAAGCATTCTTGTGTTAAGAACGAATGCATGCGAGGCGTAGATCATCAGCAGAGTCAGATGTTCAGTTATCTGTCGCCGGAGATAACGGGCTCGGAAAGGTGACCGCAGGCGGGGACAAGGGATATGACACGGCGGATTTCGTGGCGGAGTGCCGCCGTCTGGGAGTCACGCCCCACGTGGCGCAAAACGATCGACGCAGAGGCGGGAGCGCCATCGATGCGCGGACCACGCGACACGCTGTTATGCCATTAGCCAACGAAAGAGGAAGCGCATCGAAGAATGTTTCGGGTGGCTGAAGACGATCGCGCGGTTGCGGAAGTGCGTCATCGTGGGATTTTCAACGTGGACTGGGTATTCACGTTCGCCTGCTCCTACTTTTGAGCTTCAATGGTGCCAACTTTCCACGACTTAGCTGGGTTGCAATTACTAGTTCCCCTGCCTCTAATTCGGCGCGTCCACCAGCTTCACATCCTGGGCTTGCCCGATCAGATCGATCTGCGTGGTCTGGAGCTGGTCGGTGGTGGTGTCGTAAATGCGCAGTTCCCCGTTCTGGCAAACGTACACCACATTGCGCCCGGTTATGGGTTGGATCCCAGTCACGTCGCCGGTATCGGGCGGGACCACGACTGTGCCATCCGTGCTGTTGAAGATTGAAAGGCAGCCGCGAACTTCGTTGCTGTCATTGATGTTGGTGCAGCCGCGGCCGCCAATAAAAATTTGCCCATTGGCCCCAACTTCCAGGTGATCGTGGTAGCCGTCGGTGATCTTGGCGGAGGCGGTCACCGTCCCCGAACCCAGATCGACCACACTGACCACTCCACAGGCTGTGGCTTCGGTTCCGCTGTCACAGCTCGTGCCGGGAGGCGTTCCCGCCACATAAAGCGTGCTGCCGGAGAGCACTGCCGATGTAGCTGCGGGTAGCGGGATTTTCGCGCCCGGAGCGGCTGCGCCCAGCACCGTGATTCCCGCCGCGCTGCCGCCGCATTCCGGGCCGCACTCGAGAATGTAAGCGGTGTCCGCGGACGTCACAATGGCGCCCACCGGGTGATCAAAGCCGCCAACCGTAGTCCGCGGATCGGTTCCCGACCCAATCAGTGAAGTCGCAATCACGGTGACGCTGCCGGTGTCCGGAGCAATAGCAATGACACTGGTCTGACTGGCGCTGGGAACCACAAACCGGACACTCGGCACCGGAATGGTTGCGGTGATGGTGCCGGTAGTCAGGTCCACCTGCTCAACCGCCCCCTGCGGCTGCCCGGCCACGGAAGCCGAAGGCACCGCCACGTAGGCCTTGGAACCGATTCTGGAGATGAACATGCTTTCCGTCGGGCCAGGCAACGAAATAGTAGGGATGCTGACGCTGCTGCCGGCAACTGCGCTTTCGGTTTTGTTATTGACGGTGACCAGGGTATTCCCGGTGGAGCTATACACCAGCGTGAAATTCTTGTCCGGCGAGACCGCCATCATGGCCGGGAAGGCACTGGCGCCCAGAAGGCTCACCCGAAACCTTGACAGCTTATCGAGCGACGCGTCCACGATCTGCAGCACCGGTACCACGGTGGTGCTGCTCGGGAGCAGGGGATTGGAGACGAACACCCGGAAAGTCAGCCCGCTGGTGCTGGGCTGGCTGTTCGAACCTTTTCCACTGCAGGAGACCAGAGAGAGGCTGGCGACACAGACCAGCGCCATTAAAGCCAGGGCTTTTTTCAAACCTGAAACTCCGAATAGCATTGAGGGACAGAGATTTAGATGCAAAGAAAAGCTGGATTATAACAGAGCAATTTGCCTCACCCGGCCAGCCACGAACCCGCCCCAGCTTCAGCTGCGAGCGCCGGACCCGCTTCCTTCCCCATCTGACTCGGCAATCCCGCCAAACGCTGCCCCGCAGGTGCAAAACTGAAGGTCATCTTGTATTCTCGTCTTTGTGCCAGCCGACTTCCTAACCCGGCTCAAAGCCTCGCCCATCCTGTGCGATGGAGCCATGGGCACGCTCCTGTACGCCAAGGGAATCTTCATCAACCGCTGCTACGACGAGCTGAATTTATCGCAGCCTGACCTGATCCGCGGCCTGCATCACGACTATTTGCAGGCAGGTGCGGAGATGATTGAAACCAATACTTTTGGCGGGAACGCCATTCGTCTTGGCACGCACGGCCTTGCCAGCCGGGTTCACGACATCAATGCGGCAGGCGCCCGTCTGGGCCGCGAGGCTGCCAAGAGTTTTGACGCCTGGGTGGCCGGAGCGGTGGGGCCGCTCGGCATTCGCATTGAGCCTCTCGGCAAGACGTCGTTCGCAGAGGCACGCGCCATTTTTCGCGAGCAGATTGCAGGACTCGCCGAAGGCGGCGTGGACCTCATCATCCTTGAGACCTTCGGATATCTGGAAGAACTTCATCAGGCGCTACTTGCCGCCCGTGACGTGAACCCGAAAATTCCCATTGTCGCCCAGGTCACCATCGACGAAGACGGAAACTGCCTTGACGGTTCCACCCCCGACGTTTTTACCGCTCGCCTGGAGGAATGGGGTGCGGACGTAATCGGCTGCAACTGCAGCGTGGGCCCGGTGGCCATGCTCGACGCGATGGAACATGTGCGCGCCGCGACTTCCCTGCCGCTCTCCGCCCAGCCGAATGCCGGCATTCCACGCTCGGTGGAAGGCCGCAACATTTATCTCTGCTCGCCGGAGTATATGGCCAGCTACGCCCGGAAATTTGTGGCTGCCGGGGTGCGCCTGGTCGGCGGGTGCTGCGGCACTACTCCCGATCATATCCGCGTGATGAAATCCGCGCTGCGGGTAGGCGAGGCCCGCCTGCGACCCAACTCCATTCAGGTCAAGAGCGAAGCGGTTCCCCTGGCCGCGCCAGCCGTCCCGCTGGAGAAACGCTCGCGCATTGGGGCAAAGCTGGCGGCCCGCGAATTCGTGACCATGGTCGAGATTGTTCCGCCCAAGGGGATCGAAATTCGCAAGGAGCTGGAAGGGGCGCGCTACCTCAAATCGGTGGGCGTGGATGGCATCAACATCCCCGACAGCCCGCGAGCTTCCGCCCGCATGAGCAACCAGTCGCTCTCTCTGCTGGTGCAGCAGGAGGTCGGCATCGAGGCCATTCTGCACTACACCTGCCGCGACCGCAACGTTCTAAGCATTCAGTCGGACCTGCTGGGAGCAGCCGCCACCGGTATCCGTAACCTGATCTGCATCACCGGCGATCCGCCCAAGATGGGCAACTATCCGGACGCTACTGCAGTCTTCGACGTGGACGCGATCGGTCTGGTGAATATCGTCCACAACCTGAACCGGGGCATGGATATCGGCGGCAATCCCATCGGCACGGGCACTGCTTTTGTCATCGGCGTCGGCGCGAATCCGGGGATCACCGATCTCGACGAGGAGATCCGTCGCTTCGAGTACAAAGTCGAAGCCGGGGCGGAATACGCGGTCACGCAGCCGGTCTTCGATCTGGCCTTGCTGGAGAATTTCCTGCGGCGGATCGAGCACTGCCGCGTGCCGGTTGTCGCCGGCATCTGGCCGCTGGTCAGCGCCCGTAATGCCGAGTTCATGAAGAACGAACTGCGGGTTTCGGTCCCCGACTCCATCCTGGCCCGCATGACTCGCGCCAAGACCCCGGAATCGGCCCGCGAGGAAGGCGTCGCCATCGCCCGTGAAATGCTGGCCGCAGTGCGCGAGATGGTACAGGGAGCCCAGATCAGCGCTCCCCAAGGACGCTATGCCTCAGCTGCCGATGTTCTCGAGGCCCTGGGCACGTCGAGACCGGCAGCCTCAGCCTGACGAGTTCTCCCCACTATTCGCGGACGGAGTTCTAATTTGGAATTGGACCAGTACTCAGGCGGGTAATACAGTATTCTCCTGATAGTTTTTAAGACCACCCGCGCTAGAATCCACGAGGAGTTCCGTTGCCGAAATTTGAAGAGTGCCTGCAGCGTCTGGAGAAAATTGTTCAGGAGCTCGAAAAGGGCGAAGTTCCCCTGGAAAAATCTCTGACTCTGTTCGAAGAAGGAATGCAGCTTTCCGCCGCCTGCCGCAAGGAACTGGAAGACGCAGAAGGCAAAGTGGAAATTCTGCTGAAGAAGAACGGCAAACTCCAGCCCGAAGCGTTTGAGGCGCTAGCCGACAAATCCCCTGGCCGAAAATAAGCCAGTTTGCCGTCAGACGCCTTCCAGCAACATCCTGCGCCGGTTCACGCCACGGAATCCGCCGCAGCCAGCCAAGCCGTTTTAGACGGCCGTACCGCGAGGAGTTTATGCAGTCTCTTTCAGTAGTCCTCCTCCAGAGCGATCCTGGTCTCGCCGAATCGCTTGTCGCTTCCCTCTCCAGTTCCTTTCACCAGGTCCATCTCGCCCATTCGGTTGACGACCTTCGCAACCGCATGGCGAAGCACCGCGCCGAGGTCATCGTGGTGGACATGGAGGTGGTTTCCACTCCCCATGTCCGCTCAATTGTTGAAGAGTTTCCCGGAACCACGGTGGTCTGCACTCACCGCCTTGCTGACGAAGGCATGTGGATCGCGGCGCTCGACGCCGGCGCTGCGGATTTCTGCCCCTCGTGGGATGGAACCGGGATACTGCAGGCCGCTTCGCGCGCGGCCAGGCCCGGCTCATCTCATGCCATGAGCGCTTAGGCTAAGCGTTCGGGACGCCGCACAACTCAATTCCCTCTTCGTTCGGAGTTTTAGTTCGAAGTTCACAGGACGCCTTCTGGCGTCCTTTTTGCTTTCCGTAACGGGGGCGCGCGAAGCAGACCACTCGCAATGGCCTTGTTATACTCAGCCGTGCTCCCGGCACGAGCGGCACCGGAAAGCTGTTTCTGATTAAGACCCATGCTTAAACAGATATTGGAACAGGGGCGGCAGTTAACCGACGCAGCACTCGAGCGCCTGCTTCCTGCGGCCACGCAATATCCCGTTTCAATCCATCAGGCGATGCGCCACAGTGTATTCGCCGGCGGCAAGCGCCTGCGGCCGATTCTGTGTATGGAAGCGGGCCGCATGGTCGCGGCTGCCGCCCCTTCCGCGTCCCTTCTTGCTGGAATCGAAGAACTCGGCGCTGCGCTCGAAATGCTGCACACCTATTCGCTGATCCACGATGACCTGCCGGCGCTCGACAACGACGACCTGCGCCGTGGCCGTCCGACCTGCCACAAGGCGTTTGGAGAAGCAATCGCCATTCTCGCGGGAGACGCCCTTCAGACCCAGGCCTACGAGGTCCTTGCCCGGCTGCAATGTTCTGCCGAGGCGCGGGTA
Source organism: Terriglobia bacterium (assembly GCA_963798155.1). GTDB lineage: Bacteria > Acidobacteriota > Terriglobia > Terriglobales > Acidobacteriaceae > CAWCSH01. Next base: position 97,420 of record CAWCSH010000013.1, read on the forward strand.
CGCATCATCGAGGAAATTGCGCGCGGCACCGGCACCATCAACGGAATGATCGGCGGCCAGGTGGTGGACCTCGAATCCGAGCACGTCCAAGCCGACGCGAAGATGCTCGAATACATCCATCGCTCGAAGACCGCGGCGCTGATTACCGCCAGCGTGGTCAGCGGCGGAATTTATGCTGCGGCCAGGGACTCCGATGTCGCGCATCTTCGCTGTTTCGGGCAGTTCATCGGACTGGCCTTTCAGATCGTGGATGACGTGCTCGATGTGACCCAGACTTCCGAGCAACTGGGAAAGACTGCCGGCAAAGACACGGCCGCTGAAAAAGCGACGTATCCAGCGTTGTTCGGGATCGAGGAATCGCTGAAGCGAGCCGAGCCCTGGTGGCCTCGGGTGTGCCGAACTGGATTCGAATTCGGGGAGCGGGCAGAAACACTGAAAGCGCTGGCCAATTTTCTGGTGGAGCGCAAGAAGTAATCGCCCCTGGCCGGCCACCGGTTCGGCGGGCGATTACTACCGTGCCTGCGAACTTCTGTGATCCTGGGCTCCGCTGTGATTAAATAGAGCGTACGGCGATGGAGTTCGCCATAACCGCCCGCCAAGGCTGATAACTCCTACGATCTCACGTAGGAGAGCTCCATGTGCTCGATCTTCTCGTCATATCTCTAGGCGCAATCGTCGGCGCGAATGCCCGTTACCTGTTGAGCCGCTATGCGGCCAGGGTGATCGGCCCGGTATTTCCCTACGGCACGCTCATCGTCAATGTCGTCGGCAGCCTGATCGTCGGCTTCCTGATGATCTGGGGAACGGAACGCGTGCTGATGGACCCGCGGTGGCGCCTGCTGATCGTCATCGGATTCTGCGGCGCATTCACCACCTTCTCGAGTTTTGCCTTCGAAACTATGGCGTACTTCGAGCAGGGCCAGTGGGGTCTGCTTGCCATCAACTTCATCAGCAACAATCTGCTTTGCCTGGTCGCAGCACTGGCGGGCATGGCGCTGGCGAGGGTGCTGTAAAATGCCAAACGAAATGGCAGTACAGGTCACAATTTATCTCAACGAGTCGGACAAGTGGCAGAACCAGCCGCTGCACATGGAGATCCTGAACTACCTGCGACATGAGAACGTCTTTTCCGCGGTCTTGCTGCACGCGGTTGGAGGCTTCATCGGACGCCAACGCGTCCACACTTCTCACCTGGTGGATGCCGGAGGCAAACTGCCGGTCGTCCTCATCTTCGTGGACCGGGATGAGCACGTGAATCGCGTAATGCCCACACTGAAGGAGATGGCCAGCCACCAGTTGATCGTGCGGGAAAACGTGGTAATCGAGCAGGGCAGTTTGGAGTAGCAGCCCCAGGTGTCCGCGCCGGCCGCACCTTTCTGGCGGCTTGCGGTGTGGCCGGTCGCTTACTTGATGGCCAAGAACTCGATCTTTACGTCGCGATGAGCAGGCTTGAGGTCGAAATCCGCGGTAACCAAAACCGAGTCTGGAATCTCTGCCGCCAGCTCGACGCCGAAGCTGTCCACGTACGGAATGCCTCGATGAAGCTTAATTAGTGCCGCACGCACCGCCTGAGTCCCTGTCAGCGGAACCACATCGAAACCGAAGACGTTGAGCCGCGACAGGGCAAAGTCCATGGCCGCTCTACCGTGAAGTTTGTGGACAATACCCGCGATCTTGCCCCAATGAACGGCAGAAATTACGACCCGGCTGCGGCCCGAAACATGGGCTTTGACAATCTCCTCGACTCGCGCAGCGCCGGCCTCGTCGTCCATGTATCGGAGCACTGCGCTCGAGTCAAGTACGTAGGTCACCATTTGTCTTGCAGCCTGTGTTGACGCTTCAACTCCGCGGACAACGATCGCTTACCTTTGAACAGTCCGCGGGTTCTCTCCACGGTTTCTTCGGAAACCGGCTCCAAAATGATGCGTGTTCCCTCCTGAGTCACGGAAATGCGCGTGCCCGGCGCAATCCCCAATGACTCTCGCATTTCGGTTGGGATGACGAATTGTCCCTTGGTGCTTACTACCGTGATCCGATGCGACATGTCTTACATTATACATCAGGTAAGCCAACCCTACTTCTTATGCCTTTCTTATGCCTTTCTTCCGCCGCCCCAATTTCCCGGTGCCCTGATGAAGATGCAATATGAAGAGGAAAACGTAGTGAGTTCCCGCAGATCACATAGTCATTCTGTAAACTGATATCCCATGCCTGTTGACATTCTCGCTATTGCTGCCCACCGCGACGACGTAGAGCAGACCTGCGGGGGCACGCTGCTCAAGATGACGCAACTGGGCCACCGCACGGGAATTCTTGACCTTACCCAGGGCGAGATGGGGACTCGTGGGTCGGCCGCCGACCGCGCCCGTGAGGCTGCGGAAGCAGCAAGAATTCTGGGAGTCGCCTGGCGCGGCGCGCTCGACATTCCCGACGGGCGCGTGGAAAACACCTGGGAAAACCGCCTGAAGGTGGCACTGGCGATCCGCGAGCAGCGCCCCCGGGTAGTGATTCTTCCCTATTGGAAGGGCCGCCATCCCGACCATTACACTGCTTCGGGGCTGGGCTACGAAGCCTGTTTTCTTGCCGGACTGGCCAAATTGGATGTCGCTGCGACTTCTGCCGTGGAGTGGGCAAACTCAGCCTGGCCACTCCTGCTCAAGAGCATTCCGGGCGTCCCGCCCGCGTTTCCTGCCGAAACACCACCCGAGGCCAAAACCGGCGTCGAGAAATACGGGTTCAGCCGGCCTGCTCGAGGGGCGGAGGAACATACCGACTCGGCCGCGGCAGAACTACCGCCCCACCGTCCCTTTAAGATTGTTTACGCAACTCTCTACTACGACGTTCGTCCCACCTTCGTGGTCGACATCACCGAGCAATTCGAGACTCGCTTCGAAGCCCTCATGGCCTACAAGACCCAATTCAGCGACCAGGAAGCCGGCAAAGACATCTTCCCTGCCCAGGCGGAAATTCGTTCCCGCCTTGAGGCCATGGCCAGGTTTTATGGGATGCTGGGCGGCGTGACCTATGCTGAGCCGTTTCTGCAGAAGGAAGTGGGACTGGTGGAGGACGTGATGCTCATTCCAGTGAAATCGATTTGAGGGCAGAGAGTCCGATTCGAAAGGTTCAATCTTCCCTGCGAGTAATCAATCTAAGCGCGCGAGAAACGCGGGGAATTCTGGTGCTTTTCTTTCGAGTCACAGATACGATTTCGCCACTTGATCCCGCGGATGGAGGTTTTGCCGGTACGACCTCGGTTCCTGTCAACCAGCGGCGGAACATCTCCACGTTTTCAAGGTTCAGGGGGGTAGTTTATTTCGGGACACGACCAATCACCGATGACTTCCGACATGACATCATCTTCCCACTCGAATCGGTCTGAGGCCTCGAGAGTAAAGCCTACCGTTGTCAGCGCCTCTGCCGGCAGCTCTCGATTCAGCACCGCGTCACACAGCTTAAGTAACATCTCACGGGTTGTCGCAAACGACTCTTCCATATCGCGAACGTGAACAACAAAGACTGTTTCAGACGGGCGAGAAACTGAGTTGGCCACATCCTTCGCAAGCCTGGAGCCCGCGACACGATCAAGGAAGAAGTCACGCAAAATGCGCTCATCCATGGTTTACTTCTTTACGCAGACCGCCACCCCATCCCGCAGCGGCACAATCGTCGTGAACAACTCCGCAGAGTTGTAAAGCAGCTTGTCGAATTCGATGATGGCTTTGGTGGTGGACTCGGAGGGATTCTTCTGCGTCACCCGCCCGCTCCACAGAGCGTTGTCGGTAATGAACAGTCCGCCCTTGCGCAACTTGGGAGGGCGATACGAAACACCCGAGGATAATCTTCCTTATCCACATCATTGAAAATGATGTCGAACTGCTGCTTCTGCTCGGAAAGCAGTTCGAGTGCGTCGCCGGTCTGAATGCTGATGCGGTCGGAAACTTTGGCGCGGTCGAAATAGCCGCGGGCTTCTGCGGCATTCTTGCGGTCGCCATCCGTGTAAAAAACCCGCCCGCCTTCGCCCACCGCGCGCGCCCACCAGATGGTCGAGTATCCGATGGCTGAGCCCATCTCGAAAACACTCTTGGCGTTGATCATCATCGCCAGTTGGTGAAGCAACCGCCCCACCGCCGGGCCGACGATGGGAATTTTGCGCCTGGTGGCTTCGTCTTCCATTTGCGCCAGCACCTCATCGCGCGGCGGCAGCAGGTTGTAGAGGTAGTCGTCCACTGCGGGATTGATGATCCCTTCGTGGCGCCATTCTGGAATGTTCTGGTCTGGCATGTCTTGCCGCTCCCAACTGACGATCACCAACTCTATCGCGAAACAGGTGATGGAATACTACGAGACGGTCTCGCCGGGCTTCATCTCGCGCACCTCGATGTCCGGTACCAGCTTCTGCAGCTCGCTGGGCCTCCCTGTCAGAACCGGAAAAGTGCCGAAGTGCATGGGGATCACCGTCTTCGGCTTCAGCAGATTGCAGGCGTACGCCGCCTCGCGCGGCGACATGACGAAATGATCTCCGATAGGCAGCATGGCGATTTCGGGAGCGTAGAGGTCGTGAATGATCTGCATATCGCTGAAGACGGCCGTATCCCCGGCGTGGTAAAGCTTCAGTCCGTTCTCGAACTCAATAACAAAACCACAGGCTTCGCCGCCGTACACGATCTGGTCGCCATCCTGAATGCCGCAGGAGTGCACGGCATGCACCATGGTGACTTTGATATCGCCGACGGTCTGCGTGCCGCCTTTGTTCATGGGCGCAATCTGCTTGACGCCTTTCTTCTCCATCCAGCCGCACAGCTCGAAAATTCCCACGACTTTGGGATTATGTTTCTTGGCGATCTCGACCGCGTCGCCGATATGGTCGAAGTGGCCGTGGGTGCACAGCATCACGTCCACTTTCTTGATGTCTTTCTCTTTCTCCGGACACATGGGATTGTTCATGACCCATGGGTCAATCAGGATGGTCTGGTTGCTTGGTTTCAATGCGAAATGTGGCATGGCCGAGCCAGGTGAGCTTGATTCCGTTGAGATTCATAGCAGTTGTGGTTGCTGAGATGGGTGCTTTCTTTCCGGGTTTGCTTCGCGCGATCACGAGGAGTTCGCGCGTACGAAAAGTAGTCTAAACGAAATACTTGGATCGAGACATGGGAGAGCTTTCAATGTCGGGCCGGAGACAAACATCGGCAGTCGTGGTGGAGGGAAAGTGCAAATGCTCCTACCACGGAGGACCCAGAGGAGCACAGAGGAAGGCCCGGACCGTGAGCGTAACAAAAGGCCTTTGGATTTATTTGCGTTTTGATTTGAGCTCCGGCAGGCCGATGCGGCGGAGGAGCGTAGTAAAACGGGAATCGCCTCGCAGTTCATCTGCCATTGGATCGACGTTGAGCAGGGTCAATCCATCGGCGCGTTCCTCGAACGCTTTATCGAGCCACTCAAAGGCTTTGTCGTGATTGCCGAGCGCCGCATAGAGCATACCCACATAAGTCGCAGGCAGATTGCGGGCCCTGGCCTCTTCATGCAGACGCTGGAGTGAGGCGGCTGCCTGCGTTCGTTGGCCGCCCGCGGCCAGAGATAAGGCGAGGCCCGCATCCATCAGGGGAATCTGCCCCCAGACGTGTTCTTTGCCGAAGGCGGCAATGCCTGCTGCGTGATTGCCTTTACGGGTGCAACAGCGGGCCAGCAGGTAATGCAGTAGAAAATAATTTTTGTCGGCGCGCAAAGCGGAGCGGCATTCAGCAATGGCTTTGTCGTACCTGCGGGAAAAGTAAAAGGCTGCGGCGCGGGTGGCGCGAATAACCACAACCAGGCGAGGATCTATTTCCTCGGCAGTGTCCTGGGCGGCCTGAATTTCACTCAGAGCTTCACGAAAACGCCCCAGAGCCAGCAGCAGCCAGGCATAGCGAAGGCGCGCGCCGGCATAATTGGGGTCGAGCTCAAGAGCCCGCCGGTAGGCTTGCTCGGCGGCCGACCATTGCCAGCCGTAGTGGTGACGAATCACTCCCAGGGCGGCATGGGCCTCGGCGAGAGTGGGATCGAGCTGCAGGGCGCGCTCAACGGCGTCGAGCGCCCGCGGCATCGCCTGGCGAGGCGGCAGAGCGTCGAAAGGCGCGATCGCCAGAAGTGAGAGGGCGTTTCCCATCGCCGCGTAAGCCGAGGCAAACAGCGAGTCCTTCTGCACTGCCTGCTGAAAGCACTCGATGCTGCGGCTGACTTCCGGCGGAGTCATGCGGTTGAGATGGTAACGTCCGCGAAGGTAGTCGTCGTAGGCGTCGGAAGCAGTGGCGTGAATCGTGCTGAGCGCGGTGCTTTCAGCGGGAGCCAGCACCAGACGGATTTCGCGGGCAATCTGCTGGGCAGCTTCGGCTTGCAGCGCGAGGATGTCGGCGAGTTCGCGGTCGTAGGTTGCCGCCCAGGCATGGGTCTCGTCGCAGGCGTTGATCAGCTGAGCAGAAATTCTCAGCCGGGTACCGCTGCGGCGGACGCTGCCTTCGAGCACATAATCCAGCTTCAACTCGCGGGCGATCTCGCCGATGCGGCGAGTGGTGCCCTTGTAGTGCATGGCAGTCGTGCGCGCCACCACACTCAGCTTCTCCGGTTGGAGGCGCGCGAGTTGAGTAATCATCTCTTCGGCCAGACCATCGGAGAGATATTCTTGAGCGGGATCGCCACTGAGATTCTGGAAGGGCAACACCATCAGCTTGAGCCTGCGGGGAGTGCCGGCTTGAAACGGTTCGGACTGCTGCACTGCGGCACCGCGCGACTGCCACCAGGCGGAGATTTCGGCTCTGACAGCGTAAACCGAGCCCAATTTCTTGTGGTGATGGCGATGGACGGGAAGGCCTTCGTTGCGTTCCCAGCGCTGAACGGTGCGAATGCCTCGTTTCAGGAAGGCAGCGATTTCTTTCCAAGAATCGAGACGGTCGTCAGGGACGGATGCCGGCATGAGTTGAGAGCGCGATTCTAACGTGGCGCGATTGGGGTTTCAATTGAGCGATTCCAGCTGAAGGGACGCCATTCCGCGCCAAAGCGCGCCGCGGCATGGCTTGTCGCTTGTAGGCCGATTCTGAGCAGGATACTTTGCGAATGGAAGCGCAGTCAGCGGCGACTGCGGAGGAGGGACATCATGAGACGAGCCATCACGAGACAGCCCGCATGGGTGTTCGGCGTGGCGATCTGGTTCGCGACTGTGGCGTTGGCACAGACGCCGTCTGCGCCCTCGCTACCAGCAACTTCTCCGGTGGCTGCACCGGTCGTCGGAGCAGTTACTATTCCGGCGGGAACGCATGTGCTGATGCGGCTGGAGAGCCCTTTGCACACGACTTCGGCGACCGAGGGGTCTGGGGTGTATCTGGCGACTGCGATGCCTGTGGTGCAAGGCAATCGCGTGGTCATCCCCGAGAACACGCGGGTGCTGGGAACCGTCGTCGGGGAGCGGAGGCCGGGGCGGGTAAGAGGCCGGGCGCAGTTGCGGCTGAAGTTCACGACCATGGTCCTGCCAGACAACAGGGTTTTGACCATCTCCGGAGGGTTACAGAGCCTGCCCGGCTCTTCGCGAAACCGCAAGGTGGATGACGGGGGCACGCTCGAACCGGTGGACCAGATGGACAAAGACGTGATCAACGTGGTGGCAGGAGCTGGCGGGCTGGGATTGATCGGGGCCGCGGGGGGCGGACCGATGGGAGCCCTGAAAGGCGCAGCCATTGGGGCGGGACTGGGCCTGGCGAAATCCATGTACACGCGCGGTGACGCAATCTGGATTCCGGCCGGAGCCAGAGTTGAGATGGTGTTGCAGAGGCCTATCGTGGTGGAGGAACAGTGAAGTGCTCCTACCAAGAGGGCACAGGGGGAGCGGGGGAATTTTGGTCGTGCTAAGGGCTGCCGTAGAGCTGCTGATAAACGCTCTCGTTGCGCAGGATGGCCTGCACGTACTCGCGGGTTTCAGTGAAGGGGATGGATTCCACAAACTCCTGCGCATCGCGATATTTGCCGATGGCAAGCCAGTCTTTCACCCGGTCGTCGCCGGCGTTATAGGCGGCGAGAGCGTATTCGAAGGCTCCGAATTTATCCACCACGCCACGAAAATAGCGAGTCCCCAGGCGCAAGTTCGTGGCCGGAGCAAACAGCTGGCTGGAGGAAAAGTGCCGGATCTTTTCCTGGCGCGCGACTACCTTGCCGGTGTTGGGCAGCAATTGCATGAGACCGACGGCATTGGCGCGGGACACGGCATTGGGATTAAACGCCGATTCCTGGCGGATCAAGGATGCAACCAGGTAAGGGTCGAGCGCGTTTTGCTCTGAAAATTTTCTCAAGTCAGACCAGAAGGGTTTGGGGAAAAGGGCTTCCCAATAAGAGCGCGGCAAGCTCGAAAGATCCAATGCGAAGTAATTCGGCACAGCGCGCTTGAGGACTTCAATGGCCATATCAAAGCGGCCGGCCTCCTGATACATGCGCGCCGATTCAGGGGTCAGCCAGTTTCCCTTCTCCTCGTCGGCTGCCGCTTGCAGCTCTTTGACCGCCATGTCAACCAGCGCGCCATTTTCCAGCAGCATGGCTTTCTGTACGCGCAGGTTATCGGTGGGTACCGCATCTTCTTCCACATGCGCGTTCCGGTGGATGGGAGGAATGTGGTCGAGCAGGGCAAGGTGGACAGGCTCGGCAGTCTTCTTCAACTTCGCCAGCCGTTGCCGGGCCAGCTTGCCGTAGTAATAATTCTGAAAACGGTCTGAGATCTTCTGGTAATAAGCACGTGCCGTGCCCGGATCGTTGTCCTCTTCCGCCAGCCGTCCCCGCCAGTAGAGTGCAGATGAGGTCTCTGATGAAGAAGGATAAAGCGCGATCTGCTGCTCGAACTCATGCTTGGCCTGATCATTGCGGCCCTGCCGCAGGCTGAGCCAGGCTACTTTCCAATGCGCATACGCTCCCAGCCGTCCGTCGGGAAAGCGCTGCTGCAGTTCCCGGTAGAAATCAATGGCCCGATCGTAGTCAGGCTTGAGCAAATAAAGATTGCCGGCAGTGAGCAGCGTCTGTTCCAGCCACGAACTGGTCGGCGCAGTCTCACGCAGAGTGCCGAGGATCTTGAGAAATTTGTCTTCGTCGTTATCAGTAAAGCGGGCGATCTCCCCCAGATAGAACAGGCGCTCAGCTTCCTGAGCGGGAGGCAGATTCTGGAGCGACTCCAGCACCTTTTTCGCCTCTTTGTCCTGGCCGGAACGGCGCAGGCATGCACCCAGCTTGAGTTGAAGCTCAGGCTTCTCAGGCTGCGGAGCGGCACTCAGCAGGCCGCGGTACTCATCCGCAGCGTCGCTGTAGTGGCGCGCTTTCAGCAGCAAGCTGGCGCGAGTCTTGCGGTCTGCGAAGTCGGATGTGGCCGGCGGGGCCCCCGCTCCCAGTTTTTTGAGTTCGATGTCCGCCAGGGCTGCTTCCCCGCTCAGCGGCATGGTGAAGTAGAGATTGCGAAGGATAGGGACCGCGCGCGCAGACTGACCGGTAGCCTCGTAGGCCCGGGCAAGCGCCAGCTCCAGGTCGGAACGGGTAGGCTGCCGGTCTTTTTCGAGAATCGCAATCGCATCGTTTGCACGGTTGTCGCCAAGCAACGCGTTGGCATAGACGACATGGGCATCGCGCTGCATCAGAGAGTCGGGATAGTTCTTATCGAAATCGGCGAGTGCTGCAATGGCCTCAGGGTTCTTTCCCGTCTGCAAATAGGCATTCCCGAGGTAGTAATTCACGTAGTCGCCGAGATCGCCGGCACGGGTCCTGGCCCGCACCAGGGGATCAATGGCCTTGGCATATTCGTTGTCGAGGATGTGAGCGTACCCGTCCACCAGCCAGGCCAGCGCTCCGGCATCTTCTTTGGCGTGACGCCGGGCGTAAGCTTCCACTCCGGCATAAGCTGCGGGAGTGCGGTCTTGCAGCAGCTGGCGTGCCATGGGCTTGAGATCGGCGGATGTTACGAATGCCCGGTGCATACGCCGCAGCCGGGGTGAAGAACGGCGCTTGCGGACCACCTTTTTTTTCGACTTCCTGTGGACGGTCTTCTTAGCGCTGGTTGATTGGGAAGTAGAACGCGTCTTCGAGGACTGCGCCGCGGTTATCGCGAGCGGCGAAAGCGCGTCAGCGCACAATCCTAATATGAGGACGGTAAAGATCAGTCGTTGTAACTTCAAAATCACCTTATGAAATGCCCCGGCGCTGGTTGTGTGGCCTTGTCGATTCGTCGAACGTGCGGTTTGCCCCAACGGCAAGCAGCGGGACGGAATATGCAGGATTTCCGGCGGAACGATCCCACACTCTAAGGGTACAGCGACTTGGGCCGTGATCAAACCCCCGAGTTGTGACTGAACCCAGATTCACACCAAAACAAAGAAGAGACTGGGGTCGAAGTGAGCCAATCCCAAAGTGGAGTTTCGAGGCTTTCGCGGTCTTCAATTTTGCAGGCGAATTGCGGGTGAATTACGGGCGGAAGTCAGGTCCCATCACCGACGGGTCGTCTTCGGCAATACTGCGGATCAGTTCCAGATTGAAGTAGTTCGCGCTGGCGGCAACCGTACTGCCGTAGCGCTTGGCGTAGGTGGCCTGGCTCTTGTCGATGTCGTCTTTGAGCCGGTTATAGAGGTCTTTGTTTTTTCGGCCCTCGGTCACTTTCGCCTGATTGTAGAGTTTGATCTCATCGACCAGCAGGCGGGCAAAGCGCTGGGCTTTGCGGTGTACTTCAGCATCCTCGGCCGACATCCCGCCATTCGCATCGGCCGCGGAGTCGCCTGAAGCCGGCTCTTGCGATTCCACTTCTGCGGTTGAGGGCGCAGCTTCTGCCTCAGTAATAACGCTGGCTTCAGCGAAGGTGGATTCGGAGAATCCGTGTTCGGAAGAAACCGGCTTAGCATGTCCGGCTTCGCTCTGGCCCGGCTCGATCGGAGCGGTCTCAGGCACAGCAGCCGCCGCGGCCGCCATCGCGTGGACTGACGGATGCGCAGCAAAAGGATCGGAGAGCGAGGGCGTTGCCGCCATTACAGGAGTGGGCCCTGCCTTATCCGCACCGGCTTCAGCTGGGGCGCCTTCGCGGTGCGCCTGTTTACGGAGTGCCGCGACTTCCAGCCACGCGCTGGCCGACATCACCAGTAATTCGAGCGCGGCCGCATCCAGCTTGCCACCGGCATCGGTTCCGGCGTCGGCATAAATCAGCGCCGCCACTTTGTCTTTCAGCAGCAGCGGCAACACCATGGCCTGCCCGTCGGCGGGAGCGCCAAATTGCGAGATAAAGCGCGCTTCCATTTCCGCGCTGCTGCCGGCAAACGGCATGCGCGATTGCATGGCGCGCCCGGCCAGCCCGGCATTCACGTCAAGGGCGAAATCTTTGATTGCCTCGGAATTGGATAATCCGCGGCCCTGCCATCCCGTGCCGGCTCCGGACTTCACCACAAACAGCGCGGCTCGGCCGCTATAGCGCACCGTGTTATCCAGCAACGCGCGCAGGATTTCGCGCTGCGTGCTGCCGGAGTGAATCGACGCAACCGCTTTCAGGAAATCGCCGGATAAGCCATTCGAGCCGCCATTCGACGAGCCATTGATCTGGGGCTGCACTTCCTGCAGCACGCGCGCCACCAGCTCCTGGCGCAGTTGCGGCATCTGGCTATCCAGGGCCAGAGTGACAGCCTTTTCTACGGTTTGCTCAATCCAGGTTCGTTCGGCCATGCCAGTATTTACAGTTGTTTCCCCAAAACTGCGGAAAGAAATCTACCTTTCGGTGAAATTCGATTATAGGACGAGTTTGCGCGATTAGTTCCCCTCCGCAGGTTACGATGGTCATTGAATCCAGCGAGGCGCAATGAGGAAGACAGGGGGCGCAAGGCGTGATGGCAAGCCGCAAATCCGGCAAAACGAAGAGGAACGGGAGCGGGGCATAGCGCCGGATTTGCGCCGAGAATGCTGGGGCTTCGGCTGTGATCGCGGCTTGGGGCGAACCGGCGGCAGCAAACTTCCCCGCTCCGCCTACGTCAAAGGATTAGCCAGTTGCGCGGCGAACCAGTAAAATAGGCGAATCCCAGGGCCGCGCAGCCGGAAAATAGTTGAATCGAGTCTATGATGAGCGCCATCCAAAAAGTAACTGAGCCGGTCAGCGATGAACTGACGCTGGTTCGCGCGGCCAAGGGAGGCGACGTTGAGGCGTTCGAGGAACTGGTCCGGCGTTACGACCGGAACGTGTTCCGCATCGCCCAGCACATCACGCAAAACCGCGAAGACGCGGAAGACGTGGTGCAGGATGCTTTCCTCAAGGCCTACGGGAATCTGAACCAGTTCCAGGAGCAGTCGAAGTTTTATACCTGGCTGGTGCGTATCGCGGTGAACGAGGCGCTGATGAAGTTGCGGCGCCGCCGCCCCGAGCGCATGGTGTCGCTTGACGAAGATGTAAAGACGGAAGAGGATTCGGTTCCGCGTGAAGTGGCGGACTGGAGTCCGAACCCGGAGCAGCTTTACACGCAAGCTGAGTTGCGCGATATTTTAGGGCGCACGATACAAGGTTTGCCGCCAACTTTTCGAACCGTTTTTGTGCTGCGGGACGTCGAAGGGTTGTCGACAGAAGAGACTGCCGAAGCGCTCGAGCTGAGCGTGCCGGCAGTAAAGTCGCGGTTGCTGCGAGCGCGGCTGCAATTGCGGGAACGCTTAAGCCGCTACTTCCAGAAACGGGAGAATCCAGATGGCAATCGCGGAGATGCGAAACAGTGAAATGCTCTGAATTTCTTGCAGGAGCTCACCAACTACTTGGACGGCGTGATCGACGACCGCACCAAGGCTGAGCTCGAAGATCATTTGGCTTGGTGCCACAACTGCTACGTGGTCTGCGACACCACCAAGAAAACCATCGAAATTTACCGCGATTCCCAGCTTTACGAACTGCCCGACGATCTCCGCACCCGGCTCCGCAGCGCCATCGTCTCCAAGTGCCAGGCGCAAAGAAAACCGGACCCCAGAACGCCTGAGATCCCTCTTCCCAATACAGGAACACATTCTCTTGCACAGTAACCGAATTACCCGGTTACTGCACGACTGTGGTTCTACAGTGGTAATACCGCATCGCGGTGCCGAACCTTTTTCGGTCCGCCTTCATCTAAGTAGATGAAGCACAGTGGTTGCTCCAGGGCGTTTGGGAGGTAGAGGGATGATCGCGAAGTTGGTCGATGTTCTCTTCGGGTGCTGGCATTCTCGTTACAGCTTTCCCATCACGGTTTCGCGCACTTCGCGCAACCGGGTGAAAGCGGCCCAGCTTACCGGTACGTACGTGGTCTGTCTCGACTGCGGCAAAGAGTTGTCGTATGACTGGAAGGCCATGAAGGTGATCAGCGAACACGCCGCGGTTCGCGCCCAAGTCGCAACCCTTGCGGCTAAAGAGGCCGCGTAGGCATTTTTAGATTTCTTGTCCGTCAAACTTAAAGGGCCGCGATTTGCTCGCGGCCCTTTTTGCTGAATGGAAACTTTTCAGTCCTGACGACGTTTGAGCGACGGACGATCGTCATCGCTGGTGCTTCCGTCCTTCCCGTTCTTGTCGGTTGTGGAAGCCCGCCGCAGGCTTGGCTTCCCCGGGGTGTCTTTGTCGTCCAGCATCTTGCGCCGGTTTTCGATCCCGGCCAGCCGGGCCTTCACGTCATCGAACTCGGACGTAGTAACCAGATACTCGGCTTTGGCCGGCAAAATGGTGGCAGATCTCCTCCTGCGACTTCTCGATGCGGTCCGGAGTCTGCGGATGGGTGGAGAACGCTTTAGCCAGCGTGCCCGGCTTCTTCTTCTCCTGGGCCTTGCAGCTTCTCGAAGAAGCTCACGAACGCCTGCGGATCGTAGCCGGTCTTGTACATGTACTGCAGTCCGAGATAATCGGCTTCCGCTTCGAATCCGCGCTGGAACATCAGGAAGGTCATGGGCAGTCCCAGACTTGCCGCCGAGCGCACGGCATAGCCGATACCGCCACCCACGAAGATCAAGCGGAATGCTGCCGATATTCGCCCAGTTGCGCGCGCGTCATCCCGCGGGTGGCATGGCGGGCAGCCACATGGGCGATTTCGTGCGCCATCACGCCGGCCAGCTCGGCCTCCTCATCTGCCGCCAGAATCAGGCCGGAGTTCACATAGAAAAACCCGCCCGGCAGCGCCAAAGCGTTGATTTCATCGGAATCGATCACTTTGATGGTGAACGGAACCTGGGCATCGGAGTTGCGCACCAGGTTCTGCCCGATCCGGTTTACGTATTCGGTCACCACCGGATCTGTGATCATCTTGGAGCTGGAATCCACCATCTGGGCGTACTGCTTGCCCATGCGAATCTCGCCTTCGAGCGAGTACCAGTTGCCGAGACCGCGGGTGCCCCGATCTTGCGGTTGCCGATGGCATCCACGTCATTTTTGCCGCCGTCGTGCTTGACCTTAGCGGGATCGGCAGCCTGCACCGGCGCCTCGGCAGGCTTCTTGTCGCTCTGGGCCGAATCGCTGGGTTGCGCCGCATCCGGATCCGGCTGCCTGCTGGCCGGTGTGGTTTGGTCGGGCGTGGTTTGCGCTGGCGTGGTTTGGGCAGTTGGAGTGCTAGCACTCTGATCCTGTGAAAAGACCTGAGGCGTCACCGAACTGAACGCCAGCAGGGCGGCTGTCAACAGCAATAGCCGGAACTTCATGATCTACTCCCTGTTCCCCCGGGTGGTGGGACTATCCGGGATTATACCCTCGTTTGCACACACCTTCGGATGGGATTCACCATTCAGTTGGACGCAGAATAAACCTACAAAGTTATCCGCAGTTCGGCGGGCCGGGTTCGGCGAGCTTTTTGGCTTCGAGGCTACAAATCATGAAGTTAGCCGGAATTGAGAGGCAAAGGCCCGTCAGCGCCCGCGGCGGGGACTGGGCTGGCTTTTCGCCACGATGTCGAAATCCAGGCGGACTTCGTTCTTTACCTTCACCGATCCTCCGGCGACGGATACCGGAGTGATACCAAAGTCCTTCTGCCGGATTCGCACCGATCCCACGTAATGACCGTCGCGCAACTCGACTGGCAGGCTCACTTCGTGGGTTTCCCCGTGTAGCGTGAGATCGCCGCGCACCAGCCATTTCCCGGGCTGCGTCTGCTCAACCCGGTTGGAATGAAACAGGATCTTGGGGTAGCGTTGGCTGTCGAGCACCTCCGGTCCCAGCATGGTTTTCTGGATTTCGTCGCGGTCTTTGTCGGAGACATCCTGATCTTTGACCCGAAGATCATCGGTAGCAACGGTCAAATCGACCGCCGGCTCTTCTTCCGAAATAGTGCCTTCCTGCACGGGTGCGCTGATTTCGTGCTCGTGGCCAAAGGCGGAAAACAATCCGGTCTTGAATACATGCACCCGGATCACAGATTTCTCTAGATCCATGGTTTTGGCGGAATCCGCCGCCGCCCGTAACCGGGGAGCAAGAGACAGCAACACAGTGATAGCCAGAGCAGTAGTAAAGGTGCGTCTGTTCAGTACCGGGCTGCCGGGCAAGAAAGTCATGCTTCCATCCAGCAAAGAAGAACTCACCGCATCTTCTCGGATGCATACCAAACGGCTCCCGCCTGGGTAGCGGCTGCCTTCGGTTGAGTCTCAGTCGTAATACTCCAGTCCCAGGTGCGTAATCAATTCTTCGCCCTTCAGGTGGCGCAGGGTGTTCTTCAGCTTCATCAATTGAATGAACAAGTCGTGCTCGGGATAAAGCCCCGGCGCGGTCATCGGCGACTTGAAGTAAAAGCTCAGCCACTCCTGGATGCCGAGCCCGCGCAGTTCCGGCGTGCGCTTGCGCGAGGTCCAGGAACAGCACCAGATCGAGCACGATTGGGGCTGCGAGAATCGAATCGCGGCACAGGAAATCGACTTTGATCTGCATCGGATAGCCGAGCCATCCGAAGATATCGATGTTGTCCCAACCCTCTTTATTGTCACCACGAGGCGGGTAATAGTTAATGCGGACCTTGTGGATAGATATTGCCGTAGAGTTCCGGATAAAGCTCGGGCTGAAGGATGTGCTCCAGCACCCCAGCTTGGACTCTTCCTTGGTCTTGAAAGACCCTGGATCGTCGAGCACTTCGCCGTCGCGGTTGCCCAGAATGTTGGTCGAGAACCAGCCGCTGAGCCCCAGCAGGCGGGCCTTGAAGCCGGGCGCGAGGATGGACTTCATCAGCGTCTGGCCGGTTTTGAAATCCTTGCCGCAGATCGGAGCCTCGTTCTGCCGCGAAAGTTCGAGCATGACCGGGAATGTCCACGGTAAGGTTCGGCGCGCCGTTGGCGAACGGCACGTCTTCCATCAGCGAGGCATAGGCATAAATCATCGAGGGCGCGATGGCTCTCGTCGTTCTGCCTTCATGGCCTTCTCGAACGCCTTCAGCGACTGATGGGCGGCGGTCGGTTGCAGGAAAGATTCGGTCGAGGCGCACCACATAGTGATCAGCCGCGTGGCGCCGCGAGGACTTACGGAAGTCGCGAATGTCCTGGCGCAACTGCTCGGCGAGATCCATCTTGTTCTTGCCCTTCTTGACGTGGCGCCGTCAATCTTCTTGACGTAGTTGCGATCGAACACAGCCTTGCGCGGCTTGATCGTGCTCAGGAACGGCTTTACCTTGTCGAGCAGGTCGCGCTCCAGCACGCCCGCCTTGCGGGCGGCGGTGTGCATATCGTCTTCGAAAATGTCCCACCCGGTGAACACCAGGTCGTTCGAGGCTGGCGAGGGGGACGAATTCCTTGATCTTGGGAGAGCGGCCTTCGGTGCGCTTCCCGAGGCGGATCGGTGCCCATCTGAGTGAGCGAGCCGATGGGCTTGGCAATTCCCTTGCGCACGGCCTCGACGCCGGCCACAAAGGTGGTCGCAACCGCGCCCATGCCGGGAATCATGACGCCGAGCTTTCCCTTGGCTGGTTGAATTTCGCTGGCGCTGTCTTTGCGGGACTGAGTCTTTGGCCGTGTCGGCATGAGAGGGAGCTTCCTTGTAAGGATTCTGGGATTAGGGCAAACAGGTATGTTCTCGCATTGTTCCCAGATTATGCAAATGGGAGACAAGGAAGCACAGCGTTTCAGGCTTCAGCGGTATGTTTTGGGACGGGAAAGGTTTTCCCGCTGGTTCAAAGTGCGGGAAAGCTTACTCCGTCGCGCCCAGCCGGTTCTGCCAATGGGACCACGCAAACCAGATAATCCCACCTGCCAGAGCAATCCCCGATGACCAGATCGAATTGATGAAAGTACTTGCCCAGTTCGCGCCAGTTTTCTCCCAGCTTCAACCCCAGCCAGGCCAGTCCAAGGCACCAGGGCCACGACCCCAGAAAGGTGTAGAGATGAAAGCGTCCGCGAGGCATGCGGGCAATTCCGGCCGGCAGCGCAATGAAAGTCCGAACCACCGGCAGCAAGCGGCCGAAAAAGACGGCCAGGTATCCCCAGCGTTGAAAGAACTTATCGGCCCAGTCCAGCTCGCGGCGGCTGAGGAGTATCCATCGTCCATATTTCTCGACCAGCGGACGCCCGCCGTAGCAGCCGATTTCGTACGCCACCAGCGACCCCAGATTACAGCCATGCGCACCGGCCGTAGCGACCCAAAACAGGCTCAGCCGCCCTTCATACACCAGATATCCCGCGAACGGCATGATGAGTTCCGACGGCAAAGGAATGCAGGCGGATTCGATAGCCATCAGCAGCGTCACGCCGCCATAGCCGGTAGCGCCGATCACTGCCTTGATAAAGAGAAAAACAGCCGCCAGAATTCGTTCGGTCATGAGGAGTGCGCAACGGTAACAAGATCCAGAGGGGGAGTGGAACGGCGGAAGGACGCGCCAAAAGCAGCTCCCGCGCCCGGAAGCATGAAAAGCGCGATCATGGCGCTAAAATGCACCTTCCTGGGTGAAGGTGTAGCCGGGCAGCGCCGAGCCTTCGGAAGTCTTCGTCACTTTCACCTTTACCGTGGGCGCATCGGGAGCATTCAGTTTTGCAGGACGCAGTATTGCGTACTGGGTGAAGACCTCGCTATAGACGCGAGTGACCAGGAAATCTGATCCGCTCTCGTCGCTCCGCCACACTTGACCGGCCTGGATCGACTTTACCGCCAATGTTGTGGGCTCCCTTGTTTGAAATCACATCCAGACTACCCACCAGTCCGGTTGGCGTCAATTGCGCTCTTGGTGCCACGCCCGATGGTGCAGACCGGCCGCCCGCCCGGAAATTCCGCTCGCAAACGCTCTGCTAGGATGATTGCTTTCAAGCGTCGTTCTCATCGAGATCGATGAATTCAGGAGGCCTATGCCCCGAGGTATCGTCCCGCGACAACCAGCGAAATCCGGCAAACAGGACCGGGCACGACGCGCTGCTGGACCGCTCAAATCGCCCGCCGGAGGCCGAAGCCGCACTCGTGTTTCCACACCTGGATCTGCGACCGCTCCGCCGAAGAAGCGCGCCGCCCGCAAGTCTCAGGCGACCGGCGCCAAAGCCGGTTCTCGGCCCAAAGGCTATAACCCCGTTGCGCCGGAGCGTGTCCTCGAAATCCTACGGCGGCTGGACGAACTCTACCCTGGCGTGACCTGCGCCCTGCACCACAACAGCGCGTGGGAACTGCTGGTTGCCACGATTCTGTCGGCACAATGCACCGACGTGCGGGTAAATATGGTCACGCCGGAATTGTTCAAGAAGTATCCCACGGTCCAGGATTTCGCCGCGCTCAAGCCGGAACAGCTCGAACCCGACATCCGCTCCACCGGATTTTTCCGCAACAAGTCCAAGTCCATCGTGGGCGCGGCGAAGAAGCTGCTCAGCGATTTCGGAGGTCAGGTTCCGGATGAAATGGAAAAGCTTCTCACCATTCCCGGCGTGGCCCGCAAAACTGCCAACGTCGTGCTGGGTTCGTGGTTCAGGAAAGCGGACGGCGTTGTCGTGGATACCCACGTCACCCGCATCTCACGGCGTCTCGAACTCACCAGGAATACCGATCCTCAAAAAATCGAGCAGGACCTCATGAAGGTGATTCCGCGCGAAAAGTGGATTCTGTTCGCGCACCAGATCATCTGGCATGGACGCAAGCTCTGCCTCGCGCGCTCTCCCAAATGCGCCGAGTGCGCGTTAGAGAATATCTGCCACGCCGCCGACAAGACCTGGAGCACAGTCGACATTCACAAGAACGCAAAGCCGTAAAAGCCCGTGCCGGCCGCGGCTTGGTTCGCGAGCTTCGCGACGGGTTTCTTCGCGCCTTCGCGTTAAAGCCTTGAAACCCCCATCTGCAATGCCCTAAGAAGCAACCGCCAACCCGGTACTCTGGTCCGCCCGGAAGCGAAGCAATGCCGCGATGTTCCCCACCTGGTCCAGTTCCGGTTGGTCTTTCATGTAGAACAGTTCGATGTCCTGCCGGATCGCGGCCGGAATAATGGCATCGCTGACATCTTCCAGTTCGCGCGTCTCCCGCCCGCAAGCCGGACAATCCTTCACCAGATGCGAATCGAGGTGCCCGCAGTTCGTGCACTCAACCGCCCGCGCCGAGAAATTCTCACTCATCACAATCGTCTGCACTTCGCCCATTTCGAGTGATCGCAACACCCGGCGCAGCCCGGTAGCTCCCCGGCGGTGGCTCCGCGCCTGATCAAGGGTTTCCGCGAATAAATCGCGGCGGCGCTGCTCCAGGCCCGACTGCAGGATGCGGGAAGCATTGCTGCGAACCTGGTCCAGAGTGGCGCTGGCAACGTCCATGCTGAAGTGCCCCAACAATCGCTGCTTCACATCGGGATGCAGATAGCTCTCCAGTTCTGACCAGTACTGGTCGTGGCAGCCAATCACCAGCTTTTCCCAGAGCCCGCGCTCCGCCTGCTCCAAGAGGTGGTCCGCTACGTTCTTGAAATGATGGATCGCCTCGTCTTCTACGCTGCGCTCCGCGTGGCCGCCGTCATATCCCTTCCAGCCATCACCTCGCCCGCGCCGCGGCAAGGGATGAAATAGCGATTCCCTCTCCGTGAGTTCATCCAGCCGCAAATCGAACAAGCGGGCCCGGTGACGGTCCACCAGAGCAATCCCGACCAGGGGCTGGGCCCCTAACAGCATCGCCAGGGGCTTGAGGTGAAAACGCTGGTTCATGAAGAGCTGGGTTCCCGGGAGTTGCGGCGGTAAATCGAACTCCCGCCAGAAATCACCGTGACCGTCGGCAAAAACCGCCTTGGCACGCGCCTGGTTGCCGTGCAAATGTTCCGCCAGTTCAAGAATTCGCTGCAACCGGGCCCGGATCAGCCCATTGCCGCCATTCTTCGCCGATTCCCGCATGGCATTCTGCACCAGATCTTTGGCCTGAATCTTCTCCTGGCGATGCCTCTGGTCCTGCGGGGTCTGCGGCTGGAAATAAAAACTTAATGCGCAATCTTCCTTATTTTTGAATTCCAATTGAGCCAGCTCACGGATTTCATCACGTGTAATCATGCACGTTCTCCTGAGTGCTGCTGGGGATTAAACCGTACCAGTGTTTTGGAGGAGCCGTTCGCGGAGCGGGTTGGCCATGCCCGGAGATCGTCGCAGATGATCGCGCGCGTTGGAGATGGAGGAGCGCACCTGGTCTGCGCTGCGGTCGGTGATTGCAACAATCTCTTCGACAGAAAATCCCTCGATGGCATGCAGCACAAAGACCTCCCGGTCTTCGCGCTTGGCCCCGTTCAGGGCGAACTGCACCAGGGTGAACATCTCGTCGGAATAAGCGATATCCTCGGGAGTCGGCGTGCGACGGTCGGCAATCACATTTTCCCCGGTCAAAGTTTCATCAGGCTGGTGAAACTGCAATTCCGGCTCGTCACTGGCACGCACGTTGGGGCGGCGGGTCGAATCTTCCAGGTGAACGTTGGCGGTGTCCTCAGAGTCCCGGTGCGCCAGTTCGGTGATGGAACGCAGCGCCAGCCGGTACAGCCAGGGCTCGAGCGCCAGCCGCTCCGGCTTTTCCGAGCCATCGCCGAGCGCCCGCGCAATTGCCTCGTCAATTACTTCTTCCCTGCTAACGGAATTCCGCTCAATCTGTTCCGCCGCCTCACGGAAATAAATCTCGCGTTCCACGAAGCGTTCCAGCCGCGACAGGTTGGCATTGACGTAGCCGCGAATATCCTCGGCTGAAACTGTCGAAGGCTGCACTGCGGCCAGTGTCTCCTCGAACGGCACCTGCGGTTCCGGAGGGCTGTTGGTGCGCCGCCGTCCCCGCCACTTGTGCGAACTGCGCAGCAACTCCTTGTGCTTTTTCAGTTGCGCTACCAGGTCGTCGAATGCCGCCTTGATGGCGGAGGTTGCCGACGACGCGGATTCCTGCACCGCCATCTGACCTGACGGCAGACGCAGGTTTAATGCCACGACCACTCCCTCACGCGGAGAATTCTCCTCTACGCTCCCTTTCAGATGTACGAGTTCTGGGCGGAACACTTGCAGCCGCTTGCGCAGCTTGTCTACCCGGTTATGAATTTCTTTTTCGATGTCTGGAGTTTTGTGGACCTTGTAGCTGATATGAACATTCATGCTTGCCTCGGATGCGGGAAGTGGATCCCGTGAAGCCTCATTCCTGGTCCTTCTAGCCCGATTCTACACCCGCTGAGAAAGCATGAATGCAAATTGCGGGACATAAGATTTTTTTTACCAGCCCCGCAGACCAGCTTCTTTTTTGCGCCGGCCCTTTTTCAGGGCGCATCGGCGATGCAACCTACGGTAAAACGGCCGAGTCTAAGGGATACTTTACCCCGCCGGTTGAGGACGCGCCCGGCGGCGCGTGGCGGGAAGGAGCCGGCTTGCGATCCTCTTTGCCCTTATTAACAGCACTTTGCTGCCTGCTCGCGTTTGCCAGCGGGTGTGGCGGTGGCTCTGCTTCTCCGAACTCCCAGGCTCCAGGATCTCCGTCGGGCGGCGCCCCGCAATTTGCGCATGTGATCGTTATCGTTGCTGAAAATCACGGCTACGACGCCGTCATGGGCAATACGGCCATGCCGTACTTCAACCAGCTCGCCGCAAAATATGCGGTTGCCGGCCAGTATTACGGAAATACCCATCCCTCGTTGCCTAACTATTTTGTGCTCACCACCGGCCAGACCATCAGCCAGGACGACTCCTATCAAGGCTTCACCGACGCTGACAACGTGGTGAGGCGGCTGAACGCGGCCGGCAAGTCATGGAAGTGTTATGCCGAGTCTCTGCCGTCCGCCGGGTACCTGGGCGGCGATCAGGGCGAATACGCCAAACATCACATTCCCTTCGCATACATCTCAGACGTGATCAACGACCCATCCCAGGCTGCCAATATCGTGCCATTTAGTGAGTTCGCGACCGATCTTTCTGATGGCGCGCTTCCCGGCTACGCCTTTGTGGTGCCGAACCAGCAGGACAATGCCCACGATTGCCCCGTTGGAACGAAGCAATGCAACGACGGCGATAAACTTGCGAGCTTCGACATCTGGCTGCAGAACAATGTTGACCCATTTCTGAACAGTTCCGCGTTTCAGAATTCGCTTGTGATCGTCACCTGGGATGAAGCTGAACCTACAGACACCGCTCACGGCGGCGGACATATCGCAACACTGCTGATCAGCCCCAAAGTGCACGCCGGATACAGCTCGACAACCCTATACCAGCACCAGAGCACCCTGCGGTTGAGCCTGGAGGCGCTGGGAGTGACCAGCGTTCCCGCGGCAGCTTCGACAGCCCCCGCCATGACCGAGTTCTTCACTCGATAAGGGATAGCGGAACCGCGGTACGAAGCGGCAAGACGCCGTCGCTCAGACGACACCTGGAAATGTAGTGTTGTGGGATATCAGGCGGGTACAACCGATTAGACCGCGACAGTCACTGAAGTCTCCGTCCGCGTGACGGGATGATACAAAGTGTCACGCTCGATGGCCTGGCGTCCCGCCGCTTCGATCAGCCGCACCAGCTCCTGCCGCCGCATGCCTTGCGGCGTGGTCGCTCCGGCGTCGTGATAAATCTTCTCCTCGATCACCGTACCATCCAAATCATCCGCTCCGAAACGCAGTGAGATTTGCGCAATCTTCGGAGTCATCATTTGCCAGTAGGCTTTAATGTGGGGGAAATTGTCGAGCACCAGCCGTCCGACCGCGATTTGCTTGATGTCGAGCATGCCGGTGGTTTTCGGCAGATGTTGCAGAGGAGTGTTGTCGGGATGAAACGCCAGCGGAATGAAAGTCTGGAATCCCCAGGTTTCATCCTGCAGCTCGCGCAGCTTGAGCAGATGGTCCACCCGGTCTTCGTCATTCTCCACGTGGCCGTAGAGCATGGTCGCATTCGACTTCAGGCCGATCTGGTGGGCCAGGCGCGCGGTGTCGAGCCATTGATCGCCGTCAATTTTGTGGTCGCAAATGATGTGTCGCACCCGGTCGGCAAAAATCTCTGCCCCGCCGCCGGGAAGTGAATCCACGCCGGCCTCTTTCATCTTCTCCAGCGTCTCTTTGATCGAAAGCTTGGCGCGCTTGGCGAGATATGCAACTTCCACCATGGTGAAGGCTTTCAGGTGAACCTGCGGGAAGCGCTGTTTCAGTCCGGAAATCAAATCCAGAAAATATTGGAATGGCAGGTCAGGGTGAAGACCCCCAACGATGTGGAATTCCGTTACCGCTTCGCTGTAGCCTGAAGCCGCCGTCTGGAAGGCCTCTTCCAGCGCCATGGTGTAAGCGCCCGGCGAGTCCTTCTTTCGGCCGAATGCGCACAGGCGGCACGCCGCCACGCACACATTGGTGGGATTGATATGGCGGTTGACGTTGAAGTACGTCTTGTCGCCATGCATCCGCTCCCGCACCAGGTTCGCCAGCCAGCCCACCGCCAGAATGTCACCGCTGCGGTAGAGCGTGAGGGCATCCTGCTCGTTTAGCCTCTCTTCCGCCACGACCTTGTCGTGGATCGGCTGGAGCCTCGGATCATCGGTCTGAAAGGAATGCGCCATCATTACCTTTGATGATACCCCAGCAAACTCCTCCAAGTCACAGCCTTCTCGAACGCCGCCGCCGCTGCTTTCATGCAGTCGGCAAGGCTAGACGATACCGGTGGTCACATCTTCTGCCACGTCATTTGCACCTTTACGGGAATGTCATTCTTGATCGGCATGGTGAGCAATGAGGGTGGGTCAATTTTAAAATCGGTGAGGGTGGCTGGAATGGTCCCGGTAAGTTGCACTTGGTTTCCCTGCACCGCCAGCTGAAACGGGACTTGCTTGTAGTGCACCGTCTGCCCGGCGAACTGAATTTCCAGATCGGCATTCACCGCCGGAGTTGCCAGCGCCGACTCGGGCAATTGCGTGCGCACCACGATCATGGGAAATTGGCCTCCCCTGGTCACCTGCAGCATGTGCAGATCGCGATTGCTGTCCCCTGAGTCGAAAGACTTGACTGGCGCGGCAATCAGGAACTCACATTGTCCCGCGTGGCAGACTCCTTTGCCGCGGGCTTCGTGGCTCACTCCCTCCACTTGATGCAAGGGGTGCGAGACGTGATAGCTAAGCGTGCATGCGCTCAAGCTCCACTGGCTGTCGCTGAGGGCCACACAGGTTAACGGCAAAAGCAAAATCAGTGCCAGATATATTTTCTTCATAGATGACGATGCAATTTCCTGTGGATTATCGGGAGGGGCAGCCGACAGCTCTTATTACCGAGTCCCCTTACGGAGTTCCGCCGCTTGGGTCGCGGTAGGTGTCTTCCGAATTGGAGTGCCGCAAACCAAATGCTGCCAGAAAATCGTGGCCGGTACGCGAGAGAAGGTGTGGCTTGGTCACCGACAGAATGGCCAGTCCATAGGCGGCTGCGGTAATAATTGCCACTTCGCCATGGGCGCTGGCAATTCCATGCACCCGCTCACCCTGGCTCTTCTGATTGAACGCCATCGCTCCCAGAATCGGCGTCAGCACCATGCCGGGGCCGTGCACCCATGCCAGCGCTTTGTGAAAGCGGATCGGTCCTTCGGCCTTCGTGCCCGGGATCTTCGGAGCGAAGATCGCATAGTACGCAGTCGCGGCGTAAAGACCCGCAGTGGCCGAGCCCAGGGCGGCATGCAGGTCACGCGTACTCGAACTGGTGCTTCTCCCGCCCGCCAGCCCGCCTGTGAGCACGGTGGCCACCAGCGGAATGGTGGTAATCAATCCCAGTTTCTGGTGCACCTTCAGCATGTGCGAGCGCTTGTCGAGGCGGGCCTGTTCCTGCGGGTTTCCCTGAGTCTGGGCTTTGCCGAAGCCCAGGTCCTGGAGCGAGAGCGCGCGAGTTCAGCGTGAAATCTGTCGTCTGGCTGGCGCCGGCTGCGATCGTCACCTTGGCCTGCTCGGAGCTGAATCCTTCCGCCGAGGCCGAAATCTCGTAATCCCCCGGCGGAAGTTCGGCGAACTTGTAAACCCCGGCAGAATCGGCTTGCGACGCGAAGACTTGTCCGCTGGTGGCGTTTCTGGCTGTGACCTTGGCTGCGGCAACCGTCGCCCCCGAACTCGCGTGGATGGTTCCCGAGAGCGACGCGGCCCCTCCCTGCGCTTGTGCCATCAACGACAAAGAAAGAGCTATAGAGAGGGCAAAAACACGGAGCCCCGAAACACCGAAACCGGGGAAGAAGTGCGCCAATCGCAACCTCATCGAAGTTTCTCCAGTAGTTAAGGCAGGCTTGTCAGACATGTCAGGGACGCAGGCTAAGTGGGATGCGGAGATGCTCGTGAAAAGATGCACACTTGCTTACATTCGGTGGAGATGGTCGCTAGGACGCTCTATTCCAGCTGGATACGAGGCAGACATAATGTAATGGATAAGATCGGAAGTTTGGCGGAGACGCCCTGCTGAGCGCAAACACTCAGCGCAAAAATTTGGGCCACCTCTCGGCAGCCCAAATTACACAATTAGAAAATTACTCGGTCCCGACTAGTCGCCCAGCACCGGCTCGGCAGCTTCCGGCTTGGCTTCGGGAGCATGATGCCCGTTCCCGTTGCCGTTGCCATTGCCGTTTCCGTTCTTGGGAGTAGCCAGCGCGCCCAGCGGAATGAACCCGTTCTCCGCACGACCGGCTTCTCTTTCAGCACGACTTCGCGGTATAGCGCCGCCATGCGGGCGTTGTAGGCCTCGTCATTCTTCTGCGGCCCGCGTTGCGGCCGCCTTGGCGTCCCGCGCCCGGATCTTCTCTTCGCGCGCGTTCTTGGCGATGCCCAGCTTGTCGAGGTCGTGCTGCTCTTCGTTGGTGACCAGTTCTTCTTTCAGCAGCAGCGAGTGGTTCACGTCTTCCATCTTCACGTTCTTGCCGCCGGCGAAGATCTCGTGCCGTCCGTGCTCCTCGTACCACTTGGTGAGCGTGGCGGTCATGTGCATCTTCTCGATGATGTTGCGCCAGCCCACGCCGGTGTTGTAGGCGCAGAAGCTGATTTCGCCTTCCTGCGTGGCGTAGGGAATGATGCACTGCTCGGTGCGGCGGAAGTCGTAGTTGAACAGATCCTGGAACCACATGCCGGCGATGAACAGGAAGTTCCAGCGGTCCTGAGCGGCGCTTCTCGATGTCGTCAATGGTGCGGTCGCCCGACGTTGCCGTAGTTGCTTGCCGGTGGCGTTGAAGGTCTTGTCGAACTTCTTCAGCAGGTCGGTGATCTTGAAGTGGGTGGGCGACTGGAAGGGATCGTAGTTGCGCATCAGGCACAGCGCCATGCCGAGGACCGGTAAGGAACTTGCCGCGGGCCGCGTCGTTGACCTTGGCGATGTCCTTGGCCAGCTGGTCGCACGTTCAGGAACGCGGTGACGGGCGCGGCTTCCTTGGTTTCCTTGTCGATCATGATGGCCATGCCGATGCCGCAGTTGGGATGGCAGCCGCAGGTGAGCTGGCCCCAGTCGTTCTGGCGGTGTCCACGTGCATCAGGTCGGCCCAGTCAGAGAAGGTGCACATGAAGCTGATGGGGAACCAGTCGCGCGCGGGCTCGCCGAAGCCGCATCTGATTTTTCACGTCGTGCGCCAGGTGCGAGAGCGTGTAGCGCTGCGCGTGGCGGCGCTCGTCGGTGATGGCTTCGTCGCGGCCGGTGAAGCTGACCGGCTGGAAGCTGAGGAAGCTGATCTTCTTGGGGTTGTCGAGCGCGAACTCGATGATGCGGCCTACCTGCTCGTTGTTGATGCCGTTGACGATGGTGGTCACCGGGACGATTTCGACGCCGGCCTCGTGCAGGTTGTCGATGGCCTGCAGCTTCACGTCGAACAGGTTGCCGACCTTGCGGTGCGAGTTGGCGGCGTTGCCGATGCCGTCGAACTGGAGGTAGGCGTAGCGCAGGCCGGCTTCGGCAGCCTGCGCGGCAGAACTCCTTGCTCTTGGCGAACTCAATGCCGTTGGTGGCGGCCTGCACGCGAGTTGTAGCCGACCTTGCGGGCGTAGCGCACGGCGTCAAGGAAGTAAGGGGAGAGCGTCGGCTCGCCGCCGGAGAACTGCACGCTCATCTGCCGCCGCGGCTTGATGGTGATGGCGTTGTCGAGCATGGTCTTGATTTCTTCCCAGGTGAGCTCGTGGACGAAGCCGACCTGGTTGGCGTCCATGAAGCAGGGATCGCACATCATGTTGCAGCGGTTGGTGAGATCGATGGTCAGCACCGAGCCGCGGCCGTGGTTGACGGTGCGAGGTGCCGTGGTTGTGCAGCTTCTCGTCGTTGTGGGCGCGGATGTCGCGGCCGGGGAAGAACTCTTCGAGGTGCTTGAAGAAGCGGTGTCGATCGACATCACGTCTTCAAAGTGGCCGTGCTTGGGGCAATCCTTCACCATGAGGATCTTGCCGTCGCGCTCGATGATCTGGGCCTTGATTTCGCCGACCTTCTCGTTGAGCAGGACTTCATGGGGCAGCTTGCCGTCGAGGATCTGCTGGCGGATTTCAGGGACGCACTTGGGGCAGAGCGAATCGGTCGTGCGCGGCCAGCCCAGCGGCGGCTTCGTCTTCTGGTAGGACTTCAGCAGCGGCTTGTCGGACCACTTCGGCGTAGAAGAAGGATTGGGCTTGATGCGGTTCAGCCGGTCGAACACAACCCAGGCGCCTCTGCGCGCCCAGTGTGACCGCTTTTTCTACGTACTTAATCGGTTTATGCATTTCCTCTCGCTTTCCACTGTTGGGATGCGGTGGCTCAAGCCTTTGCCACTTTTTCCCTGGGATTGAAAACCCGCCTTCGAATTCGCGATCCGCGACGTTGCTGCTTTCTGCTGACTATTCTCAAAGTCACCGGGCAGCCTTCGAACAGTCTGCTCCCTGAGCGGTGCCACTGGAGCTATCTTATTGAAGGAATTGGCCTACCCCCACCACAACCCAACGAAAGGCGAAAAATAGGGGTCTAGCGGTGAAATGGGGCAGTGGATGGCGCTAAGTGATTGGAAATACGAGCGGAAGAAGTGGGTCGTCCAAAGCGCCACTTCTGGCGCGGAGAACAGGGGCTCGCTGCCTCAGCAATCCGAGATGAATCTGGTGCGTTTCCATAAGCGCTTGCGACGAATGAGATTGGGCTGAACGAGGCTTCATCTGGACAAGTTCTCAGAAAGTCAACCTCCAGTGGCCCGTAATACGCCCGGAATCGAGCCAACCGGAGATCACTTGCGGTCTTTCATTTGCCGCCGTTGAGTAGAGAGTCGACAGCTTCTTCCACGTTTCCGAATCCCTGACTCTCGTTCGGTGATGGATGCAGCCTTCCTTCCCGGTCGATAAGAAAAATTGCAGGATACTTAGCAATCTCTCGATAAAAAGCCGGTACGCCGGGAGTAATCGTTAGCAGAGGATAGGTAACCGGAATTTGACTCACAAATGCTCGCTGTTTCGCGATGGTCTCATCAGAAATACCCAATACAATGAATCCGCGTCCTTTTCTAGATTGGTACAGCTTGTCTAGTTGTGGCATCTCCTTGCGGCACGGCTCGCACCACGTCGCCCAGATGTTTACCAACACTACTTTTCCCTTGTAGTCCGCCAACCGCTGCGGATTACCTTGAATGTCAAGGCTGTTAAACATCGGGGCCGGTACGTCGTGCATTGCCATGTTGCGTGACTGTTTTGATCGGGCAAGGCCGTCCATCGCGGGCTTCGCAATAAGTAGCAGCGAAAGTGCCGCAATCCCCAAACCGATCTTCGCGGAAAGAGAAAGATCGGCACGCCGGCGATCTTTCAAGGCCAGCACCAGAGTGGCTAGAAATGGAATCGGTAAAGCGAGACTAGAAATGAACAGGCGAAACCGCCAATTGTTCTCAGGATTGGAACTCAATGCAAGTAGGGCCTGAATGAAAATGATGTTTAACACCAATGCAAGCAGAGGTGAAAAGATTCCTGCAACTAATACCCGGTGTTTCGATACTTTGCCCACGCTTTCCTGTATTCGCCCGTGGATCCCAACCGGTTCGGTTCTTGGTCGCAAGTCGAACAAGAAGGTTTATACCACTATCAGCAAGAGTTTGGACCAACTGGCCAAAAGTGTGGTTTCGCGAAGCGAAATATGAGCCGCCGGCGGATGGCATGAAGAAGGTTTTGCTTGGAGCTTATGGCGGCAATGATGTCACGGAAGCGGCTGTCAGCAGAGGGTTGGAGTGGGTCGCCAAGCAGCAACAATCCGATGGATCGTGGAGCATGCGGGGCCCATATCAAAATGGTGGATTGGAAGAAAACACACCTGCGGCCACGGCCATGGCGCTGTTGGCATTTCAGGGAAATGGAAACACTCACAACAGTGGCAAATATTCAAAAGCTGTCAATAAAGGCTGGACCGCACTGCTGAAGTTACAAAATCAGGATGGATTTTTCGCTAGCAACGTGTCGAGCCATCAGTCCTTGTATGCGCATGCCCAATGCACTATCGCGCTCTGCGAGATTTATGGCATGACCAACGACAGCAGGTTTTACGAACCCGCACAGATGGCCGTACGATATTGCGTCAATTCCCAGGATCAACGAGGCGGTGGTTGGAGATATATTCCCAATCAAGATTCAGACACCAGCGTGACGGGTTGGTTTGTGATGGCTCTACAAAGTGCGCGGATGGCCAAGCTTGAGGTGCCACAGCAAACCCTCGATAACGTGATGCGCTATCTCGATACCGCCGCCCAACCCGACGGCAAATATGGCTATACGGTCGGCTCTGCCGCGACGTCGGCCGTGACCGCCGAAGCGTATTTGTGCCGCCAATATCTCGGCTGGAAGCAAGATGACCCGCGTTTGATTGACGGGGTCCGGGCGATCAACAAAAACCCAATTAAGTACGATGGACCCGATCGAGACGTTTACTATTGGTACTATGCTGCCCAGGCGTGTCATCACATGGAAGGCGAGATCTGGAAGGATTGGAATCAAGTAATGCGTCGCGAAATCCCCTCCCATCAGGTCAAGGAGGGGGATGACGGTGGAAGTTGGGATCCGCGTGGAGACCGCTGGGCGGTTGCTGGTCGTCTTTATACGACATGCCTTTCGATCTTCATGCTCGAAGTCTATTACCGCCACCTCCCCATCTATTCAGGCTACAAGTTTCTTGCACAATGAGGTAGGAAAACCTACCTTCGGATCAGTTTCCTTTTAGCGGATCCGACGCAAATGTCCTTCGGCCTCTTGTGCGATGGGACTACCAGGTATGAGTTGAACTACTTGCTCCCAGCAACGTGCCGCGTCCGCGAGCCGAGTGGATCTTTCTAAAGCCAATCCCAGATTAACAAGCCCCAGTGGATAATCGGGGCGAATTTCCAATGACCGCTCGTAACAAGCAATTGCCTCAGGGTAACGACTTGCATGCAAATAGAGCGTTCCTAGATTGAGATAGGAACTCGCATCTCTTGGATTCCGCTCGATCAGTTCACGCAATGCAGCTTCAATTTGGCTAGGCGGTTCATAATTAAAAGCAAATTCGCACCACGCCTGGAGAAGTGTCATATCTTGAGGATATTGTTGCCGTCCCTGGACCAGAATTTCTCGAGCGCGGGCAATATCCCGCACGAACTCAGCTGCTCTGGCCCTTGCCAATATGCCTTCTCCTTCCAGACCCTTAATCGTCATCAGCCGCTTTGAGATCTCGCTCACTTCGGCATTTCGACCTTGCCGCAGTAGCAGACTAGTCATGGCACGCCAGGCAAGCCGGTGATTTGGCGTAGTGTCGGCAACGCGTCGCCAAAGGTTCAATGCCTCTTCCAATCGACCTAGACGCTCGTAGGTCATGGCCAAGCATTGAGGAGCATGAACAGCGCAAATCTCGATCGACGCTCGTCAGGTGTCGCGGGATCTCGGAATCCAAAAGTTTTCGATAAACTTGTTCGGCCTCCAATAATCGGTCCGTATGCAACAACAATCCACCGAGACGATATAGCAATTCGGGATCGTCGGGATAGTATCTTAGTCCCGCTCGACAGGCCTCTTGTGCTCGGTCTAACTCTTGTAACTGCGTGTAGCATATCACCAGCAGAGCGTATACCTTCCTCACGTGCGATTCATAGGGATTCGCTGCTCGCAAACTCCGCTCTAGGTAGTCAATGCGCACGAGTAATCTCCTTCGACGCGCCAGGTCATGCCAAGATTGAACAAGACAAAAGGATGCTCCGGCCGATCGGCCAAATCCAGCTCAAGTAGCTTGAGATCGCGCAGTTGCTTGCGGCGACGTCCAGCGGGTGAAAGATCGGCGCCGGAGTGCACGACAATGATGTCGGTCCATTCTGTCTCTCCCTTAGCCCGGGAAATGGCAGGCATGATCTGCTCGTGGATCCGGCCCTCGAATCGCAGATCGGGTCGGTTACGAAACATCTTAACGTGGTCGACCACGTTCACATTCTCGCCTTCGGCAGTCGGAATGCCTGGACAGTGGACTTGAATGACGAACCCCAGCACATTTTCAGGAGTGGGCTTGTCGGCCACGGCTCTCAGTCGACGACCGTTGACTTCATCGATCGTGTCGTCAGAATCCATCCAAAACAACCACTTGCCGCAGGCATGCCGCAACGACTCATTTCGCGCCGCCGAAAAATCATCGCACCAAGGAAAATGAAACACTCTGGCGCCCAGTTCTTGGGCGATCTGCGGAGTATCGTCCAACGAGCCAGTATCGACTACTACCATCTCATCCACCCAAGGACGTACGCTTTCCAACGCGGCGCACAACGTACGCTTTGAGTCCCGGACGATCATGCATAATGAAAGATTCAGCGACTGATCTGCCATGGATAACACGAATGTCTAGGTTGTGATTCCAAGGATCTATCACGCATCAGAATTCGCGCGGGCCAGAACGACGCTGCGGTACGGATTGTTTGCGTTGAATCGAGATAACTGGATCGGTTGGAGCATAGTACGGAGGTGAGACGGCTGCTGGCCAACCCCAGATAGAGCCAGGAACCATCGGCCACGGTTCAAATGCACCAGGGTACCAACTGCTGGCACCGCTCCAGCGCCAGTACATATCGGCATTTAAATCAAACTGTCGAGCGATCTCCGCCTGTCGGCGAACTTCGTTCAATTGGTAAGCCTCTTGACCGGCAATCAGGCCATTGTATTGGCGTTCGTGCGCGGGTGGTTTCTGTTGACCTCTTGCTGGCACCGTCCAGCACAACATCAACCCCACTAGCGCGATCAATCTCCAAACGGCCGTATGGTGCATGATATTCCTCCTTACCAGGATTCATTCTATACCCACCGGCTCCGACAAGAAATAACCACGGTAGTTCGTTTTTAGGGGCACTGGTCAGGATGGCCCGACGCCTTGGCGAACGGCTTCATAGAGAACCACTGCGGCGGCATTCGATAAGTTCAAACTGCGGACCTGCGAGCGTATCGGGATCTGTAGGAACTGCTCGGAATGCTCCCTTCGCAAGGCATTTGGAAGCCCTTTTGATTCATTACCAAATACAAATACATCCCCGGGATGGTACCCGACCTCTGCATAATTGCGGCTGGCCGATTTGCTGAAAAACCAGAATCGCCTACCCGATAGTCGTTGAACGAGCATTGGCCAGTCGTCGACGACTTCCCATTCGAGAAAAGGCCAATAGTCAAGACCCGCCCGGCGGAGATAATAGTCATCGAGCCGAAATCCCAACGGCCTTACCAACCAAAGCTTCGCGCCAACGGCCACGCACGTTCGCCCCACGCTCCCCGTGTTGTAGGGTATTTCAGGCTGATGCAAAACCACATGCAAGGAGGGATCATATTTTGGTTCGGAAGACATGTCCACGATTGTAGAGTTTTATCCCCTTTGCTCCAATTCACGATGTAGGGTCATAAAAAACGCTTGGCAGTCAGTTGACAGCTATAATTGAAGTAGTTTATTTACTCGACAAACGTTTTGCATTGCATGTGAAACGATACAGACTGAGAGACACATGAAACTGGCAATTCTGGGTGCCGATTCTGATACGCTAGCCATCGCTCAGGTCATCGACGGACATGTCCACGAACTGGTAGCTGTTTGTGAATTCGGACAAGAAAATATCGCTGGCCCCACGATCGACAATTGGGAGACACTTCTTGATGACACATTAGCAGAAGCCGTAATTGTCGGACGCAGCCTAAACGAAGACCTTCGGACAGAGCAATTGCGCAAGTTCCTTCAAGCTGGCATGCCTGTCCTGGCGACGCACCCGCTGTTTTCCTCGATGCTCGTCTACTACGAGCTCGATATGATCCGCCGAGATACGGGCAGCGTTTTGCTCCCCTATCTGCCTTATCGATCTCATCCGGTCATTGTTGAACTCGGCCGATTGCTGGAGAGCGGAGCCCAAGGACCCATTGGTCAGATCGAACAGGTCGTGGTGGAGCGGCATCTTGGCGACCGCGGCGAACAGATGGTGAAAACCTGGTTTGCCCGCGATGTGGACTTGCTACGAAGCATTGTCGGAGAATTATCTCGACTTGGAGCGATGGCAGGCGGGGCACCGCAGTCTTTCGCGAATCTGAACGTCCAAATGTCGGGGCCAGCGGATTTACTGGTGCGTTGGTCGGTAGCACCAGCCGAAAGCCATGATTGGGGGCGCGTCTTGTTGCTGGGATCGACAGGCCGAGCAGTTGTCACCATGCCTCAGGACGGCACCCCTTGGTCACTCGAACTCACGGTCGGCGGGAATAGAATGGACCGGCAAATTGAGCCCACTTGGAATCCGGCCGAAGTGGCCTTGCAGCAGTTATCTCTGGCACTAACTGGTCGAGCTGTCAGGCCCGATTGGAGCGATGCCGCTCGTAGCCTCGAGCTGACCGAAACGATTGACCGCAGCTTAAGGCGTGGCCGCACGATCGAGTTGCATCAGGAAGAGCACAGCGAGGAAGGCACCTTCAAGGGAATCATGACTGCACTGGGCTGTGGTCTGCTAATAGCAGGATTGATTTTTCTGGTGCTGATTGCCGCTGTTGAAGATTTGGGCCGAGCAGTGGGCCTTCGCATGCCGTTTGTCGCTCATTGGCCCACTTTGCTGTTGGCATTGTTATGCGCCTTTCTATTGCTGCAACTCTTGTTGCTTTTGATTCGAAGCAGTAAGCAGTCAAACAAACCCGCGACTGAGACTCAAGATCGCGAAAAATAGGTAAAGTATGCCTGTTGTACCGGTCACGTGGCGGTGATGAAAGTTTCCAGCGGAAAACCTTGGCGCATGTCAACTTGGGGCGGCTCTACCGCCAACGACTGCCCTTGCTGAAGCAACCGGCTCTGAGGGCCGATCTACCAAACGTGCCGCTAAGCACGGCGCACCCCGCATGACCGACACAGGCGTGCGTCTGGTCGGGGCATTCAATGCAATGACCACCACCGTAACCTGTCATGCGGTCAATGAGTCTCGAAACGTTTTTGCCGCCAATGTGACGGGGTTCCGGCGCTGAGTCAGCCCCTAACTGCACACCACACACTTCTCCCGCCATGCGTCAAAGATCTTACCTGCTTGTTAAGCCGGCGTGTTGGGGCCTACCTGCCGCCATTGTGCTAGCATGCTTGGCTTGTGAAATCCGACACGGCATTGCCTCCGAGCTGCGACGTACCCCAACTGTTTGCGCTGTCGAGCGCGCCCGGCCATCGATCGTCAATATCCATGGTCAGAAGGCAGTTACCTCCAGCGACGACAACCCACAACGTCATGAAACGCCACAGCATGTCAATGGAATGGGCACCGGTGTCGTGATCGACCAGCGCGGCTATATCCTTACCAACCACCATGTGGTCGAAGGAGTCAAGAAAATCCAAGTTACGCTACTCAGTGGCGAATCCTTTACGGCCAAACTCGTGTCGCACGACCCGCTGACAGATCTGGCAGTGATCAAAATCAACGCCAAGGAAAAACTGCCCGTGGTTACCATCGGCACCTCCAGCGATCTGATGCTCGCCGAGCCTACTATCGCCATTGGGAATGCCTATGGATATGGGCATACTGTCACGGAAGGCATCATCAGTGAGTTGCACCGTACGGTACAAGTCAGCGATACGCAGCAATATCAAGATCTCATTCAAACCAATGCCAGTATCAATCCAGGCAACTCTGGCGGACCTCTGCTGAACATCGATGGCGAAATGATTGGCATCAATGTGGCAGTTCGTGCCGGTGCTCAGGGCATTGGCTTCGCCATCCCCGTCGACATGGCCATGCGCGTGGCTGCAGATCTGATGAGCGTTGATCGACTTAATAATCTCTATCACGGCGTGCGGCCAACTCATGACCCTGAATCACCAATCGAATTCGTCGTGGGCGAAGTCGAGGAGAACAGTCCCGCCGCCAAGATCGGCCTTCGGTCGGGCGACGTAATAACCGCGGTTAATGATAAGCCAGTCAAGCGAGCCCTCGATTTTGAGCGAGACTTGTTGGATCGCAAGGCGGGCGACGAAGTTCGTGTCACGGTAAAACGTGATCGACAACCGATGAAGCTCAATCTCGTTTTGGCGCCAGCACCCAAGAAGCGCAAAAGCTCGATTGAACAATGCTGGGAACTTCTGGGACTCAAACTCGAACCTATCCCAGCTAGCCAATTCCGTCCTGGCAAGACTGCCTATACCGGCGGGCTAAGCGTCTTGGCCGTTCGTCCCGATAGCCCTGCTGCACGTCAAGGCGTTCGCCAAGGGGACATCCTCGTCGGCATGCACAAATGGAGAATGGCCGAGCTGGATGACGTGGCCTATGTGCTCAATAGGCCCGACTTTTCCGAACTCCAGCCTCTACGCTTCCGCATCCTGCGGAACGACGACGAGATGTATGGGCACATGACCGTCTCCCTGCGTAGGTAGACCTACGTCCATCGGCCAGTTTGCTCGATGCCACCGCGCAAGGGCATAATAACAGACGCCCTAGGCGCAGAGTTTTGAAATATAGCCCGATCGCAAACTTTTTGGCTTCGGTATGGAATCAGAGTTTATTGCTTGGCTTCGCGGCCGAGTTCCCAGACATGACGCATTGCAAGTCGGCTTGGGAGATGATGCGGCCGTTGTCAACGTCGGACCTGCCGGCGAAGTGGTGGTTACCACTGATCTGCTGACTGAGGGTGTTGACTTTCAACTCAACCGCGATGATGCCCGGCGAATTGGTCGTAAGGCCCTGGCCGTCAACCTGAGCGATCTAGCTGCCATGGCGGCCAGGCCATTGGCGGTGGTAGTCTCCGTGGCCTTGCCTAGGCTTGGTGGAATGTCAATCGCCGAGCAACTGGTCGAGGGGATGCTTCCGCTGGCCCGGCAGTATCACGTAGCATTGGCTGGCGGGGATACCAATAGCTGGAATGGACCACTAGTAATCAGCGCCACGCTGTTCGGTACACTCTCGACGAAAGGTCCACTGCGACGCTCCGGCACTGACCAGGCGACCACATTTTGGTCACGGGATCGTTTGGTGGCAGCATCCTGGGAAAACATTTCGACTTCGAGCCGAGAGTCAACGAGGCTCTGACCTTGATGGATCGCTATGCACTGCACGCAGGTATCGATGTCAGTGATGGTTTATCGCTCGATTTGTCCCATCTGACAACCGAGAGCGGATGCGGGGCAGTGATCGATTTCTCGCGGATCCCCGTGGCAGAAGCCGCCATTCAACTGGCCGCCCAAACAGAAGATGGCGAAACGCCGTTACAGCATGCCTTAGGTGATGGCGAGGATTTTGAATTAGTGTTGGCAGCGCCCGCAGACGTCGCGGAACAGATCGTGCGCGAACAACCGGTGGCAACCCCCATTCGCTGCATCGGTGAGTTCATCAAGGAACCGGGGCTTTGGGAACAATTGCCAGGCGGGAACCGACGTCCCATGACCCCCCGCGGTTACGAGCATCGGATGCAGGGATGAGTAGAGTCTCCTTTCAATTCGAGGTTTCTAATGAGGAAGGCACGGCCGCACTGGGTAGAGCTTTGGCTAAGGCACTCCCCAGCCGGGCTCTGGTTGGCTTGAATGGCGCTCTCGGCGCTGGCAAAACGCGACTCGTCCAGTCCTTCGCCGAAGCTTCCGGTATCGAACGTCGAATGGTCAACAGCCCCACTTTCGTAATCGTCCAGGAGTATCACGGCAGTCGGACGATCTACCACGCCGATGCTTATCGATTGCGCGACGAGGACGAATTCTTGCAGTTGGGGCTTGATGAGTATTTTGATCAGGACGTCGTCGTTATGATCGAATGGGCCGATCGCGTGGCAAGCGTTCTCCCCCTCGAGCGAATCGATATCCTATTTCAGGTCCTCCCAGGAGAGTCGCGCATGTTTGAAGTCGTCCCTCGATCGCCGCGAATGGAAATGGTGGTGCTTCAATTACGCGAAGCACTACAGAATGAACTTGCTTAAATCCTCGTCTTGGCTCAGTTTCTTAAGGCGATCCTCAACGTAAGCGGCGTCGATGACAAGCGATTTGGGCTTCATGTCCGGGGCTTCGAAACTCAGTTCCTCAAGCAAACGTTCCATGATCGTATAGAGTCGCCGAGCGCCGATATTTTGATTGGTCTGATTGACCTGAAAGGCAAAGTTTGCCAAAGATTCGACGGCGGTAGTATCGAACTCGAGCGATATCCGCTCCGTGGCCAGTAGTGCTGAGTATTGCTTGGTCAGCGCACTGTTGGGCTCGGTCAGGATGCGTACGAAGTCTTCTCGCGTCAGGTCCTGCAACTCGACTCGCAGGGGAAAGCGACCTTGCAACTCAGGCATCAAGTCGTTGGGCTTGCTGCGGTGAAATGCACCGGCGGCAATAAACAAAATGTGATCAGTCTTGACATACCCATATTTGGTTTGAACGGTCGTTCCCTCGACAATTGGCAGTAGATCTCGCTGCACTCCTTGACGCGAAACGTCCGGTCCGCGGCTACTTTCGCTGGCCACCACTTTATCGATTTCGTCGAGGAAGATGATCCCCAGATTTTCCGTCAAACTGATCGCTTGGGCATGGACCTTTTCTTGATTGATCAGCGCTTCGCACTCTTGTTCGAACAAAATCTTGCGGGCGTCGGCCACGCTCATTTCACGGCGCGAAGTCGATTTGGGCATGATTTTCTCGAACATGCCTTGCAAATCGATATCCATCTGCTCGAGACCCATCCCCGTGAGCATCATTGGGACATGCTTTTGTTCGAGAGTGACTTCCACCTTACTGTCTTCCATTTCGCCAGCTTCCAGCCTGGCGTGTAGTTTTTGTCTGGTGCGCTGGTGACGTTCGGCCGAATCGGCACTGTCGCTCGTGGTGTCATAGCGCGGTGGCGCCGGGGCCAGCAAGTCGAGCAGACGCTCTTGGGCACGACGAGTTGCTTCCGCCTCGACGGTCTTTCGCTCGCTTTCCTTGACCAGGGCGATCGCGTTCTCCACCAATTCGCGGATCATGCTCTCCACGTCGCGCCCGTAGTAGCCAACTTCCGTGTACTTCGTAGCTTCGACTTTGATAAAGGGCGCACCAGTCAGTTTGGCCAGACGTCGGGCTATCTCGGTCTTGCCCACGCCAGTGGGACCGATCATCAAGATGTTCTTCGGCGCAATTTCCCCCCGCATATCTTCGCCAAGTTGCTGCCGACGCCACCGATTGCGCACTGCCACGGCAACGGCCCGCTTTGCCTCATTTTGAGCAATGATGTGTTTATCCAGCTCGGCTACGATCTGGCGCGGAGTTAAGTCGTGCATGGCAATTCCTCGACAACGATATTGTCGTTGGTGTAAATGTCGATCATGGCCGCGATCTCCAACGAGCGGCGAACGATTTCAACGGCTCCCAATTCGGAGTGGCCAATCAACGCACGGGCAGCGGCAACCGCGTAATTGCCACCCGAACCGATTCCAAGCACGCCATCGGTGGGCTGAATTACGTCGCCATTGCCTGTTACCAGCAGAGTATGTCGAGCGTCAACTACCGCCAACAAGGCTTCCAGTCGCCGGAGTGCTCGATCGGTCCGCCATTCCTTGGCCAATTCCGTGGCAGCGCGAGGAACATTGGAAGGAAAGTCCTTTAGTTTGGCTTCGAATCGCTCCAGCAGCGCGAAAGAGTCCGCGCTTGAACCGGCGAAACCCGTTATCACCTTGCCTTCGGCCAGTCGGCGAATCTTAACCGCATCGGCCTTCATGATCGAAGTTCCAAGCGTCACTTGTCCGTCACCTCCGATGGCCACCATCCCTTTATGTCGCACGCTCAAGATTGTCGTTGATCTCGTTTTCATCGTTGGTCACCACGGAATCTCAAAGATACCTGTTTTCGTATGCCCTACATGGTATCCAACTACAACGGCTATGATTAGGGGCAAAGCTATCACAAGCCCAGGGTACGCGAACGAATCCTACTAATGGCTGGAGCATCATTCCTTGACTTCCAAGGAAGAGATTTCCTCTTTTGAAGCCGGCAAGGACACTAATTCCTGCCCAAGGGTAGTCGGCTGTTCCAAGGCCGCTCTTAATCGCTCAAGATAGGTATTCCGGGGAATTTCAACTGCTCCCATGCTTTCCGAATGCGGCGTGAGCTGTTGAATGTCGAACAGTTGAAAACCGCGTACGCGAAGCTGATGTATTAAATGCACCAGTGCCACTTTAGATGCGTCGCGTTCGTAATGAAACATAGATTCCGCGGCAAAAAGCCCGCCAAGCACTACGCCATAGATTCCGCCTACCAAATCATTATGCTGCCAAACTTCGATGCTATGTGCCTGCCCATTTTCATGCAACTTTCGATACGCGGCAATGATTCTCGGAGTGATCCAGGTGTTATTGAGTCGATCGCCAGCTGTTGCGCAACTTTCGATGACTGAGGGGAAATCACGATTGAGCGTCACATTGAATCGCCCATTGCGACATGTCCGCCACAAGCGACGTGTAATGCGCAGGCCGTCCAACTCAAAGATCGCTCGGGGATCAGGTGACCACCAAACCATAACTTCCGTCTCGGGGAAGATCGGCCAAGGGAAGATCCCATGGGAGTAGGCATCGAGCAACCATTCAGGAGTGAGCTGACCGCCGAAGAAAACGACTCCTTCCGGTTCCGCGAGCTCTGCAGGTGGAAAGAATTTTGATTTAGTAAACTTAGTCATGCTCCGCTGGTCCACAACCCATTCGCTAGGACAACGAGAACCCACTGCCTATAATAAGCTCGGCCTCGCTTCGTCGTCGAGCGATGGCATAAGTTCGTCGGTTGGACGCTCGTTGCAAGGGTTTTTGCAATGTCAGAAGATTTGAGTCAAATTTCCAGTCCCCCCCCCTCCAACTTCCGAACCCCCGCGCACTGGCGGTCTTCCCTTCCTTATCGGATTGCTGGTCGTGCTCCTGGTGATCTGGTTTGTCCCCCGATTTGCCGAGAATATTGAGTATTCCCTTACTCGAGGCCGTGAACGCGCCGAAGTCGAAATCGCTCGCGAGCAACTTGCCGGACATCAGGCGGAGCCGTTCGTTCAGGCTTTTGGTCAGGTGGCCAAAAGCATCGGTCCAAGCGTCGTCCATATTGACACCATCAAGTCGGTGACGGGACATAATGATGGCCTAGATATTGTCTTCGGTGGGCGAGGTTTACAGGAGTTTTCCCAGGAACAAGGATCCGGCGTCGTGGTTGATAATGCCGGTTATGTTCTTACCAATAATCACGTAGTCGACGGCGCTGCCGAGATCGAGGTCAGTCTCAGCGATGGTCGCAAAGTCGGTGCTAGTGTGATTGGTGTTGATCCAGCCACCGACCTAGCTGTGATCAAAATCGATGCCGAAGGATTGATTCCAGCGCCTTGGGGCGATAGCGAAAAACTGCCGGTCGGTGCGCCGGTTTGGGCGGTGGGAAACCCTTATGGACTGGACCGTAGCGTCACTTTTGGCATTATCAGCGCCAAGAGCCGACGTGGACTGAACAGTAATCCCTACCAATATTTTTTACAGACGGATGCGGCGGTAAACCCCGGCAACAGCGGTGGTCCCTTGGTAAACATCAATGGTGAGGTGGTGGGTATCAATACCGCAATTGTCGGCCGATCTTATCAAGGCATCAGTTTTGCAATTCCCAGCGAAATTGCTCAAGAGGTTTACGAGCAATTGCGAGCCAATAAACATGTGATTAGAGGCTATTTGGGCGTGCAACTCGATGAGGTGACAAAAACAGAGCCAAAATCCAAACAACCGAAAGAGAATCCCATTGGGGCCGCGGTGCTAATGGTTGTGCCCGGAGGACCTGCATATAAGGCCGGAGTCGAACCGGGGGACATCATCGTTGGCTGGGATGGCCACGCGATCGACAATGCGACAACGCTACGCTTGTTAATCGCCCGCTCTGAAGTGGGATCGGAAGTCGAATGCGTCGTCGTGCGTGATGGGCAAGAAAAAAAGCTAACGGTGAAAGTAGCGGAGCAGCCTTTTCAACAGTCAAGATCGCGCGGCCGCTGAGGTGTACCGAGAAAGAGCTCGGCACGATCCTGTTAGGGCGATGAGCGGTTAGCGACGGCGTTCGGGTTGCCTTGGTGCCGTCAATAAGTCGAGGGCCAACAAAGCCCCGAAGATCACGATTCCCGTCAAGATAAGAGCCATGACTTTAATCACTTCGAATGGTTAACTGTTCCGAAAGTTCTTCGTTCAATCAAACACCGCCCGCGTGGCATGTTTGGTCCCGTTGACCCGTTAGTAGCCACAAGTTCCCCACTCGTCACAAATCCAGAGCATTTTCATGGGGATTCGACTACAGGGATTAGTCAAGGCTTTTGGGCCTCAACCATTTGGCACACCGACGCGATCGCACTTGACTGTAGGGAATAATCTCGAATTAGGCAATAACGGTTTGGCTTGCTTCGTACGATTGCCTAGCGCGAGCTCCACCATTTATAATCCGACCCTGATCGATGGATCTGACCTGCGGAAATTGGTTTGAATCGCTCCAAATAAGCGGAAAATGATGTTTTCACGTTGGTTTGTATACGGAGTTTTGGGCATCGCTGGCATCGCTCCCCAGGCGATTTGTCAAGCGGCTCCAATGTCACCGACTCAGAGCAATACCTCTACGGATCGGCCCTCTACCACCCGATTTCAGCCGCCAGAAAGACCACTGATGAGCGTCAAACAGCAGCCCTTTGGCAAGAATCCTGATGGTATTGAAGAGACTCTGTTCACTTGTACGAACGCCCGAGGCTGCCAGCTAAAGTTGACGACCTATGGAGCCCGGATCGTGTCGCTCACGGTTCCCGACCGTACTGGGAAGCTGGCAAATGTGACCCTCGGTTTCGATTCGCTACCCCCCTACTTGGAACACCAGGCTTTTTTTGGCTGCACCACCGGACGCTTTGCCAATCGAATTGCCAAGGCCCGTTTCAAGCTCGATGGCCAAGAATATCACTTGGCCGCCAACAACGGCCCCAATCACCTCCACGGTGGTCTAAAAGGCTTTGATCGCCAACATTGGCAAGCTACCAGTTATGAAAACTCAGATGCAATTGGCGTGGAATTCACCTATCACAGCCCTGCTGGCGAAGAAGGTTATCCTGGCGATCTCGACGTCAAGGTGCGATACAGCTGGTCGAATGACAACGTACTTACCATCAAATACACCGCTACCGCCAGCAAAGCCACCATCCTTAACCTGACGAATCATGCTTATTGGAATCTAGGCGGGGTTGGTTCGGGTAAGATTCTCGAGCACGAATTGATGCTTGCGGCAGATACTTTTTTACCTATCGATGAAACTTCGATTCCTACCGGAAAATTGGCACCCGTCGAAGGCACCGTGATGGATTTTACCTCTTACCGGCCGATTGGCGCCAGGATCGAAGCACTCAAGCAACCCCCCTCCACGAGCCAAGGTTATGATCACTGTTATGTAATCCGCCGACACGATCACGATCTGCGATTGGCAGCCCAGTTGTACGACCCGAGGAGCGGGCGGTCGATGGAGGTCCACACGACCGAGCCTGGCATGCAGCTTTATACTGGCAACTTCCTGAAGGGAGATAAAGAGAGCGGTGGATTCGACCAACACAAAGCGCTCTGTTTGGAGACCCAGCATTTCCCCGATTCGCCGAATCGTCCCGAATTTCCCACGACCGTACTTAAGCCAGGGCAGATGTATCGTCAGACAACGGTCTACCGGTTTTCGACCAAATAGCTGGTCAGGCTTCGCCGCCGTTATCTACTTCGTCACTAGCGATGCTGCCGGCCACTAACGATTGCCGCCCCATAAACCCGGCATCGAGTTCGTGCCAATGCAAGACTTCAGGTTCACCGAGTCTCCAGCACAAATAAACGATCCGCCCATCCATGAAAGAAGGGAAGTCGACCAATCCTTCCGACCCACTTTTGGGTTCCACACCCAATTCATAAAGCTCGTTGACATAGCTTTGCAAGCGTTCGTTGTCTTTTTCCAGTTCCTCTTCGATCTGGTCGAGCTCCTCGGTGTACACATCGCTTGGGCTTTTATCGCCGCGACCGGCGGTCAGCAAGGCCAATCGCTGCTTACGGTCCAGTACCTCTCGCGATAATTCTACCAAATCGCTCACGATGGCCCGAACCAATGGCAGAACGGCATTGGCCTGTTCCACGGTGAACAGTTTTTTCGGGGTGTATGCAATGGATGTCATGGCACGCTTCTCACTGGTTCGGTCCGCCGTGGACCGGTTCCACTACTACTTTAGACGCTGCCACGGCGGTTGGGTTCAGGGTCGCCCGACCCCATGCCACATCAACTGGCAAACGGGCGAAATCGACCAAGCAGCCGTCTCGGCTATAACAACTCAAATCGTGAGTTGCCCCCATGAAAATGCAATCTACCGGACAGGGTTCAACACAAAGTGCACAGAACATGCATTTTGAGTAGTCGATCGTAAAACCCGTGATCTTGAATCCTTTACCCGTCGTGACTCTTTCTTTTCCAATATAAATGCAATCGACTGGACAAGCTTTCGCACACTGGTCGCAAGCAATGCAAGTTGTCAAATCATAGCGATGAAAGCCCCGATAGCGTGCTGCCACCGGAACAGGCAGTTCGGGATATTCGAATTGATGAGTGAATGTTCTCCGCTTGGGATCGTAGGTGATCAACCAATACCTCAAGGTAACCCACATACCTTGAATTACGGTGAATACCGCATCCCAAATGTCACGCAACCATCGGCCCATGAATATGTTCCTACAAACAGGTGCTCGCTATCGAAATCTCCGACGCGGAAAACCATTCACATTGAAATTATAGGCAGCCATCATTGG
This sequence comes from Terriglobia bacterium, assembly GCA_963798155.1. Taxonomy (GTDB): domain Bacteria; phylum Acidobacteriota; class Terriglobia; order Terriglobales; family Acidobacteriaceae; genus CAWCSH01. The sequence continues at coordinate 141,944 of CAWCSH010000013.1, forward strand.
ACCGCAAGCGACATTGTTAGGCTATCACCAGTGCGAAAAGCAATGTTCAATTTGAAGAACTCTCGAACTGAACAAATGGAGAGCGATTCTTTCACAAAGTCTCTGATCGCTTCATGCGACATGATTCTCTTGCCCCCTGCTCGTGGCAAACCGCAATCGTTACGAACAGACTGGTTGTGAACCCTTGCCAGAGTTGCCGTGTCGTTGCAGTTGGATCTGAATCCTAAATTATCCCAAATAATCCTTGGCATTCGGTTGCTTGAAACTGCTAACGCGTCGAAATCGCCCCGCAAACCGGTCATTTGGGAAGGGTTTGTTATAAGTCGTTAATTCGGTGTAATTTATGGTGAATTAGGCGGCGTTCTGAGGGCAGCAGTTGGAGAATCTGAACTGGCTGGCGCGGTTTGGCAGGGTAAAGTATGCCGATCGAGTAGAAAATTAGTGGGAAAACGGCCCTGAGCCCGCTTCCCAAGCTTGACTCCCAACATGCAGCACGTAGAGTGAAGGTGTACAACGAGTCCAATTGGCTTGACTCTGGGGCCCATAGCGGGCTTGCTAATGATAGCAGGACCCCTTTGGAGGAAAGGAAACGAGGGGTCCGGCTGGGGTAGTCATTAGAAGATTGCCCTGCGCAACATCGAAGGAATGGATATGTTGGTTCTATCGCGCAAAAAAAACGAGAGTATTGTCATCAATAATGACATTACCATCGTCGTGGTGGAGATTCGCGGCGATAAGGTCCGGCTGGGTGTGGAAGCGCCCAAGGAAGTGCCGGTTCACCGTCGCGAGGTGTATGAAGCAATCCGTCGAAACGAACTGGCCGAAGGCGAAAAAGCGGCTGCGGAAGCTGATGCCAACGGAAAGATCGGGGACGCTTGATTGACTGAAATGGTCGGCCTGCGATTTGCCTAAGGCTGGCACACCTTTTTCTTCTCCCCCTTGACTCTCTCCCATACCACGCAATCTAACAGTGTTCTTGCCGGTTGAGGTTGCTCGAAGGGTTGAGTCACGATGATTCTCATTGCCGCTCACCCTTGACGAATTACCTCTACGACTGGTATACACCGGGGGCACTGCCTTGCGTAAACACTACGCTGTTGGCATCGTGGCCCCGTCGTCTAGCCTGGTCTAGGACACCGGCCTTTCACGCCGATAACACGGGTTCAAATCCCGTCGGGGTCATTTTTGTGACGCATTCTTACGACGCAATTCTCTTGGTTTCGTTTGGCGGCCCGGAAAAGCCTGCAGACGTCATACCGTTTCTACAAAATGTTTTGCGCGGAAAAAACGTGCCACATGAGCGGATGCTCGCCGTGGCCGAACACTATTATCACTTCGGCGGAAAAAGCCCTATCAACGACCAGAACCGGCTCCTGATTCGTGCTTTGCAGGCCGAACTCGACCGGCATGGCCCAAAACTGCCCGTGTATTGGGGGAATCGAAACTGGCATCCTTTTCTGCCCGATACTCTGGCCGAAATGATGCGTGATGGCGTGCAGCGGGCACTCGTTTTTGTCACTTCACCGTATGGCTCCTATTCCAGTTGTCGACAGTACCTTGAAAACCTTGCTGCCGCACAAGAACTCCTGGGACCATCTGCTCCGCGATTGGAAAAGTTACGAGGATATTTTAATCATCCTCGATTTATTGCCGCTCAAGTTGATCGAACCGTCAAGGCATTGTCTGGGATTCCTTCACAGCGACTCTCGGTCGCTCGGCTGGTCTACACGGCCCATAGCATCCCGATAGCGATGGCCGAAAATGGCCCATGACGTGCGCCAATTGCCGAAACAGCTCGATTGATTTCTGATCAACTCAGGCGTCCGGAGGTCGAGATTGCCTACCAGAGTCGCAGTGGTTCGCCAAATCAACCTTGGCTCGAGCCGGACATCGGCGATTGGTTGCGAAACGCTCGACAATCACGAATCAATGACGTTGTGATTGTGCCGATCGGCTTTGTTTCCGATCACATGGAAGTGCTCTACGATCTGGATGTCGAAGCCCGACAAATCTGCGAAACGCTGGGCTTGAACATGGTCCGTGCTGGCACGGTAGGTGATCATCCCCAATTTGTCACCATGATTCGCGAACTCATCGAGGAACGCGCAAGCGGACATCGATCAAAGAGCGACCTTGGGTGAACTTGGACCGGCGCCAGACGTTTGCTCTGCCGATTGTTGTCCGAATCTCAAAAAAGTTGGCGGCTAATAGAGGATTATACTCGCTCGATAATCATGGCCACGGCATTGCCTCCGCCGAGACATAACGCCGCCAATCCCCGCCCCGCGTTGCGCCTGCCAGAGCATGCAATAGCGTAACCAACACTCGCGCGCCGACTGGCGCCGATAGGGTGCCCCAACGCAATCGCCCCACCATGCACGTTTGTCTTGTCATGGTTGAGACCGAGCGGTCGCATGCAAGCCAAACATTGTGCGGCAAACGCCTCGTTTAATTCGACAAGATCGATGTCGCTTAACGTCAGGTTTGCCTTGGCGAGAACACGCTCGATCGCACTGACTGGGGCAATGAACAGTTCTTTAGGGGCAACTCCCGTCACGGCTGTGGCAATGATTCGTGCCTTAAGGGGCAAGTTTGACCCTTGGGCGATGTCCTCCGACGCGACCACCAGGGCGGCCGCCCCATCGCTGATTTGCGACGCGTTGCCGGCGGTTACGGTCCCTTGTTCGCCAAAGGCTGGCTTGAGCCGCGCCAATGCCGCCAAATTACAATCCGCGCGAGGTCCCTCATCACTCGCGATGATTGCCGGGTCACCCTTGGAAAGCGCGATCGTCACCGGCACTATTTCCGTCGATAAATGATTTGACGACCCCACCGCTCGGCGGTGACTCTCGACGGCAAAAGCGTCTTGATCCGTTCGCGAAACGTTTCGACTGGAAGCAATGTAGTCAGCTTCGGCGCCCATCGGTAGATCCTCAAAGGCACACCACAAACCATCATGAAGCATCGAATCGCTGACTTTCTGATCGCCAAATCTCCATCCTTGCCTGGCTCCTTCAACGAGGTACGGAGCACGACTCATGCTCTCCATCCCGCCAGCGACAATTAGCCGGGCATCCCCAGCCCGAATGGCCTGATCGGCCAGCATGACGGCCTTCAAACCAGAACCGCAGACCTTATTGATCGTCACGGCTGGCACGGTTGGTGGCAAACCCGCTTGCAAAGCCCCCTGCCTGGCCGGTGCTTGTCCCAATCCTGCCGACAGAACATTGCCCATGATGACTTCGTCAATCTCGTTGGGCATTACTCCCGCTCGCTGAATTGCCTCGGCAATGGCCTTGGCGCCTAGTTGCGGTGCGGTTAGGGACGCCAGGGCACCAAGGAATTTGCCATGCGGAGTGCGGCAGCCGGAAAGAATATAAGAATATGTCACGGGATCGATCCTAATGAATGACTGTTGCGAAGCGCTTGCCGATTTGCTCAAACAGCATCTAGCCACCCTCTGCTATTTATTATAGACCTTTGGCCGACGCGAGATGTTGGGCAAAAGGAGCATTTTCGATGCAAATTGCTTTAACCGGAGCGACCGGATTCATTGGGCGATACATCGCCCGTCATTTGATTAATTGTGGACATTCAGTTCGGGCATGGTATCGGCCCACGAGTGACCGAAGTGGCTTCGAGTCGATGGGTGACAGGCTTCATTGGCTAGAGGGCGATCTCGGCGACCGCGAGCTGTTGCGAATTGGCTAAGGGATGCGAAGCCGTGGTGCATGCAGCGCTTTATCATCCTGGCGGCGGCTTCCGCGGAGGAGAAGGCGACTTGATCCAGTTTGTGCAGCGAAATGTCGTCGGAACGCTGGAACTCATCGAAACGGCACGATCCAGTGGTGTCCAGCGATTCGTGTTTATTTCGACCTGCGCGGTTCATGAAAAAATCTTGGAAGATCGCCCGCTTGACGAAACCCATCCTACTTGGGCAACCAGTCATTATGGAGCACACAAAGCGGCCCTCGAACAATTCATTTATAGTTTTGGATTGGGCTTAGGCTATCCCATTTGTGCTTTGCGTCCCTGTGGTGTCTATGGCGTGAGCCATCCTGTCGAAAGTAGCAAATGGTGGAGTTTGATAAGCGATGTTATGGCGGGCCGACCCATTCGTTGTTCCGGTGGCGGCAAGGAGGTACATGCAGCCGACGTGGCGCGAGCCGTCGGCATTCTCTTGGAGGTCTCGGCCGAAGCGATCACCGGCCAGGCGTTTAACTGCTGCGATCGCTATGTGTCGCAATTGGAAGTGGCGACTCTGGCGCGAAGATATTTGGCAATATCACCGAGATTCAAGGCCACACGCCCGTTCCCAAGCATTCGATCTCGACCGAAAAACTCCGCGCCCTCGGCATACGTTTCGGCGGCAAGGAGTTATTGGAGCAGACCATCCAAGAGCTTGTCGTAAGCAGGATGTCAGGCAGCACTTTTAATAGTCAGTGATTCTGTATGCTTAAGTTCTCCTTACAACAGATCTTTATTGCAATCATTGCTGTAGCAATTGGGTTTTCGATCTGGCGGCTACCCAAGGGAAGTTGGTTCGACATTCCCTTGACAGTATTGAGCTTTTATTTCGTGCTGAGCCTATTACAACATGCTGCGTTCGCACGACAAGTATTCACTAAGCATCCAGATTTGTCGCGACAACAACTTTGGGCGCCAGATTCCGGGTCGTCGGATTGTATTTTGCGGCGATGACGTTGGTAGGATCCTTGATATTGAACTTGCTGGTCGCGGCTGATTTTTTTCCAGTTTCTCAGAAGTTCGACTTCCTTGATTATGTCGGCTATTCGGACCTGCCGAAAGATTTAGCTGCTTTGGTCATGCTTGAAGCAATAGTTTTGGGCACTTTCCAAAATCGTCTGGCAAAGGCGTCGATCACGCGACAAAAATTTTACTTGGCGATCGTGGCGGGAGTCGCGATGATTGGAATCATTGCGTACTGGGCTGACCGATTGTTGATTTGGTACTTGGTTTATTTGGCAGTCTCGGGCGTCGAGATGGCCCAATCAGCTTGGTTGTTGCCGCCGGAATTGAACATCAGTTCCGCAATTCGACTTCACCGCTTTACCGTTGGTAGTTTTGCCGGACTATTATTCGTAAGCACAAGTTTATTGATGATTTGTAGCGTTGTGAAATGGTGGCATAAGTCCTTCTGTCGTTGGATTCTAATGATTTGTTTGGCCGGCAGCGTGGCAGCAGAATGTTGGGTTGCGCGATGGATCGCCGTTCGGGGCCTCCGGCAATTGTCGCCACCACTTCACGAGGCGCTCAAAGCCCCACCCTTGGCGACATCAGTAATCGTAGCCTTGATGACAGCGCTGGCAGCGGGAGCATTCTGCTGGCGGCTACTTGCCAGGCCAGGCCGAGATGATTTACTGCTGGTCCCTGAGCGACCATTGTTTTTTTATCAAAGTTGGTTTGCCGGCCTGTTATTAGCACTGATAGCCACGACTCACATCGTGACCGGCTTAATTGATTACTTCGATGATATTGCCTCTTGGTGGTCACCTAGCGATTGGACCTGGTTAATAGAAGGTTTGATATTTCGTTCCACGCAATTCATCTGGCTGGCGGCGATATTGTGTGGTTTGAGCGCGGCATGGATGAATTGGCGACGTAGAAAGGTATTGGTAACCGACACAGTTCCTTGCGTCGATCCAGCCCTTTATGCACTAACGATGCTCAGCGTGACGATTGTGGTCGTTGCTGCGCACCCATTCTCGCCGCGGTCAGCTTTAGTTGCTGGACGGTGCTCTTCGACAAGAAGCCGTTAGGAAGTTTTTTTTAGTCGTTGGAATAACTTCGCAAAGTCCTCTGAACCTGCCATCTGATTTCTTGTGGCTAAGGAACATTTTTCCGCATCCTATGGCTTAGGGCTCAATCTGGCGATGCGAGATTCGATAAAGTGATAGAAAGCAGCCGCAGTAGCGAGACTGACAATGTATGCGATGCTGAGCCCAAGCACTGTCTGCCAAGGCGACACCCATTCAAATCGCTCCCACAGAGCTGCCACCACGACCAAAACCGGAAAGTGGACCAGGAACAGGCTGTACGACGAGCGGCCCATGTAGCTGACCATGCGACTCCTCGGCCAATGCGCCATCATGCCAAACTTACCACCAAAAAAGAGAATGCTACTCGTCACCAAGGATATTGCCAACCTCCAGCGCCATTGAAACACAAGTGCTGCCAATATCATCAAGCAATATGCACCAAACAGGATTTCACCCCGCCGATTCTTGGTTGCATGGTACGCCAGCACGCCTAGGAAAAAATGCCCGAAGAAATAGATGGCCCACATCTCCCAACGTTCATCCAGGTTAAAGTAGAACAGTGAAGCCAAGGCAAGCATCCAGCCTAACGCCAAGGGTAGAGCTTCCGACTTCGATTGTGTGAAATACAATCCTCTTCGTACCGCGACATCCCGCAGATAAAGCATGCCTACAAAGATCAGCCCCAGCTGAAAATTGATGCAAACGAACCACAGACCGGCGGAAAGTCCTTCATAGCCCAGGATGTATTCAAGAAAAACGGTGTGTGACAGTATTTGTCCCCAGGTGGGAGGCGGACCGATAACGCTCTCAGGAAGCCAACCTCGCCCCCATGCGCAGGCGGCGAGAGCCAATGCGATCGCGGCCAGGTATGGCAACCCTAAACGACAATACCTGCTGACGATGAACCAACCAAATCTTTTGCCATCCCAGAGCCGTGGCGACAAACTGCGGGCCATGACGAATCCGCCTATCACGAAGAATACCTGCGTGGCCCTCGCGTAGTGCTTGAATCCGAAGATCAACTCTTCAAAGACCGATCTGAACGCTTCCGAAAACGGCCAATACAAGGCAAAATGATGCCAGGTGATGATCGTTACCGATACCGCACGCAATGCGTCGATGAGCAGCAATCGACTTCCTGTCGGCGCAGCACGCGAACGCGTTTGGGACAATCGAGTGCGCAGTGAGTTGCCCTCGTCGTGGCGAACTTTTCGCAGCGCGGTCGATGGAAGTTGGTCGGTTTCAAGTCGACGCATCGTGATAGACCTTGTCCCGTGTGCACACAATCAAACTGAAACTGCACCGATTGATCCAAGCAAAGGGGCATGCGTGCTAGAACATGGCCGGCATGCGCCTCAGTGCCATCCGTGGTAAACGATCCTTCGGCTAGGATCATGACTAAGAGCCACTCAAAAAGGAGCCTGGAAACGGAGGCGCCAACGATTCCCGGCTAACTCCTTGGCAAAGCAATCCGACATTACGGCAGGCGGAGAGACTTGAGGATCAAACGCCACCTGCACTACTGACAAAGAGCGTCAGATACAAGGCATGCTCCGAGATCGGATTGGCAGTATTAGTTTGAGCCATCGTTGAAGACCAAGTGCCAATACCAAGACGTGTCTATTGGAGCAATGAATCTGATGGTCTACCAGATCAAATTCCAGAAGTTTTTTTCAACGAGAATGCTATCGATCTCGCCGCATTTTCACGGGCACGTTTCGCAGTGTCGCCAGCATCAAGATAAGAAGATAAGAGTTGATCAGGCGTTTTAGCCCAGAGAAAGTGCCAGATCGTCGAAGTTATTGTCGCTTCCAAAGACCTCTTCCATGATGTGCAATCTAAGCTGCGAGTCCCCCGTGGCCGATCCTTCCGGATTGAACCAGCGGAAGTGATTGATTTGATCCGGGTTGGCGGCCGGATACGAGAATAGGGCAACGGCACTGCCTGTCGGGTTGTTGTTCGGGTTATTCGCCAAGAAATCGGCCGTCGTGCCATTAGTAATCGCGTAGAACGCGATGTACTTTCCGGCCGGTATGTCCAGGTGCCCTTGGGTGCCACCTGCAACTCCCGGGCCGTAGAAACTTTGCGTCGTGGCAGCACCAAGTGCCGCAGCTATGTAACCCGCATCCCCCGGATTCAGCGATCCAATTTTTCCCGAGGGATCATCCACCAAGTAGATGCCAACATCGCCAGGTGTGGATGTGAGATTCGTGTTTTGCGATAGCGTGGCATTGAGCGCTACAGTGTGATTGCCACCCCCGGCGCCAGCAGCATGCCTGGAAGCGCCGTTGACCCGCCTACGAGATTAATGGTCATCACGATATCGTTGAAGTCATCGTCGCCACCGCCGAATTGATCCTCCCAATTGTACTGAGCATAACCGGTGACCGGATCAGCGATGACTTGGACGTGTTGAGTTCCGCTATCGGGGTTCGCTTCATTGGAGCTGAAGAAAGCCACGGGTATCGTGAACAAGTCGTTTTGGCTGATGTCGTTCAAGGGATTGGAAGCCAAAAAATCGGCCGTGGTATTGTTTTGAATCAGGTAAAAACCTAACGATTGACCCCCTTGAACAGTGACCGTCTTCGTATCCCCCGCGCCTTTGGCCTTTCGTAAAAATGATCTGTCTGGTCGAACTGCCAATCGCCGCCTGAGAGTAGCCAGCGGCATCAGGCGTAAGCCCATCCACCGTGCCGTCAGGCCCGCTGACGACAAAAATGCCGAACTCATTATTGAGCGATGCTTGCCGCGACACCCAGTCAAACTGCAGCTGTTGGGTTGAACCTGCGTGCCGGGCACCGTGTAGATCTGTCCGAAGGAGGGAGTATAGACCACATTAATTGCGGTGGAATCGAGCGACGATCCGGCGGTATTGCTGGCTATCGCGGTAATCGAGTTTGGTCCGAGTGACAATTTGCCGGCGGGCACGGTTGCCGAATAGTGCCCTGGGGAAGTTTCCGTACCAGTGGCTACGATCGACCCATTAATTTTGAAGTTGACCGTTACGCCCGGATCGGCCGTCGCCAAAAGTGTTGGCGTATCGCTTAATGTGTAGCCATCGTCGTTGAAATTGCCGGTATCGCTGGCCGGATCGAGTGACAAGTCCGTAGGTGCCGCAAGCGGAGTGATGGTCAGGGTAAATGCCTGGGTGTCGTAATTCGCTTTTGTATCACTCGATGATTGGGGGCGGACACCAGCCAAGAGGTTAACCGTGCCAGAAAAACCGGCGTCTGGGGTAAGAGTTACAACGCCGGTCGCCTGATCGATATTAACCGTAACACCGAACGGGGCCTGAAAAGTTGTGGGATTGACTACGGTATAGGCCACACCGACGTTTGAGAAATCTGTTGATGTCAGCGTGAAACTCACGGGCTGTCCCGTTACCGCCGTTGGATCAGGTACGGGTCCGAGGAATGGTGGGTCGACCTGCGTGTCCGGGACTACGGACAATTGAAATGTCCGCTGAGCTGTCTGTCCACCGCCACCGGTGGCGGTGACCGTAATTGTTGAATTCTGCCCATTGAGACTGGAGGAAGAGACTATTCCCAGCACTCCGTTTTGAGTGTCGTTGATGATCTGTGCTGAGGTGACTTTAACGGACGAAAGGGGAAGGCTATTCTCGCCAGTACCACTATTCGTAGTTACTGGCGTGGTAATCATTTTTTCGAAAGTGTCAAATCCCTGTACCAACTGCCCGAAAATCGTGTACTTGAAATCGAGAAATTGTGGCATGTTTGCCAAGGATATCGGGCTCGTAGAGGCTTTCTCATTGATGCCAGTAATGAAGAATTCCGAGTCGTTAGTATCGGGGCCTGCATTGGCCATCGCCAGTAGGCCGGGGCTTGTATAAGTCAGCACCGGAAGAATTTCGTTGTCAACGAGTACTCCCGTGCTAGGTGCCGTATTCTGGGCGACGAAGCCGTCAAGAATGCGGCCAAACTCGGTGTTCGTATAAAACCCTTGGTTGACCAGTCCCTCAATTTGTGCTGTCGTGTTGGGAGCTAAATCCTCGAATAAGTGCAAAACCAATGTACCACTGAAGTCCGTGTTTGTGCTGTCCTTTCCAGTAACGTTCAGCACCAGGCTTTTGCTAGTTGGAGAGACCAACGACAGGGAAACGCTGGGGTTGGAACTGCTAAACGAATAACTAATCGGCGCTCCGCCGCTATCCACTCCCGTCAGAGGCACCAGCACAGCCTTGCCACCCGGCTCCTGAACATCATTGATCGGGTTCAACGTGACTGAAAGGAGATGCCGTGACTCAAGAGGTTCCAATCGCAGTAATTTTCTATTTGATGCAACACAATGAATTTTTCGCCGATTGCGCAGTCCAAGGAATGACGAGAGTGTCACGACGATCACCGTTGTTAAAGCTGGTTGATTGTGGGAAGACAATAACGGGGCTTGCTGCCCGGTTCCCTGCTTGTCGCGCGGGCGACAGCCCTACCGAGAGGCTTGAATATGTTGGTCTGAAAGCTCCACTATGATTGAGCAAGCAAGATTTTTCCACCTCCCGCTATCGGGGATGTAGGGGCTGTTCCGAAAAAAATGAGCAGATTCCTAGGGAAAACACCCACTCCGCACCCGCAAATGGGCAATACAGGTAATACACGCCGGCTCCCTCGTCGGTTACGAGGCTAACTCCCCGTCAGGCGTGAGGATCCCCGGGCTTGGGGGATTCAAAAAACGCTATGCTGGCCGTGAATCCATGCACGAAATTCTGACCCCCGACCGGTCCTATCTCCCCCTGGGCAAAAAAGCCCGCTACCGGCAACTCCCCAAATACCTCTTTCAAGGCAAGGGCATCATGGTCGGCCCGGGGAAATAAGCGGGTACCCCGGCCATTGCAGGTGAACAGCAGAGCTCCGTCGGGTGGTCGTGAGCCCTGTTTAGCACCGACTAACAGTCCGCGTAGATCTTCGTCTGCCGTATCTGCGTCACGTACATGGAATTGGACAGTCTGACCGACCCGCACGTATTGGCCTATGCCAATCGCGCCTATCTCCGGTTCGAAACCTATAACATTGCGGACCAAGAAGTCTCCCCGCTCGAATTGATCTTGATACTCATTGATTACGCAACCAACGTGCAAGCCATGCTGTATCAAAGCTTGTTCCTGTTCACTCAAGGTTCCGAACAAGTCTCGTAATTGCTTCAAGGCCGGTTTTCCACCCAATTCAAGAATCACATTCTGCTGTGCTTTGGTGACCACCATGGGTTGACCTATTGGCCGACAACCCTGTGAGACTACCGAGTTCACTCGCAAGGGACCAGCGAGCAGAACCGCCGCGGCGCCTGTGCCGTGGGCAGTTCTACCAAACAGAATTCGGTTTTCACCAGCGCTTGTCCACCGCTGGCCATACCCCCAATCACCGGTAGTCCTGGTCGGTCTTCATTTAGTCTTGCCAAAAGCACATCGGCAGGAAATGAAAAAGGTTCGGCGAGCAAAAGTAACGTTGCGCTCTCGGGCCAACGATCCATCAGACCGTCCGGCCAACCCACGAATGTTCCTCCTTCGGCCCGTTCGAATTCCAGATTCATTGGCACGATGCTCGTTCCCGGCAATCGTGCCGCCCAGACCACCAACGCCGGCTGTTCCTCGACTTCCCGAGAACCGCCAATGATTGCTTCCCCCGTGGCGCCGATTAGCTGCTCGCTCTGCAGTCTGTCACAAATCGTTTCCGCGATTTCTTCGGCACGGGAGGAATGACGTTGTGAAAGAAAAACGACAATCAAATT
>CAWCSH010000014.1:0-283476 GCA_963798155.1 Terriglobia bacterium
ATGTATTGCTCTGTCGAACAAGCCAGCTGTTACTGTTCTACTGCTCCAAGTAACTCGCCCTGGCGGCTCCTGTATGTCTCCCACCCTGATTTTCGGTCTGGTCGGCAGCCTGCTCATTCTGGCATTCGTCGCCAACCGTGTGTTTAAGCTGACGCGCATTCCTGATGTCGTCATCCTGATGGCACTCGGCGTTTTGCTTGGTCCGGTGCTCGGACTGGTGAACGCGGCGCAACTCTCCCGGGCCACCAACCTGCTTGGGACTTTGGCCATTATTCTGGTGCTGTTTGAAGGCGGGCTGGAGCTGGATCTCCGCGACACCATCCGCCACTTTCCCGGGAGCCTGCTGCTTTCATTTCTGGCCTACGTTTTCAGCGTTTCACTGGTCGCGCTCATCATCTGCAAAGGGTTGGGACTGCCGCTCACGGCGGGCTTGCTGGTCGGGGCCGCGCTGGGGTGCACCAGCAGCACGGTGGTGTTGCCCGTGCTGCAGCAGATGAAGATGAAAGAGGCGGCGCGGGTCACCCTGATGCTTGGAAGCCTCCTGGGGAGACTTACTGGCGGTCCTCACCGTGAGCCTGATCCTCGGGCTGAGGCCGGGCGGTGGTCCGATCGCGATCGGCCTGGCTCATGGGGTTTTGCGGCAGGTGGGGATTGCCCTGCTGTTCTCGGTCATTGTCGGCATTCTGTGGTCGCGGCTGCTGCGGGTGCTCTCGGAGCAGCGCTTCTGGCAGGTGCTCACGTTTTCCGTAGTGCTGGTTCTTTATGCCGGAATGGAAGCTCTGGGAGCGAACGGGCTGATCGCGGTGCTGGGTTTCGGGCTGACCCTCTCCAACTTCCCCGGAGTGGATGAGAATCTCGGACTGACTCACATGGCCACTCGCGTGGCGGAGTCGCAGCAGGCGCTGCTCACGTTCCACTCAGAACTGGCCTTCCTGGTGCGGACGTTCTTTTGTTCTCATCGGCGCGATCTCGCAGCTGCAAAGCTTCCGTGAGCATCCCCTGTTGATGGCCGGCACGATTGCGGCTCTGTTTGTGGCTCGGTGGCTGGCGATTCATGCCAGCCGCTGGTCGTGGCGGGAGATCGGAGCGGAGGAGAGGGAATCCATTTTGTGGATGTTGCCGCGAGGGTTGATCACCGTCGTGCTGGCGTTGGAAGTCACGGCGGCCAGGGGCGCGGAGCTGTCGTTCCTGCCCGGGCTGGCTTTCGCCGTCATCCTGGCCACTAATCTTATGGTGGTGCTGGGCAGCTGGCGGGCAAAGGCTCCGCAGACGGAAGCCAGAGCCGACTCCGGCGAGGCAGAGCCGGCGCCGGTGGCGGAGATGGATATTGTTCCGGTCCCAGGTGGTGTCGTAGTCAGCCGGCGCCGCCACCGCTGGGCGCTGGATGCGGGATTGCTGGTACTGCTCGGGATCAGCGGACTGGTGCTCTGGTACGGGACGCGAGGCGCCGGAGGGCACCCTGGGTGGGGTGCAGCAATGGATTCGCCTACACCTTCACCGCTGACTTTGAGAGACTTCGGAGGTCCGCAGCCGCAGCCGGGCAGCAGCACTCCGGCGGCGACGGGCTGAGATTACTTTGCTGCCAGTTCCCGCTTTACGACGTCGCTTACCACCTTGCCATCCACACGGATGTCGGCAGCTGAAAAGTTCGACATCACCGCTTTCATCACGCTGCCCATATCTTTCATGGTGGGCCGGGAGGGCATTTCTGAGATTACAGCGCGCACTCCCGGCCACAATCTCAGCTTCGGCGGCAGCCTTGGGCAGGTAAGCCTCGATCAGCAAGATTTCGGCGGCTTCCTTGTCGGCAAGTTCTTTGCGGCCACCCTTGAGGAACTGCTCCACAGAATCCTTACGTTGATTAATCAGCATACTGAGCACCTGCTGGGATTCTTTGTCATCGAGCGGCGCCATCTTTTCCACTTCGCGGTTCTTGAGCGCGCTCTTCACCATGCGCAGGGTGGAGAGCCGCTGTTCGTCCCGGGCCTTCATGGCGTCGGTGAGGTCGTTTTGGATCTGTTCGGTCAGGGTCATTTTGGGCATTATAGACGCGGAAAGTAGCTCGCCGGGCCGAAATCCAGTGCTCGTTACCGGCGGTACCATGTGAAACCCGCAGCGCTCCGGTAAAATATCAGAGATCCTCTTCCAAAGGACTAAAACTTACATGCTGAAGAAGAATCGTCTCTTTACCCCCGGCCCGACCCCGCTGCTTCCCGCTGCCCAGACTGCCATGGCGGCATTTTCGCATGCACCACCGGACCGCGGATTTCCGCGCCCTTTACAGCCGGGTGCTCTCGGACCTCAAGGAATTTATCGGGACCAGCAACGACGTGCTGGTGCTGGCGTCTTCGGGCACCGGAGTGATGGAAGGCTCGGTTTCGAACCTGACTTCCCCGGGCGACAAGGTTCTGGTGCTGACCGCCGGCAAGTTCGGCGAGCGCTGGCGCGATCTGGCCAAGGCTTTCGGGTGCGCAGTGGAAGTGGTCAGCGTCCCCTATGGTGAGACGTTTTCGCTGGACGAAGTGCGCAGCAAGCTGACGCCGCGACGTCCGCGTAGTCTACATGCAGGGCACCGAGAGCTCCACCGGCGCGCGGCATGACGTGAAGGGCATCGCCGAACTGGTGCGCGGCACCGGAAACGACACTCTGCTGGTGGTAGATGCCATCACCGGTCTTGGCACCACCCACTTCGACGTGGACGGCTGGGGCATTGACGTGATCATCGGCGGATCGCAGAAGGCGCTGATGATTCCGCCGGGGCTGGCTTACTGCGCAATCAGCGAGCGGGCATGGAAGCGGATGGAGAGCCACGAAGTCTCCGCGCTACTACTTCGATTTCCGCAAGGAGCGGAAGGCTGCGGCCAAGGGCGAGTCGGCTTACACTCCGGCAACTTCGCTGTTTGCGGCGTTGGCAGCAGCGCTGGAATTTGTCCGCGAGATGGGCAGCGGAGACCTGGTGGAAGGCCGCCGCGCCCTGGTGGACAACGCCGAACTGGCGGCGGAAATGACCCGCGCCGGAACGGCAGCGTTAGGACTGAAGCTGTTTGCGCCATCGGCTCCGGCAGCCGCACTTACTGCCGTGAATGCACCGGCAGGCGTGGATTCGAGCGCCATGGTGAAGGAGTTCCGGGACACATTCTCTGCCGTGGTCGCCAATGGCCAGGGAGAGATGAAGGGCAAGCTGTTCCGCATCGCCCACATCGGCTACTACGATTATCTCGACACCATCGGCATTCTGGCGGCGCTCGAGCACGTGATGGCTTCAGTCACCGGCAAGACGGTCGAATACGGCAGCGCAGTCCGGGCGGCACAGGAAGTCTATGCGCGGAGTCTGCGCGAGGACGCCGTCGCCGCCGGCAAGTAGGGTTGGACGACCAGCGGCCCAGCCCAGCGGGCTGAACACCACAAACCATTTTGATCCCAAGGAACGAGACGGAATTCATGAAAATTGTCGTCGCTGAAAAGATGTCTGCTTCGGCCGTGGACTTGCTACGCGAGCCGGACTGGACGGTGGTCACTCCTGAACAGATTGATGGAAATCTGCCGGCGCAACTGGAATCCGCCGATGCTCTGTTGGTTCGTTCAGCGGTGCAGGTCGATGCCAAGCTGCTGGAAAGCGCGAAGAAGCTGCGGGTGATCGGACGGGCCGGCGTAGGGGTGGACAACATCGACCTCGATGCTGCCACGCGCAAAGGCATCGCGGTGATGAACACGCCTGGGGCGAACGCCGTCGCGGTCGCCGAGCAGACTATCGGCGTGATGCTGGCGATGGCGCGGCAGCTTTGCCGGGCTGACGCCCTGATGCACGCCGGCAAATGGGAAAAGAAGTCGCTGCAGGGCACCGAGTTGCGCGGCAAGACCCTGGGCATCGTCGGCCTGGGCCGGATCGGCATGGAGGTCGCACGTCGCGGACGGGTGTTCGGTATGGAGATCATGGCCCACGATCCCTTCGTTTCAACGTCCGTGGCCAAAGAGCAGAACATCCGACTGGGAACGCTGGAGGAGGTTTACGCCGCCGCCGACTACCTGACCCTGCACGTCGGCCTGACTCCGCAGACCCAAGGCATGATCAACGCCGAGTCCCTGCAGAAGATGAAAAAGGGCGTCCGGCTGGTGAATTGCGCACGCGGCGAGCTGGTGGATGAAGCCGCCCTCTCCGACGCGTTGAAGCAGGGGCGGGTGGCGGGAGCGGCCCTCGACGTATTCATGGAGGAGCCGCTGAAGAATTCTCCGCTCACGGAGATGGACAACGTCATTCTCACGCCGCATATCGGCGGATCGACCAAAGAGGCCCAGGAAGCGGTCGGCGTGCAGATCGCCCAGCAGGTAAAGGACTATCTGAAAGAGGGCGTGATTCAAAATGCCGTCAATGTGCCGTCGGTTTCACATGATGAGTATTTGAAACTCCAGCCTTACATCGTTCTGGCGGAGCGCTTAGGGGCATTTCTGGCCCAGGTGAGTGACGGGACGCGGCAGGAGATCTCGCTTCGGTACAGCGGCCAGATGTGCGAGTGGAAAACCGAACTGATCCGGAATGCGGCGATCAAGGGCATTCTGAACGAGGGGCTGGAGGAAAAGGCCAACCTGGTGAATGCCGCGGCCATGGCTTCGTCACGCGGGGTCCAGGTGCACGAGTCCTGCAAGATGAAGAGCTCGGCGGTGACCGATAGCAGCCTTTCCATCCTGCTGAAGACCTCAAAAGAAGAGCACCTGGTCAAAGGCACGGTGCTGCACGGGCATCCTCGCATGCTGCACGTGGACGGCATTGAGGTAGAAGCTCCGCTGGAGCGCGACCTGATCTACATGCGAAATCGGGACGTCCCGGGAGTAATTGGACGTGTCGGAACCATCCTCGGCGAGCATCAAATCAATATTGCCAACTTCTCGCTGGGCCGCCGCACTCCGGGGGCTGAGGTGGAGAAATCGGCAGAGGCGATTGCCGTGGTTCATGTGGATGGCCGAGTGCCGGAGAAGGTTCTGGCGGAACTCAAGAAAGTGCCGGCCATCGAAGAGGCCAGGGCTGTGCGCCTGCTATGATCGCGTGCGATGCGCTCGATCTCGAACTCAACTGATCTTCCAGGGAAAGCCAACGAGGAAGCCTGATGCTTAGACGAGCAGGCGTAGCAGTCCTGTGCATGCTGCTGTTTTCATCTATTGCCGGTGCCCAGGAACACCGCTTCGATGCCAGCCTGAGCGGCGTGGCAGCCTTCAGCAAGACTTCGGAAGGCAACGGCGTCACCCTGAAACCCACGACCGCCGGGGGAGCGCTAGGATCGGTGCGGCTCTGGATCGCGCCGAAAGTCGCGCTGGAAGGCAATTGGGGGCGCTTCAAGAACTCCCAGAAATACAACAGCCCGCCGTTCGAATACCGCGTACAGGGCGCGGTCACGGAGTTCAGCGGAGATGTCGTTTACAGCTTCATGCAACGCGGAAAATTTCATCCCTTCGTTCTGGGAGGCGGTGGAGTCCTGGTTTTCAGCCCCGAGCAGACTTTTATCTTCACGACTCCGTTCCTCTTTGGCGCGAAGCGGCAGGTAGAACCGGCCATTCTCTACGGTCTCGGCGTGGATTATCACGCCTACAAGGCGATTTCGGTGAGGCTGCAGTATCGCGGGTTGTTTTACCGGGCTCCGTACTATAACTTCAGCACTCTCACCACCAGTGCGTCAGGACATCTGGCAGAGCCTGCGGTCGGCGTCGTCTTTAGTTTCTAGAGAACTTACTGGTAAGAAGAGTTCTTGAATTGCAGGACGGCGGATCAGTTGTCCAAGGTCTGCCGGCGCAGCTTCCGGCTCTCCGCCAGAAGTGTCATGGAGTGCATGAGGTTCTGCAGGGTCACGATTCCTACCAGGCGCTGATCTTCCACTATCGGAATAATGCTGAGATTGCGCGAAGTCAGCTTGCGAAAGGCTGACGCCAGCGATTCTTTCTTCTGGGCTACTTCAAAGATCCGGTTCATGACTGCTTGGACATAACCATTGCCTTCGGCCCGTAGGGCTTGCAGGATCTTCTGCTTCGAAACCACCCCTACCATATCGCTGCCGCGGATGACGGGAAAATCGTCCTGCAGGGAATGGACGGCTTTTTCGATGGCATCTTCCAGCGTGTCGGCTGGGGAGAGGGTGGCGAAATCGGTGAGCATCACATCTTCCAGGCGAACCGTCTCCAGCACCGCCTGGAAGACCGCGGAGCGCTCCTCAAGTTGCGCGGCCACAAAGAGGAAGAAACCTACCATGGTCAGCCATACATTCGAGAGCAAGCCCACTAGCATGAGCAGAGTTGCAAAGGTCTGGCCGATGGAAACGGCGCGCCGGGTGGCGCGGACCGGGTCCATGGTGCGGGCAAAATAGCCGCGCAGTACGCGGCCACCGTCCAGAGGATAGGCCGGCAGCAGATTGAATAACCCCAGGAACAGATTGCACAACACAAAGCTGCGCGGCAGGTTAGCCGAGCTGACATAGGGCTTGTGCCAAACATTGATCGCGGGCGCCACTCCCATCAGAATGCCGGCAGCCGCGAAGGCAATCAGAAAGCTCACCGCCGGGCCGGCAGCCGCGATGCGAAGGTCGCGTTTCCAGCTTTCGATGGGCGGCCGCAGCGATTGGCGGCTTTCGTCGAGCAGGGTGACCCCGCCGATAGGCAGCAGGATCACGGCTTTCGCCGGTACTCCAGCCTGCAGGCTGACCAGTGCGTGGCCCAGTTCATGCAGCACAACCGAGCCGAAGATAATTCCGACCAATGCGAGCCCGCGTGGACCGGCTGCTGCGGCCCCGCGGGTGGCGGAATCCGTAAACCAGACGAACAGCAGCAGAAACAGGAAGGTCAGGTGGATACGAAGCTCGACTCCGAAAATACGCCCTGCCGGTATCGACCAGCTTCTCATCAGGAATTGCGCGCCCCCAGCAACACATCCATTCTATATAGTTAGACGCCGCCGTGGGTGCGGGAGTTGCGGAATGTGAGTACGAAGGTGGCACACTGCGGTTTTGCCATCCGTGACAGACCCCAACTGCAAGCAGGTGGTTAGAGGCGCCAGGTCTACGCGATGAGAGTGATTGCCGGAAAATATCGCAGCCGCCCCCTGCGCTCGATGCGCGGAATGGAGATTCGTCCTACAGCGGACCGTCTGCGCGAAAGCTTGTTTAACGTACTCTGCGGCGGAGATCCTTCTACGCTTGAGGGGACTGTGTGGCTTGATCTTTTTGCGGGCACCGGTGCAGTGGGCATTGAAGCCCTGAGCCGGGGAGCGGAGAAGGTCTACTTCGTGGATTCTGCAGCCCCAGCCGTGGACCTGGTAAAGACCAACCTCTCCGCTCTGGGCATTAAGAATAGCTTCGAGGTGGTGAGACAGGACGCTGGGCGAGCCCTTGCCGAGTTCGAATCGCGAGGGATTGTCGCCGACTTTGTGTTTCTAGACCCGCCGTATCAAAAGGAAGATGCTTACCGGAAAGTGCTGCAATCGCTCTCGAAATCGAAGCTGGTTCGTCCGACCGGTCTGGTGATTGCGGAACATCACAAGAAATTCGATCCCGGCGAGGGTGGGGCGGCTTGCACCGCTATCGCAAGCTGGAGCAGGGAGACGCGTCCCTGAGTTTTTATGCCAAGGCTTGAACAATGGCAGAACCTGCAGTCGGCTACATCAAGAGTTCATTGGCCCGGCTGACGATCGGGTGCTGCATCTCCTGCAGATCGTTCTTCACCTGGTTCAGTCCATACACACACTGCTCGAAGTGCTGCGAAAGATTGGCGAACATCGGCGCCACTTTCGCGTACTCGAAGTATTCGAACTTTGAGACGATGTAATAGCTTTCTTTGCCGGCCTTCATCCAGTCCACAAAGTTCTCGAGCGCGGGCGCGACGCAGCCGGAAGTGATTGATGCTCTCGGGAAACATTCCGGCGAAGAACAGCGTGTAATCGCCGATGTGCTTGCGCACCTGCCGCTCGCGGTCGAAGGAAGGCGCCGGACCATAGATGGGATTCGACTCGACCAGCATCTCGCCCACATCAGTAACCGGTTTGCCGGCCTCATTGTGGACTTTGAAGAGCTGCTCGACATCACAGAATTCCGCCAGCAGGTGAGCCACATAGTTCACCACCTGTGGATCGCGGATGCCAATTTCTTCGGCGTAATGCCGGCCGACCAGTTCGACAAACAACTGCTGCAACGGATGCGATTCTGAAATCATGTCCAGGGCCCCCAGTCACCCGCGCGCGGCGCGGGATCTCACCTCCACACAGTGCCCGCATATGTATCGCAGCTTGTCCACCGATACAAGTGACTAATAGTGGCTCTCCATGGCACTGCTGTGCTAGTTGTTAGAACACTTGAGCGGCGAGAAGGTTTCACGCGCGCGCTATTGGCACCCGCAGTGCTCGGCTGCTAATGCGCAAGTGATGCAACCCTTTCGGCACAACTACATTCATCGGCACACGGAGGAATTTCATGCAGCGGCAAAACATCTCCAGCGGCGTTCCCTGGGAACCGGTGGTCGGGTACTCCCGTGCAGTCAAGGTCGGCTCAGCCGTGCACGTGGCAGGCACCACGGCCACGGGCACGGACGGCAGGATTGTTGGCGTTGGCGATGTCTATGCCCAAACCATACAGACGCTGCAGAACATCGACTCGGCGCTTCAGAAGGCCGGGGCCAGTCTGAAAGACGTGGTGCGCACGCGCATGTTTCTCACCAATATCGCTGACTGGGAAAAAGTAGGACGAGCCCACGGGGAATTCTTTCGCGACATTCGTCCTGCCGCTACCATGGTCGGCGTCGCCGGCCTGGTCTCGCCGGAAATGCTAATCGAGATCGAAGCCGATGCGGTAATTGGAGGCTGACAGAGTTAGAATGGCGCGCTCACCAGTAAACGTTTGGAAGTTCGCTGTTCTTAACTCTACGGGGGATCCATGAAGCCTCGCCGTATTTTGCTGTTCATACTTGCTAGTGCTGCGTTGATCGCCGCCCAGGAGAAAGCGCTGAACGCACCAGCGGCCAATGTGCAGGCAGTGACGGTCATCCGCGCGGGGACGCTGATTGATGGCACTTCCGATACGCCGCGCCACAATCAGATCATCGTCATTCGCGGCAACCGGATCGAGAGCGTTTCGGATGCCGCCAGCGCGAAGATGCCAGCCGGCGCGAATGTGATTGACCTATCGCAGAAGACAGTGCTCCCCGGATTGATCGATTCGCACACTCACATCTTCCTGCAAGGCGAAGACCCAGCCCAGGGCGGGTATGACGTCAATATCCTGAAATATCCGCTGGCCTACCGGGCGGCGCGAGCGACCGTAGCGGCACGCCGTGCGCTGGAGCAGGGCTTCACCACGCTTCGCGATGTTGAAACCGAAGGCGCGGGTTACGGGGATGTCGGGATCAAAGAAGCCATTGAAGACGGATCGATCCCCGGTCCCCGCATGTTCGTCGCGACCCGGGCGATCTCAACCACCGGCGGATATCCGCTGGAAGGCTATGCTCCCGAGCTGGTGATGCCGAAGGGAGTGCAGATCATCGATGGCCCGGTGGAAGCTCGAAAGGCCGCCCGGGAACAACTGGACCATGGCGCCGATTGGATCAAGGTCTACATGACCCACCGTTCGTGGGTCGGCAAGCACGGCGAACTGGTGTCGCAGCCTACGCTCACCTTCGAGGAATTAAAGGCGATCGTGGACGAAACCCATGGCTGGGGCCGCAAAGTGGCCTGCCACTCCTATGGAGGAATCGGACTGCAGCGGGCTCTCGACGGGGGCTGCGACTCGATTGAGCACGGCCTCGACATCACCGATGCGCAGATTGCCCAGATGGTGAAGCAGGGTACCTGGTACTGCCCCACACTGAGCGTCTATTACTACGACTGGGCTCCGGAGAATACTCCGGAGGGAAAACGCGACCGGCTGCGAGCCTCGCTTCATTCGGAGTCATTTAAGAAAGCGCTGAAAGCCGGAGTGAAGATAGTTTTCGGGACCGACATGGGCGGCATTCCCTGGACTGATTCCATTGCCCAGGAATTTCCACGCATGGTCGCGCTCGGCATGTCTCCCATGGATGCCATCAAGAGCGCAACCTCGCGCGCCGCGGACATGCTCGAAGCCCAGGGAGAAATTGGAGTCGTCGCTTCCGGCGCCTACGCCGATGTTGTGGCGCTTGCCGGCGATCCTCTGCGCGATGTGACTGCACTGGAAAACATGCAGTTCGTGATGAAGGACGGCAAGGTTTACAAGAACGACTTCAAATAGCCTCAGCCGATTGCTCAGAAAATCAGTCCGTAGTGGTCCCCTTTCCCAGCCTGGGCCGGTCGGCTGTGCGGATGGAGAGGTTTCCTCTTGACAGCCGCCCCGCCTGGTTCATAATGCCAATCTCCTGCGAACCCTCGCTGGTCCGCGGGATGCTTCCCGGTTGAGGCAAAACTCGTGGGAGGTGTGTATGAGCGTTTTGGATCTGTGTGACCGGGACCCCGCCAGTATCGGCCCGGAAGCCAGCGCCGCCGACGCAATCCGGCTGATGCTGGCGCGGCGCGTGGGCGCAGTCGCGGTAGTGGACAGCGAAAAGCGCATCGCCGGAATCTTCACCGAACGCGACGTGCTGCGCAAACTTGCGCTCAGCAGCGTCGACCCGGAAAAAACACTGCTGCGCGACACCATGACCAGTGCGGTTGAACTGGCAACTCCCGATACCAGCGCAGGGGAGGCGTTGGCCACGATGGTCGAACGTCACTTCCGCCACCTGCCGGTCATCGACAGCAGCGGCAAACTGCTGGGCATGCTCTCCATCCGCGACTTGCTGCAGTGGAGAATCGACGACCTCAGCCAGGAACTGGACTCGCTCGAACAGTACGTCGCCAACGACGGGCCGGGAGGCTAGGGCAAACGCCCGGAATCCCGCCTGCCAATTGCATTGCGGATTGGTTCCGGTAGAGTAGTCTCACTCTGTCTTCACTCTCTCTAGGGGCGAGCGATTTCGCCGGGCTGAGGCTGCCACCTAATGCCGAGACTTTCCATATCCCTTCCCAAAACCATCGCTGTGGTGCGGATTGCCACGGCGTGTTTTTTTCTGCTGTTCGGCCAGTACAAGATTTTCAGCCCGGGTTTTGTGCAGGGCGGTTTTCAGCAGTACGTCCAGAGCTTTATTCAGAACGGAGCAGTGGGATTTTACCAGCCCGTCCTGTCGGACCTGGTGCTGCCCCACCCGGCATTCTTCGGATATCTGGTGGGTTTGATCGAGCTCTTTATCGGGGTCTGCCTTCTGCTGGGAGTCTGGGTCAGACCGGCCTCGGTCGTAGGCATTCTGCACATGATCAACCTGATGCTGGTGACTTGGTGGGCGCCGGGACCAGACGCTCCCATCTGGCGCTACTTTGGCGCGGAACTCGACCATCTGCCACTCCTCATGCTGTTCGTCATATTCTTTGTGGCAGATGCGGGGCAGGAATGGGGACTCGATGGCCGATGGAACTTCAGGCCAAGCCGCGCTTCTTCCCGATAGTCTCTCAGCACACTTGCTCGACAACTTCACTCGCCTGCAATTGTCTGCCCGAATGCAAGTACGTTCCCATCAGGCGCAAGCACCAATAGCTCGCGTTGGCCATATTCCTGGTTCAGCGGACCAAGGACGTCGCCTTTGGCGAGAGTGTCCAGCTTGGGCTTGAGTTCCGCGTACAGTCCATCCACATCCCTCACATCGACGTAGTATGCAAAACGGCGGTTGCCGGGCGGAGCGCCCTCCGGGCCGCGCTGCTCCAGAATGCGAAATGCCGCCGTCTCGCGATAGACATATGCATAATTGCCCGCACGAAATCCGATGGCAAATCCCAGGATGCGAGTGAAGAAGTCGAGCGCCTGCTCAATGTCCTGCACGTGCATGAACGGAGTCACCCGAATGAAGTTCGGCATAGCCATTCTCCTGGGCGGGAGATCGGCACAAGGCTGCGGGACCCCTTCCGATGCTTGGCTGAAGAGGCATGCGGGGTGGCTGGCATTGGAAGTGACGAGAGCGCCTCAAAAACTTTGACTGCACCCCAAGACCCCTATATCTTTAGGTGCTTTTCTTCGGCAGGCGCGGCTCGGGTCAATTCCGCTGATGCCATTTCCAAAGGAGCTTATGAACAAAACTGCCAGGCAGTTGCTGCTTGCCACAATCGTCACCGTGTTCGCTCTGCTTCACAGCGCCGCTCGCCAAGCTCCGGCTGCAAGTGCCAACAACCGAATCGTTGTCAGGGCGGGCAAGTTGCTGGACGTGAAGAGCGGAAAGCTGCTGACCGGCTATGCGGTGGCGATCGAGAATGGAAAGATCGTGAGTATCGGGCCGAGCGCCGAAACGAAGAGCGCGCCTGGCGACACGGTAATCGATCTGCCCCAGGCTACGGTGCTTCCGGGCCTGATTGACGTGCACACGCACCTGACCTTCGATCCTAGCTTCGGCTACCAGGAGCTCGGCATCTCGATTCCAAGACAGACCCTGACCGGGGCAAAGAACGCGCGCATCACCCTGGAAGCCGGTTTCACCACAGTGCGCAACGTGGGCGCCAGCGGCTACAGCGATGTCGCTTTGCGGGATGCCATCAACGCCGGCGATGTTCCGGGCCCGCGCATGCTGGTCAGCGGGCCGCCACTGGGCATTACCGGAGGACATTGCGACAACAATCTGCTGCCCTACGAGTATCACGTCTCCGAGGAAGGCGTGGCCGACGGAGTGGAAGCGGTGCAGCACAAGGTCCGCGAAACCATCAAATACGGGGCCGATCTCATAAAGATCTGCGCTACCGGCGGCGTGCTTTCGAAGGGAGACGACCCCCAGGCTTCGCAATACACTCTCGAAGAAATGAAAGCCATCGTGACCGATGCCCACCGGCTGGGCCGCAAAGTCGCCGCCCACGCTCACGGAGCACAAGGCATTCTCTGGGCGTCAGAGGCCGGAGTGGATTCGGTGGAGCATGGCTCTTACATCGACGATGCCGCCATCGCCGAGATGAAAAAGAACGGCACATACCTGGTGCCCACGCTCTACCTCTCTGACTGGCTGAGCGAAAACATGCAGAACATTGGCATGCCGGAAATGTATGCCAGGAAGATGCGTGACATCATTCCCATCGTCCACAAGAACCTGGGCCACGCCTTTGCCAGTGGAGTCAAAGTGGCGCTCGGAACGGATGCCGCGGTTTACCCCCACGGCCTCAATGCCCATGAACTCGCAGTGTATGTGCGTTTGGGCATGACGCCGGCGGATGCCATCCGAACCGCCACCGTCAACGCCGCCGATCTGCTGGGATGGTCCGACAAGGTGGGCAGTGTAGAACCGGGCAAGTGGGCCGACCTGATTGCGGTGGACGGCGATCCTTTGCAGGACATTACTACCCTGCAGCATGTGAAATTTGTGATGAAGGGCGGCGCCGTGGTGAAAGAACGAGTATCCGAAATAGGCTCAACTCCGCTTCCGGAGCGGAGTCCGGCGTACCAAAGTAATCCGCAGAATTACCAAAGCGCATGCACATGGGACATCTGTTCGCTCCTCCATGGGGGTGAGATGGTGAAGTGTCTTCTATTCCCCAAGAGGACCGAGGGCCCATGGAAAGAGACGAATATCTGGACGATATTCACCTGCGCGTTCTGCGCGTGACTGAAGATCTGCGCTTCATTCAACAGGAGCTCAATTGCGCCGCCATGGAAGCTCCCAGCAATCCTGAACTGATGGAAGAACTCTCTCAGTTGCCGGAAATGGAAGCCTTGCAGATGCTGAAATCAGCTGTGGACCAGATGCGCCATTTCCTGTGGTTTTACATGCAGGTGATGACCAACGAAAGCGAGGCCGGGGATCAGCTTCGCCAGAGCATCCGGCAAAGGACTGCACCGGACGTGGTGATTAGTCCGGAAGCCGCGTTCCTCAAGAAATGCCGCTCGGCCGCCGATCAGGCGATGCTGCGGTTCCTCGCTGACGGTAAGAATCGCAAACCGAATTAGAAATCTCTCATGCTCGCTCGATTGTGGCCAGAACTTGCGGCGGAGCCGGAAACGACCACGCCGCCTGATTCGTTCCTGGACCATTGCTTTACCTCGGCCACAGCCATCCGAAATTCCCGCCGTGAGCAGGGCATAGACGAGGCCATCGAAAACATGCTTCAAGGTCACACCCCAGGTTTGTCCTTTCCAGATCAGGTCCTGCATCTGTCCGAATGCGTATCCCAGGAAAGCAGCGGTTCCGGCGATCCGAAACACTTGCAAGTAGTCAGTGCCGGGGGCCAGCGTGCGTCCGGTCAAGTAAGCGACGAAGATACCGACCAGCAGGCAATAAACGAACCATAGCCCAAGGTATTTCCCCATGGAGGGAGCACCGCTGGGAAAGATGGTCAGCAGGCCGACAGGTCCGCGTTTGAACTTCTCCACCGCCGCCGGTGTTTTCATTTCCTGATGAGTGGTGTGCGGAAAATGATAGACCGGGCCCTGGGTCACCCCAGCGGACCGCAAAACATCCTGCACTTTCTCTTCGTCGGGAAGCTTACGGTAGTCACTCTTGTGAAAAGGCAGCACCATGTGAAGCAGCGAACTGGCTATGAACACGATCACAGCCGAAAGCACGATGGGGAGCCACAAGGCGGTCAGAGGGACCATGAATCCTCCATTCAGGCAATGAGGTCAAAGGCGGGACGAAGGCTACACGCGGCAAAGGTGCTAGTCAATGGCGAGCCGCGCCCGCGCTGTGACGCGCCGAAAGCGGCCAATGACTTTGATACACTTTCGCGACGCAATCCGCAGAGCTGGAGTCATCGCATGAAAAATGAGCCAAATGGCTGGCGCGACGGCATCTGGGTAGCGTGGATGCTGGCTGCAGCGGCCATTCTGGTCGAGATGTTGACGAACGGCCGCTACGGCTATTTCCGCGATGAGCTCTACTTCCTTGCCGCCAGCGATCATCTCGCCTTTGGCTACGTTGATTTCGCTCCTCTGATCGCATGGCTCACCCACCTGAGCCGGATGGTAATCGGCGACTCGCTTCACGCCATTCGCGTGCTGCCTGCGCTGGCGTTTGCGACGGAAGTGCTGCTCACCGGCTTGATCACGAGGGAGCTCGGCGGGAGGCGCTGGTCCATACTGCTGGCTTGCACGTCAATTCTGGTGACTCCGGTAGCACTCGCTAACGGTGACCGGCTGTCGATGAATCCTCTGGAGCCGGTGTTCTGGATGGGGTGTGTTTATTTCCTGTTGCTGGCGTTGCAGCGGGAACGGCCACAGCTGCTGATCTGGTGCGGGGTCTTTCTCGGGCTGGGGCTGGAGAACAAGCATTCCACCGTCTTCTTCATTGGCGCGCTGGTGGCGGGGTTGCTGCTGAGCCCGCAGCGCCGGGTATTGCGCAGCAAATGGTTCTGGATTGCGGCGGGGATTGCGTTTCTGATCGCGCTGCCCAATGTGCTGTGGCAATATCAGCACCACTTTCCCACGCTGGAAGACCTGCACAATGTGAAAGCCACCCACAAAAACGTAGAACTTCCACCGGGCCCGTTCCTGTTGCAGCAGATGATGATGCTGAATCCCTTTACCGCGCTGGTTTGGGTGGCGGGGCTGGCATTCCTACTGTTTCATCGCGACGGCAAGGGCTACCGCTTTCTGGGTTTCACTTATGTTGTGTTTCTTGGGGCAATGATGGCGCTGAAGGGCAAGGATTATTACGTCGCACCAATTTATCCCATTCTGTTCGCGGCTGGAGGAGTGTTCTGGGAGTTACTGACTGCATTGCGCGTGCGATGGCTGCGGTATGCGCTGCCTCTCACAGTGCTGGGGGCAGGGATTTCGTCGGCACCGATTGTGCTGCCTATCCTTCCTCCGGACAAGGTCGTGCCCTACATCGAGGTGATGGGAGGCCACGTGGAGCGCACCGAGACCGGCATGAAGAGCATTCTGCCGCAGTATTTCGCGGACGAGTTCGGATGGGAAGAGATGGTGAAGAAGGTGGCCGAGGTTTACGACTCGCTGCCTCCAAAGCAACGGGCCAAGACCGGCATTCTCGCAGGAAACTACGGCGGAGCCGGCGCGATTGATTTCTTCGGTCCAAAGTACGGGCTGCCCAAGGCCATCAGCGGACACCAGAATTACTACTACTGGGGCCCGAGACAGTACACAGGAGAGAGCCTCATCCTGCTGGAATGGAGTGAGAAGAGCGCGAAGAAATGGTGTGGCAGCGTCGAGCCGGGGCCGGTGAACGATCCCTATTACGGCATGGGATGGGAGCACTATACGATTCTGGTGTGCCGCGATCTGAAGCAACCGCTACCGGAAGCATGGCCGGAGTTCAAGTTCTGGAACTGAGACGGGCGGGTCCGGCTGTTTCAGGAATATATCGGGCGGCGTTCATGAGAACGCGGCCCGATTCCAGTCTTCGAACGATTCTACGAAATGTTCTGCGGGACTCTGCCTATTCAGGCTTGAGCGCGACCCACTTTTTCCCCGCATACAGACGATACTCTCCACCTTCTTCGACCACTTTGAGGGGCACTGGACGTTTCAGAGCGTCATCGGTCTTGGTAGATAGGCTGAACAGATCATTGGCGCCCACATCCATTACCAGGAATTTGCCATCCTTAAAGCCGAACCCATACTGGCCGGGATTCAGTGCGGAGTCTTCGAAATTCAGTTTGACCTCGGTAATGAGAAGACCCTGGTATTTGGCCGAGACATCGGCGGAATAGCCGGAAGTGTCCACCAATGCAGCCAGGACCAACTTGCCACCGTCGAGGCGGATGCCTCCAGAATTACGGACTTGCACCGTGGCTGACTGCCCGCGGAAGAAGTAAACCGAGGGGACTGCCTGTTTCAGTTCGCTGGAAGTGAGCACTCCGAGCTTGGCCTGTTGCGCGGCGGCAAGCAAAACACCGAGCATGCAGAAAAGGAAGACTGCCGCACATCTGAGGACGCGGTAGGACACGGGTGTCCCTCCTATGTTGGTCTGAAGTCTGAGTCGATTGAGGACGGTGCTACTTTACACCTGTCGCACTTCCGCTTCCAACCCGGTCGCGAGTTGGACGGCCCGAGTTGGATTTGCCGGGTTAAATATGCCTGAATCGGTAGTCAGTTCAGCCCGCCACGGCAGTTTCGGACTCAGCCACGACGGCATCGAGATGGCTGAGCATCTCGCCCACAGTGAGCGAATACATATCGCGGCCTACGCCTTCGCCGGATTCCAGAGCGGTTCTCAGATAATGCCCGGCGATTTCGATGGCCAGGGGATCGGTAATAATCTTGCCGGTGCGTTTACCGTACTCGACCCATCCGGGATGGGGAAGAGCGACCCAGACGCTGCGCCCGTCCACCAGAAACTTAATATCCACGGCGTCTGCGTGGCGGGTGGCGATGGCTACAATCAGGGCCTGGTAGATGCAATGGACCTCCTTGCGGGTCCAGCGGTCAACGGCATGGAAGTCGCGGTACATTTGATTCAACGATCAGCCACTTACCTGATGCCTAAACTATAGCAATGGAAGAGAAGGCGCGGCAAATGAGGATTAGTTTGGGGCCGATTCTTTGGGGCCAAATGGAAGCCGATTCTCCGGTTTTCACCAACTTTTAACATTAGATCGTGTACCGATACATGAAAATTAACTTAGCGAGCAATACCCTCTGATGTGGGTGCCGCCTCATGCGGCAGGAAAGGATGAAGCTTATGCGTCTTCAGAATCGCGCCTCCTCGGCGTTTGTCGCAATCGCGGCAATGTTCATTGCGGCGACCACGGCATGTAACGGCGGCAAACCGAGCAGCACGGCTGAGCAGGGAAATACGCCGGTAATCGGCGCCGGCAGCACGTTTATTTATCCCATAATGACTCGCTGGATCAGCGGCTTTCAGGGTAGCCATCCCACAGTGCAGATCAACTACCAGTCTATTGGCAGCGGCGGCGGTATTCAGCAACTGAAGAAGGGCCTGGTCGATTTCGGCGCCAGTGACGCTGCGCTTGATGATCAGCAACTGAAAGATATGCCGGCGGTGATTCAGATTCCGGAGAGCGCCGGGCCGGTGTGCATCACCTACAACCTGCCAGACCTGAAAAAGCCGCTGCAACTCAGTGCCGCCAGCCTCGCAGGAATTTACCTTGGCACGATCAAGAGCTGGCAGGATCCTTCATTGAAAAAGGACAACCCCGGCGTAAATCTGCCGAAGAGCGCAATTCTGGTTGCGCACCGTTCCGATGGCAGCGGCACCACCAACATTTTCACCACCTATCTGAATAAGGTGAGCCCCGCGTGGTCGAGCAAGGTCGGTAAGGGGATTTCTGTGAAATGGCCGGTCGGACTGGGCGGCAAGGGTAGCGAAGGGGTGACTGGAATCGTAAAGCAGAGCCCCGGAACTATAGGCTATGTCGAACTGACCTACGCTACGCAGAACAACCTTCCAGTGGCGAGCATTCACAATCAGGCCGGGAACTGGGTGGCCCCGAGCGCGGCGGGAACCACGGCAGCCATCGACGCATTCCATGACGAACTGGCAAAGGATGTGCGCAACCCGATCGTCGACCCTCCGGCATCCGCGGCTGATGCCTATCCCATTTGCGGTCTCACCTTCCTGCTGGTTCCGAAAGATGGAAACGATGCCAATAAGCGCGGGGCAGTGAAGGCGTTCATTCAGTACATCATCACCGACGGGCAGAGTTCCGCCGAGTCGCTCTCCTATGCCAAGTTGCCCAGCACGCTGGAAAATCAAGACCAGCAACTGCTGGGCGAGATGACGGTGAACGGACAAACCGTGCAAGCCATGGCGGGATCACCGGCGAGAGGACAGTAGCAAGAACTAAGGTTGCTGCAAGCATAGGCGCCACGAACCCAAAGTTCATGGCGCCTATGCCATTTGAGCGAGTTGATTGCTTCGGCCGATGAAGATCTACGCGGCGCTCTTCGTCTGCCCGTCGTGCTCCGCCAGTTCCTTGATGTGAGTCAACATTTTGCGCTCCATCACAAAATGGGCGGGTTCCCAGAAACCGAAGTTCACCATCTTGGCCAGCACTCCCGAAGGTTTGGTCCAGCGCAGGCGGGCGATCAGCCGGGTTTGACCGTTAGCGGCAGGACGAAGAAGAAGCTCCAGGTACCCTCCTGGGCGCGGCCACCGGCCTGAATTCTCTCCCAATCTTTCGGCGAAGCCAGCACCAAACTGCGGTCGGGTTCAACCACGGCGGCGATCATGTAAGCGGTCGCGTGATAATGCCGGGGAGTGGCGAACCAGACTTTTTCTCCCACTACGCGGTCATGCCATTCAGGCACGATGCGCTCCACCTTGGGCATGTCGCAGCCGACCAGATTTTCGAGCTGGGAGTAGCTGTAAAATCCGCTGCGGTCCTGGCCGATCTGCATGAGCCACGGCCAGATTTGCTGGGGCGAAGCGTTGATGGTGATGGCCCGGGTGACGCCGCCTCGCTGGTCGGGAAGCAGGTCGTCGCCGGCATAGTTGGCTGAAAGTTCGCCGTCGGTGATGCCCCAACGAAGATGCCAGGGGCGCACGCACAGAGCGTAAACCGCTCCGGCGGCGGCTATGCCGAAAAGAGTTGTGCACAGGATTCGCGCCTGTTTCTGCCTGCTCATAACGGAGTCCTTCACGATTGGCGAACTTTGCGCTCGATTTGCAGTTCGCACTCCATCAAAACAAAAATCTCGCCCGGGCCGCCGTGATGGCGGTCACGTCAGTTGGAGTTTGGATTTGTTGGCTTTTGGGGGCGGAACGTCGTTAGTAGTGCGGTCTTTGAAGATGCCGGGGCTATTTTTGAGTCAACACCAGCTGGCCGTTCTCGATCTTCATTCCGCCGACGTTATCGGGAAGCTTCAATCGATCGCGCTGTTCGCCGAGCCGCTTTTGTAGGGCGTCGTTAACCAGCGACACCGGAATGTTGAGGTCACCGACCTTGAATTCTGTGGGATCGAATGTGGCGTAGCCGTCCTTTGAGCCAAGATGCCCGGCAACTGTGACCCAGACGTCCTTGCCGGCGATGTTGGTCAGAAACTGGCCGTGCACCTGGTCGCCGTCGAAGCTCACCTGTTGATCGAGAATGTTGGGCGCGGCGCCTCCGAGATCGGTATTAGGACCGAGTTGCTGGGCGGCTGCGGGCAAGGCTCCGGCTGCTTGCGCTAGTGCGGCGCTGACTTCGTCGGAGGTGATGTGCACTTCGGCCGGCGTGGGCGCGGCTGCACTCGGATAGGCGGTACTGGCCTCGTCGGGCTGCGGAGTATCGACGGCTGGCTGAGAAGGCCTGCTGTCGAGCTGGGAGAGCTTCTCCTGAAACGACTGCGCGTTGGCTGCGGCCTGTGCGGGAGATTGTGGCGTCGCGACCGGCGCAGGTTTCTTCAGCACCAGCACCAATGCCGCGATCGAGGTGACCAGGGTCGCGATGCTGATGATGCGGTCGATCTTCCACTTCTTCAATTCATCTTTCCACGGCATAGTTCCCCCGATGCCTGAGGCGCACTCTCTATCGTAAGCGGAACCCTCGCGCCGCCTCACATGACGGAAGGCACTGTCCGGATGGTTACCTGCAGCGCCTCTCTAACCGCTTGAGCAGGCGAGTTCGAGAATGCAATCGCGCATTTCTTTGTCGATTTTCAAATTTCCCTCTTGCGAAAATCACAAAGTCATGGCATCTTCAAACATCACTTCTTACGAAAGGACGCCCAATTTGGCAGAACACATCAACAAATCGCTAAGCGGGCAATCACGGCGACTTACAAGCCGAGATTGCGTCAGGGCGTCGTTTCGACTGCGCTAAGTAGTCCTTCCGGCATTCTGATCCGCAAAGCTTAACTTCTAATTACAACGCACTTAGGCATTGCTATGTCCGCGATTGCGCGTACATACCAGCCTGAGGGCAATCTCCACTTTGCTGGGTGGCGCAGACCGCGGTTCCTTCGACTCTTAATCGAACCCAGGCCGCTGTCGCTCGTTCCCCCAGCTCTAACTTGATGGACTTACGCGGCGTGAGCGGAGCGGGCGCAGCGTGCTGCAATCCTGAGCCGGGGCTGCTGGTGAAGGATAGAAACCGCTTGCGGTCCTATGCCTTTGCGCATGGATCTTCACAGGGTCAGTGGTGAAAGGCCACGGATACTTCTCAGGTGAAACAGCCTTCGGGCTGGGAGGTTCAAATCCTCAGGGGCGCAAGCCCTTTCCGTGTCCGCATGTTCCCTGACCGTTTGCTTTACGGCGAATGCCTGTAGGTCGCGGGCAACTCGCTAGAGAACCCAGGGTGTAACTCAACTGAAACCGGGCCAATGCCCTTAGATTGGAAGTCGTTATGGATGTCTTGCAGCGCGCTTTTGAAAAGATGGGAGCGCGAGTTAAGTTCACGGGTCTTGAGCACCGGCGGTCCACAAGAATGCCTGTGCCCACTGATCTCGCGCTGGATGTTCGCGAAGACAATCGGGGAGAGTACTTCCTCGTCTCCCGCAATCCTTTGGTTGCGCTAGAACTAGTCGTGCTCGATGTTCAAACAAAAGACCGGCACCTGGTGCTGATGAGCCGGAATGGCACAGAGAAGCACCGCTACCTTCTGGGCCATGATGAACGCCATTGGTTTGTCGCCGGTATTCCTGAAGCTACGCCGGTTAGCCGTGTCAGAGATGCAATACATGTTCTGAAGCCGGAGGCCGTGCAGACCGGGGAGCAGGGGCTGCGTTCGAAGGAGCGCAGTCGACGTAGAAATGCCGCTCGCATTCGCCAGGGCGAATGGTTTTTCGTCCCAGCCCCCAACACGCGCGTAGAAGCTTGGAAACTCATGTTTAACGAGCCGCTGGTTCGCAGCCGAGGAGGAAAGCCGCACATCTGTCAGGAACTCTATCGTCACGGAGGGGAGACGGTGTACGTCAGCTCGGCAGTTCCGAATGGTTTGACGGAAAAAGAATACGCCTCACTGTCAGATCAGGAGCGTAGGCTGTCAAACTGGCGCGTCATGCGACGCAATCCTAAGGTTTTTGTCCGCGGGAGCGTTAGACATCCCGATCACAAGACGGTGATGTTGGACGGTTGGCACGAAGTACTCAGCAACACCGAGCACCTGTCATTCGCAATGCGCGACATCGTTTTCTTGGACTAGCAGAATCAGTCTTGGCCGGTGGTGAAAGAGGAGAGATACTTCGCCACCTATGAACGACGCGCAGGGACGGGCGTCCCTGCCGAGGATCAGAGCTCTGGGGACGGGGGCGTAGTCCCGAAGCACAAGGTACCCGGAGATATCGCGCCTCGAGTCGGCTCTTCTCGGGTGTTCCCCGGCCGTTGACTCTAAGCTCATAACTTCGGCCTATGCCGATAGAAAGCCACTTGTATGGACGACCAACAACTAATCGTGCTCACCAAGCCCGCCGACGGCCAGTCGCTGTGCCGCAGCTGCTACTGGTCGCACGTGCAGAAGGGCTACCGCGAAAGCGAAGAAGTAAGCTTTTGCTGCTTCGGACCGATGCGGCGTGTGCCGTTCAAGGTCCGCGACTGCACGGACTACTTCAATAAGAATCTGCCTACACGAAAGCAGATGGAAGATATCGCGCTGATCATTCCCGTCGAGCCGCGTCGCAAGACGATCGGCTTCGGAGAAAGGTTTGCCGCGCAGCAGGCAGATGAAGAAGACGATTGCGTCTCCACGATGGAATAAGATTTCGCCGGTGGTGAAGACTACGGTTACTTCGTAATCCGAAAGTCGCAGGTTCGATTCCTGCCGCGGCCCCGGCCGTGTAGCTCAGGGGTAGAGC
Source organism: Terriglobia bacterium (assembly GCA_963798155.1). Taxonomy (GTDB): domain Bacteria; phylum Acidobacteriota; class Terriglobia; order Terriglobales; family Acidobacteriaceae; genus CAWCSH01. Next base: position 22,692 of record CAWCSH010000014.1, read on the forward strand.
ATCGGACCTATACCGTCGTCGCAATGTTCCCCGGCGGGATTTCCAACAGCAGACTCCTCACCGCGGAAGCGGTTCGGACGACAACGACTAACACCTGGGAGGCCCACTATGGCCAAGCTCAACACACTCAACCTCAGCTTCGGTCCCCGCACCCATGAGGGCGCGCCCGCTCGCCACATCTCTGCCGAGCTTCAGCTGCGGCGCTCGGTGCTGGCCTGCCTGCTTTGGGAGTCGCAGTTCTACGAGGACGGAGTCGAGATCGCCGGGCGCATCGCCGAGCTGGTGCCGAAGGTCGCGGCCGAGAAGGTTGCGGCGCTTGCCACCGAGGCGCGGGAGCAGATGAAGCTGCGGCACGCTCCGCTCGCGCTGCTCCGTGAGATGGCGCGGCACAAGACCCATCGCGCGCTGGTGGCGGAGACGCTCGCTCGCGTGATCCAGCGCGCCGACGAGCTCGCCGAATTTGTCGCCATTTACTGGAAGGACGGGCGGGTCCCGCTCTCCGGGCAGGTGAAGAAGGGACTGGCGGCGGCGTTTCCCAAGTTCGACGAGTATCAGCTGGCCAAGTACGATCGCGGCGGACCGATCAAGCTGCGCGACGTGCTGTTTCTCTGCCACGCCAAGCCGCGCGATGCGGCCCAGGCTGGGGTGTGGAAGAAGCTGATCTGGGGACGCCTTGCCACTCCCGATACCTGGGAGGTGGCGCTCAGCTCAGGCGCTAACCAGCGCGAGGCCTGGGAGCGGCTGCTCCGCGAGCAGAAGCTGGGGGCGCTGGCGCTGCTCCGCAACCTGCGCAACATGCGTGAGGCCGGCGTGGATGAGTCGCTGGTGCTGGCTGCTCTTCGCGACATGAGCACGGGCCGCGTGCTGCCGTTCCGCTTCCTGGCTGCGGCGCGTTACGCTCCGCAGTGGGAGGAGGCGCTCGAACAGGCAATGCTGAAGTCAGTGGCTGAGCGGGAGAAGCTGCCGGGCAAGACGGTTGTCCTGGTGGACGTCTCCGGTTCGATGACTGCGCCGCTCTCCCGCCGTTCGGAGATGCAGCGCACCGATGCCGCCTATGGACTGGCCGTTCTGCTGCGCGAGATCGGCGAGAAGGTGGCGGTGTTCAGCTTCTCCGACAGCCTGGTTGAGGTGCCGGCGCGGCATGGCTTCGCCCTGCGCGATGCCATTGACGCGTCGCAGCGCCACAACGGTACCTATCTCGGGAAGGCGGTCGAGCAACTGAACCGCGAGCAGAAGTACGACCGCTTGATCGTGATCACTGACGAGCAGGCGCATGACACGGTGCCCGCCCCGAAGGGAACGGGCTACGTGATCAATGTGGCCAGCTACAAGAACGGTGTCGGCTACGGCAAGTGGACGCACATCGATGGCTGGAGCGAGTCAGTCATCGAATACATCCGCGCGCTGGAGTCCACGCCGGCAAACTGACGGTACGTAGGGCGGGTAGTCCCACCCGCTCTACACGTCACCCATATCAAATCCTCGGCTCCATCGCTTAGACAAAAAAGGTTGGACAGTGGTGAATCTTTGTCTCCAAGTTTGTGCAATCGGCGCGATTTTCAGAGCGGATGAGGAAATCTTCAACCGGAGCGTGGAAATCCTTATGGTTCGCCTGAGTGGGCTAGATTAGACTTTTAGCACTCTGGCCCTGGGACAATCCTATGGACACACTTTCACCCGGTGCGCGCAGGTTGGTGGTTGGCGGTTCGGTGGCAGCGGTGCTGGCGACCTTGTCGGCGATTGTGCTGATTCCGAGCACGGTGCGGAATATCACATCGGCACGATTCCTGCCGCACGTGTATTGCTACATGTTTGACAAGAAGCTGATCGCCCTGCACCTTGGGTCGGACGGGCTGATCTGGTTGTCGTATGTCTCGATTGCACTGACCCTCGCCTATCTGGTGTGGCGCACGCGGCGCGAAATTCCTTATAGCTGGATGCTGCTGGCGTTCGGGACGTTCATCATCGCCTGTGGCTTCACCCATTTTATGGAGATGGTGGTTCTGTGGCGTCCCGTGTACTGGCTGGCGGGCGACGTGAAACTGGTTACGGCGCTGGCTTCGGTGGTCACGGCGATTGCGTTGCCGCCTCTGGTCCCGCAAATTCAGGGGATGGTCAAGGCGGCGCATGTGTCGGAAGACCGACGGCACCAGGTGGAATGGGCTAATCAGGAATTGCAGCGGCTTTCGGCCCATCTATTGAGCGCACAAGATGGCGAGCGGCGGCGCCTGGCGCGCGACCTGCACGACGGAGTGGGCCAATACCTGGCGGCCATGCGGATGTCGTTCGAGGTTGCGGTCCGCCAGCAGCATGATTCGGGCGTTCCGAGCGCGGCGTTGCGCGACTGCAAGGAGTTGCTGGAGCATTGCACGAAGGAAGTGCGGACCATCTCCCACCTGTTGCATCCACCGCTACTCGATGAAATGGGATTGACGTCAGCGATTCCCTGGTATGCGAGCGGATTCAGCGAGAGGAGCGGAATTGAGGTAAAGCTCAACGTGCCGGACGAAATGGCCCGGCTTCCCGAGGCGGTGGAAACCGTTCTGTTTCGCGTACTGCAGGAGAGCCTGACCAACATCCACCGGCATTCCCAGAGCAAGATTGCCTTAATACGAATGGAGCGCGACCCCACCGAGGTGCGATTGATCATTGCGGACCAGGGCAAGGGGCTTGACCGGCAAGGGACTTTTTCAAAGGTCGGGGTGGGTGTTGCGGGGATGAGAGAACGCCTGCGGGAGCTGGGCGGGGAGTTGAAGATCCGTTCCGATGCGACCGGGACAACCGTGACAGCATCGGTGCCGGTCGCGGCAGCCTCAGCCGAATCGGCGAACTGAAAGCATCCCATGGATGCCGAGCTAGCCCTCCAGTTTCTTGGCCAGCCGTTCGTTGACCAGCTGCGGGTTAGCCTGGCCCTTGGACGCTTTCATCACCTGGCCGACAAAGAATCCGATGACGGTCTTCTTGCCTGCCCGGTACTGTTCAACTTGTTTGGGGTTGGCGGTGATGAGATCGTCGATGATCTTGTCGAGCGCCGAGGTATCAGTGGACTGCTGCGGGCGTCCTTCTTCTTCGTACACCGCGGGAAAATCTTTGCCGCGTTCGAAACTCAGATCGTAAAGATCCTTGAGCATCTTGCCGGAGATTGTGCCCGCCTCGACTAAATCCGCCGATGCGGCGACGCCCTTCATCGAAATCGGCGACTGTTCGATTTCGAGTCCTTTGGATTTCAGGCGTCCCAGCAATTCGCTCTGCACCAGATTGGCGACCCGCTTGGGATTCTTCGCGGCTTTGGCAGCTTCTTCGAACTGATCGGCCAGGGCTTTGGTGAGGGTAAGGGTATGGGCGTCCTGCTCGGTGATGCCGTACTCGGATACCATGCGCTTGCGACGCGCCTCCGGCAATTCGGGCAAGGTGCTGCGGATTTCTGACTGCCACTTTTCATCCACTACCAGCGGGAGCAGGTCGGGCTCCGGAAAATAGCGGTAGTCATGGGCCTGCTCTTTCGATCGCATGCCATAGGTCTTGCCTTCGTTCGAGTTGTAGAGGCGGGTCTCCTGGGTGATGCGTCCGCCGGATTCGATCACGTCAATGTGACGCTCGATTTCGTAAACCAGGGCTTCGCGGATGAAGCGGAATGAGTTGACGTTCTTGACCTCGGTTTTGGTGCCGAATTTCTTTTCTCCGCGCAGGCGCACGCTGATGTTAGCGTCGCAGCGCAGCGAGCCCTCCTCCATATTGCAGTCGCTCACGCCGGAATAGAGGATGATCTCCTTCAGCCGGGTCAGATACTCGTAAGCTTCATCGGGAGAAGCGATGTCGGGTTCGCTGACGATTTCGATCAGGGGCACTCCGCTGCGGTTGAGGTCGATCGCGGTCTTCTCGGCGGCGTCGGGGAAACCGTCGTGCAGGCTCTTTCCGGCATCTTCTTCGAGATGCAGGCGGGTGATTCCGATTTTCTTCGTCCCACGGTTGGTTTTGATTTCGATCGCGCCGAACTCGGCCAGAGGCTTGTCGAACTGCGAGATCTGATAGCCCTTGGGCAGGTCGGGGTAGAAATAATTTTTGCGGGCGAAAATGGACGTCTCATTGATCTGGCAGTTCAACGCCATGGCCGCCAGCGTGGCGAATTCGACCGCCTTTCTGTTGAGAACCGGCAGGGCTCCGGGCAATCCCAGGCAGACCGGACATACGTTGCTGTTGGGCGGATCGCCGAAATGGGTGGAGCAGGAGCAGAAAATCTTGCTGGCTGTCAGCAGCTGGACGTGGACTTCCAGTCCGATCACCGGCTCGTATTTGGCGCGGGCTGCGACAGCGGTTTCGGCGTGGTGGCCATGCTGGTGATTATAAATCCTGATTGGTGCGGAGGGCTTCGCAGCATCCGGGGGAGTGGAGTCCGTATTTTTACTCGCGAAGTGGCGAAGGACTTTTGCCGCGAAGAGCGCGAAGAAAAAGTTAGCGGCGTTGAACACGGCTTACTGATTCGGGGCTGACGGCGCTGGGGCGCTTAAATATTTCTCCAGCGGAATTTCGAAGTACATCAGCTCATTGCCCTTAGCGTCGCGCACTCCGGTGAGATAGAAGTGTGCGCCGGCCAGCGGCGTGGAGATCCCCGATACATCGAAAAACAGGAACCCGGCCTGGGTCCCATGAGGTTCGACGGCTCTGGCGGCGAAAGGCGCGTTCTGAATTTCGTCGAGAGCTTCTTTCCCTACGGCTCCCTTCACCTTCGAACGGGGAAACGGAAGCGGCGACGGAACGTTGGAGTGGGTGGGATGGGACAGGCGGCGATAAAGGTCGTCTTCCGTAGCAGGAGCCAGTTTGGCGCGGTCGACGGTCACCAGTTGCGCTTTCATGCCGGCCAGCGAAACCGGCTGGTTGCTGTCGTTGGTGATAACCATGAAAATCGGCAGGTAATCGACATCGCTGTACTTGACTGAAAAGATTTTCGCCTTGTCGGGCATGTCGTAGGGGTCGAGGGCTACGGTTACGCCCTCATCAGTATGTGCGTCATGCGCAGGATAGGATTTAGCCGGCTGAGGAGATGGCATGACGAAGACCTTCTTGCCTGCCCAGCACAGCAGTGTAGTGAGAACAACGGCACTCACGACGAACACGCGAGGAGGACGAAAAAGAGTTGGCGATTGCGTCGGCATAGCTCCTGGAGTCGGTGGATTATCGGTACTTGGATTATAGGATGCACACGGCATTTACATTGGTGCCCCGGAATTCCATGAGCGGTGAGGGTTGGAGCAGCAGGTAGAATGTCCAGTCCTTTATGTATTTCCTGTACAGCATCGCGCTGGGCTTAGCGCTGGTGGCGGCCCTTCCATATTGGGTATGGCAACGTTTGCGCCACGGCAAGTACCGCAAGGGACTCGGGGAACGGTTTGGCGGAGCGGCCCAGCGCTTGGCAGCACTCGACGGCGGGCGTCCTTTGATCTGGGCGCACGCGGTTTCGGTGGGAGAAGTGATCGCTATAACCAACCTGGTGAATGGTTTGCGGGTGCATTTTGCAGGTTGCCGTGTGGTGGTCTCAACCACCACCGATACCGGACAGGCCTTGGCTCGACAGCGCTTTGGAGCGGAAAATGTTTTTTATTTTCCGCTGGATTTCGAGTTCAGCGTGGGCCGCTATGTTGCGGCACTGCGACCCCAACTCGTGGTACTGGCGGAGACAGAATTCTGGCCCAACTTTCTGCGGCTGGCGAAAGCAAGCGGAGCGCGGATCGCCGTGGTGAACGCGCGCATCTCGGACCGGTCTTTTTCCGGGTACAAGAGATTTCGCCGGTGGCTGGGTCGCGTGCTGGCGAATGTCGATCTGTTTCTCGCCCAGACCGAGGAAGACCGGACCCGGCTGATCGAAATCGGCGCTGTGGCGGACCGGGTCAAAGTCAGCGGGAATTTGAAATTCGATGCTCCAGTGCCTTCCGCGCCGCCGATTGTAGCCAGCCTTCGACAGGCTCTGGCCGAGTCGGGCGCCGGCCCAGTGCTGGTGTGTGGAAGTACGGTGGAGGACGAGGAACCCCTTTTACTGGCCGCGTTTCAGAACGTGCTGGCCAGCTACCCGGCGGCGGTGATGCTGCTGGCTCCTCGCCATCCGGAGCGGTTTAACCGTGTAGCCAAGTTGCTCGAAGAACTCGGGATACGCTTCTGGCGGCGCTCGTTGTGGGCAGGAGAACCGCTTGCCGGGGAAGTGTTGCTGGTGGATAGCATTGGCGAATTGGCAGGCCTCTATGCGCTGGCGGATGTGGCCTTCGTGGGCGGCAGCCTGGTACCGCGCGGGGGGCACAACATTCTGGAACCCGCGTTGCTCGGGGCTTGCATCGTGGTAGGGAACCATACAGAAAACTTCAGGGATGTTGTAAACTTCTTCGCAAGCCGCAACGCGATACGCGTGGTGGGCCCCGCGGAGCTTCCCCTGGCCTTCATGGATCTGATTTCCAATGAAGTGGACCGCACCGCAATGGGCCGCCAGGCCTCCGAATGTGTGCGGGCGCAGATGGGGGCCACGCAGCGCACCTTGCAGGCCCTGAAACGTCTGCTCAACGATGTTACCTAGCGAAGGCACCTGTCCGGTCCGAAAAAATTGAAGGGAGGGCGGGGCAGCGCCACACCGCCACCATGAAATTTGCCGGCCTTTTCATAGCTGCTTCACTTTTTGGCCTCGGCGTTCACGGCCGTAATGCGCTCTATGACCGGGGAGTTCTGCGCTCGCGCCGGTTGCGCGGCGGAGTGGTCAGTGTCGGGAATCTCTCGGTTGGAGGAGCAGGAAAAACTCCCTTCGTTCTGATGCTGGGCGAAATGCTGAAAGAGCGCGGCATCCGCTTCGATATTCTCTCTCGAGGATACGGCCGCCAGAGCCGGGGTGTGGCGGTGGTCGACCCTTCCGGCACGTCACAGCAATTCGGCGACGAGCCTTTGCTCATGGCGCGGCGCTTAGAGGTACCGGTGGTAGTTGGCGAAGACCGCTATGCCGCGGGGCTCGTGGCCGAAGAGAAGTTTGGAGTGCAGCTTCACATTCTGGACGACGGCTTTCAGCATCGCGCCCTGGCTCGAGATTTCGATATTGTTCTGGTCACTCCGGAAGACGTGAAGGACCGGTTGCTTCCCGCCGGGCGCCTGCGCGAACGACCCGGCGCCTTGCGGCGGGCTGACGCTGTGATACTTACCCGGGGCGCAGAGCCTGAGACCTTTCCGCTAGAAGGAAAAATCGTGTGGCGCGGACGGCGCGGCATTACGGCCAGAAACATTCCTCCGCGGCCGGTGGTTTTTTGCGGCATTGCCCGGCCGCAAAACTTCTTCGTGCAATTGCGCACCGCCGGGATTCAGTCGGTGGCAGAGGCGGTTTACCGCGATCACCATGCGTATTCTTCGGCTGACGTCCAGGAATTGCTGGAGCTGGCTAAGAACAGTGACGCCGGTGGTTTTGTAACCACCGAGAAGGATGCAATCAATCTGGGTGAACATTTCTCCAGGCTGCAGCCGATCGCCGTGGTTCCGGTAAAGATGAAGATGCTGGAGTCTCCTGACATTGTGGGTACCATTCTGCAGGCGGTAGAGAAGGGCTCGCGCCAGCGTGAGACAATGCTGCAGACCGGATGACCCGACACCCCAAAGAAGCCGACCGGCTCAAGAAGATTGTTGAATCGTTCCCCAAGATCACGGTGACCGTCGCCGGCGATCTGGTGGCGGACGAGTTTGTCTTCGGCGAAATTTCCAGGGTTTCCCGCGAAGCGCCGGTGCTGGTGCTGAAGCACCGTGACCGGACGGTCGTGCCCGGGGGCGGCGCCAACGCCGTCTACAACCTGGCGGATCTTGGGGTGAACGTTCTCCCGGTGGGAGTGGTGGGAGATGACGAAGCCGGGCGGCTGCTGATCAAGAGTTTCCGCCACAAGCACATTCCGGTAAGTGGAGTGCTGAAGGACAAGAGTTACACCACCATCACCAAAACCCGCATTCTGGCCGGCATGGAGCACACCTGGCGCCAGCAGGTGGTTCGCATTGACCGTGAGCCTGAACTCGAGCCCAACCGTCATCTGAAGCGTGAGTTGGTGCTGGCGGCACGGCAATATTCCAGAGCGTCAGATGCCCTGCTGATTTCGGATTACGGCTACGGCGCGGCTACGCCGGCCATCCTGAACGCGATCCGCGACAAGGGACGGCTCGACAAAGTGCCGGTGGTGCTCGATTCCCGCCACCGCATTCTGGAATATTCCGGAGTAACAGCCGCGACTCCCAATCAGCCGGAAGTGGAAGAGGCACTGGGCATCCACATCGGGCAGGATTGGGCGGCGCTCTGCTCCGCCGGAGAGCAGTTGCGATCGAAAATGCAGCTGGAATCTCTGATTATTACCCGGGGACGCGACGGCATGGCCGCCTTCAGCGACAAACATAAGCCGATCGACATTCCGATTTTTGGATCAGACCAGGTGACGGACGTGACCGGAGCGGGCGATACCGTGATTGCCACCCTTACCGCCGCGCTGGCGGCGGGAGCCACCACCGAAGAGGCGGCTCATCTGGCAAACTACGCCGGCGGCATCGTGGTAATGAAGCGAGGCACTGCGACCATTTCACAGAAGGAATTGCTGAAAGCGTTGGAGCAGGAAACTCCGCAGACCAAATCCCATTGAACGCGCAGTCAAATGACAAGCTGGTAGAACGCGATGAGCTGCGGCGGCGAGTGGAGCAGTGGCGCCGGGCGGGAGAATCGGTCACCCTGGCGAATGGCTGCTTCGATCTGCTGCACGTCGGCCACGTGCGCGTACTTGCACGCAGCCAGGCAACTGGGTGGACGCCTGGTGGTTGCGGTGAACTCCGACGACTCGGTACGCCGGCTGAAAGGCGAAGGCCGTCCACTGATGCCGGCGCGGGAGCGGGCGGAAATTCTGGCAGCTCTGGCCGATGTCGATGCAGTGGTTATTTTCTCCGAGCCGGATGTGCGCGACCTGATTCGAGAAATTCACCCGGACGTGCAGGCCAAGGGCACCGATTACACCGCCGAGAGCGTCCCCGAGCGCGAGACATTGCTGGAATACGGTGGGCGAGTAGAGATCGTTGGCGACCCCAAGGACCACTCAGTCAGTGAAATAATCCGCAATCGACTAGGAGCAAAGCAGTCCTGAATCACGCTGCCGCCGTGGACACGAACCGGGAGAAAACACGGGGTGCAACCATTGAGCGGCTGTTGATCGTGCGCCTTGGGTCAATGGGTGACATTATCCACACCCTTCCCGCCGCAACCGTGTTATCTCAGGCATTTCCGAATGCAACTCTGGGATGGGTGGTGGAGGAACGATGGGCGGAGTTGCTCTGTACCCTGCCAACGCCGCGATCCGGACCGCGTTCCGCGCAGCGTCCCTTGATCAATCGCCTGCACATCGTGAATACAAAGCGCTGGCGGTCTTCGTTGCTATCCCTGCATACCTGGGAGCAGATCGGCGCCGCGCTTAGCGATGTCCGCGCGGTGAAGTACCAGGTTGCGGTGGATTTTCAAGGCGCGATCCGGTCCGCCCTGATTGCAAAAATGTCGCGTGCTCCCGTCCTTTTTGGATTTTCCCAGACGCGAGAGAGTGAAGCCTCGATGTTCTACAGCCAAAAAGTGCTATCCAGTGGAACTCACATCGTGGAGCAAAACCTCTCGTTGGCTTCCGCGGTAGTGCGACGCTTCACGCCAGCGCCAGATATGGAATTTCCCCATGATGCCGCGGCGGAACGGGAAATTGAATGCTGGCTCAATGGCAGGGGACTTCACGGATTTGTCATCATCAATCCGGGCGCGGGGTGGGGCGCAAAGCGATGGCCTGCAGAATACTACGGAGAGCTGGCGCGTTCGTTGGCCGGGCAGGGTTGCCGTGTGGTAGTCAATGCGGGCCCAGGGGAAGAGCAACTGGCGGATGCAGTTGTACTGGCCAGTGGCGGCGCAGCCATTGGCTTCAGCGGCTCCCTGGCAAAGCTGATTGTTCTGACTCGGCGGGCGCGGCTTTTTATTGGAGGGGATACCGGACCGATGCATCTCGCGGCCGCGCTCAAAGTTCCCGTGGTGGCAATTTTCGGGCCGACGAACCCGGCGCGCAACGGACCCTATGGAACGCGCGCGGTTGTTCTGCGCAGCAAGTCCAGCGTGACATCCCACAGCCGGCGAGAGCGGACTGAAGAGGGACTGTTCGAAATCAGCGTGGAGCAGGTAATCGACGCTGCCCAGGAATTACTGGGGAGTGACCGTGGCTAGCTGGTCCAGCATTGCACGGCGGATTCGCGTGCCATTAGGTTTCGCATTCGCCCTGCTTTACTGGTGGTTTGCCCGGCCGACTCCGGTCTCAATGCTGTGGGGGACGGGCCTGATCGTCTGCGGCGTGGCATTGCGGGCGGTGGCTTCGGGACATGTGCAAAAAAATGAGCTGCTGGCGACTTCCGGCCCCTATGCCTACACCCGCAATCCACTGTACCTGGGCTCGCTGATTTTAGCGGCGGGTTTCGCAGTAGCGGCGCAAAACTGGTGGATCGCCGCGGCTCTGGTTATCTTTTTCATCGCGGTTTACATGCCGGTGATTCGCTCGGAAGAGGCTTACCTGCGGCAGCGCTTTCCCGAGTTTGAAAGCTATGCACAAGAGGTACCCCGGCTGTTGCCGCGCGTCCGTTCCGCGCGGAAGCCGTCCGGCTCATTCTCGTGGAACCTCTACTGGAAGCACCGTGAATACAACGCTTTGGTCGGTTCCGGAGCAATGCTGGTGGCATTGATGGCGAAGATCCTTTGGGCGCAGCCTTACTGAGCAGCGCGTGAGGGAGCCTCCGATTTTCCCAGCTGCGCCTTGGCTTGCGCCAGCTCCGGACGGGTGGAATCCGATCCCTCGCAATCTTTAACCAGCTGGGCGTAGTAGGTGGTCGGCTTTCTCGGCGTTGCCGGCCATTTCGGCGGATCGCGCTGCCCCGTACAGGGCGTTAAACCGGTTGGGATTCATCTTGAGGTCGGTTTCATAGGCTGCCAAAGCCTCCTGGGGACGCTTCAGCTCGAGAAGCATGTCGGCCAGCATCTCCTGCGAAGGAATTCCATCACTCGATTCCAGCGCTCCCTCGGTATCGTTTTCGGCAAGCTCTCGCATCAGCTTGAGCGCCTCGTCAGTCTTGCCTTCGGCAAAATCCACCCAAGCTTCCGACTGTTGAGCTTCTTTTTTTACCGAACCGGCAAAAGGAACTTTCTTCTCCAAAACCTTCTGATAAAGAGCCTGAATATCAGACAACGCCTTTTTCGCGGCCGCGAGATCTCCTGCGCGGGCGGCGCCGATGGCCCTGGCGCGATAGGTAGTCGCATCATCGCCGAGTCGGGTACCGGCAACCAGTGGGAGAGCGGCAGCTTCCGCCCAGTGGTGCAATTCCAACGAATAACTGGCGGGGAGGATTGCCTCAAATTCAATATGCGGATCGGTGCCTTCGCCATACATGTCTTTCATCGGCGGCATGGCTTTAACTTCCTCAATCACGCGTTCCGCCTCGGCCTCGCGCCCGCTCTGCAGATACGCATAGACCAGAAAATTGATCGCGTGGAACTGATGGCCTTCGCCTCCCATGTGCATGGCAGCGGATTTCCGGGTCGCCGCAATCGAGGCCAGGTTGGAATCAATGTCGTCCTGCCAGAGGCCTAGACGCGCGAAGATATGCGATGGCATGTGCAGGGCATGTGGGGCGGCAGGTGCGATTTTTGCATATCGACGGGCGGCGGGTAATCCCAACTGCGCCATGTCCGGCTTGTCGTAGCTGTGGATCAAATAATGGGCCACGCCGGGGTGGTCGGGTTCAACCGCAAACAGCTTTTCCAGGATTGCAGCGGCTTTCTTACGATTAGCGTAGTCCTGGTCGTCATCCGGCTCCGAAGCCAGCAGCGACAATGCATAAAATACAGCGGCTTCACGGTCTTTCGGGTAGCCGGCATAAATCTTTTCCATGGCTTTCGAATAAGCCTCGGCCCGCTGGCCGTGGCTATGGTCGGCCGACCCGTCGTAAAACATTCCAATCGCAGAAATGTAGTCCCGCTCACGCTGGGTTTTAGCCGCAGGCGATTGCGCGGCGCGGACTTCCGCCAATCCTTTTTGAATGGTCGCTTCGTCGGGCTTATTCCAGAGCTGATGCCAGAGGCTCATGGCAATTCCCCAATGCGCGATGGCGCACTGCGGATCACGGGCGGCCACATCGCGGAACGTCTTCTCGGCTTCCTCGTACCAGAAGGAGTGCAGCAGTGCCACGCCATGCTGGAAATCTTTCTGTACCGCATTGGAGCAGGAGTTCTGAAAATGCACCGTCCCCAGTTGCTGTTGAGTCAGATCCTCATGGTGTTGGCCTTCGTCAGCGAATAGAGAAATTGAGCAGAGCAAGAACATCGTCAGCAAAGCATGTTGAGTTTTCATAAGCACCCAAAAGGAATTCGGCATTCGTCGAGGAAGCGAAACCCAGCGGAGTCCAATTGTAGCGCTAATGAACCGCAAAGCCTTAAGGAACAGATAATGGGGATGAAGTACTACTGCAGATGAAAGCGCTCGTTTAGAAGACGCTGCAGACGGGGACGATACAGGATGTCGTAGGCGAATTCCTTGTCGGGAAACATGGCCAGCGCGGCGCGCTTGGCTCCGGCAGCCAGTTCCGAGGCCTCTTCGACGGTAAGGTTGGGATCCTGGCTGATGACGGACATGACCATGCCCATCATGATCTGCAGGCGTCGGATTCTTCGGGCTTCCTCCCGTCCATTCGCTTGCACATCCGGCGCGCCGTCGGTTTGAGCATCCGAGTTTCGAGACGTGCCAGTCCGCTCCATATTTTCCATTTTCACTTCCCCACAGGGCGGCTCCACGGCTTTGCACGCCGCCAATGTTAATTTAGATGTAACGTGATACCTGGACGTTGCGCCCAGGCGTGCTACGGCCCATTCTTATGGCAAGTTGGCTGGAGCACAAGTAGCGGAAGTCACTGTTCTACCAGGCAGCATCCAAGACGCTGGCCTGAATCACTGGGAGGAATCATGAGCGATATTGCGGCTTCGAAGAAGGGACGCCCCAATCCTGACGAAAAGCTGGTTCGGGTGTTCGACACCGAGCAGGAGTCTGAGGCCATGGTGGTTCGGGGCCTTCTCGAATCGAAAGGCATTGACTGCGACATCACTGCGCTGGATGCTCCTCAAGATATTCTTCCCGGAGTGGGGGGCACCGTGATCCTGGTGCGCGAAGAGGATGCGGACCGGGCCCGCGAAGTCATCGAAGAATACCGCCAGGCCCCCAGCACCGACGAGGAAGACGATGACGAAGCAGAAGACGAAGCCTCTCAGTGAAGCGCGGATGGACGAGAAGTGATCGATTTTCCATCCAGATAAAAACTCACCGAGCCGTCGAGGTCAGTGCGATAGGTGCTGACGCCGGCGCTTTGCAGGCGGCTGAGCACTTCCGCACGGGGGTGTCCGTAAACATTGCGTTCTCCCACCGAAATCACCGCGAATTGGGGATGCACCGCGGCAAGGAATTCTGGGATGGTCGAGGTAGCGCTTCCATGGTGGGCAACTTTGAGCAGACCGGCCTCGGCTTCTTTTCCGGTCATCTGCTTCTCTGTCGCTTTCTCAGCATCGCCCTCCAGTAACGCCGATGTTTGCTCGTAGGCAATCTTCATCACTAGAGATTCATCGTTGCGCTGGCGAGCGCTGCCCGTGTGTTTTGGGTCTGGCGCGAGCACCGAGATGGTCGCAAGCCCGAATCGGAATGTTCCTCCTGCTCGTTTCTCCTGCACAATAACCCCCAATTTTCGTGCCTCGGAAAGCAATACTTGTAACTCCGGGGCGGAGGAGTCCATTCCAAGCCACAGCTCCCGCGGATGAAAGTTGGCCAGTATGGCCCGCATGCCTCCAATGTGGTCGGAATGGGCGTGCGTGATGGCGACTGCGTCGAGTTTCTGAATGCGCCTGTACCAGAGATAGGACGAGACCACGCTTTCTCCGATATCAAAGTCGGATTGCGTCCAGAACGGCATTCCGCCGGCGTCGACGAGAAGAGTGTGGCCGTCAGGAGAAACCACCAGCAGCGAATCGCCTTGCCCCACATCGATGGCCGTGATTTCGACGGAGCGGGCTACCAGTTGCGGCTTTGGCGGAACCGCAACCACCCAGGCCGCACTGGCGGCGAGGATGGCGATTCCCGCAATCGAGAGAACGCGGCTGCGTCTGGCCAGAAGCATCGACGCGAGTAGCGCGATGAAACAGAAAACTATGGCTGCCATTGCGGGGAGGGCAACGCGCATGTCCGAAACCCGAAACATACTCAGCCAGTGCACGCTGCCCGCGATGGCCTGCAGGAGAATGCCGGCTGCCAGAGCGGGGATTGTCGCCAGAGCCATCGAGATGTAGCTGATTGAAACCGCGGCCACGGCAGCGGGCATCATCAGTTCGGTCAGCGGAACAACCAGTACATTCGCTGCCAGGCCGACCACAGTCGCACGGTGGAAGTAGTAAGCCATGGGGAGCGCCATGCCCAGCTGCATCAGCGCGGAGACGGCCAGCACTTCATAGACAAAAATGAGGGCTCTGCCGCACCTCCCGAGCGCCGAGAGGGGAGCGCGATTATTCAAGAAGCGCGCCAGCCGGCCGGAGATCATGCGCAAGTCGAGTCGGAACTGCACGATTCGAGGCGGGAGCGCGATGTCACGAGCGAGGGAGTCGAGATGCAGCAACCCGCGTGAATATGGCTCGGAGGTGCGCTCAATCAGTGGAACTGCCACTGCCGCGATCAGCAGCACACAGAGAAACGTAAGCTGAAAGCTGGCTCCCAGAAGCGCTCTGGGCGCTACAACCAGCAGGGCCAGAGCCGCGGCTCCCAGGGCATTCAGCAGCGAGCGCTCACGATAGAGCAGGCGGGCGCCGAAATAAATTGCCAGCATCAGGGTCGAACGCCAGATAGGAGCGCCAACTTCAGTGAGCAAGGCGTAAGCAACCGCGAGCAGAAGCGTGACCGCCCCGGCCACCAGTTCATTCACCCGCAAACGGCGCAGCAGCCGGAAGATCACGAACACCAGAATGCCGAGATTCATGCCGGAAACCACCAGTATGTGGTAAGTACCGGAACGCTGGAAATCCACCCGGGTATCGGGCTCAAGAAATGCATCCTCGCCGACGACCATGGCGTTAACCAGCGCCGCATTCGAGCTGGGCCACAGTTGCTCAATCCGGGTAATGATGGATTGGCGGACCTTCTCACGCCAGAATTCGGCACGATTTCCAGCGAAGCCCGGCAAGCGCTCGATAGCCTCGATCTTTCCGGAGCCGGTTGCGACGATGCCCTGATCGGCGAGGTATCCCACGTAGTCGAAAGCTCCGGGATTGCGGAAATTGCGGGGCGGGTGCAGCTTGGCGGTGAAGCGCAGGCGCTGCCCGTAGTCGAATGTGGGAAGTTCTTCGACGGTGACCGGCTCGCCTTTTCTGTGGTAGCTGGAATAGAAGCCGACTCGAATGCCGGAGTGGAGAGAGTGAGTCCGTCCATCCCCTGCAACGGATTCGGTTTCCATCTCGAGGGTCACGTGCTCCCGGTTGTGGCCCGGGGTGCGCGCGGTTCGGTCGCGCAGCACGCGTGCGGTCACGAGGAGCTCGCGGCCATCTGAAAATGCAAGAATGTCGCGATTGGCGGGATCATTTGAGGTTCCGAGCTGTATGCTGACGGCTCCGGCGGTGAGCAGCGCGCTTAGAAGCAACACATAGGCCGCGTGAGGACGTCGCCGAAGAAAGTATGCTCCTGATAGTGCAAGAGCTAAGCCTGCCAGCAACAGCCAGTTCGGCGGCCGCCAGAAGCATGAGCCAGCGACAATGCCTCCGGCAAAGGCGGCGGCGGCCCAGAGCATGGGCTGACGGGTCTGGGAGCGGATCGGCATAGGCAAACGCGGCTCACGGCCGCCCTGTGAGGTTGCGGACTCCCGGAACGGGGATCCTCCAAGGCACTCCAATCCCAGTTGTCCGTTCTGGGGAAGCCGCTAGCGGCTGACTAGAGGACGAGGCGGAACACGCTCTCCAGGTGAAAGGTCTGCGGGAACAAATCCACCAGGTGGGCCTGTTCGATGCGGTATCCGCCTTCAAGCAGAGGCCGCAAGTCGCGGGCCAGGGTCGCTGGATCGCAAGAGACATAGGTAATCGCCGGCGCCTGCAATGAGGCCAGTTCGCGGGACAAACGGTCTCCCAGCCCGCTTCTGGGTGGGTCTACGACAACCAAATCAGGCCGCTCCGGTTCCTCTTTGCTTTTCAGGTAGTGTTCCGTGGTGGCGCACACCGCTTTCACATTCCCGGGTGAATTGTAAGCAAGATCGGAATGGGAAATCTGTGACGCTTCAACCGCAATCACCTGTGCAAAACTCCGGGCCAGAATGGTTGAGAACAGTCCGACACCGGCATAAAGATCGAGCGCCAGACCGCCGGAGGCTCCGGCAGTGACAATTTCGGCCAACTTGTCTATGAGAAACCGGTTGGTTTGAAAAAACGCTCCGGCGCTGACCCGGGAGGTGCCCTGCGCTGTGCGATAGGTAAGAGCGTCTTGGCCAGAAGCGCCAATCTTCTTGGAAACTCCTGCAGCCTGGGACCTCTCGCCCGGACCCTTGAAGATCACCGCCCCCACGGCTCCGGGAAGAGCCGTCTTGAGTTGCTCGGCCAAGCCGGTCGCTGACTCCGTATCGATTCCCGGCGAGCAGTAGGTTTCGATCAGGAGCTGGCTGTCGTCCTCGTTCACAAACAGCTCAATCTCTCTCGCTTCGGCGGGAAGCTTGCCACCTGTGCCAAGTTCCCAAAGTTCGCTAATCGCCTGCTCGATGAGCGCCGAGCTGATGGGGCATTCTCGCACCGGCAACAGTTCGTGCGACCCAAGCTTGTAGTAGCCCAAGGCGAACTCCGGCGCGGTCTGAAGCTTGAGCCGGGTGCGGTTGCGATAATTCCAGGGATTCGACGGATGAACCGCGAGCTCAACCGCAAGGTCGAGCTTGGCGATGCGGCGCAGGTTCTCTTTGAGGATCGCAGCTTTGATTTCGAGTTGATTTTCGTAGGTGGTGTGCTGGTAGTGGCAGCCTCCGCAGCGCCCAAAGTAGGGGCAGTGTGGCGTGGTCCGCTGCGGAGAGGCCAGAATAATTTCGTCGGCATGCCCGCGGCCGAAGCCAGGCTTCTCTTCGACGATATGGCCTTCCACTTCTTCTCCGGGAAGCACGAAGGGGAGGAAGAGGGCTTTGCCGCGGCCGTGTTCATCGGCAGGAAGGCGGGCCAGGCCGTCACCGCCATAGACGAGTTTTTCTACTGTGAGCCGCAAGAGTTGGTGGGAGTCGTCCCTGCTTGGATCATACGCGATCTAAAGCGTTGTCCTTCGGACGTGCTGAACGACTGCCTCTGCGGCTGAAGGTTTTGTGTTGCTGACGAACCCTGATGTTTCTGACTGGAAAATCGAGCTGTCGCTACTCCACTCCTGCCCTCACACTCGCCCGCAGCGCTCCCGGCAGTTCGTCGCCGCGGAAGTACTGGCCCTTCGCTGCGCGCATCTCCGGCATGGCGGCGTAGGGTTTGCTGTAGTCGTTATTGGCGTTCCAAAAAGAGAAACCAATGCCGCCTTTGTTCTTCGAGGTCAGCACCTGGGCTTTGATGTAGGCGGGCGAGTACGTCCTGGTACGCCAGCCAAACGCCTGCAGCCAGGGACGGATCACCACGCCGCTGCCCTGGGTGATCTTCTCGAAGCGGGCCATCGATTCCCCGATGAAGTGCTCGGGGGCGTCGCCCGGGTTTTTGTATCCGTCCATACCAAAGAAATGTGACGGATAGATCATGGGCGAGAGCACGTCGCAGTGCTTGGCCATGATCGGGATGTCCTGTCCGGTATGGGACAGGTCTACCGGACGCTGCCACGCCATGATTCCAAATACGTCGAGCGACAACAGAGCGCCAGTCGGGTGGATCTGCGCGTAAGCCTGCTTCAGGAAGTCGGCAATCACATCGGAGCGGCGCCAGCCGGGATGCAGTGTCTGGAAGACGAAGCTGGCATCTTTCTGATCGCCTTCCGCCGGAAAGCGTACGTAATCGAACTGAATTTCGTCGACTCCGGCTTCAGCCGCCTTCATGGCCAGGGCGATGTCATATTCCTGTACCTTTGACTGAGACGGGTCGGTCCAGACCAGCTTGCCGTTCTCGCGCCACGGTTGGCCTGAGCGCTGCGATTTGACCGCGAGTTCCGGATGCGTCTTTACCAGACGTTCATCGCGAAAGATAGCGACGCGTGCAATCGCGTGCATACCCTGCGAGTGCAGAAATTTCGTGAACTTGGGCAGATCGCGGATCGGGGTGTGATGGCTTCCGAGCAGCGGGTTTTCAAACGGAATGTTCACGCTGCCGTCGCTGTCCTTCACATCGAACACTACGGCATTGCCGCCGAGCTCGCGCCAGCGCCGGATGATTTTGAGGCCGCGGTCGCTTCCCGCCATGATTCCAGTGAGATAGACGGCACGCACTTCGAAATCGCGGGCCACCGGAATGGATTTTTCGACGATCGGCGCCGGCAGAATTCCGGGAATAACCACCGTCTGGCTGGATTTCACAAACGTGCCCTGAAGGTTTCCATTCGCCTGGCGAATCGCTGCCTCCAACTCTGTGGAGGTCAGGTAGGAGCTCTGACTAATGAAGTGGCGGGCGATGGAAATCACGCTCTCTCCCCGCTTCGCAGAGTAGAGAGCGGACCCGGGCGGCGCCATAACTGTGGAAATCTCGGGCGCAGGCTTGCTGGCAGGCGGAATCGAGGTTCCGGAGGTGCGCACAAGTTTTGCGTTTGGATTGGCTTGGGCGGCTGCGGGTAGTGGTTTTGCGAATCCAGAACGCCAGATCGCCAGAACAGCAACCGCAAGTACAACCAGTGCAAGGAATACCGAAAAAGAACGTCGCAAGAGCCGTCTCCGTAGTACCTACCCACGGGGATGCTAACCACCCACCCAAACTCCCGCCAGTTACGTATGGTCAACTCCAAACGGCTGTACTCCGCGGCGGTTTCTGCTGGAACCCACTGGCGTCCCTGAGTGCGCAAACAGTTGCTCTTTACATGATTTTTCCCGGGCGGCGCAGGCGTCCCCTTGGTTTGAGGAAGGGCATCTAAGTCCTACAGAGAATTAGGAATGGGCAGCACGCACGGGGATGGCGAGATGCTTGCACTGAAAGGCAGTGCGACGTGAGACGCGGGGTGACAAAATTTGTCGCCTCTTTAGGCAAGCGGATCGAACTACTCTCCCAAGAGCCCGGAAGGCCCAAGAAAGGAATCGAGGGGCCACATATTATGAAAACAGTTCTGAACGCCGTACTTGACCCTACCCTGCGCAGCAGCGATGCGCGGGAGTTCGAGAGCGCCTTGCGCCGCAGAATCGTAGGCCAGGATGCCGCTGTCGAAAAAGCCGTCGAAATCTATCAGATGTTTCTGGCCGGACTGAATCCGCCGGGACGCCCGGTAGGCAACCTTCTTTTTCTGGGACCCACCGGCTCGGGCAAAACCCGCGTGGTGGAAGCCATGGCAGAAGCCCTGTTTGGCGACGCCCGCGCCTGCATCAAGATCGATTGCGCGGAGTTCCAGCATTCGCACGAGATCGCCAAGCTGATCGGCTCGCCTCCGGGATACCTGGGACACCGCGAGACTCATCCGCTGTTGACCCAGGAAGCGCTCAACCAGTGGCACACCGACAAGCTGAAGCTCTCGATTCTGCTGTTTGATGAAATCGAGAAAGCGTCAGACTCGTTGTGGCAACTGCTGCTGGGCATCCTCGACAAAGCTACGCTGACTCTGGGCGACAATCGCCGCGTCGATCTTTCACAGTGCATCATCATCATGACTTCGAACCTGGGCGCTTCTGAAATGAGCAGCCTGGTCGAGGGCAAGCTCGGCTTCGCCGGCAAGCCTAAGGAAGTGGACGAAGCTTTCGACGAGAAGATCGACCGCACTGCGGTTGAAGCCGCTCGCCGCAAGTTCACGCCCGAGTTCATGAACCGCATCGACAAGGTGGTGGTGTTCAAGACTCTGCGGTCCGAACATCTGCAGCAGATTCTGGACATCGAACTCGGCATGGTGCAGCAGCGCATCCTGATGGCCGGGCAACTGCGAACCAGTTCGTGTTCAATTGCACTCTGAAGGTGAAGAACTTCCTGCTGCATGAAGGCACCGATCCGCGCTATGGCGCGCGTCATTTGAAGCGCGCCATTGAACGGCATCTGGTGTTTCCGCTGGCCAACTGGTCGCAACCAGCCAGGTCAAGCTCGGGGACTTCATCCGGGTGGATATGACCGCCGATGGCCTGGTGACATTCGTGAAAGAGGCGGAAGGGGCCATGGTGCCGATGCTACTGGAGCGCTACGGCGCTGCTGCGGCTGCTCCTACGGTGGCAGCTCGCACGGTGCGGACAATTCCCAGCCGGCGCGAATTTGGAGCCAGCCCGGAAGCCAAATAACATTTTTCCAGTTGTTTCTCGAGAAGCGCCGGAAAACCGGCGCTTCTTTTTTTGCTGTCCCAACCTCCGCCGCCGGCTCGCCTTGCCGCGGTAAGCGACCCGCTGCTACAACATCAGTGAGGAGGAATCGAATCGTCCTCGAGCCTTTGAGAATTTGTACGAAAGTCGCGGCGTAGTGATATCCGTCGGGTCAAGAATATCTGAGGAGGACTGATGAACTTGCGACCGCTTCGCTTTGGTTGGCTTGCGGCAGGACTGATCTACTTCCTGTTCGCGCCGCTCGCCCTACAGGCCCGGGTGCAGCCCAGCAGCGGCTTCGACCTGTTCTCGCAGACCGAAGAGGTACAGGCGGGAAAGCAGGCGGCGGCCGAAGTCAGCAAGCAGCTTCCCTTGCTGCCGGAATCTGATCCGGTCTCGCAATACGTGCAGAGATTGGGCCAGGAGCTGGCTTCGCATGCTCCCGGAGAGAAGTGGCCCTACACCTTCCACGTCGTGAATCAGAAAGAGATCAACGCCTTCGCCTTGCCCGGCGGCCCGATTTTCGTAAACCTGGGAACCATCCAGGCGGCGGACAACGAGGCCCAACTGGCCGGAGTGATCGCTCACGAGATTTCACACGTGGTGCAGAGGCATGGCACGCGGGCGGCGAGCAAACAGATGGCGGCACAGCTGCCGCTCGCCATTCTGGGCGGCATCATGGGAGGAAGCGCGCTCTCCCGCATGGCGCAGCTCGGCATCTCGTTCGGGGTCGGCTCCTACTTCCTTAAAAATTCCCGGAGCGCGGAGTCCGAAGCTGACTTACTGGGAACCGATATCATGTACGACACCGGCTTCGATCCCCACCAGATGGCGGTCTTCTTTGCCAAGTTGCAGGACGAGGGCGGCTCCCGCACTTTGCAATTTTTCAGCGATCATCCTGATCCCGGCAACCGCTCGCAAGCGGTTTCGAGAGAAGTCTCCACGCTGCCGCGCAAGTCGGCCTACCGGCGTGACAGCGCGGAGTTCCGCCAGATCAAGCAGCGCGTCGCCGGCATGAAGCCGCTCACCGCCGCGCAGATTCAGGCAGGCCAGGCCCAGAGCTTGCCGGGCAGCTCAACTTCCGGCGTGGCCCCCAGTTCCGCGCGCCAGACCTTCAGCCATGACGCTTACGACATCGCCTATCCGGAGAACTGGCGGGTATTCGGCGATCACACTTCTTCGGTGACTATCGCCCCTGCCAATGGCGTGACCCAGGATGCGGTGGCGTATGGCGCCATGATCAACAGCTACCAGCCGGAGGACTCGAATGCCTCGCTGGATGCCGCTACGCATGACCTTCTGACCTCTCTGCGGCAGTCGAACCCGGATTTGCGGGAGGTCGGGCAGGACGAAAACATTCGCGTAAACGGCGTGGCCGGAAAGTCGGTTGATCTGCTCGGTCCCTCACCGATCGGCGATGCAAGTGGAAAAAAGGTTGAGGAGAGGGATTGGCTGGTCACCATGCGGCGCGCCAACGGCAGCCTGCTCTACTTCGTTTTCGTTGCGCCAGACAAGGACTTTCCCGCCCTGCGTCCCACATTCGAGGACATGCTGAAATCGGTAAAGCTGAAATGAAATGATTGAGAGATTCCGCGAGGGGGTGCTTTGAGGTTTTGAAGCCGCTAGCCGCCCTGCTTCAGTTCGGTGAGTACCTGCTTGGCAATTTCCTTCAGCGTTTCAAAGACGCCGGTGCCCTGGAAGGCTACGGCTTCGACGACCGGCTCGTTCTTCTTGCGAAGTTCCTTGCTCAGGGAGTCGGTGGGAAGCACGTTGGGCAGATCGCGCTTGTTGAGCTGCAACACGTAGGGCATCTTCTGGAAGTCGTAGCCGTGTTCCTTGAGGTTGTCGGTCAGGTTGTCGAGGGCCTCGAGGTTGGCATCCATGCGCTCCTGCTGCGAGTCGGCGACGAACACCACGCCATCCACCCCGCGCAGTATCAATTTACGGCTGGCATCGTAGAAGACCTGGCCAGGAACGGTATAGAGGTGAATGCGGGTCTTGAAGCCGCGCACCGAGCCAAGATCCAGCGGCAGAAAATCGAAGAACAGGGTTCGCTCAGTTTCAGTGGCGAGCGAGATCATCTTGCCCTTCTGCTGCTCGGCAGTCTTCTGGTAGATACAGTGCAGGTTGGTGGTTTTGCCGCCCAGCCCGGCACCGTAGTAGACGATCTTGCAATTGATTTCGCGGGCTGCAAAATTGATAAAACTCAAGAGCTTCCTCAGGACCACCCGGCGGAAGTCGAAACCACACAAACGGCTACCCGCACAAGGTTTTTTGGCTTGATACTGCTGGTTTTATACCACAGGGTTTCTGTTACCGCAGGTTACCGCGGTTACTAGGCCCCAACCGCAATCTGGAGCCCGTCAGCGCCCCGGCGGCAGGGGATAGTATCCCGCCTTGGCAAACACATCGACGCAGGGGCGCACATCGGAACTGCAACCAGGGCGGTCCACCCGCACATCGACTTCTCGGTAGCGGCTGCTGGGGGTGGAACGGGTCACATAGCCCAGGGTGTAGAGGTTGCGGGCATTCCCGATAGCGCTCCCATAGGCGGTCTCGATGGCCGCCGGAGAAAACTCGGTGAAGATCTCGCCTCCGGTGGCGTTGGCGTACTTCGGCAGGATATTGCCAGTGCCGAGTCGCGGCAGATGCAGCCTCTCCAGCCGCCCGTACACCGGAATCGCGGCACTCTCGACTCCCAGACCGTAGACGAGAATTCCATTGGTCAACAACACTTTCATCACATCGCTGTAGCTGGCGGTGCTACGGGACTCGCGGCCGTCGCTGATCACGAAAATGATCTTGCGGCGGGCCTTGTCCTGCTTGCTGAGGTCGAGCGCCGCCGCCAGAATTGCGTCGTTGAGGACATGCGACTCTTTGGGAGGGCTGATCACCATGCCGCCACCGGGATTGACCGGCTGATTGTTGATCATGGGGCCTTGCGGGCCCAGAGGGCCGCTGGTGACGGCGGGCCCGTTGTTGCGCCCTCGTACCAGTTTGAGCTGGTTCAGAGTCGCAGTCAGGGTCTTGCCCACACCCTGAAAATCCATCTGCCTGGAAACCGTGCTGCTGTAGGTGTAGATCGCCACCTGGTCGTATTGGCTGAAAGCGCCCTCCAGCGATGCGAAAGTGTCGTTTACTTTCTGCACCGCGACATCGGGCATGCCGATGTCGATCACTACCGCTGCCGAAAGCGCAAAGGGATCGCTGGTGAAGAAATTCATCGCCTGCTTGTTTCCGTCTTCATAAACGGAAAAGTCCTTGGCCAGCAATCCATTCACCAGGTGGCCGGAATCGTCGGTGACCCTGACTGGAATGATCACCTGGTTCACGTTTACGATCAGCCTGTAAAGCTGCTGCTGGTCGTCAGAGCCCTCCTTGGTCGCTCCTCCCTGAGGCACCGTCCTGATGTTGAGCGGAGGCTTTGGCCCGGGAGGCTCACTCGTCGGAGGCGTCTCCTGCGAATTCGGGTTGACCGGCTCTCCCGGGAACGGGTTTTGGTCTTCCTGCTGTTGCTGTTGCGGCGTCGGAGTTTGAGGTTGAGCGGGCGGGGCCTGGGGTACGGGCTCCGGCGGTCGAACCGCCGAAGGCGCATCCGGGATCTCCTGAGGGGGCTGGGATTGCGCCGGCGGCGAGCCTGACGCCGGCTTGGGCTGATTCTGGGCCAGCGCTCCGGTCACCAGGAAGGCCGCAACCGCGAATGACAAACCGCTAAATCTGAGATAGTTACGGATTCCCTGACGCACCAGATTCGCCCCTCCGCGCAATGCCAGCACAAACCCACCCATCCCATCGGATGCTGAGATGCTGAATTTCGTGCATCTAACTCTAAAGGAATAGACTAACAAAAAGCCCGAGAGAATACCCTGATGCCCAAATCCCATTCCCCCGTTCCCTCCCGTGCAGTGGTGTATCTGTTGTCATTCATCGTTGCGGTTGGGGCGGCTGTGCCCCTGGGAGCCACGCAAGCTTCGAACGGACCATCCGAATCATCGGCCCAGGCAGGGAGTGCTGCACAGTCGGGGGACCAGTCCTCGGATCAGGACCAGTCAGCCACCACCTTCAAAGTCGGCGTGAATGTCGTCAGCTTATTCTTCAATGTAAAGGACAAGAAAGGCGCTCTCATTCCCAACCTGACCAAAGACGATTTCCAGGTGTTCGAAGAGGGTAAGCCCCAGACCATCAAGTACTTTTCTTCCGATTCCAATCTGCCTCTGACCCTCGGCATCCTGATCGACTCGAGCGGCAGCCAGCAACGAGTGCTGGAGATGGAGCAGGAGGTCGGCAGCGCATTCCTTAAAGACACGATCCGCGAAAAAGACCTGGCATTCGTCATCAGTTTCGATGTGAATGTCGACCTGCTGCAGGACTTTACCAGTTCCATTTCGTCGCTGCGGGATGCGCTCTACCGCGCCAAAATCAATACTGGCGGAGGGATTTCCAGCAATATTCCCGGCATCGGAGGAGGCCCCGTGCCCACGGCAGGCGCTCCCCGCGGCACCCTGCTTTATGACGGCATTTATCTTGCTGCGCACGACGAATTAGCCCAGCAGGTGGGACGCAAGGCCATGATCATCCTGACCGACGGCGAAGACCAGGGCAGCCAGCTGCAGCTCAAAGATGCCATGGAGGCGGCCCAGAAATCCGACAGCATCTGCTATGTGCTGTTGATCGCCGACCGCGGATTTTACGGGGGTATGGGTTACTCCGGCGACAGCGAGATGAAGAAGCTGGCCAAAGAGACCGGCGGGCGAGTCATCGAAGTCGGAAATAACTTCGACAAGCTAAAAAACGCCTTCGACCAGATTTCCCAGGAGTTGCGCAGCCAGTACAGCGTCGGATATACGCCCACCAACCCCGCACTTGACGGATCATTCCGCAAAGTCGAGGTTCGGTCCAAGGCCGGCTACAAGATCCAGGCCCGCAGCGGCTACTATGCGGCCGCACCCAAAGACTAGCACCGGCGGGGCGGCCGGAGTGTCTGCGGCACGGAACACCCTGACTCCCGGTTAGTTGGCAGGATCAACGGTTCAATTAGACTCCGCAGGCCAGGCAACCGTTCGCTTCTCTCTATCGCTGAGGACCGCCAGCTCCAGTGCTCGCATGGTTCGAAGAGCCTGCTCCGGTGTCACGTCGAGCGGAGAGACCCCCAGAATCGCATCGCGGATATTTGCGTAGAAATCACGGTAATCACCCTTTTGAGTCCGGACCCGCTCCACACGGGGTTTGCCGTCTTGGGGAATGGTGAGCGTGCCCCACTGAGCCTCGGGTTCTTCTCCCCAATCGGCCCCCCAGTCTGGTCCATCGGGAACATTCCCGCTGCGCAGCGGATCTTCCTGCGGATCCATTCCATATTTCACGAACGAGCCTTTGGTTCCATGGATCAGGTAGTGCGGCCCCGGCGCATAGGCAAGCATTCGGGAGCGGAGCAAGGCACGAAAATTCGGGTATTCGAGGGCGACATCGAAACCGTCATCCACCTGCGACCAGCGCCGCTGGCGCAAGAGCCTGGCCGTGATTCCCTGAGGAACGCCGAACAGCACAAGGGCCTGATCGATGACATGCGGCCCGAGGTCAAACAGGATTCCGCTGCCCGGCAAGGCGTTCTCGCGCCAGGCGTTCGGCTTGGGGTCGGGACGGAAACGATCGTACCTGCCCTCGTACTCCGTGATCTCGCCAAGCGTTCCCGAGGCTATCAGCTGGCGAATTGTGCCGAAGTCCCCATCGTAACGGCGGTTGTGATACACGCTGAGCAGCAGCTTGCGTCTTGCCGCTAGCTCAACCAGATTTTCTGCTTCCTGTGTGGTGGTGGCAAACGGCTTGTCGATCACCACATGTCGTCCGGCTTCGAGGCATCGCCGGGCCAGGTCGAAGTGCGAGGTGTTGGGAGTGGCAATCACGCACAGCTGAATGCCTGCATCTGAGAGCAGCGCTTCGAGAGTTCGCGCGACCCGCACATTGGCATACTTCTGCTGCGCCAAGGAACCGTGGCGCTCGAGAATGCAGGCCAGTTCCAGGCCCGGAACTCCGCGTATGACAGGCGCATGGAAACTCTGACCGGCCATTCCGAAGCCGATCAGTCCAACCTTGACCGCTGAGTTCTCATTCGTCTTCATCGATAGTGTGCCGGGGAAAGCCCGCATGGGGCTTTCGAGCTTGATTCATGGTGAAGTCTGGATTACTTCCGGTCCTTCAATCGAATGACAAATTTCAGTCCGGACCAGGTGTCGTCAACGGCGCATACTTTCACGTCCACCAGTCCGGCGGCCAGACCGATTCTTCGGATTTCGTCTTCAGTCAGGTCGGTGGCGACGCCGGAACTTTTCTTCGGCCAACTCACCCAGAGCATTCCAGCGGCCGACAACTGTTTGCCATAGCGACCGAACCGCTTTGTCAGGTCAGACTTGCTGGCAGTGAAGAGGTGTACAAAGTCCAGAGATTTCTCGCCATCTTGCGCGAGCTGACAGCCGGCCAAGTCTTGCTTCAGTTCGGCTTGCACGCTGGAAGGCACATTCACCAGCAGGACACGGAACTTGGGCTTGATTCCTAGTTTCTTCGGGAGTGGAGTGCCGGAATAGCCTGCCATGGGCGCCTATTCTGTAGGCGCATAGTACCCGCGGCGAGTGCGCACCCGCAAGTTCTTGTGGTTTTGCGCCACGATTTCGATCGTGTGATATTGCCCGTTGGGCCGGAAATCGGTGGGAGTGTAGGAGAGCGCATATTGGCTGCGCAGTTCGTCCTGTATCTCGGCGAATGCGTTGGAAACATCGGTGATCTGGAAGGGAAAGAAAGCCCGGCCCCCTGTGGCTTCGGCTATCCGTTCAAGTACTTTGTCGTAGCGATTGGAACTGCCGGTCACGTTGGTGCTGATGGTGTAAACGATGACTTCGGCGCGCTGGGCCATCTCAATGGCTTCTTCGCGTGTGACGTGGCTCTGGTTGTCATCTCCATCGCTCAACAGAATGATGGCACGCCGCACCGGGCCCTCTTGTTTTTCCTTCATCAACTTGTCGCGGCACGCGAAATAGAGCGCATCGTACATGGCGGTGCCGCCACCCGGCCGTAACGAACGAATTCCCCTCGAAAGCGCTTCGGTGTTGTCGGTGAAATCCTGAGTGACTTCGGGCGTGACGTCGAACCCCACGACAAATCCTTTGTCGTAGTGCAGCCGAATGGTCTGGTTAAGGAACTCTATGGCCGACTCTTGCTCGAACTTGAAGCGGTCGCGAATGGAGTTGCTGGCATCGACCAGCAGTCCCACTTGCAGGGGCAAATTGGTCTCGCGGTGAAAGCTGCGAATCTGCGCTGCCGGTTGGTCGTTGTCGAGCACCTTGAAATCATTGCGGTTCAGGTCTTTCACGTAGCGGCCGTGTTTGTCGGTAACGGTGAAGACCACGTTGACTTCATTGACGGTGCGCCGGATGGTAGTTTCCGGCTTATCGGTAATGTCGACGTCGCCCGTGGGCAACGCGCTCGTCGCCGGACGAGGCGCGGCCTGGGCGGGTGCCGGAGATGACTGAGCGGGTGCCGGACTGGCAGAAGGAGTCTGCGGTCCCGCAGCTGAGCTTCCCTCGTCCGTCGACTTCGCCGGTGGTGGCGGGGCGGCGGGCTTCGGCACGGTGGCGCTCTTCTGCTGCAATGTGGTCGAGGGAGCCGACGGCAAGCTTTGAGTCGATTCCTGGGCTGGAACAACCGACGCGAGGAGCGCTCCGCCCCCCACCAGGACTATGGCACTGCGAATGAACATGTGATCCGGAAGTGACGCCAGGGTTTTTATTATAGCCGCAACGGCCATCCTGTTTCAGGGCTTTGCGGGGTAAAACTCCGGGCTGTGCCGACTTCGCTCCTTATCCGGAGCCGCTTGTCGCTTCGATCTTCGCAAGGAATTCCAGCAGTTCTGAGGGAAGCGGGCTGGTGAAAGAGAGCGCGGCTCCGGAACGTGGATGGCGGATTTGCAGCGCCTGGGCGTGCAGGAAATTCCGGGGGAGCGAAACCGTTGGCTGATTGCTGGCTCGCAGTTCCCGCGGCGCCCCGTACAAAGAATCGCCAACCACCGGATGACCCAGGGAGGAGAGGTGGACGCGAATCTGGTGAGTACGGCCAGTGTCAATCTTGACTTCCACTCGCGTGAACTTTCCGAACGGCGATTCGATACGCTGTAACACCTGGTAGTGGGAGATGGCTTCGCGGCCCCCACTGCGGCGGGTAGTCATGCGGGTGCGGCGCACGCGGTCGCGGCTGATGCTAGTGCTGATTGTTCCCCGGTCTTGTTTCATCCAGCCGTGAACCAGCGCCGCGTAGGTTTTCTTCACCTCGCGGCGGGAGAACTGAGCGGCCAGCTTGCGGTGCATCGTCGTCGGATTTCGCCACCACGATCAGGCCGCTGGTGGCTTTGTCGAGCCGGTGGACGATCCCGGGCCGCAATTCCCCTCCTATTCCGGAAAGCTGCTGAAAATGATGCAGCAGCGCGTTCACCAGCGTGCCCCGATTGCGCTCGTCTTCGGTTGCGCCAGCGCCGGCATGCACCATCATTCCGGCCGGTTTGTTGATTACAGCCAGGTCGTCATCTTCGTACACAATCTCCAGAGGGATCTCTTCCGCAACGGCTCGCAGGGGAGCAAGCACCACGGTTCCTGTGATCGTGATCTGTTCACCTCCCCGCAGGCGCAAGGAGGGCTTGGCCACTGAGCCATTCACCAGGGCTTTCTCTTCGGAAATGAGCTGCTGCACGCGCGAGCGACTGGTGTCGGGAAGTTGGGCTACCAGGAATTGATCGAGACGCTTGCCCGAATCTTCGGGCTTGGCCTGGAATGTGCGCTCATCTGTCATGACGAGGGAAGATAGCAATCAGCGAAAAGGAAGGATACAGCAGGCAGCAAGTTCCTCGCGGATGCGCCGCTCGGAATGACAGGCTTAGTTTGGACCTAGCGCGTGGCTTCAGCCGGGACGGCTCGTAGTGCAGGGCGCAAATACCAGATGATGCCGCCGCCGATCACCAGAAGAATGGAGATCAGCTGTGTGCCGCTCATGATCCCGCCGAACACTTCCCCACGGCCGGGGTCATCCCGAATGAATTCCAGGAAGTAGCGGGCCACTCCGTAAAGCATCAGGTAGGCGCCGAACACCTGGCCCTCAAACTTCTTGTGCTTCAGCATCCAGGCGAGGATGAAGAAATTCGCCAGTTCCACCGCTGACTCGAACAGTTGCGTCGGTTCCAGGGCAGTCCCAAGCGGAGTTCCCGCCCAGGTGTAGGCCAGTGGATTATGGAATGTAACTCCCCAGAAGTGCGTGGTCGGCTTGCCATAGCAGCATCCAGCGGCAAAGCATCCCAGTCGGCCGATGGCATGGCCCAGAGCCAGTCCCGGAGCAAACGCATCGCAAGTACGCATGGCCGGCATGTGGTGCTTGCGGATGTACCACGCTGCCGCGATGAGGGCGGCGATCAGACCTCCGGAGAAGACTCCGGCAGCCTGTAGCGTGTTCCAGCTGAAAATCTCGCTGGGATGGGCCATGTAGGTGCTCCAGTCATTGACGATCAGGAGCACTTTCCCGCCGACGATGCCGGCGAGGATCACGACAATACCCAGGTTCCACGCAGTATCGGGGTCGATGCCTTGCTTTTGCGAGTAGCGGACGCTCAGCCACAAGCCCACCAGTACGCCAGTGGAGACTAAGAGCCCATAGGTGGGAACACTGAAGCTGCCGATTTGAAAAAGCCGGGGAAACACTTATTTAGTTCGATGCAACTTTCGGAAGATTGTTACAACTAGTTTAGCAGGCAGCGGGAAAAAGTAGAATTGCCAGGCGTAGCAATCCGCGGGCAGAAGAAAGTAAAGCCGACCCACAATGCCGTGTGGTAGGCCGAGAATGAACCCGTCTTAGACGGTGGGAACCCGCCGAGACCCATTAGGCATCTCCGCGTGGCGGAGCATTGCACACCGGATCATAATTCGAGTCGAGTCCCCGTTCATTCGGCATTGGTTCAAAAATCGGTTACCACCATCACAAACCGTGCAGGCCGGCTTACAAATGGGATGCTAGGGGAAGCACGCCGCAATTTGCAAGGGGGAATAGGTAAAAAGTTGGTATGCCGCTTGCACATCGGGAATTGTCGAGGGAACAACTGTACTTGACTTATTCCACCAACATGCAGTCGCCGTAGGAGTAAAAGCGATATTTCTGCCGGACGGCGTGCTCGTAGGCAGCCATCACTTTTTCGCGCCCGGCGAAAGCGCATACCAGCATAAGCAGGGTTGACTGCGGCAAATGAAAATTGGTCAGCAGCCCACGAACAACTTTGAATTCATATCCGGGATAGATGAAGATGTCAGCCTCGCCGCTTCCTGCCATCACCTTTCCCGTCGCGGATTGTGCGGCGGAATATTCCAGAGTGCGGACTGTCGTGGTTCCAATGGCGATGGTCCGCCGGTTCTGTTCGCGCGCGCGATTGATTGCGCGTGCGGCGGCCTCTGAGATCGAATAGGACTCGCGGTGCAACTGGTGCTCTTCCACTTTTTCGGTCCGCACCGGCTGAAATGTTCCCAGGCCGACATGAAGAGTGACCTCCGCAGTCTCGACGCCGCCAGCTTTTATTCGCGCCAGAATCTCCGGAGTGAAGTGCAGGCCGGCGGTAGGTGCTGCGACCGATCCGCGCTCGCGGGCGTATACCGTTTGATAGCGCTCGTGATCAGCCGGACAGTCGGGACGATCGATATAGGGCGGCAATGGGATATGGCCGAGTTGTTCGATCACATCAAAAAAATTGGGAACTGGTGCGAAGCGGATGCGGCGCTCTCCGAACTTCCCTCTCGCAACTACTTCCGCCTGCAACTCATGGTTCTCTCCGTCATGCTCTCCGAATAAGAGACGTTCGCCGATGCCAATTTTGCGACCGGGCCGCACCAGGCATTCCCATTCGTTGGGGTCCCGCGAGACTTGGCGGGTAAGTAGAACCTCAATACGTCCGCGAAGAAAATCGCGGGCGGCGGGATTGCGCGGGCTTATCAATTGCGCCCTGGCCCCGCTCCGCTTTCCATACAGACGCGCGGGAAACACTCGTGTGTTATTGAACACCACCAGATCGTCAGGACGCAGCAGATCGGGAAAGTCACGGAATGCAAGATCTTGCACTTCGCCTGAATCCCGCCGAAGATGTAAGAGGCGGGAAGCGGCACGATCCCCCAGGGGCTCCTGCGCAATCAGCTCAGGCGGAAGATGATAGTTGAAGTCGGCAACCAGCACGCTTTGCGATTATAAGTTGCACTTTCGCGATTGTTTCCGGCGTACTCTGCCACCGCCGCCGCATTTCATGCATCAGAGAACCCTGGAACGCGGAAAGTTTTGTAAAGATCGTTGTGTCGAACAAACATGTGCGGTACCATACGCGCACTGACTCGGGCCTCCTCCTAAGCTGTGCCAGATAAGCCATGCCCAGCGAACGCCAATATCGGAAGGAAATCGTCCAGTTCGGCGAAATGCTCTATCAACGGGGCTATGTCGCCGCCATGGATGGGAACCTTTCTGTCCGGCTGGATGAAGACCGAATTCTGGCCACTCCCACCGCCATGTGCAAGGGCATGATGCGGCCATCGGACCTGGTGATCGTCGATGTCGACGGCAACCGGCTTGAGGGCCATCGTAACGTCTCCAGCGAAATCAAAATGCACCTGCTGATCTACCGCATGCGTCCGGATATTCAGGGAGTGGTGCATGCGCATCCCACCACTGCCACCGGATTTGCCGCGGCGGGCATGGCGCTCGATAAACCGCTGGTGTGCGAAGTGGTGATCGGGTTGGGTTCGATCCCGCTGGCGCGGTATGGGACCCCCGGAACTACAGAACTGTGCGACGCGCTGGAGCCGTATGTTCCTGAGTACGACGCGATCCTGATGTCGAATCACGGTGTAGTAGCCTACGGTGCCGACCTGCACCAGGCTTACATGAAGATGGAAACCGTCGAGCACTTCGCCCAGATCGCGCTGGTCACTCACGTTCTCGGGCGGGAAGAGCCTCTGGAAGGTCAGGAACTGGAAAAGCTCATCGCCGCGCGCTCCAAGTACCAGGGGTGCAAATCGGCAGCCCTGCCCATCGGAGTGACCTTGTCGTCCATCGCGGGCAATCGCAATGGCAACCGCACGGCTGCTCCCGAGAGAAGCTCCAAGTCGCGGCGTACCTTGGTGCGGCAGAGATAATTTCACGCATCTTGTCATTCAGATTGTCCCCGAAGGCCGGAAAGGCCGAGGAATGACAGGGCTCCTTACTACTCTCCTCCAATCCTGAACCTCATGCCGGCGCGAAAGTTTGCCGTCAGCGCCGGATATCCCACGACTTCTTCATAGTGCCTGTTCAGAAGGTTCTCGCCATTCACATAGGCGGTGATGCGGGAGTTGATCGCGTACCACAGGCCAAGATCCACACGCGCATATCCCGCGGCATGATTGATATTGAAGCCCAGAAAGTCAGAGTCTGGACGGGGTCCGACAAAGCTGCCCGCCAAGTTTCCGCCCCAGCGATCGCCGAGGTAGGTGAGCAGCAGGCTTCCGGAATGCTTGGGCCGGCGGATCAGCGGACTGCCCGGCGCATGCAATGCATCAAACGCAGCCGGCGCTTCGAGAATCTGGGTGGAGTCGTAGTTGTAGCCTGCGGTCAACGAGATCTCGCGTGACAGCCGGCCCTGAAACTGGACCTCCGCGCCATGGGCCATGGACTTGTTGATGTTCATGTACTCGCCGGTAAAGGTATTGAAGTCCACGATCAGAAAGTCAATCTGGTGGCGATAGAGATTGTTGAAATAGGTAGCGCTGAGCGAGTACTTGCCGCCGGCAAACGACTGGTCGACTCCGGCTTCAAAGGCGCGGTTCTCTTCCGCCTCCAGATTGGGATTGGGAACGATGAAAGGACCGGTGGCGAAGGCTTCTTCGAAGCGCGGTTCCTTGATTCCAGTGGCGTAAGAAAAACGCAGGCGCGTGCCGGAGAAGATGCTACCACCTCGCAGGACTTGCAATCCGAGCGCCACCCGCGGCACGCCTTTGTTGCCGAAGGTGGCGTTGTGTACGAAGCGAGCGCCGGCAACGATCGACAGCCTGCCGAGCGTGAGCATCTCCTGCCCGTACACAGCTTGGTTGAGTCGGAGGCCGTGAAGAGTGGGCGGGTAGAGCAGGTCGCCGGTGAATCCGTTCTCGTCTTCAAATTCGTAACCAATAGTGGCGCGGGCCCAGGTGCGCTGGATGTAGTCTCCCTGATATTCGAAGCCGGCGCGATTGATATCGGCGATGGAGTGGAACGGCGTATCAAAAATACGGCCGGGGTCATCGACGCTGTCAATATTGGTGCGGTGATGGTTGTATTCGAAGCCATTAAGGCGATGCGTCCAGCGCGAGGGCCCGGCGATATTCAGTTCGACGCTGCCCAGCAGATTGCTCTGCCGCTGCCACTGGTCGGAATCGGGCGGCATGAGCGCCGCTCCATTGAACTTCCATTCGCTGGGCACGCCACTAAAGGCGTTGTTGTGCCGAACCCGCAGCCGTAGCGAGACGCGGTCGTTCACTGTCGCTCCGATGTTCGCGCCTTCCAGCGAATTTGAGTACTCAGCGTTCGGGCCCTGGCCGTTGGTGTTGAACTCGTCTCCGAAGAGGTTGTAGTCGAAGCGTCCGCGAGCGCCGGCCAGCGAAGCATATCCGTGGGCAGTCTGAAATGTGCCTCCGTCAGCCCCCAAACGCAGCTCGGGAGTTTCGCTGCTGCCATCGCGAGTCCACATCTGCACCACGCTGGTCATGGCATCGGAACCATAGAGCGTGCTCTGCGCTCCGCGCACAAATTCCAGCCGGTCGGCCTGATCGAGCGGGACAACGCCGAAATCGAATGTTCCGCCCGGATCGTTCACCGTCACGCCATCGATAATCACTTTGTTGTAGCGGGAGTCGCCCCCGCGCACGAACATCGAGGAAATCTGGCCGCGCTGGCCGGTAGTCTCGATCACCGCGCCCGTGAGGTAGCGCAGCGCATCGTTGGCGGCCACCGGCTGCATGGTGGTGATTTGCGGACCGCTCAGCGAATCCACGGCTGCTACAGCATCTTCGGTTGGCGCGGGCGCTCGGGTTGCCGTCACCGTCACCGCTTCCATGGTGGAAGCGAGTCGCAGCTTGATGGTGACAGGGTTTTCGGATCGCGAGATGTCAGTGGTTTCGGCAGCGAAGCCGGGTGCGAGCACGCGGACGGTTAACTCAGGGCCTCGGGCCTCACCGGCTTCTCGGGCCGGCTTGCTCCGGTGAAATACGGCCACGCCTTCGGCGGATGTGGTTTGCACTTCCAGGGGAACGTCGGATCCGTTTCGCAGCAGCACGACTTGCGCGCCGGCGACGGCGGCGGACTGCGGATCGACGACCTTAATCCTGATTTCAGAGCTTCGGGTTTGCGCGGCACAAAGCGCCGCCAGCAGGAATACGCAACCTACCACTTGAGAGAACCGCATCACTCCTCCTTTACACGCGAAAGGGGTTGGTGTTGACGGTTCGCGCCGGTCTCCTGGCTTGGCGAGTCAGGACTTGCCCCCCATTTTCAGGGCGGCAAATCCACGAGCGGCTGCCGGCCTTCCCAGGTCAGGCATCCTGACCCAGTGACCGGCGGCAAATTTCCTCGCATACAGTTGCGCGGCAGCACGGGATTCTCACCCGCTTCCCTCCTCATCACGGCGATGAGGGCGCGCGAACCAAAGGTTGTGAAAGAACTAGGGTGGACTGGAATTTACGTGGGACAGAAAAGAAAGTCAATTCAGCGTCTTTCCGAGCTAGCTTCCCATCTTCCCCACATTCTCCTCCGCATATACTCGCACCCGGTCCAGCGCGGCCTGCAACTCCGCATGGTAGTGCTCGCGGTCGATTTCTCCCGATTCCGGCGGGACGTACATCTTGCGGCTGATGCGCAGGAGTCCGCGGGTGAATGGCTTGGGGATCAGGCTGCGATCCCAGGTGTTAAGCACCCAGGCGCGTTCGAGCGCGATGTGAAACGCAACCATGGGCGCGCCGGTAGCGCGGGCCAGCACCACCGGGCCGGGCTTCGCCACGTAGCGGGGACCGCGCGGCCCGTCGATGGTGAAGGCCACACTCCAGCCCTGCTCAATGATCCGGCGCATCCCGAGCAGAGCGCGCACCGCTCCCTTGCTGCTCGATCCCCGCACTTTCACGAAGCCGAACTTGCGGATGATGCGCCCGGTGTACTCGCCGTCGAAGCTGTCGCTGCTCATCACCCGAATGCCGAGCCCGCGCCAGGCGTAGATAGCGGGGAAGATGCAGCTATGCCAGAAGGCCAGCACCAGCGGACGCTCGTCCAGACTTGCCGGCCCGCCATCTTCGAACGAAACCGAAAGACGAATCGTGGGAGCGAGTAGCCGGATCACCAGCCATCCCGCCCAGGTAATCAGCCAGAGTTGAACCCGCTGCCACAAGCTGAATAGCGGCAACGGAGGCTCGCTGCGGGTCGGCATCTCCGGAGTGAACGTGGCAGACACCCGGGTATTTTACGTGGCGCATCCCGCCCACGAGGAGAAGATTGCCAGCTCCCGGCAAGTGCGGGTTGAAGCCACAATTCGCTCCAACCTCCTACTTACCTTTCCCATCTAAGCCCGGATGCCCGCAAAGAAAGAAGCAGCCAAGAAAGATCCCAAGAACGCCGGAACAGATGACCATGAAGAGATGGCGATCGAGACCCGGCGGCTGACTGCGCCGGAGATCTTTCATGCTGCCGTGGAGAACGCCCGCAGCGAGGTGCAACGCTCGCCGCGCACCCTTGCCTTTTCCGGAATTGCCGGTGGTCTCACCATGGGCCTGACCGGGCTGAGCGTGGCCGCGGTGCGGGGAGTTCTGGGGAGCGGCCCCTGGCAGGATTTCGTGTCGTACCTGGTGTATCCCATCGGATTTATCGCGGTGATTATCGGACGGGCCCAGTTGTTCACCGAGAACACCCTCTACCCCGTGGTGCTGGTGCTGGATGAGCGGAAACACATTGCGAAGACGCTGCGGCTCTGGGCAGTGGTATTCAGCGCAAACGTCCTGGGAGCGTTTTTGTTTTCGCTTCTGGCGGTAAAGTCGGGGGCGCTGCGTCCGGAAATTTTGGACCACCTGATCCTGCTGGGGAAAGAGTCGGTGCAGGGGCCCGCGAGATATTTCTTCTGGAGCGGTGTGGTCGGGGGATGGCTTATCGCTCTGGTGGCCTGGGTCGTAACCGCCAGCCGCTGGACCATCGGCCAGCTGGTGATGGTCTGGCTGCTCACCTTCCTGGTCGGCGTGGGCCGGTTCTCCCACTGCATTGCCGCCAGTGGAGAAATTCTTTCCGCCGTAGTGCAGGGCGCGATTGCCCCGTCGATTTATCTTCAGTGGCTGCTGCTGGCTACCATGGGGAACATCGTGGGTGGGGTGGTGATTGTCAGCGTTTTGAATTATGGGCAGGTACGGGAAATTTGAGGATTGAAGATAGAGATCAGCCCTCAATTGAAAACCGGCAAATCCCCTATTTCACAGCGTGTGCATGTAAGCCAGCAGTTCCTCAACCTGCTGCTGGCTTAGCACCTGGCCATAGCCAGGCATCTTGCTGCGTCCATACTGGATGATTTCGCGGGTGCGATCGTCGTTTGCTGGCAAGCCGCTCAGCTCCATATACTGCCGTTTGAAAAAGCCTTTCATGCTTGGCCCCTGCTTGCCGCGCGAGGAATAAGGCTCATGGCAGCGGTCGCAGTACTGGTCGTAAATGCGGCGTCCGGCGGCCTGTTGCGCGTTGAGTCCGAGTTCGGCGTCAGACTTGCGCCGCTCGGGCGCGCAGGAAGCGAGAAACAAGGCAAGAAGTATGCAGCCCGAGAAGCACAGCACTTGGCATTTAGCGGTTCGCATTGAGTCCCTAAACAATCGTGGCGATTCCATCAGCCCTACGCGGACCGGGTCTTGACCTCCGGTCGCGGTGAACTCCTAACGATGAACTTCTAATAATATAGATTCGTGGCCGAAACCTACATCCTCGGGATTGAAAGCTCCTGCGACGAAACCGCGGCGGCGGTGGTGCGCTCCGGCGAAGAGCTGTTATCGAATGCCGTCTTTTCGCAGATTCCTACTCACCAGCCTTATGGAGGAGTGGTGCCGGAATTGGCATCGCGCGAGCATTTGCGGGCCATCGTGCCGGTGGTGCGCAAGGCGATGGCGGATTCCGGCCAGAGTTATCAGTCGCTCGACGCGCTTGCCGTGACCCAGGGACCCGGACTCGCCGGCGCGCTCCTGGTGGGCATCAGCTATGCCAAGGCGCTCGCCTATGCCCTCAACAAGCCACTGATTGCGGTCAATCATCTCGAAGGCCATATCCACGCCGTGCTGCTCGAAGAGCGACAGAAAGGCAACCGTGAGCTGAACTTCCCGCTGGTGGCGCTGGTGGTCTCGGGCGGACACACCCATCTCTACCTGGCTGAGCAACGGGCGGAAGGCTGGACGTACCAAAACATCGGCCACACTCGGGACGATGCCGCCGGGGAAGCCTTCGACAAAGTAGCCAAGCTGCTGGGCCTGGGATATCCAGGGGGGCCGGTGATCGACCGGTTGTCGGTGCATGGTGATCCGGCTGCGGTAAAGTTTCCGCCATCGCAGATCAAACATCCTGACCGGAGAGAATCCTCAGGCGGGAAGGCAGGAAATGTCCCACGCAAGCGGCAATCGAGCGATCCCAAACCCCAGCCGGAAAACGGCCACATGCGGTTTGACTTCTCCTACAGCGGCATCAAGACCGCTGTCTTGCGTTACGTGGAGACCCACCAGATGCGGGAATCGGTGGAAGTGCGCCGGCGGGCGCTGGAGGCCATTGCCAAGCCTAAGCTGGAAGACATTCTCGGCGCCTGTGACCAGCCGACCTTGGATCTGGTCGCTTCCTTTCAGCGGGCCATGGTGGAAGACCTGGTGAGTAAGACACTGGAGGCAGCCCGGGCCTGTGATGCCGCCACATTGTTCGTTACCGGAGGAGTGGCAGCGAATCAGGAACTCAGGCTGCGCTTTGAGCGGGACGCTGCCATGGAAGGCTTACCGGTATTCTTCCCTTCGCGTCCGCTGTCCACCGACAATGCGGCCATGATCGCAGCGGCGGCCTATCCGAAATTTCTGGCCGGGCAGTTCGCGCCGATGGATTTCTCGGCAGAGGCCGGAATGGCGCTGAGGTGAAGTCGTGCTGGATGCAGGGCGGACTAGCCAATGATTCTGCGGGTCCGGAGCGTTCTCACTCTTGCCACGTTGAGGAACACCAGCTGCGACAGTTCTGACCAGGCGACCTGGGCGGTGACCGAGGCGGCGACCGGGGAACCGAGGAATGCGCCGGCGGCAGCGTCGGCCAGGCCTCCCAAATTACCGGTATGGGCGTGAAGACCTCGCAGCGAGCGCATTCTGGCAGCCCGGCGGTTCGAGCGGCTTTCGACGGCCACTTTCGTCTGCTGATCTTGTCCAGAAGTGCTCACGAATCCGAGTGTAGGGTCAATGATCTTTGGGGTAAAGTTACGCGGGTGCCGGGTAGCGGTTACTAACGGGCCGTGGAAATGGCTGGTGGACGGGCCTTTCGGAGGAATCGGCGGCCGGCCAGTTGATTGCGGTACATCCACTTGAATCGAGATTAGATCCCGTAAATCTATGGCGAAAAATGTTCCTCTCGGCGCACGCGGCGAAGCCGAAGAAGTTGTCGAGTTCTATCACACCTTGACCTCGCGACATCCCGAGTTGCCGGCGGTTTATTCCACTCCCGACATGATCCGGCTCATGGAAATCGCGGCGTTCCGTGCGTTGCAGCCGTACTGCGAGGACGGGGAGATCACGCTCGGCACAGCCATCAACATCGAGCACAGGGGCGCCAGCACGATGGGAGCGCACATCCGCACCGAAGCCGTAGTCGAGCGATTCGATGGACGTTTCTACACTATGCGGGTGAGCGCTTGGGATGGCGAACGGGAAATCGGACGCGGCACCGTGGGGAGAGCAGCAGTCCGTGTGAGCCAGTTCATGGAGCGGCTAAAGCAGAACGGCGCAGATCGCCCTCGCTGACGCCGGGAATTCGATGTCATTGAACCCAACGAACGTTACGAGGAATATGAATTGAATGACATAGAACAGCAGAAAGCAAAAGCTACTGCGTTTCGGTCCCTGCATCATGGCGCAGAGGCCCTGTTACTGCCGAACGTCTGGGACGTTGCCAGCGCCCGCATCGTCGAGGAAGCG
Source organism: Terriglobia bacterium (assembly GCA_963798155.1). Lineage (GTDB taxonomy): Bacteria > Acidobacteriota > Terriglobia > Terriglobales > Acidobacteriaceae > CAWCSH01. The sequence continues at coordinate 62,396 of CAWCSH010000014.1, forward strand.
GGATATCCTGCAATTGCCACCACCAGCGCCGGCATTGCATTCAGCCTGGGCTATCCCGACGGGCAGAAGATCACTCCGGGAGAGATGTTTGCCCGCGTAGGGCGCATTGCACGGGCTGTGAAGGTGCCGGTGACCGCCGACATCGAAGCCGGATATGGCGCCTATCCCGAGGACGCGGCCAGGACGGCGACGGCGGTGATCGAAGCCGGGGCGGTGGGAATCAATCTCGAGGATGCCACTGGAAATCCCGAACAACCCCTGGCGGCGCTCGGATTGCAGCAGGCAAGGATCCGCGCAGTGCGCGAAGCGGCCCTCAAGACGGGCGTACCGCTGCTGGTGAATGCGCGTACCGACGTTTTTCTGGCGCAGGTCGGCGAGCCGGAAACGCGGCTGGACGAGGCATTGCGCCGCGGAGTCGCCTATCGGGATGCCGGAGCCGACTGTGTGTTCGTGCCGGGACTGCTGGATATGGCGCTGATCCAGAGGATCGTCGCAGGCGTGGGCTGCCCGATCAACATTCTGGCCGGTCCCGGAGGCCCAACCGTAGGGGAATTCCGGCAACTGGGAGTGGCCCGCGTGAGCCTCGGTTCCTGGCCGATGCGGGCCACACTGGGCCTGTTGCGCGAGATCGCCAAGGAGCTCAAGGAAAGCGGCACTTACCGCGGGCTGGAGCAGGCTCCGGCGTACTCCGAAATAAATGGAATGATCAGATAGACGCTCTGGACGCGGCAGCCAGGTTCGTCATCCTCCGCAGCCGCACGCTACTGAGTTGTAGTATGGAGCCGTGCGGACGCTCCCGCAGCGCGTGCTCGACTACATTCGGCAGGAAAATCTGCTAAGGCCGGGCGACCAGAGTTGGCGTGGCCGTTTCGGGGGGAGCGGATTCGGTCGCACTCCTGCGACTGTTGCTCGAGTTGCGGCGGGAACTTGGGATTGTCGCCTCGGCTGTCCACTTCAATCACGAACTCCGCGGCGCGGAATCAGACCACGACCAGCAATTTGTCACCGAGCTTGCGCAAAGCTGCGGGATCGAACTTCGGTCCGGGCGCGGAGACGTGCGGCAGCGCGCCGTCGAGGCGCACCTGAGTCTGGAGGCGGCAGCGCGGAAAATGCGCTACCAGTTCTTCCAAAGCCTGCTGCGGGAGGGCAGCCTCGACCGCATCGCTACCGCCCACACCTTGGACGATCAGGCCGAGACGGTGCTTCTCCGGCTGGTGCGCGGAGCGGGAACACGAGGTCTGGCCGGCATCTATCCCCTGGTTTCAACTGATTCCGCAGGCGCAAGTGCAGGCGGCAAGTCTGAGAGCCGGGAAGCGGTCATTCGGCCGCTGCTCAACACCCGGCGGCCCGAACTAGAAGCCTACCTTCAGCATCTCGGCCAGCCTTGGCGGGAAGACACTAGCAACCGCGACTTGCGGCACACCCGGAATCGCTTGCGTCACGGAATTTTGCCCCGGCTCGAACGTCATCTGAACCCGGCCGTGCGCGAGAACCTGGCCGACGCCGCTGCCATCGCCCGCGCCGAAGAGGACTACTGGCAGGCGGAAGTCGCAACGCTACTGCCTCAAGTCTGGAATGCAACTACCGGTCGCCTGACTCTCAAGCCGCTTGTTTGCCAGTCTTTGGCCATGCAACGGCGGCTCGTCCGGGCAGCAGCGGAATCCCTGGGCTTGCATCTCCAATTCCGGCATGTCGAAGAGATCATTGCATCACTCTCTCCAAAGCTTGAGAGTCACTCTTGTCTGCCCCACGGTTGGGAAGTCAGCTTCAGCCCAGCCGAAGCCCACTTCCTTCGATCCGATGAGGTCCCTCAGGCAACTGGCTGCGACTATCAGTACGTGCTCCCCGTCCCCGGACAAGTTGAAATCCCAGAGCTCGAAACGAGTTTCGAAGCGGCGGTAGTCGATGACAGCGAGGGGTATAATCCCGAGCACTTGTATGACCCGGAGTTACTCGGTAAAGAGGTGGTAATCCGGAATTGGAAACCGGGTGACCGTTTCTGGCCCGCGCACAGCAAGGCTCCTAAGAAAGTGAAGGAGTTGCTCCAGGAGCGGCATGTGACCGGGGACCAGCGCAAGTCTTGGCCAGTGGTGGCAGTGGGCGAAGAATTGGTGTGGATGCGGGGATTTTGCGCCGGTGAGCGGCTGCGGGTTCGCGGTTCAGGACCAGCAGTCAGCATTCGCGAACTACCGGCCGAAAATAGCGCTCGCGACCGGAAATAGGGCCACTATAAGCTCCAGCAGAATCAGTTCCAGGAGGATCGGCCCGATGGGTGAGTTGCATACGTCAGAGGAGCTGCGCATGATCATCTCCGCCGAGCAGATTCAGAAGCGCGTGCGGGAGATGGCGCGGCAGATCTCCGACGACTACCGCGGCCAGACCGTCCATATGCTGGCGGTGCTCGAGAACAGCTTCATTTTCGCCGCCGACCTGGTGCGGGAGATGGAAGCTCCGGTGGTCTGCCACTTCATCAAGCCACGTTACAGCCGGCAGCCTGAAGGCGGGACCGAAGACGTGCAGGAGATCTTCTTCACCCACGACAGTCAGATCCGTGACAAGCGGATCCTGCTGGTGGAGGGCTTGGTGCACTCCGGCATCACCACCGATTTCCTGATGTCAGACCTAAGATCCCGAGGAGCGATTTCGGTGAAACTGGCCACTTTGCTGGACCGGCAATCGGCCCGGCGAGTACAACTGCAGCCAGATTATTTTGGCTTTCTGGTGGACGACATGTACGTGGTCGGCTACGGCCTGGGAGCTCCGGAGCAGACCAGCCGCAATCTGCCCTATTTGGCAATTGCAACTCCAACCGCGAGCGTGACTTAGGTTTTCCGGCACAATTTCAAAATTGCCGCAGAAAAGCTTGAGAAAAAGGTAAAATGCTTGGCAGCGGCTGGCCTGAAATCTTGAGCCCTGTCTCTTCGGCAGGGTTGCTCGGGTAGCAACAAAAGAGCGACAAGATCATTGCTGAGGCATCTAATTATTCATAGGTGCAATCCTGTTCAGGGCTGGGGCAAGTTTTAGAGGAGTTTCTTGGTGAATTCAACAGTTAAAACGGTCGTCTTCTGGCTGGTGATCGTGGTTTCGGCGTTCCTGCTGTGGCAGGTGGTGAAGGGCGGGAACTCCGGGCAAAAGGAGAAGGAGGTCAATTTCTCCGAGTTCATGTCTGAGGTGGACAACGGAGCGGTGAAGGAAGTCACCATCACCGGCATGGAAGTCCACGGCAAGTACACGCGACAACTCCGGGTTTCACACCACCGTTCTGGCCAACTATCCCGACATGATCAAGACGCTGCGGGAAAAGGGCGTGAACATCACCATCCACGACAGCAGCAACGGAAGCTGGCCGACCTGGCTGCTGCAATCTGCGCTCCGCTCATCTGTGTTGGCTGCCTTGTGGTTCTTCATGATCCGGCAGATGCAGACCGGCGGCAACAAAGCGCTCTCCTTCGGCAAGAGCCGGGCGCGGCTGCTCTCCATGCAGCAGAAGAAGGTCACGTTCAAAGACGTGGCCGGCGTGGATGAAGCCAAAGAAGAACTGCAGCGAAATTATCGAGTTTCTGCGCGAGGCGCAGAAGTTCCAGAAGCTGGGCGGACGCATTCCCAAGGGCGTGCTGCTGGTTGGGCCTCCGGGAACGGGCAAGACTTTGCTGGCGCGGGCGGTTGCCGGCGAAGCCAACGTTCCGTTCTTCTCGATTTCGGGTTCGGACTTCGTCGAAATGTTCGTCGGCGTGGGCGCGAGCCGGGTACGCGACCTGTTCGAGCAGGGCAAGAAGAACGCTCCCTGCATCATCTTCATCGACGAAATTGACGCCGTCGGACGTCACCGTGGCGCAGGCCTGGGCGGCGGCCACGATGAGCGCGAGCAGACCCTGAATCAGCTGCTGGTCGAGATGGACGGCTTCGAGTCGAACGAAGGCGTCATCCTGATGGCGGCGACCAACCGGCCAGACGTGCTCGATCCGGCGCTGCTGCGGCCGGGCCGTTTTGACCGGCGCGTGGTGGTGAACCGGCCCGATGTGCGCGGCCGCGAAGAGATTCTGCGCGTGCACACCCGCAAAGATCCCACTTTCCGACGATGTGGATCTTTCGGTGCTGGCCCGCGGCACACCGGGATTTTCGGGTGCCGACCTGGCCAACATGGTGAATGAAGCGGCGCTGGCGGCGGCGCGGCAGAACCGCAAAGCCGTGCTGCAGTACGACTTCGAGCTGGCCAAAGACAAAGTTCTGATGGGCGTGGAGCGCAAGTCGATGCTGCTCTCGGACGAAGAGAAGAAAGTCACGGCTTTCCACGAAGCCGGTCACGCCCTGGTGGCGGCGAAGCTGCCGAACTCCGATCCTCTGCACAAAGTCACGATCATTCCGCGCGGCATGGCGCTGGGCGTAACCATGCAGCTTGCCCATCGACGACAAGCACAACTACACCAAGGACTATCTGGAAACGGAAATCGCCATCATGATGGGCGGCCGCTGGCCGAAGAGATGTTCCTTAACCAGATGAGCACCGGCGCCGGCAACGACATCGAGCGAGCCACTGAAATGGCGCGCAAGATGGTTTGCGAGTTCGGCATGAGCGACCTGGGTCCGCTGACCTTCGGCAAGAAGGAAGAGCAGATATTCCTGGGCCGCGAGATCGCCCAGCACCGCGATTACAGCGAAGCCACCGCCATCAAGATCGACGAGGAAGTCCGCCGCATGGTCGGCAAAGGCTACGACACTGGCAAGTCGATTCTCGAAAACAATCGCGAGACCTTGACGAGAATTGCAATGGCTTTGCTCGAGCGCGAAGTGCTCGATGCCAACGAGATCAAGCTGCTGATCGAAGGCAAGGAGCTGCCCAAGATCGTGCCTCCGCCGAAGTCTGACGACGGCGTGCAGCAGGTGCTGAAGCCGGAGCCGGGACGCCCCGGAATCGCCAAGGGCGGCGAAAGTCCAGCCAGGGCGTAAAAGCGTGATCAGAGGTACTTAAAGCAGTAACTAATAAGGCGGCCCCACAAAGGCCGCCTTTGTTCATATCGACTGATGAGCACCCCGGCTCACCCTAGGCGTTCACCAGCCCCATCATGTGCTCGGGATAGCGTAGCCCGCTTGCCGCCCCTTTCGGGAATACTTCTGCCAGCCGGCGTAGATCTTCAGGAGTCAGCTTTACCTCGAGCGCGCCCACATTCTCTTCCAGATACTTGCGGTGCTTGGTGCCCGGGATCGGCACGATGTCCTCGCCCTGAGCCAAAACCCAGGCCAGCGCCAGCTGTGACGGCTTGCATCCCTTTTCTTTGGCGAGTTCCTCCACCTTGTGCATCAGGTCTAGGTTCTTCTGAAAATTCTCGCCCTGAAAGCGCGGCGAGAAACGGCGGTAGTCGTCCTCGGCGAGATCTTCGAACCGCTCGAACTGACCTGTCAGAAAGCCGCGCCCCAGAGGACTGTAGGCGACGAAGCCGATGCCCAGTTCGCGGCAGGTGGGCAGAACCTGTTCTTCAGGGTCGCGGGTCCATAGAGAATACTCGCTCTGCAATGCGGTAATCGTGTGTACTTTGGAGGCACGCCGCAAGGTACTGGTGCTGGCCTCCGATAAGCCGATGTAGCGAATCTTGCCTTGCTTGACCAACCCCGCCATCGCCCCTACAGTTTCTTCGATAGGAGTGCTGGGATCAACGCGGTGCTGGTAGTAGAGGTCAATGGTATCGATACCCAGCCGCCGCAAGCTGGCCTCGCAGGATTTTCGAACGTAGTCGGGCTTGCCGTTCACTCCTCGCAACTGGGGATTGGCAGGGTCGCGCACGATGCCGAACTTGGTGGCCAGCACGATCTGATCTCGCTTCCCCTTGATGGCCTTGCCGACCAGCTCTTCGTTCTTAAAGGGTCCATAAACGTCGGCGGTATCGAGAAAATTGATGCCGAGTTCAAGGGCACGATGAATCGTGGCAATAGATTCGTCGTCGTTGCGTCCACTATAGAACTCCGACATTCCCATGCAGCCCAGGCCCAGCGCGGAAACCTTAGGGCCGCTGCGTCCAAGATTGCGGTATTTCATGCTGAACCTCCGGAGGAATTATTTAGGACGAGTGCCAACGCATGAGTAGCGTGGCGTAAATGCGGATCACTTGCATCAGATGCGGCCTGTCCGGGCTGCGATTCGCCCATACCTGGGAAAATCGGGAGTGACCCGAAGCCGAACCGCAGTCAGTTCGCCACTGTGATCAGCGGCTTCGCGGCCGGCAGTACTTCACCAATCTCGACCGCCGAAACTCCCACGGCATTCAACTCCTGAATCAGTGGGCCCGAAGCATCAGGTGCAACCGAGATTAGAAGACCTCCCGCCGTCTGAGGATCAAACAGGATCGTCTTTTGCTCCTCAGAAATTCCGCTCTCGTAACCTACCACGCATTCGGCGAAGTCGCGGTTTGAGAGCAGGCCTCCCGGTATGTGTCCGGCGCGAATGCATTCCAAAGCGCCATCGAGCAAGGGAATGCGCCCGGAATGCAGCCGCAGCGAGACCTCGGACGCAAGCGCCATCTCGCGCGCATGGGCAATCATGCCGAATCCCGTGACATCGGTCATCGAATGAACTGGCGCTGCGCAGACTGGCAAAGCGTGAACTGGCAAAGCCTCCCCGGCTGTCAGTTGTCGCTTCGCCTGGGAAATGAATTGAGTGATGACCTCCGCCGCAGTTCGGTTCAGAGTGGTCATCGAGCGGATCACACCGTCAATCCACTCCGGCTGGGCAGTCCCCTGCTTAATAGCGGTGGTAATCACGCCCGTGCCCAGAGACTTGGTGAAAAGCAGCCGGTCTCCCGCCTGCGCTCCTGCATTGGTCAGGATTCTGCTCGGGTCGATTAGCCCGGTAACCGAATATCCAAACTTCATCTCCTCGTCGCGGACGCTGTGCCCGCCGATCACGCTGCATTCGGCTTCCACCATTTTGGAAAGGCCGCCGGAGAGTATGCGCTCCAGAACCGCAAGGTCCCCCCTTGCAGGAAAACAGAGATGGGTGAGAGCCGTGATCGGCCGGCCTCCCATGGCATAAACATCGCTCAGCGCATTGGTGGCCGCGATCTGGCCGAAGATGTAGGGATCGTCCACCATGGGGGTGAAAAAATCGACAGTTTGCACCAGTGCCATGCCCGGGACCGATCTGGTACACCCCGGCATCGTCCGCGTGCTCGAAGCCAACCAGCACATTGGGATCGGACTGCCGGGAAAGCTTGGGAAGGACCTTGTCGAGCACTGCCGGACTCAGCTTGGAGGCACATCCCCCAGACTTGACGGTAGCGGTAAGGCGGACCGGCTGGGAGTCAGACATGTTCCCATTGTAAAACGGAGCGTGGATTCACACTGTCTGCCAGCAGTCCAAGCAGAACGGCTTATCGGTTGTTTGCTTTTTGAAATCTATGCTGGATGGGCTTCTACTTCAGAGACACGTCGGTGACCTTCAGTTCTGGAAACTCGTGGCTCCAGTCGGCGCTGACGTGTTCGAAGGTGAGGCGGAACGGCGTACTCTTGCCCGGAGCCAGCGGAGCGGTCCGCAAATCGACTGCGTCCGGATATGGGCCGCCGGTCTGCAAAACGTGCAGCGGCACGTCTTCGGCCTGCGCCACCTCTCCCATCGAATTCTTGAAGATGACATGCACCATCGCGCCGGTAACCGTCTTGTCGCCGATATTGGTTACATTGCCGTCAATGTATGTGACCGACGCTCCGACGAAGTTCTCCGCTGCGCTCATTTTCTCGTCGCTGAGCTGAACCTTGCTGGCGTAAGGATGGAGAGGCGCTGCCGCCTTGGGTTGGGACCGCAGCAAGAAGGCAATCGCCGCCACGACCGCGATCACCACCACGACACTGACAATAATAGGACGCCAGTTGAACTCATCCGGCTCTGTCAGCTGCGGTTGTTCGATGAGACCGCCCATGGTGGGATTGTAGATTGCCGATTTTCGCTTGTCGATTGCCGCGATTATCGCTTCACGATCGACAATGCCCTACTCACCGCCGACGGTCAGCCCGTCGATTCGGATCGTGGGGCTGGCGACCGCGCCGCGGAATTCCAGATCGTTGGCAATCTCTGAAATGTTCTTGAACATCTCTTTGAGATTGCCGGCTACGGTGATTTCTTCCACCGGATAGGTGAGTTCGCCGCCGGAAATCCAGAGTCCCGACGCTCCCCGGGAGTAATCGCCGGTGACCAGGTTGGCGCCCATGTCCCAGGAACTCGGTGACATACAGGCCTTCTTTGATTTCGCCGATGACCTGCTGTGGAGTTTTCGCTCCAGGTTGCAGGAAGTAATTGCCGGGACCGATCCCCGGCGTGCCAGCCAGTCCGCGAGAGGCGTTGCGCGGTGGTCTGCAGGCCCAGTTTCTTCGCCGTGTAGGTATTCAGCACGTAAGATTTCAGCACTCCATTCTCGATCACCACCGTACGCCGCGTCGGGAATGCCCTCTCCGTCGAACGGGCTGGTACCGAAGCCGCCCACCATAGTGCCGTCATCAATCACGGTGACCTGGTCCGCCGCGATCTTCTCGCCCAGTTTGCCGGCGAGGAATGAAGCTCCGCGATAGACCGAATCGCCGTTCACGCCTTCGAAAATGTGGCCCAGAATGGAAGTCGCCACCAGCGGATCGAACACCACCGGCACATGCGCCGTCTTCACCTTGCGCGCGCCCAGCCGCCGCAAAGTGCGCTGGGCGGCGATCTTGCCCACTTCTTCCGCCGACTCCAGTCGGTTGAGGCTGCGCGCGACCGAAAACCAGTAGTCGCGCTGCATGCCGCCCTTTTCGTCCTGCGCGATGGGGACCGCCGCCACCGAGCAATACGAGCGCCGGTATTCGCCCACGAACCCGTGCGAGTTGGCCAGCACTTTGTGTCCGGTCGCGGCATCGAACGAGCCGCCGTCGGAGTTCTTGATCCGCGCATCGTAATCGAGCGCAGCCTTTTCGGCGCGCCGCGCATAGCTGATGCGCTCTTCTCCCGGCAGGGAATAGACATCAGCGGAATAAAGATCGAGGTCGCCGGAAAGCGAGCCCAGTTGCGACGGCTCAGGTATTCCCGAGAATGGATCTTCGGAGGTGATTCGCGCCAGCTCCAGCGCCGACTTCAGCATGCGGTCAAGCCCTTCGCGCGAGAAGTCGCTGGAGTGGGTGCTGGCGGAACGTTGGCCATGAAACACCCGCACGCCAATCGCACGCGAGCCGGCTTCTTTCAGAGTTTCAACCTGGCCGAGCCGAACTAGCGTGGAGAATTCGTCGCCCTCCCGGACCACACATTCCGCGGCAGTTGCGCCGCCCTGCATGGCGCGGCGGACGAGGTCCTGGGCAAGTTCTTTGAGGTCGGTTGCTGATTTTGGACTGCGGGTTTCGAGTTCGACTTGAGACATGGAATCCTTAGAAGTTGATCCGCCCTGCGGCGCGAAGCAGATTCCCCGCCGCGCTCGGAATGACAAACCAATGATGGACAATTACTGGACGATTACTGCATGAATCCGCCGGGATCTTTCCTCGCGGTTCCGCCGACCGTCAGGCGGTCCACTTTGATCGTCGGAATGCCCACGCCCACCGGCACAGCCTGCCCGTCTTTGCCGCAGGTGCCGACACCTTCATCGAGCTTCAGATCGTTGCCGACCATGGAGACGCGGGTCAAAACATCCGGCCCGTTGCCGATCAGCGTCGCTCCTTTGATCGGCGCGGTAATCTGGCCGTCTTCGATCATGTACGCTTCCGAAGCCGAGAAGACGAACTTGCCATTAGTGATATCCACCTGGCCGCCGCCGAAGTTCACCGCGTAAATGCCATGCTTCACCGAGCGCACAATATCCTGCGGATCGTCGTCGCCCGGCAGCATATAGGTGTTGGTCATGCGCGGCATGGGGATGTGCTCGTAGCTCTCGCGGCGCCCGTTGCCGGTGTTGGCCATGCCCATCAGCCGCGCCGAAAGCTTGTCACTGAGATAGCCCTTCAGCGTGCCCTTTTCGATGAGCACGGTTTCCTGCGGCGAGTTGCCTTCGTCATCCACGTTCAGCGATCCGCGCCGCCACGGCAGGGTGCCGTTGTCCACGACCGTGCACTTCGAGCTCGCAACCTGCTTGCCGATCAGCCCTGCAAAGGCTGAAGTCTGCTTGCGGTTGAAGTCGGCTTCGAGCCCATGACCGACAGCTTCGTGCAGCAGCACTCCCGGCCATCCCGGACCGAGCACCACTTCCATGTCTCCCGCCGGAGCCTCGCGGGCGTCAAGCTGAAGAATCGCCTGTCGCGCCGCTTCCTTCGCAAAGTATTCCGGAGTCTTCTCCCCGAAAAAGAAGTCGAGCGCCACGCGCCCGCCGCCTCCCGAACTGCCTCGCGCCGAGTTGGTCTCAGTCTTGGCGATGCAGCCGACGTTCATGCGGGCGAGCGGCTGCGAGTCTTCGGCGAAAGTCCCGTCCGACCCGACGACCAATATATTGCGCAGCTCGTCCGAGTACCCGGCGCGAACTTCCTTGATTCGAGGATCGTAGGCGCGCGCAGCCTGATCGGCCCGCATCACCAGCTCCACCTTGGCCGTAATTTCGGCGTCCACCGAAGGCAGGGTGACCGGATAAAGGCTTCGGGCCTGCTTCTGCTGGAAGCCAACCGACGGCGTCTTCGCCGGACCGCTGGCAATCAGCGCCGCAGTGCGGGCGGCATGAAGGATGCGCTCGGGAGAAAGGTCGTCGGTGTAGGCGTACCCGGTGCGCTCGCCCGAGACCACCCGCACTCCACAGCCGGCCGAAATCCCCTGCGAGGCGGATTTGACCATCGACTCGTCCACGCCCAGCGAAGTCGACGAAAGATACTCAAAATAAAGGTCTGCGTACTCGCCGCCCGCCGACAGCGCCGCAGCTAAATAACGCTCCAGATCACGCTCGGTGACCCCATAGTGCTCGAAGAAAAACCGATTTTTGTCCACGTCTATTGGATGCCTCTGGAAATTGGAAGGACTCTGCCCATTATCCCACACAGCCCCACGCGTTATCGTTCCGCCTGAAGAGCAGCCGCAATCAATGGTCATCCGTCACAGACAGGATTTTCCGGCTCTGCAAGACTGCTTCCATGACCCCGGACTCCCTCACCCGCACGGTTCAGGATTTCCTCCTCGAAGCCCACGACGCCGTCGTGCTCGAACAGGGCGCGGTGCTGTTCGATCTGGCGCAGGCCAAGTACTCGATATCGGGAGAACACAACAAGTGCCTGCTGCACCTCTGGTCCGCCGAGCGCAACATCGTCCGCCGCGTGGTGGACCTCGAAATCAAGCACGATGTGCTTCGCCTGACGGTGCAGCGGCTGGGGCAATCCAGTCCAACCAGGCTGGAGATCTGCCGCGAACGCGATCGCCGGACGCCCACTGCCAAGCGCGCCGCGCGCTTCGCCTACCAGCACATTCTGCGGCGTATTCTCGAGCGCCGGTTCTCTGCCTACAACATCGCCAGCCTCAGTACTGCCATGGACCTGCAGCATTCCTTCGGCCCCATCTACACCCGCGGGCTGCTCAAGCGCGGCCAGTCTGCCTTCGCAGTGCTGGGAGTGAATGGACAGGAAGTCCAGACCTCGATCGACGCCGCCCTGACCTTCGGAATTCTGTGGCTCGACGTTTGCCGCCAGGCACAGGCCGGAAAGTGCGTCATAGAGGGACTCAAATTGTTCGCGCCGGCCGGCCGCTCGCAACTGCTGCGCGAGCGCATGTTCCACCTGAATCCCGAAGCCGCCAAGTGGCAGCTTTATGAGATCAACCAGCGGGAAGATGCGCTGACCGAAATTGATATTTCCGACGGCGGCAACATTGACACACATCTGGTTCACGCTCCCGACGAAGCTGCCCTGCAACAGCGCTTCGCCGGGCCGATTGCCCGGGTTCACCAGCTCATGTCCGAGGTGCAGATCTTCATGCTCTCCGCTGCGGAGATCGCCTTCCGCTGCAACGGACTGGAATTTGCCCGGGCCCGCCTGGCGCACGATCCGGCCTCTTTCCAGAGCGCGCCCGAAATTACCTTCGGCGTAGGAGCAGAAGAGAGGGTCCTCACCGACCAAAACATGGATCAGCTTGTGCGCCTGGTCCGCAGCATCGGCGAAGTCCGGCATTCGCAGGGACCCCGCGACGAGCGCTTCTGGCGGCTGCGTCCCGAGCGCTGGCTGGAATCGCTGGTGGTGCAGGCAGATCGGGGCACTCGATGAGCAGCTCAACCCGGCCTGCCTCTATTCTCAGGTTCCCGCCTTCTCGGCCTGGGACCGTTCGATGATTGACGTGCTGACCGCAACCCGCCAGGGCAGGTTAGCTGTGTTGGAGCTCAAGGCCGACGAAGACATCCACCTGCCGCTGCAGGGGCTGGACTATTGGTCGCGAGTGGCATGGCACCATTCCCGCGGCGAGTTCCAGAAGTTCGGCTATTTTCCCGGCACAAGAGTTGTCGCCCCAGTCGCCTCTCCTGCTGTTGGTCGCTCCGGCGCTCCGAGTCCATCCCGCGACCGACACGCTGCTGCGCTACATCTCTCCGCGAATTGACTGGACGCTGCTGGGCGTCGACGAGCGATGGCGGGACGGAGTGCGCGTGGTATTCCGCAAGAGGCCGCACCGAACCTGGTCAAGCGAGCCGCACGCGGCGTGAACGGGCGGAGGATCTGCCGCCCGGCTTACTCTTCCGGCCACGCGCCCAGCAGCCTGCGCACATCCACCAGCTGCCCCAGGTGGTAGGCATTGTGGTCGGCAATGAGCAGCGCCTCGCGCAGGATGGTCTGGCCGTCTCCCCAGGGCAGCGGCGAGTACAGGTCGGTCTTGGGATCGGCCACCAGCTCCTGCATGGCTTTCGCGTCCTTCTTGAAGCCCTTAATGCTCTTCTCCCACGCCCCGGCGTTCGGCGGTTCGGGCTTCGGCGGCCAATATCCTTCCGGCCACTTCGGAGACTCATGCTTCGCGCTACGGCTGAACTCGACAATGTCCCACTGCGCAATGCGCAGATGCTCAAGCAGCATCCACGGAGAATGCGGCATCCCCGGCGGCACTTTGCCGCGCAGCTTCACGGGAACATCGCCAACAACATCGTCAAATTTGGCGTGGGCCCCGCCGCCCTTAAGCAGAAACAGAATATGCTCGCGGGTCTTTTGGTCAGCATTGGTTTTCATAATGGCTCCTTTGAGAGCACTTGGATGCCCCCCGCACAACCCACGTAGGGGCAGGTGCCCTCACCTGCCCAACCAGACAAGTCTCGTTGGAGCCTATTCCGGCTGCGCCCCCGGACTCTCCGGCACAGGCATGGACGTCCCTTCGGCCTTCTCCCCCCGAAACACCCGCGAAATGCCGCGCACAATTCGCCGCATCGGCAGAATGTCTTTCTCGTCCGCAAAAAATATCTCGCCGGTGCGGCTGCCCCGGTAGTACCAGCGCTTGAGCAGCGCCAGATGCTCCATCGCCTCCATTGCGGAGCCCACCTCCGCCGGCTGCAACGAACCCAGTGCCGCCTCCACTCGCGCCTCCATCGACTGCGACTTTGCATGTTCGGCGGGCTCAATCGAAAAGTTCGCACGGCCCGGCAATGCGCCCGGCATCGATTCGAAAAAGCGCGACGCACTTGGGGATCGCGCTGCGTTGCACCATGACTCCCGCCAGCCGATCAATGCGATGCACAATCTCGGGAGCCTGATGGATAACTGGCTTGATCTTCTCCAGGCGCGCGTGCAGCGCCGCCGCATTTTCGAACTCAAGGCTGGTAGAGGCCTGGTCTCGCTGCACCGAGATTTCCCGCACCAGCGAATGTCCGCCCGAATCGAAATAGGACTGCACCCGCTCGACTTCGCCGCCATACTCGTCATCCGAGCACCCCTTGAAGCAGGGAGCCAGGCACATCTTCATCTCCGAGTAAATGCACCCCGGAAACTTCGGGTCGGGATGCAGGTCCTCCACGCAGCGCCGCATCTTGAAAAAGTCGAGCGAGTCGTTGGCAAATTTCTCCGCGGCAGTGCGAGAGGAGAACGGGCCATAGTAAAGGTTCTTGCCATTCAGCCGCCCGAGCCGTGTCGTGATGGAAGCGCGTGGGTACTCGTTCTCCAGATGCAGCTTGATCAGGGGAGCGAAGCGCAGCTTCAGACGGTGCGAATAGCTGTTCGGGAAAAACGCGCGCAACACCCGGTAAAGAAGAAATCCCGATTCGAAATCCGAACCGGTCGCCGTGTACTCAATCCATCGAACCAGCTCGCGCAGGTTTAACTTCTTGCTGCGCTCTGCTGGAGCTCCCAGCAACCGCTGCATCCGCCGCCGCAGATTCGAAGTCTTGCTGACATACGGCTCCGCCTGAGGGTCCTGGGCGCGGAGCAGGAACACGGCAGGCGCAGCCGGAACCGCTGCAAACAATTCCGCGTCGCTTTCAGGCAGGAACTCCAGCCGGTTGATCAGCACGAGGTCATTCTAAGAGCTTTCACCACGGAGACACAGTGGCCCAGAGAATCAGCGGCAGAACTTTGCGGGCAGCGCTGATGTCTCTAGCGGAAGCTGGCGCTTCTATACTTCTGGCGGAAGTCTTCGCCTTCCATCTTCACGATGCGGCACATTTCGTGCAGGCGGGAGCGCATGCGTTCGCCGATCCGATCTCCGAGAGTTTCTTCGCGGAGCGGCCGCCGCGCGGGCTCCGGCGACCAATCCGCGCAGGTTTATCGTCAAAGTTGGTGGTAATGATGGTGGTGCGGTTGTCGTTGTAGCGGGTATTCAGGATCAGGCTGACCGTGTCCCAGACCCATTCCGTCGGCTTTACCGCGCCGAGTTCATCCAGCACCAGCAACCTCAGTCTCGAACACCGGGCGCAGAACTTCAATTCCGTCGCCTGCACCGAGCTGTTGTAGGAATTCTGAATCTGCTTCAGCAATTCGCGGTAATCATAAAACAGGCAGCCGATCCCTTTCCCGACGATCAGTTCTTTGATGATGCCCACCGCCAGGTGAGTTTTGCCCACCCCGATGCTGCCGATCAGCAGCAGTCCCGTGTTATCCACCGGATACTCTTCGACAAAACGGCAGGCAGCCATGCGGGAGGGGCCAGAGCATGGCATGCTTCCCGTCAAACTCGAAATTCGAGAGTTCGCAATGTTCGTAGCGCTTGGGGATGCGCGCCGCACGCAGCAAGCGCCTGCGCGCGCGCTCCGCAACCGGCAATCACACCGGGTAACCCGGCCGCCGGAGCCGGTCGAGACCGCTTTCCATCCCGAGCCCTCGCACAGGGGGCAAACTTCAGCAGCAGATCGAATCACCTGGGAAGACATCCTGCTTTGACTCTGCACCTGAGGACGCCGACTGCGCAAGCGCAAAAACCGGTCGCGCTGTGTACATATTGTGAAGATATCCTCCGGCTTGTGGAGAGCCGAGGAAAACCCGCTCGCGTTCCGATTGCCTGATTCCGAAATTTCGGCTTAACATCCGGCCAGTGGCCCTCGCGAAGCAAAATCCTAATTTGAAAGACCCCAACTTGAAAGACCGCCTGGTCTCGGCGGCTCCCGTCGAGGACGACTCCTCATTTGAACTCAAGCTGCGCCCACAGTGGCTGCGCGAGTTCATCGGCCAGCCCAAAGTCAAAGAAAATCTGGACGTCGCCATCCAGGCGGCCAAATCGCGCGGTGAAGCTCTCGACCACGTGCTGCTTTACGGTCCCCCAGGCCTCGGCAAGACCACGCTCGCCACCATCATTGCCAACGAACTGGGGGCCGCCTTCCAGCAGACTTCCGGGCCCACGCTCCAGATCAAAGGCGAACTCACCGCCATCCTGACCAACCTCCGCGACAAGCAGGTACTGTTTATCGATGAGGTTCACCGCCTGCAACCGGCGCTCGAAGAGCTGCTCTATTCGGCGCTCGAAGACTACAAGCTCGACATCATGATCGGTCAGGGCCCCTCCGCCCGGACCCACACCATTGACGTGAAGCCCTTCACTTTTGTTGGCGCCACCACTCGCGCCGGGCTGCTCTCCTCGCCGCTCCGCTCGCGGTTTGGCATCGTGCTGCGGCTTGAGTTCTACAGCCATCAGGACTTGCGAGTCATCCTCGACCGCTCGGCGGAAATTCTCGGGGTAGAAATCGACGAACCCGGCGCGATTGAGATTGCCAGCCGTTCCCGGGGGACTCCAAGAATCGCCAATCGCCTGCTGCGCCGGGTTCGCGACTACGCCCAGGTGCGCAGTCACGGCAAAATCGATCTCGCCACCGCCCAGGCTGCGCTGCAAATGCTCGAAGTGGACCGCTATGGCTTCGATGAAATCGACCGCAAGCTGCTGCTCACCATCATCGAAAAGTACCAGGGCGGACCCGTCGGAGTGAACACCCTGGCCGCGGCTCTGGCTGAAGAACCCGACGCCATTGAAGAGATTTACGAGCCATTCCTGATCCAGATCGGCTTTTTAAACCGCACTCCCCGAGGACGGGTCGCCACTCACCTGGCCTACGAGCATTTCGGGATCACCCCCAACCGAAGGCAAAACTCATTGTTTTAGTGGGATTACGCCTTCTAACATTCTCAATTTGTGCTCGTCTAAAAGTTGTCCCAAGAGAGCGTAGTTTCTTCTCACTCCCAGTGACATTGAATTCCAAGCCGCAGATTCTGGTGCTCCTGCTCTGCACGCTGATACCGCGGTTTGCCCATGCGGATGATCATCCTGCCCCCGCGATCGCTATCCACCCCAGCTTTGCCAAACTGCGAATTCCCCACCTCGACCAGGGACCAACCATCGCCGACTTCGTCGAGATGGCGCCCTCAACAGCATTCGCCGGCAAGATGCTCAAGATCGACCAGTTCATCCAGCGCGATCCGAGAGATGGCGCTCCCGTCTCGCAGCGCACCGAGCTTTACCTTGGCTACACCGACAACGACCTCTACGTGGTCTGCGTGTGTTTCGACGACCAGCCCCACAAGATTCGTGGACGCATGGTGCGGCGTGAGCTGATCAACGATGACGACCAGTTTGGCTTTGTCCTCGATACCTTCCATGACCGCAAACATGCGGTGTTCTTCTACCTGAACCCTATGGGGATTCAGCAGGACGGCATCTGGCTCGAAAACCAGGAGCCCGACTATTCCTATGACATGGTATGGCGCTCCGACGCCAAGCTCACCACGCGGGGGTACATCACCCTGTTTGAAATCCCCTTCCGCTCCCTGCGATTCCCCCGCACCGACATCCAGAACTGGGGAGTGTTCTTCGAGCGCGACATCCGCCGAGACAACGAATATGCCTTCTACCCGCATATCACCAGCAATGCCCAGGGATTTCTCAGCCAGGAAACCGTGATGAGCGGCATGCAGGAGATCTCGCCGGGACGAAACATGCAGTTCAATCCTTACGCCTCGTTCCGCACTTTCCGCAGCCTGGACGATCGCGATGTCAACAACGCGTTCTTTCAGGGCAAGCACCTCGAGCCGCGTTTGGGACTGGACTCCAAAGTCGTGATCAAAGATGCCATCGTGCTCGATGCCACGGTGAATCCGGACTTTTCGCAGGTCGAATCCGACGAGCCCCAGATCACCGCGAACCAGCGCTTTGAGGTGTTCTTCCCCGAGAAGCGCCCTTTCTTTCTGGAGAACTCCTCCTATTTCGATACGCCGATCAATCTCGTGTTCACCCGCCGCATCGCCGACCCGGACTATGGACTGAGGCTGACGGGCAAGCTGGGGCGCTGGTCTCTGGCTACGCTGTTTGCTGACGATAAGAGTCCCGGAAAGAGTGTGCCATCCTACGACCCGCTCTCCGGAACTAAGGCCTACTACAGCGTGTTGCGGGTGAACCATGACATCGGCAAGGAATCGAGCCTTGGCTTCATCTACACCGATCGCGAGATGAACACCGTCCCGGGGACGATCTGTGATGACGATCCCTGCCTGGTTTCAAAGAACCGGGTGGGGGGCATCGATACCAAGATCAAGTTCAACTCCAAGTGGTCCGCGACGGCGCAGGCGTTGGCCAGCGCAACCACCTTCAACGACGGCACACGCCAGGCTGGACCGGCCTATTCCGTCTACGTTGACCGAAGCTCGCGCAATCTTGAATACAACCTGCTCTACCTCGACAACTCTCCGGGTTTCGAAACCCTTACTGGTTTCTTTCAGCGTCCCGACATTCGCCGCGTCAGCCAGTTTGTACGGTACAAGTTCCGGCGAGAAGGCAAGATTTTGCAGTGGCATGGGCCGGGGTTGTTCACCGTCAACAATTGGGACCACAAGGGCAACCGCCTGGAATGGTTTGCCAACGGCAACTACCACTGGCTCTTCGCCGGACAATCAGACTTCGGCATTTACGGCAATCTCGGCCACGAGCGGCTCCGTCCGGAGGACTATGACACGCTATTCGCCAACCGGGACTACTCCCACTATCACGTGGGCACGTTCTTCGATTTCGGATATTTCAAGCGTGTGGCCCTCCAGGGCGAACTGAACTTTGGCCGCGAAACCAATTACGACACTGCCATGGCCCGCCCGTGCTGGCCCGCGAAAGCTATGCGGACATCATGGCCACGATCCGCCCGGTCAGCGCGCTCACCATCGACAACACCTATCTCTTTACGCGGCTGCGCGACATGAGGACAGGCACTGCAATTTTCAACAATCACATCATCCGGTCGAAGTGGAATTATCAATTCACCCGCGCCCTATCGCTGCGCCTGATCGGGCAATATGGAGCGGTACTCTCGAATCCTGCTTTGTCTTCGCTGGTGCCGGCGAAAAATCTGAATGCTGATGTGCTGATTACCTACCTCGTCCACCCCGGGACCGCCGTATATGTGGGCTATAACAGCAATCTGCAGAATCTCGATCCCTCGCTCGGCGCCGATGCCAATGGCAATCTGTTGCACACTCCCAACCACTTCTTGAACGACGGACGCCAGTTCTTCGTGAAGCTCTCCTACTTATTTCGCTACTAATCGCCCAGGACTCTGCCTAGGCGCTCGCCGTGCGCCAGCGCAGCAGATAATCTTGCATCGGGTTCTGCCATCGGGTTGAACCGTCGCATCAATTCGGCGCCGACAGATTAGAATGGCGTTCAGCATGATTGCTCATCTTCGCGGAAAACTGCTGGTGAAACATCCGAACCAGGCGATCGTAGAAGCCGGGGGAGTGGGCTATGACGTCACCATCACCATTCCTACATTCTCGGAATTAGCCTCGCTCGGCAGCGAGGTCGCACTTCACATTCACACTCACGTGCGCGAAGACGCGTTCGCGCTGTATGGCTTTCTTCGGGCCGAGGAGAAGGTGCTCTTCGAGAAGCTCATTACAGTGAGTGGCATCGGCCCCAAGCTGGCCATCACCATTTTGAGCGGGATGCCCGCCGACGATATGACCCGCGCTATCCGTGGGAATGACGTCGCCCGGCTCACCCGCATTCCGGGAATCGGCAAGAAAACCGCGGAACGCATGGTGCTGGAACTGCGCGACAAGCTGCCCGCCGCATCCAACGAGAACCTGGCTGCGGTTTCGTCCCTGAGCGCCGTGGAGGAAGATGTGCTTTCCGCTCTCATGAATCTGGGCTACCAGCGGTCCACTGCGGAGAAAGCGCTTGCCAGCGTGCCCAAGCACGCCGTACCTGGCAGTTTCGAACCTATGTTTCGGGAAGCCTTGGCGTCTTTGTCAAAGTAGCGAAGTTACTTGCCTTCGCAGGTCTCACTCGCGCCGTAATCGGAAACCCCGTCAGCCTTCTGATAGTGAAAAAAGGTGTCGTCTTCCTGTTCGTTGTGAGAGAAGAAAAAAAAGACTTTGGCTTTGGCTTTCATCGAAAAGTGCCTTCGCAGCCAGATGCCTTGCGTAACCGGGGTCTTCTCCAGTTCGAAACGCGTGCCCGGCTGAACTTTCGCCAGAAAGCTCTCGATCGATACCGGATGAACCACATGAGCTTCCACCTTCACCCAGTGGTAGGTGTCCTTATCAATCCATAGCTTCCCTTCCATTCCGGTAAGCGCCCGCGTCTCCCTGCTGGGCGGCTTATATCCGGGACGGGCCGTAGCCGCCAGCGCATAGACATTGTGCCCACTCAGAGTTTCCTCGCCCGACATTTTGAAGTCGAAGGCGTCGGTCAGCTGGTTCATCAGGGCGTGATCTCGTTTGCGATCTGCTTTGTATTTCGCAATACGGCGAGACCGTTCCGCGGCCGATTCCGAGCGTCGCTTGGCAATGGTGTCTCTGCAGCTTCTGCTTTTCACGCTTCTCCTGGCTTGCGTTCAGACGGCTGCCGTTGGTCGCAACCAGACGCTCATACGGCGAGCCGTAAATCGTGCTCACCATGTAAGTCTTGCTGCCATTCCCGTGCTTCTCAGTCTCGCAATAATCAAATTCCGGCGCCGCTGCCCAATCCCGATCATTCGCCTCGACCGACTTCTGGACGATGGCGCCGGCTTGGGTTTGTGCAACCACGAGTTTGCTGGAAAGCAGACAAACTGCGCCGAAACAGACCATGCTGAGGATAATGCGAGATGGGTTTACCGATGTTACCGCGCCGCTGCAGCCGCCGAATGAGTCAAACATCGCCGCCGTTTACGATGCGCCTTCTCCGCAAGACTTTGCCCTACGGTCATGCCGCTTGGTTTGGTCGAATACACATTCCGCGGCCGGATGCTATTTTCCGATACAGAAGCGGCCGAAGATCAGGTTGAGGATGTCATCGGTGGTAGTGGCTCCCGTGATCTCGTCGATTGGGCGGAGCGCGCTGTACAGATCGAGAAGCAGCATCTCGTGAGGGACTTTGTTGGTGACCGCGTTTCGGGCGGCGTCAAGAGCAGTCAACGCATTCCGCACCAGGCTTTGATGCCGCGTATTGGTGAGGAACCCGCTCTCGGTGGAGATTCCCGCTCCGCCACTGATGTGGCGCAGGATCTCGCTGCGCAGTTCTTCGATCCCCTCCCCGGACAAAGCTGAGGTTTGCACCTGCCGCAATCCAGCCTTGGTCTCGCCGCCGGTCCCCGCAGAATTTCCGGACTCGGCTGAACGATGTTCTTGGGTTGCACGATGTTCTTGATCAGCTTTCCGGTCCTGCAAAAGATCCGTCTTGTTCGCCACCAGAATCGCCGAGCCCTGGGCCGCTTGCTCAACCAGTTCGCAATCCTCAGAAGTAGCTGGCTGCGACGCATCGACCACAACCAGCACCAGGTCGGCATCGGCGAGCGCCTCCATCGATTTGCGGATTCCGATACTCTCGGCTTCATCGTGCGCCTGCCGAATACCTGCAGTATCGACCAGCTTCACCGGAATGCCGCCGATGGCGACGCTTTCGCTCACCAGGTCCCGAGTGGTTCCAGGCGTGGCAGTGACAATGGCGTGCTCCCGTTCCACCAGCCGGTTGAACAGGCTCGACTTCCCCACATTCGGACGTCCCACGATGGCCAGCGTCAAGCCTTCATGAACGATTTTTCCATAGGCGAAGAGGCCGCGAGCTCTTCCAAAGGTCCGCGGACAGCGGCAATGTGCTGAGAGAATCTGGCTGCCGGGAAGCACCGAGACATCGTCATCCGCGAAATCTATGCCGGCCTCGAGCAGCGCAATGAGCTCGACCAGCTTTTCCTTGATCGGCTGCAACCGGCGCGAGAGCGCGCCTTCCAACTGCTGCGCCGCAACCTTTGCCTGGTAGATGGTCTGGGAGTCGATCAGATCACGCACCGCTTCCGCCTGGGTGAGATCAATCCTTCCGTTGAGAAACGCCCGCATGGTGAATTCACCAGGCTCGGCGAGACGCGCCCCGCGAGCCAGGGCGAGTTCCACGATATGGCGAAGAACAACCGGCGAGCCGTGCGCGGAAATTTCTACGATGTCATCCGTGGTGTAGGAATGGGGCTTGGCGAAGTAGGTGACGACGACTTCATCAATACGCTGACCGGGTGTTCGTTCGTATGGCGCGGACACTCCTGTCCGCGAACTGTCCGGTTCGATCAGCTCTCCGAAAACTGCGTGACCGGGTTCGAGTTCGTACTTCAGCCGCAGCATCGGCGCCGCAATTGTCCGCGCTTCAACGCCTGCAATTCGGACCACACCAATGCCTCCCCGGCCGGAAGGAGTCGCGATGGCGACGATGGTATCGTCGAGGTTCACGGGAGAATTGTAGCGTCAGATGCGGGCAGAACACGAAACCGCTCCTGCGGACTGATTGTCTAGCGATCAAGGACACTGCTGCGGCGGTAGATCGCAAAGTAATAGAGAGCGGGACCAACGAGAACGAAGAACAACAGAAGGAGAAACCAGATCGCTTTGACGATCACTTTCGACTGATCAAAATTGAACCAGAAATACCACATCGCAACGTAGAGCAATGCCGTGCCCAGAACCGCAGGCAGTAGCAAACCTCGCACGATAGAAGCAGCCGGACCTTCGAGCGACTGCCCACCAGCGGCGCTCAAAGCCATTAGTGTCGCACCCATTATTCCAAACAGGGCCAAGGCCGCAATGGCACATGCCAGATACAGGTGTTGTGCCCACCGGGAAACAATCCAAGTTCGATTAATGGGCAGGTACAACATCTGCGCGAAGCGTAGCACCAAAAGTAAGTCGGCGCGAGATTAAGAATCTCGAACGGAAACGAGGAAAACGCGGTGGAACTACGGTCGCATCCGCGGCGCCGGACGGCTGGGCCGCTTGTAATCTTTCGGATAAACCACCAGACAACGCCGCAAGCCTTCGCCTTCGCTCTCGGTTACCAGATCGCTTTCATCCCGCAGCGCCAGATGAACGATGCGCCGCTCGCGTGAAGACATGGGAGCGAACTGGTAGGGACCACCGGTCTGTCTGACTCTTTCCGCCGCGACTGATGCCGCCATGCGCAGCTCTTCCAGCCGCAAAGAACGCTGATTCATGCAGTCGAAGTTGATCTTTTCGTGCTCATTTCCCGGCAGGCGCAGCATTTCGATTGCCAGCAACTCCAACGCGCGTAGCAGCTCTCCGCCACGCTCCAGCAGCAGCGCAGAGTCCGGCCCCACGAACTGCACCAGAATTTCCGGACGCTCCCAGTCCCGCTCCTCGGGAAGCGGCGGATCGACCGTGATGCGGTACTTCAGCCGAAAGCCGCACTGGGTGACCACTCCACTGAGAAATTCGTTGATTTTGTTGGCGGCGGCGACTTTGTCGGGAATGGACACGGCAAGCTCCCAGTCTTCAGCTCTCCGCTACCAGCCAGGACTAAAGCTGATAAGCGAGCGGCTGACAGCTACTTGTCTTTCTTTCTGGCCCGTTTGGCGGCCATCTCGCGCATCTCCCGGCCCAGGCTGGTTCGGTTCATGATGGCCTGTTGCGCAATCGCGATCAGGTTGCCCTCAGACCAGTACAGGCACAATCCGGCGGCAAGGTTGAAGCTGATGATCCCCATCATTAGCGGCATCATCAGGGTCATCATCTTCTGCTGTGCGGGATCCATGCCGGCCTGCGGCGTCATCTTCTGTGTGATCAGCATGGTGATGATGATGCCGATGGGCAAGAGATAGAAAGGATCGGGCGCCGACAGGTCATGGATCCACAGCCAGGGCGCATGCCGCAGCTCGAGCGCCGAACCCAGCATGCTGTAGTAGGCGAACAGGAACGGCATCTGGATGATCATCGGCAGGCAGCCGCCGGCCGGGCTCACGCCTTCCTTCTTCATCAGCGCGGCGATTTCCTGGTTCATCTCCTGCTTGCGCGGGTCGCGCATGCTGTACTTCTTGTACTTCTCCTTGATCGAAGTCATCTGCGGCTGCACCTTTTGCATCTTCAGCGCCGATTTCATGCTGGAGATGCGCAGCGGCAACAGAGCAAGATTGATAATCAGCGTCTGAAAAACAATGGCCCAGCCCCAGTTGGGGACATACTTGTGGGTCCACTTGAGCCAGAGAAACAGCGGCCGGGCAATCACCCCGAAAAATCCAAAGTTGACCAGCCCGCGCAAATCCTTGGGCGCGTCGCTGATCGCAGGTACGGAAACTGCTTCCAGCACCTGCAGCGACTTCGGGCCGACGTACATGCGCTCGGTTGTCGCTCCTTTCAGGTTGCCAACGCCCGCGCCTAGTACCTCAACTTTCGTGGTTTCCGTGGAATTGGGTTTCTTGTGGTCTTTCGGTATCTCCAGCGAATTGCGCAGCGTGATCAGTGCACTGTCCTGCGTATCTTCCGGAATGAACACCGCCGCGAAATACTGATCGGCTACTCCCGACCAGTCAAACGGACCGCGAACTGTGTTGCCGCCGCTGATCTTCTTGGCGGCCAGCCGCTCGATCTTGCTGTCGTTCTGGTATTCAATCTGGCTCGCCCCATAAGAAGCCGGGGTGAGTTCATCGCCAAATCCCGCCGGCCACATGGGGAACGCAGGAACCGGGTTGTCCTTCACCTCGACCGCAACGCTCACATCCACCATGTAGGTGTGATCGAACTTGAAAGTCTTGCGGACTGAGACGTCCTGGTCGGCGTATTCGAAAGTGATCGTGCTCGGAGCTTTCATGTCGCCGGTCTGGGAGGGCACATACAGCACCGAATTCAGCTTGTTGCGCAGGCCCTCGTCATAACTCCACAGCGACAACGGATAACCGTACTTGGCCGCGGCCGCGCTGTTCACCAGGTCGAGCGGCTTGCCCTGCTCGTCGTCGTATTTCTTCAACACCCACGACTTCACCTGACCGCCGCGGTTGGTGAAGGTGATGCGGTAGAGATCGTTCTCAATCACGGTCTCAGCTTCAGAGCTGGCCTGTTTCGCTCCGGCCACCTCGGCCGTAGCTTTGCCCGGCTTCTTGGCGGGTTTGGGACTGCTGGAGGCCTGGGGCGGAGGCGGAGGCGGCGACGGCGGGATTTGCGCCTGAGACTGCGCCGGCTCCGCCTTTTGCTCCTGCTTTTGTTCTTGGGTGGCGGGAGCCTGAGGAAAGAACCTCTTCAGAACCGGCTGAAAGATCAGGATCACCAGAAAGGTGAGCGCAAACACCAGCAGCAGGCGGCGCTCCATTCCGGGATCTTGGTTAGGATTTTGAAAGTCTGGCAAAGTTTATCGACTCAGTGACCGCAAAGCTCGCTGTGATGGCCCGGTACCGCCCCTGCATGCGGTTTCAACACGGGATCGTATCCGCCCTTCGCAAATGGATGGCAGCGCAGCAAACGCCACGCCGACATCGCACCCCCGCGAAGCACTCCGTAGCGGTCCACGGCTTCCATCGCATACTCGGAACAAGTGGGAACGTAACGGCACGCCGGCAGGAACCATGGCGACACCGCCCGCTTGTATCCGCGAAGAAGATGCAGCGCGATGCTCTTGAATACCCGGCTCATACAATTCAGATACGAAACAGTGATCTCTAATGTTGCGGTGCCATGTCGCGCGTTGCGCTCGCGGACTATTCCGCTCCCGCACGCGGCGACGCTTTGCCGGGTTCCGCCAGCTTCTGCTGAATCACCCGGAAGGCGCGTCCAATTTCCGTGCGCAACTCCGCAAACTCCACGGTCAGCAGCGACTTCTTGGGATTGATCACCACGTCCGCCACCGCTCCACAATCTAATCCTTCTAAACGTACCGCTTCACGCAAACGCCGCTTCATGCGATTCCGCCGTACCGCGTCCCCCAGCACCTTGCTGACGGTGAAGCCAACCCGCAATCCTTCTCCCTCGCCCGCGGCGCAAATAGAACACCGTGAGGTGGCTGGCGAAGTGGCGGCGTCCCTGCTTGTACACCCGCTCGAAATCCGCGTGCTTGAGCAGGCGCGACCGGCGTTCGAACTTGTTCCGCTTAACCGAGCCTGACTTAACCCGGCTTGGGCTAGCCGAACCTGGATTGATCGAGCCTGCGGGGTGCGCACTGCCGTTCCGAGCGCCAGCGCTCACACCTCACCATCCAAACTCAAGGTTGGACTCCCGCCAGTTCCGGGAAGGAAGAACACCTACTCACGAAAACCGGGCTTCACCGACACCCGCTTGCGTCCCTTGGCACGCCGGCGCGAAATCACCGCCCGGCCGCTCTTGGTCTTCATGCGCGTGCGAAATCCGTGAGTCTTCGAACGGCGCCGCCGGTTGGGTTGAAAAGTGCGCTTAGGCATGAAAAATCGTAGCTCCTGAATTCACTCGAATGTGCAGTATGCCGAGTGCGAGATGGCCGTGAAGGCGAAGTAGAAGTATAAATGACGGCGTTCCAGACGAGCAAACCGGCCCGAGCGGGAATCGTCGATTTTCGACGCCATGATTGCAGGCCGGCTGCTGTCTCTCTGCTGCAGTTGCAATCTCGTCTAATGACCCTACCGGTCGCATTCAATCACCGCTTCAACATCCATTCGCGCAACAACTCACCGCTGCCAACCGAAAATTCCGGCTGTGCTTCCGCGACACTCACGTGCGCGGCGCAAACCGCTCGCCCGTTGCCGCGCTCCATTGCACCACGCTTGCGGCAGTTATATTTTGAACACTTGACAGAAACTGCTTTCGAGTTATGAATCGTACAGTCAGCCGAAAATTTGCTTCCGGATTTTTTCAGAGCAAAATTTTTTTGTGCTAGTATGCGGACGAATCAATTATTTGAGCTCTCGGTTGCTCCACCGTCGGAAAGCTGCTGCATAAAGTACATCTCTTCAAAACAACTGTAATTCCGGGTCCGCTTTCAGGCGGCCCAAGTGAAAATTTTTCATTATGTCTGTTCCCACACCATCTCTTGCTCCCAATCCGTGGGCGCGCGTTCTCGACGCGCTGGAAAAGAAAATCAACCGGCACTCATACGATACCTGGCTCAAGCCCACGCGTTTCAGCCATTCCAGCGGCGGCGTTCTCTTTGTTCGGGTTCCGACCATGGATTTCTGTCAGGCCAAAGACAAATACGCCGATCTGATTCAGGAAGCCATCGATAATCTGGGCATGGAATTCCAGGACGTCCAGTTCGTCACTGCGCAGGACGATCCCGCCGCCACTCCGGTCCGCCATGATGGCGGCCTTTCCGATCCAGGCGTCTGCCGCAGTCGCCGCCAATCCTTCACAGTCCCGTTTCGACTGGGATGGCGCGGCACAACTGAATCCCCGATACACCTTCGACGCCTTCGTGATCGGGAGCGGAAACCAGTTTGCCCACGCCGCCTGCCAGGCGGTCGCCGAGCGTCCCTCGAAGGCCTACAACCCGCTCTTCCTTTATGGTGGCGTGGGAATGGGGAAGACCCACCTGATGCAGGCCATCGGCCACGAAATCAAGCGGCAGCAGCCCCAGGCCGCCATCTGCTACGTATCCAGCGAGAAGTTCACCAACGAGATGATCAACTCGCTGCGCTACGACAAGATGACCAGCTTCCGCGACAAGTTCCGCAATGTGGACGTGCTGCTGATCGACGACATTCAGTTCCTTGCCCAGAAAGAGCGCACCCAGGAAGAGTTCTTCCACACCTTCAACGCCCTGCACGAGTCCATGAAGCAGATCGTGATCGCCAGCGACCGTCCGCCGAAAGAGTTGGCTGAAGTGGAAGACCGCCTGCGCAGCCGCTTCGAGTGGGGATTGATCGCCGATATCCAGCCGCCCGACCTCGAAACCAAGGTCGCCATCCTGCAGAAGAAGGCGGAGCAGGAAAAGGTCACACTGCCCGACCGACGTTGCCCTCTACATCGCCTCCAACATCCGCTCCAACGTTCGCGAGCTCGAAGGCGCGCTCATCCGCCTGGTGGCTCACTCTTCTCTGATCGGAGCCGAGATCACCCTGCCCTATGCGCAGCAGGTGCTCAAGAACTTTATCGACTCCCAGGCCCGCAAGGTCACGATCGAATCCATCCAGAAAGCGGTGGCCGAGCAGTTCGGATTGCGCCTCGTGGAAATCAAGGCCAAGAACAACTCCCGCGCCATCGTTTACCCGCGGCAGATTGCCATGTACCTGGCCAAGCACATGACCGAGGCCTCGCTTCCCGAAATCGGACGCCAGTTTGGCGGCAAGCACCACACCACCGTGTTGCATTCGGTCGAAAAGATCGAAGAGGCCCGCAAGGGCGACAAGGATTTGAACAGACTGGTGAACAAGCTCACCGAGCAATTAGGTGGGTAGATTGCGGCTTCGGCCCACATTTCCACTCAACAGAGAGTTCTTCCTCGGCAGGGTTTGTGGAGTGAGTGTGGAAGCTGTGCAAGGCCGGGCAGGATCGCCCGGCACCGGTCCAGAGATGCTCCTCCATCAGCCACCCTCGAGGCTGATTTTGGACATGAAGTGAGCCGCTGCAAAGCAGTGACAGCGGCAGGTTTGGCCCGAATTTCCACTTTTCCCAGCCGCCTACTGTTACTGCTGTTTTATATAGCTTTTTCTTTTGATATAAGAGAAGTATTCAAAGTAGCCGCGGGGAGAATGGCTTATGCCGGTAGAAGCTTTGGCCTCAGCAGCGGGAACCTCCACCATGGAAATCACGGTCAGCAAGTTTGAGCTTCTGCGTGAGCTCACGGCGACCCAGGGAGTCGTCGAGCGCAAGACCACAATTCCTATCCTCTCGAATTATCTGTTCGAGGCCGCCGGCGACAAGCTGTCCCTCACCGCCACCGATCTCGACCTGAGCCTGCGCACCTCCTGCAGCGCCAAGGTGAAGAAAGAGGGCTCCTGCACCATCCCCGCCCGCAAGCTGCACGACTACGTGAAGCTGCTGCCCGATGCCGAGATCACCATCAAGCTGCTGGAGAACCACTGGGTCAGCATCCGCTGCGGACGGTCCAACACGAAGATGGTGGGCATGGCGCGATCGAATTTCCCCACGCCTGCCGGTTTTCCCGACCGCAGGCGTGGTGAAGATTCCGTCGCAGGTTCTGCGCGGCATGATCGCCAAGACCGGCTTCGCCATCGCCAACGAGGAATCCCGCTACACGCTGAATGGCGCGCTGATGGTGCTGAAGCCGGAATCCATCACCATGGTCGCGACCGACGGCCATCGCCTGGCCCACATCGAGCGCGCGGCGAAAAGTTTGACGGCGTTTCCGGCGAGACTGAAGACGCTCGTCCCCAAGAAGGCCATGGACGAACTGAAGTCCCTGCTCGACTCGACCGATGCCGAAACCATCGACTTCGCCAAAGACGAATCGACCCTCTTCTTCCGCATCGGCCAGCGCCTGCTGACTTCACGCCAACTCACCGGCCAGTTCCCCAACTACGAAGCCGTGCTTCCCAAGGACAACAACAAGAGCATCACCCTGCACGGCGACGAATTCGCCGGAGCCATTTCCCGCGTAGCCCAGTTCGCCGACGAGCGCTCCCGCGCCGTCCGCCTGAAGCTGGAAAAGGGCGAGCTGAAGCTTTCCGCCTCGTCCACCGAGACCGGCGAATCCGAAGATTCCCTCGAAACCGACTACAACGGCGACGCCCTCACCATCGGCTTCAACGCCCAGTACATCATCGACTTCCTGAAAGCCGCCGGAGCCGGAGACGTAAAGCTGGAACTGAAGGATCCCCAATCCGCCGGCCAACTCCGCCCCGCCGACAGCGAAGATTACAAGTACCGCTACATCGTCATGCCCATGCGGATCTGAAGCCGCCGACCCTGATCTGTTCTGGTCAAGTGTCTTCAAGATTTAGCGCTGGTCCGCCCCACGCTTGATTTATCCCTCTCCCACGGGTACAGTCTCCGGCTATCGGAGGTCCTCTTATGCTCAGCGGCTTTAAGCAGTTCATCCTTCGCGGCAACGTCATCGA
Organism: Terriglobia bacterium; assembly: GCA_963798155.1. Lineage (GTDB taxonomy): Bacteria > Acidobacteriota > Terriglobia > Terriglobales > Acidobacteriaceae > CAWCSH01. The sequence continues at coordinate 91,972 of CAWCSH010000014.1, forward strand.
CATGGCGGTGGGCGTGGTCATCGGCGCTGCCTTTGCCGGCGTGGTCGGAGCCTTCACCAAAGACCTGCTGACCCCCTTTATCGCGGCGATGGTAGGCAAGCCGGACTTCTCGTACATCGGCTTTACCATCGGCAGCACAGCCTTCCCAGTGGGCGACTTCATCAACGCCCTGGTGTCGTTCCTGCTGGTGGCGGCGGCGGTGTACTTCTTTGTGGTAACGCCGGTGAATGCGCTGGTCGCTCGTATGCGCAAGGCTCCGGTGACGCCCGATCCCACTACCAAGAAATGCCCGGAGTGCATGAGCGAGATTCCCATCGGAGCTCGCCGTTGCTCGTTCTGCACTCAGCCGGTGGGTATGGGAACCGCTGCGTAGCAGCTGTTAAAATGGCGCCATGCGGGGTTTCTGGTTGATCGGCATTTGCCTGCTGCTGCCGCAAATCGCCGTGGTGGAAATCCATAGCGCCCCGTTGCCTGCTCACAGCGCCTCTTCGAAAGCCCATTCCAAATCCAAGTCCGGCGACTTAGGCTCGATTCGGAATGGGGTGTACTACAACTCCCAATTCAGCTTCACCTACAAAGTCCCTTTCGGATGGGTCGATCGCACAGAAGATATGCGTCCCGCCGCGGCCGGCGATTCCAGCCAGCCCAGCGGAAATGAGAAAGCCGGCGAGGTGCTGCTCGCAATGTTCGAGCGTCCGCCGCTCGCCGCCGGAGCCACCGTGAATTCGGCGGTTGTGATCACCGCCGAAAGCGCAGCTTCTTACCCCGGCCTGAAAACCGCTGCCGACTACTTCGATCCGCTGACCGAACTCACCAAAGCCAAGGGGTTTACTGTCGTCAACGAGCCTTACGAGGTCTCGGTTGGCATGAAGCATCTGGTGCGCGGAGATTTCAGCAAGCAGCTAAATCAGAATCTCACCATGTGGCAGAGTTCACTGGTGCTGCTGTCGCAAGGCTACGTGGTGCAATTCACCTTCATCGCATCCAGCCAGCAAGAGGCGGACCAGCTCATCTCCGGCCTTACCTTCTCACCAACTCTGCGAAACAAGCCGTGAACCAATGTGGCGCGGGCACTCCTGCCCGCGAACCTGTGAGCCTTGAACAAGTCCGCTAGTCGAGATCATCCCAGCTTGTCCTAGTCCCGCGCCGGGCTACCGCCCTCACCACCATGGAACCGCTCCCGCACCAGGTCTTCCACGTCGCCGATCTTTTCTCCTACCAGGTTGATCTTGCGGGCGAGGCCCTGAATGTCAGAAGCGGCGCGGCGGTTCACTTCGTAGTCGAGTTCGCTGCGCAGGCGGTCTTTGGTGTCCTGCCGGTTCTGGCTCATCATGATGACCGGCGCCTGAATCGCTGCCAGCATGGAAAGAAACAGGTTCAGCAGGATGAACGGGTACGGGTCCCAGGCCTTCGAGTGCAAATGACTGTTGATGGCGGTATAGCCGGCCAGGATTACGCCGAAGATGATGATGAAAGTCCACGAGCCGCCGAAGCGGGCGACGGAATCGGCAATGCGTTCGCCGAAGGTCATTTCCTCCTCGATCATCTGGTTGGCGTTGCGGTTGGCGCGGACGCGCACCAGTTGCTGCGAGCCGTGAAACTGCCTCCCGAGCACGGTGAGCATATCCATTCCCGCCAGCGGCTTGCGCTGTAACAGGGTCGCGATGTCGTGGCGGTCCACTTCCAGGCATACCGACTCCTCGACCGACGTCGCATCGGTCTGGTGCGGCGTCTGCTCCAGCATGGAGGCGAAGCCGAAGAACTCTCCCGGCGCCGGCTCATCCACCGTGACTTCCTGGTTGTCCTGATCCACCGTGGTGACGCGCACCCGTCCTGAGACCATCACGTAAGCGCGCATGCCGGGCTCTCCGATCTTATAAATGCGCTGGCGCGGAGTGAAGTTCCTGACTTCGACCTGTCCGGCCAGTACCGCGGCTTCTTCATCGTCGAGCAAGGCGAACAGCGGAACCTGTTTCAGGATTTCAGGATGGCAAGCCATCAATCACCTCGTCAGATTAGTGTGGATCAATTTAGTGCGGATCAACTTGGTTTGGATCAATCGCCAATTTCTCAGCACTGCGGGGCAGCATTTTACAAAAAATCCAGCATAGCAGCCGGGCTTGCAAGCCGGGTTACAAACGGCTTCGCAACCCTGTGAAAATGCAGGAGAAATCAGTCATTAACCGGCCCGGTTCCGCGTCGAAAAAAGGCCGACTTTGTGCTAGAATAAGAACATCTTCCGATCCCTGTAAGTATTAGTAATTTCAGTCGTTTGGGGCTCTCTTGCGGGTGTCGGAAGGGCACGCCGGGCCAGCGCTCACGACCGGCATTCTCCACGGAGCAGAATGGCCACAAAAGAGATCTCACCCATCGCAGAAACTAAACCCAAGAACGGTAAAGTCACGGCGATCAACGGCAACGGGGATTACAACGCCGACTCCATCAAGGTGCTGGGCGGCATGGAGGCCGTGCGCAAGCGTCCGGCAATGTATATCGGTTCAACCGGTGAGCTTGGGCTGCATCATCTCGTTTACGAAGTCGTAGATAACTCAGTGGACGAAGCGCTCGCCGGGCACGCCGACAAAATTGAAGTAACCATTCATCTCGACAACTCGATCACCGTCGTGGATAACGGACGCGGCATTCCTGTGGACGCCATGGACATCGACGGCGAGAAAGTTCCCGCCGCACAAGTGGTGATGACCAAGCTGCATGCCGGCGGCAAGTTCGACACCTCGTCTTACAAAGTCTCGGGCGGACTGCATGGAGTGGGTGTCTCCTGCGTCAATGCCCTGAGCGAGGAACTGGAACTTGAAATCTGGCGCGATGGTTTTACCTGGGAGCAGACTTACTCGAAAGGCGAGCCCACCAGCAAGCTGAAAAAGACCGGCGCAGTGAAAGAGAAGACCGGGACCAAAGTCCACTTCCTGCCCGACAAAAGCATTTTTACCGCCACCGAATACAACTTCGATACGCTTGCGCAACGCCTGCGTGAGCTGGCTTTTTTGAACAAAGGCCTGCGCATCACGCTCACCGACGAGCGCAACACCGACTCGAAGACCGGCGAAGCCAAGACCGCGGAGTTCAAGTACAACGGCGGCATCGCCGAATTCATCAAGCACCTGAATCGCGGCAAGCAGGTACTGCACGACAAGCCCATCTACATGGAGGCCGAGCGCGACGGCGTTGTGATGGAAATCGGGCTGCAATACAACGACGCCTACTCCGAGAGCGTCTTCAGCTTTGCCAACAACATCAACACCGTCGATGGCGGCACCCACCTCTCCGGCTTTCGCACCGCGCTCACCCGCACCATCAACTACGCGGGCCAGCAGATGGGCCTGTTCAAGGACGTGAAGGAAAACCTCTCAGCGGCGACGACGTTCGCGAAGGACTGGTCGCGGTGATCAGCGTGAAGCTTCCGCAGCCCCAGTTCGAAGGCCAGACCAAGGGCAAGCTGAACTCCGATATCGCCGGAGTCGTGCAGGCATTCATCAACGAGCGCCTCGGCGCGTTCTTCGAGCAGAACACCACCGTCGCCCGCAAGATCATCAACAAAGCCATTGACGCTGCCCGCGCCCGCGAAGCCGCCCGCAAAGCCCGCGATCTCACCCGCCGCAAAGGCGCGCTCGATGGTGGAGGCCTGCCCGGCAAGCTGGCCGACTGCTCCGAGCGCCAGCCCGAACGCTGCGAGCTGTTCCTGGTTGAGGGAGAGTCCGCCGGCGGCACCGCCAAGCAGGGCCGCGATCGCCGCTTTCAGGCCATCCTGCCGCTGAAGGGGAAAATTCTTAACGTAGAAAAAGCCCGCTACGACAAGATGCTGGGCCACGAAGAAATCCGCGCCATGATCACGGCGCTCGGCACCGGCATCGGCAAAGACGACTTCGACACTTCCAAGCTGCGTTACGGCAAAATCATTCTGATGACCGACGCCGACGTGGACGGCTCCCACATCCGCACCCTGCTGCTGACGTTCTTCTTCCGCCACATGCAGGAACTGATCAAGCGCAACAACGTCTACATCGCGCAGCCGCCCCTCTACTCAATCAAGAAGGGCAAGATCGAGCAGTACATCAAGGACGATCGCGACTTCGTGAAGGTGATGGTGAAGCGCGCGGCCGACGGGCTCGATTGTCCGCTACGGCGAAGGCGCAGCCAAGCTGGAAGGCGCGGCCCTGGCAAAATTTATCACCGGACTGAACGAATATCTCGGCTTCTTCGACAAGCTCGAAAAGCGCATGCGCGACGAGCAGGTCACCGAGCTGGTGCCCAGGATGGATCTTTCCAAGCGCGCGGATTTCGAGGGTGACAAGAAGAAAGCTCCGGCCAAAATTGAGAAGCTGGAACGCGAGCTCAAGAAGATCCAGAAAGACCGCAAGTTCAAAGAAGTGGAAAGCCGCTTCGACGAAGAGCACAACCTGTGGGAAGTGCGCTACGTCAACTCACAAGGCGCCGAGCACCTGATCAACTGGGAACTGGCCTCCGCCCCCGAATACCGCCAGCTGCTTTCAAAGTTCAAGCAGATCGGGCGAATTCCTCGAACCGCCGTTCGTGGTCGAGACCCTGGCCAAGGCCGCCCCTGCCAACGGCAAAGGCGAAACCGAAGCGGCAGAAGCTGGCGAAGAACAGCTGAGCGACGCCGAGCGCGAAGACATCGAAAAGGCCCAGAAGAAAACCTCGAAGGCCGTTCCGAAGAAGCGCTCCGCCGAAGCCGGAGATCGTCGAGAAGGCCACGCCCCGCGAGCTCTTCGAATACGTCCTCGCCGAAGGCCGCAAAGACTTCACCGTGCAGCGCTACAAAGGCCTGGGAGAAATGACCTCCACCCAACTCTGGGACACCACCATGGACCCGGAACGCCGCACCCTGCTCTCGGTGAAGCTCGAAGACATCGCCGAATGCGAAACCATCTTCTCCACCCTGATGGGCGAAGACGTGGAAGCCCGCCGCAAGTTCATCGAGGACAACGCGCTGGATGTGAAGAATCTGGATATTTAAATTATCATTCCGAACGCAGGGAGGAATCTGCTGTCAGCCTGGGTTTTCGTGGCCTGGGAATCCCCCTCGCCTCCGCATTGACCAAACCCCCTAATCCCCCTAAGATTGCTGTTCATTTCCGGGGGCTTGCCAGCGCCGCCCCTGGAAGCCGCTGGACCGCGCCACCTCGCACATGATCGGGACCACGATCTCCCATTATCGAATCCTCGAAGCCATTGGCGGCGGGGGCATGGGAGTGGTTTACAAGGCCGAAGACCTCAGCCTGCAGCGTTTTGTTGCCCTCAAGTTTCTGCCCGATGCCATCGCCCAGGAGCCGCAGGCGCTCGAGCGTTTCCGCCGCGAGGCCCGCTCGGCATCCGCCCTGAATCATCCCAACATCTGCACCATCCATGAGATCGGCGAGCACGAGGGCCGGCTATTCATTGTGATGGAGTTCCTGAGCGGCAAGACTCTGAAGCACGTGATTCACGACAAGCCGCAGGAACTGGACCGCATTCTGAGCATCGGCATTGATGTGGCCGACGCCCTCGACGCCGCCCATGCCAGGGGCATCATTCATCGCGACATCAAGCCGGCCAATATTTTCGTCACCGACCGAGGCCACGCCAAGGTGCTCGACTTCGGGCTGGCTAAGATGACGGTGCCGGCCTCGGGCGAGAATTCTCTCACTCGCGCTTCCGATCTGGACCTGACCAGCCCCGGCGCCACCGTCGGCACCGTCGCCTACATGTCTCCTGAGCAGTTGCGGGGCAAGGAACTCGACGGGCGCACCGATCTGTTTTCTTTTGGAGTGGTCCTGTACGAGATGGCCACCGGAACTCTGCCGTTCCAGGGAGAAACCTCGGCGGTGATCACCGAAGCCATTCTCAACCGGGCTCCTACCGCGCCGGTCCGGCTGAATCCCGGGCTGCCGGTGAAGCTGGAAGAAGTCATCAACAATGCCTTGGAAAAAGACCGCGACCTGCGCTGCCAGACCGCGGGAGAGATGCGCGCCGACCTGAAGCGCCTGAAGAGAACGGTGGATTCTTCCCGCTCTTCGTCAGTCGCCGAGGCTTCGGGATCTTCGTCGTCTGTCCACATCGTGTCGCAGCCTTCGGCTCCTCCGCCCAAAAGGCGAATTCCCGTTGCCATGCTCTTGGGAGTTTCTGTGCTTCTCGCCCTGGCTGCCGGCCTGTTCGCAGGCAAGATGATTTTTTCTGCGGGACCGGTGACCCCGCCGCTGTACCGGCAGCTCACCTTCCGTCGTGGCAGTATCCGCTCGGCGCGGTTCGCACCGGACGGGCAGACCATTCTCTACAGCGCGGCTTGGCAGGGCGGCCCTCTGGATGTGTTCACCGCCCGTCCGGAAGCGCCGGAAGCCCGCTCCATGGGCCTGAGCCACACTCAGCTGCTGTCGGTCTCGTCCGCTTCTGAAATGGCAGTGCTGCTGAATAGCAAAGCCATCGGCACCTGGGTCAGCTCAGGCACTCTAGCCCGCGCGCCACTGGTCGGCGGCGCGCCCCGTGAAGTGCTGGAAAATGTGCAATGGGCCGACTGGTCGGCGGATGGAAACAGTCTCGCCGTGGTGCGTGACTTCGGCGGCAGAAACCGGCTCGAGTTTCCCATCGGCAAGCCGCTCTATGAAACCGGCGGCTGGATCGGGCATCCCCGGGTGTCTCCCGACGGAAATCGCATTGCGTTTGTGGACCATCCTGTGCAGGGCGATGACCGCGGCTCGCTCGCCATGGTAGACATGGCGGGCAACAAGAAGACGCTCTCGGAAGAGTGGTACACCATCCAAGGGGTGGCGTGGTCTCCCGACGGTAAGGAAATCTGGTTTACCGCCAGCCGCTCTGGTGTGGACCGCACGCTCTACGCGGTCACACTCGACGGCAAAGAGCGGATGGTGCTTCGCCTGCCCGGCGCGTTGATGTTGTTCGACATCTGGAAGGATGGCCGGGTGCTGTTGATGCGCGCCAGCTGGCGGCGTGAACTGGTGGGGCTCATCCCCGGCGAAGCCAAGCAGCGCGATCTTTCCTGGCTGGACTACACCTATCCCGCCGACCTTTCGGCCGATGGCCAGACCCTGCTGTTCGACGAAGAGGGAGGGGGCGGATCTCTGGCCTACTCGAAATCCGGCGGTTTGACTTACGCCGTGTACATGCGCCACACCGATGGCTCTCCCGCCGTGCTGCTGGGCGCGGGCGGAGCAGTCGCTCTTTCTCCGGACGAAAAATCAGCTATCGCCCAGACGCAGGATTCCCCCTCGCAGTTCAAGCTCCTGATGACCGGCGCCGGGCAGGCGAAACAACTCACCAGCGACAACATCAACCACAACTGGGCGCACTGGTTTCCTGACGGCAAGCGCTTGCTGTTTACCGGAAACGAGCCCAATAAGGGAGTCCGGTTCTACGTGTATGACCTCGCTTCCGGCAAGAGCACACCCATCAGTCAGGAAGGAGTGAACGGCACGGCATTTGTGATTTCACCTGACTCGCAATGGGTGGCAGGAATCGGCCCCGACCAAAAGGGCTATCTCTATCCGGTTGCAGGCGGGACGCCGCGTCTCATTCCCGGCCTCAATCCCGGGGAACAACCCATCACCTTCAGCACCGACAGCCAGTCGCTCTATGTCTACCAGCCGGGAGAATTGCCCGCCCGAGTCCACCGCGTCAGTCTTCAGACCGGCCAGCGCACTCTCTGGAAGGAGCTGATGCCTTCCGACCCCGCCGGCGTCGAAACCATCGGCCCCATCATCATGACCCCGGACGCAAGGACCTGTGTGTTCGGCTACCACCGCATGCTAGCCGATTTGTATCTGGTGGAAGGCCTGAAGTAGTCCGCAGCGCAAGACCCACCCCGCATCCTCCCGACCTGTCACAAAATCCTCGCAAGTCGAAGTAGTCTCTTCGTTCTCTTCATGGAAGGCATGCGATAGCCGGCGGGAACAAAACCGCCGGGTTGCGGCTCTAACCCGAATAGCGAGGTACAGGCTATGTCCATCAACTTGCAAAGAGTTTGGGAGAAGAACCGGGCGCACGCCAAGTCGCTCGGGCTCGTGCTGGCAGGTCTCTCGCTGCTGTATGTCGCTATACAGCCCAATCTAATGAGGGCAAGGTCGATTCGCGAGCAGCAGGCCACCGGACTGGGAGTCCCTGGGAGTTTGCAACCTTTCTGGCGCGAGCCGCCACGCTTCACGACCTCTATCATCAATGCCCAATTGGCGGGCGTAGTCGCTGGAATTCCGGGGCCAGATGCGACAAAAGCTGGCGCTGCTGCCAGAGAAACGTCCGCGGGTCCGCCGCCACCACCTCCCCCGAGTGATCGCGACGACCGCAGACTGGTGCGCACCGCGTCGCTCAATCTTGTGGTACAGAACCCGGCGAACGCCGCCGCGAAAATTCGCCAGCTCGCCGAAAGCCTCGGCGGATTTCTGGTCAGCTCCGAGGTAAACGGAACTGATAACGAGCAGCAAGCTTCGGTCGCGATTCGCGTTCCCACCGGACGCTTCGAACAGGCACGGGCGGCAATCCGCAACTTTGGATTGCGCGTGGACTCTGACCAGGTACAGGCTCAGGATGTCACTACTCAGTATGTCGACCAGGACGCGCGCTTGCGCAATCTGCGGGCGCAAGAGGCGCAGTACCTAACCATTTTGAAGCGGGCCGCGAATGTCAAAGACACACTCGCGGTAAGCGAAAAGCTAGATGAGGTTCGCGGAGAGATCGAGCAGCAAGAAGCGGAATTCAAGGTACTCTCCAAACAGATTGAGACCGTCGCCATCAACGTGGACCTCCGCGCCGAAGACGACACGAAGGTTTTCGGACTGCACTGGCGTCCTCTCTATGAACTGAAGACGGCGGCGCGTGACGGCCTGAATTCTCTGGCCGACTACGCCGCTTCCATGGCGTCCATCCTGTTCTCCTTGCCCACGGTGGCTCTCTGGATGTTCACCATCCTGTTCGGCGCCGCGGTGGCGTGGCGGGTTTTGCGCTGGTCGTTCCGCGTGTTCTTTGGATTTCCCCAAAAGCCCTCCCCTGACAAATCTCTGTCTGAGAAGGCGGTGAGTTAGATGCAAACACTTCGTTCAAACCACAAACTGAAACCGATCGGAGCCCTTATGCAACATATTCCCGGAACTCTGGCATGGGCAGTGCCTGCGCTGTTTCTTCTGGCCGCAGTGGTCTTGCTGGCTCGGCCCGATGCTGCTGCATCACCGGCTCCAAAGCCCGCGTCTGCGGCTAAGTCGCAAGCTGGAGGTACCCCCGGCTCCCTCGCGATCCTCGGCAAAGACGGCGCCGTTACCGGCATCTGCCCGCTGAAGCACACCGACGTTCGCGGCGCGATCAGCGGATTCCTGGCACGCGTCACCGTCACCCAGGTTTTCGAGAACACGGCCACCAACAACATCGAAGCAGTGTACGTCTTCCCGCTGCCCGACGAAGCCGCCGTCGATGACATGACCATCCGCATCGGCGATCGAACTGTGCGCGGGTTGATCAAGAAACGCCAAGAGGCGCGCGAGATTTACGAGAATGCCAAGCGCACCGGACACATCGCCGCCCTCCTCGACCAGGAGCGTCCGAATATCTTCACGCAATCCGTGGCCAACATCCTGCCGGGTGAGCAAGTCTCGGTCACCATCAGCTATCTCGAGACCCTCGACTACAAAGAGGGATCCTACGAGTTCGTCTTCCCCATGGTGGTCGGGCCGCGGTACATTCCCGGCGATGCCACTGGGCAACAAAGCGGCGGCTGGTCGCCCGACACCAATCAGGTTCCCGACGCCTCGCGCATCACGCCTCCGGTGACGCCCAAGGGAACCCGCGCCGGGCACGACATCTCGCTGCAAGTGGCCATTGATGCCGGCGTCCCCATTCAAGAGTTGCGCTCGGTCTCTCATCAGATTGATGTCGAGCGCCCCAGCGTTAACGCTGCCGTGGTGAAGCTGCGCAACGAGTCGGAGATTCCCAACAAGGACTTTATCCTTCGCTACGACGTGGCGGGCGCGAAGATTGAAGACGCCATCCTGACGCAATCTACTTCGCCGAAGTCGAAGCTCGGGCCCGGCGGATATTTCACTCTCATTCTTCAGCCGCCGGCGCGCGTGCCGGAGTCGGATATTACTCCAAAAGAACTGGTGTTCGTGCTCGACACCTCGGGTTCGATGATGGGCTTTCCGCTGGATAAAGCGAAGCAGCTGGTGAACCGCGCCCTGGACGAGCTTTACCCCGGCGACACTTTCAACCTGATCACCTTCTCAGGAGACACGCAGATTCTGTTTCCCGAACCGGTGTATCCCACGGCCGACAACATCCGGCGCGCCAGGAAGTTTCTGGAAAGCCGCTCGGGTAGCGGCGGCACTGAAATGATGAAGGCGATCCGCGCCGCTCTCGATCCCTCTGATGCCCAGGATCACCTGCGGATCGTGTGTTTCGTTACCGATGGCTATGTCGGCAACGACATGGAAATTATCGGCGAGGTTCAGAAGCACCCCAATGCCCGGGTGTTTTCCTTCGGCATTGGAAGCTCGGTGAACCGCTTCCTGCTCGACGGGATGGCCAAGGCCGGCCGTGGCGAAGTGCAATATGTCACCCTGCCCGAGAAGGCCGACGCAGCCGCCCATCGCCTCTATGATCACCTGCGCTCGCCCTTGTTGACCGACATTTCCATTGACTGGGCAGGACTGCCGGTCAGCGAGGTTTATCCGGCGCGCTTTCCCGATCTTTTCAGCGGCAAACCGCTGGTGATCACCGGACGCTACACCGGGGCTGCCAAAGGTGTGATCCGCCTGCGCGGCAAACGGGCGGGAGAGAATTTCGTGCGCGAGATTCCCGTCGATTTCTCCTCCACCGGAAATATCCACGATGTCTTGCCCGCATTCTGGGCGCGTCAAAAGATTGACTCATTGATGTCGCAGGATTGGCAAGGCATGCAGGGCGGCGCCATGAAGCCGGAGCTGGAACAGCAAATTACGCAGCTCGGCCTCGATTACCGCCTGATGACGCAGTTCACTTCATTCGTGGCCGTGGAAGAGCAGGTAGTCACAAGAGACGGCCAGCCGCAGACCATCCAGGTTCCGGTCGAGATGCCTGAGGGCGTGAGCTACGAAGGTGTTTTTGGCGCGGACGAGAGGGCTGTGAGTGCGAATCAGACGATGGGACTCTCCGCCTCGATTCCCATGCTCAACTCGGGCGCGGGATTTGGCGGGAGAATCGCGGGAGTCTTCACCGGGCACAAAATGGCGGCTGCTCCGCCGCCCCCACCGCGCCCAACTTCTCAGCTCGGGGAGTCGGACACTGTTGCGCCATCAGTCCCCCTGGCGAAGGTGACACCCGAACGCGCACTGCTCGAATCGAAACTCACCCCGGGCCTGCTCCGCACTTTCGACTGCTGGAAAGCGGGAGGTTCCAACTGCAGTTCCATTCAGGCCGGCAAAGTCGAGATCCGGATCGTGCTGGCCTCCGCCAAAATACCGGAACTCAAAGGACTGGGATTCGAACTCCAGAGGGAGAAATCGTCTGGCCGGATTCTGGTAGGTCACCTGCCGATGGAACATCTTGAAGCTCTGGCCAGGCTGGCGGAAGTGAAGTTCGTCTCGCTGATCCCACGGTGAAGTGAGGTCAGCGGCCAGCATAACAAGAATCCCCGTCCGTAACCTCCAGCGGACGGGGATTTCTATCTTGTGATGCAAGACCACGCTAGTTCAGCACCGGCGTCTTCTCCGCAATCAGCTTCCTGATCTTCTCCACAAATTCCGAAGCAGACATGTCTTCGGTCTTCTCTTTCCCCCGGGTGCGGACGTTCACGTGGGCGGCCTCCGCTTCTTTATCGCCGACCACCAGCAGGAAGGGCACCTTCTGCAGCGCATGCTCGCGGATCTTGGCGTTCATCTTCTCGTTGCGCGCGTCGACTTCCACCCGAACTCCCGCGGCACGAAGCTGATCCGCAATCTTGTTGGCATACTCCGCATGGCGCTCGCTGATGGGAATCATCACCGCCTGCACCGGAGACAGCCAGACTGGAAACGCTCCAGCGTAGTGCTCGATCAGCACGCCGAAAAAGCGCTCGACCGATCCATACAGCGCCCGATGCACCATCAGCGGCTGCTTGCGGCTGCCGTCTTCCGCCACATACTCCAGCCCGAAGCGCGCGGGCAGGTTGAAATCGAACTGCACGGTCGAAAGCTGCCACAGGCGGCCGATAGCATCCACCAGCTTGATGTCAATCTTCGGGCCGTAGAATGCCGCTTCGCCGGGAATCGTCTTGTACTCAATGCCCCGCCGCTTCAGCACGTTCTCCAGCGATTCCGTCGCGAGCTTCCACTGCTCTTCGCTGCCCACGAAGTTCTTGCGGTCCTCCGGGTTCCAGGTGGAAAGCTCCACCTGGTACTGGTCGAAGCCGAAATCGCGCAGCACATCGAGCGCAAAATCCACGCAGCCGGAAATCTCGCCTTCAATCTGCTCCGGCGTGCAGAAAATATGCGCATCATCCTGGGTAAAGCCGCGCACCCGCATCAGCCCGTGCATCACGCCCGAGCGCTCGTAGCGATAGACCGTGCCCAGTTCGCCCAGCCGCACCGGCAGATCGCGATACGACTTCAGCGAGTCCTTATAAATGAGAATGTGGAACGGGCAGTTCATGGGCTTCATGCGGTATTCGGCGTCGTCCAGCTCCATGACGTCGAACATGTTCTGCGCGTAATAGCCTTCATGCCCCGAGGTCTGCCACAACTGCCGCCGCGCCACGTGCGGCGTGTACACCAGCGAGTAGCCGCGCTTCAGGTACTCCGAGCGCATCCAGTCTTCCATCTCTTTGCGGATGATGCCGCCCTTGGGATGCCAGAAGATCAGCCCCGGCCCGGCCAGTTCCTGGATCGAGAACAGGTCAAGCTGCTTGCCCAGCACGCGATGGTCGCGCTTCTTGGCCTCTTCCTGCTTACGAAGAAAATCGTCGAGGTCTTTCTTCGAGTAGAACGAAGTCCCATAAATCCGCTGCAGCTGCGGATTCTTCTCGTCCCCCAGCCAGTACGCGCCTGCGATATTCAGCAGCTTGAACGCCTTGATCTTTCCGGTCGAAGGAATGTGCGGCCCGCGGCAGAAGTCAGTGAACTTGCCGGTGCGGTAGATCGAAATCTTTTCATCGGGCCTGGTGAACTGCTCGATGAAGTGGCACTTCATGAAGTCGCCTTCGCCCTTGAACTTCTCCAGGCCCTCGTTTCGCGGCAGAAACTCGCGCGCATACGGGATGTTCTGCTGCACCAGCTCCTGCATCTTCTTTTCGATCTTCTCGAGGTCTTCGGGAGTGAAGGCAGTCGGACGGTAGAAGTCGTAGAAGAATCCGCTCTCGGTTGGCGGGCCGTGTCCCAGCTTGGTCTCGGGAAAGAGCTCGAGCACCGCCGCCGCCAGCAAGTGCGCCGACGAGTGACGGAAGACTTCCAGCGACTCGGGGTCTTTCTCCGTCAGAATCCGCAGCTCGGTGTCTTTTTCCAGGGGCTTGGCGAGATCAATCAGGTTTCCGTTCGTGCTCTCTGCTGACCCGGCCAAAGGCCGCGCCTTGGCCACCAGGGCTGCGTCGGCCAGTCGCGGACTGATCGACCTGGCGACTTCGAGCGCCGTGGTGCCCTTGGGGAGTTGCTTCGTGCTCCCATCCGGGAGCTTCACCTGAATACTGTCTGGCATAGGGTGTCGGCTCGTATTGTGCTGAGAGACTTAAGTTTATTGGAGGGTAGTACGAGGGTCAAACCCAGGCGGCCTTGATCGCAGTCAAGGCCGCCACGTTGCTATCAAAGCCTGATAAGGTACGGGAAAGACTGTATGGACTTTGATACTTCCTATCCTGTTGAATCAATGCTGGCGTGTCCTGTCGATTCTCCATTCTGTCGGTTTCGCCTATCGCAAGAGCGCTAAGACCTGTTTAGGATCATCTCCTTTGTTTCTGATTACTTCCTTATGACCTCGGCTGCCAGGAACATCGGGTTGGTTCCGGCCCGGGAAGTCACTGCCGCACCCGGCGAAGAACTGTTCCGCCTGCTGGTCGACAGCGTCTCGGATTACGCCATCTTCCTGTTGGATCCCGACGGTTTCATTACGTCCTGGAATATGGGCGCGGAGCGGCTCAAGGGTTACAAGTCCGACGAAATTATTGGACAGCACTTTTCAATCTTCTATCCCCCGGAAGCCCAGGCTTCGAAATGGCCGCAGCAGGAACTGAAATCTGCCGCGGCTGAGGGGCGGTTCGAAGACGAAGGCTGGCGCATCCGCCAGGACGGCACTCGTTTCTGGGCGAACGTGGTGATTACCGCGCTCCGCGATAAGCAGGGCACTCTGCTGGGCTTCGCCAAGGTCACTCGCGACCTGACCGAGCGGAAGATTGCCGAAACCATCCTGCGCGAGAGTGAAGCGCGTTATCGGCGTCTGGTCGAGCGCGTGAAGGATTACGCGATTTTCATGCTGGACGCTCAGGGAAACATCCTCTCTTGGAACGCTGGGGCGGAGCGGCTGAAGGGATACAAGGCCGCGGAAATTATCGGCCAGCACTTTTCTATTTTCTATCCCGAGGCTCTGCGCGCAACCAAATGGCCGGAATACGAATTAAAGATGGCCACCCAGGAGGGCCGCTTCGAAGACGAAGCCTGGCGAATTCGCAAAGACGGCTCCCGCTTTTGGGCGAACGTGGTGATTACCGCTCTTCGCGATGACAACGGTGAACTCGTCGGGTTCTCGAAAGTGACCCGCGACATGACCGAGCGCAAGCAATGGGAAGAGCAAATCCAGGAACTGAATGCCAGCTTAAGTCAGCGTGTCGGGGAATTGGAGCAGGCCAATCGTGTCATCGAAGACCGCACCGTCATCTTGCGCAATCTCTCGGCCCGGCTGCTCACCATTCAGGACGATGAGCGCCGCCGCATCGCGCGAGAACTGCACGAGAGTGTTTCGCAGGAACTCACGGCGATTAAGATCATGATCGATTCCGTGCTGCTGAGAGGCGGGCTCGGCGACCAGACCACGAAATCGCTTGAAAATGGCACTCTGCTGGCCGGCCGCGTGTTGCAGAGCGTGCGCAGCTTGTCACATCTGCTCCATCCCCCGCTGCTTGACGAAGCCGGTTTGTCCTCGGCGCTGTCCTGGTTCGTGCAAGGCTTTGCGGAGCGCAGCAACATCAATGCCACCCTGGATTTACGCCCCCGGGACTTCCCGCGCCTGTCTTCCGAAGCGGAAACCGCCGTGTTCAGAATTGTGCAGGAGTCGCTGGCCAATGTGTACCGACACTCTGGCAGCGCGGTGGCTAACGTAGAAGTAGAAAAGCACAAAACCCGGGTGACGATTCGGGTGAGAGACTACGGAACCGGTCTTCCCCCGGATACAGAGAAACGGCTCTCATCTTCGATCGGGGTCGGCATCGGCGGCATGCGAGAACGCGTCCGCCAATCTGGCGGTGATCTCACCATTAAGCCTGCAAGTCCGGGAACTGTGCTGGAAGCGTGGCTGCCCTTGCCCAGCTAATACCGCCCGTATCGTCCCTTCACAGAATCAAGCAGCTTCTGCGAATCGTAGCCGACTCCGTCTTTGAACACGATCTCGACATTTTCAATGTCGGCGATCTTCTCCGCCGGATTTCCCTTCATCACCATCAGATCGGCATCTTTCCCAACCGCGACGGAACCAATGCGGTCCTGCTTGCCCATATAAATCGCGCCGTGCAGGGTTCCGATCCGGATCGCTTCGAGCGGCGAGAAGCCGGCTTCCACCAACAGCTCAATTCCGCGCTGATCGCCAAACCCCGGCACCACTGCGCCATTTCCCGGTGGGGTCAGGACCGTTCAGCAGCAGCCCACCGGCGGCGGCGAAGGCTCGCTCCAGATCAGTGTCATGCTTGTAAAGCATGGCAAGATCAACTGGCGGTTTCTTCCCCGAAGGCCGGTTGCGCAGGTAGAGGTAATCCTGCCGCGACTCCGGGTCCATCGCATCCATCACCCGCTGCTGAAGTGGCGGACGCCCGGCCATATCCGGCTCAAATACCGGCAGCGTCGAGGTGACCGCCACATGATGCTGCACCAGCAGCGCGATCAGGGCTTTCGCTTCCGCGCTGTCGGCCGTCATGTGTTCCAGGGTGTAATTGCCCTCGCTGTCGCTGCACTGGTCCGGCTTCTTTTCGGGATCAAGCTGCGTGTTTACGAAGAAACCGTGCTCCAGGTCGTCGATACCCGCCTCGACGGCTTCCGGATACGTCACCGAGCATAAGTGCCCAGTGACCTTGATGCCCCGCTTGTGCGCTTCATCGATTGCGGCCTTGAGCTCGTCGCGGGTGATGTTCATATACGCTTTGAATGAAGTCACGCCGCGATCGGCCCAGTAGTCCACGGTTTGCCGGGCATCGTCAGCGTCCAGTCAGCTGGTGCATCTGCACAAAGTAGCTGCCTGCTCCTTCCAGATAGGGACCGGTCACATCCATATGCGGCCCCGGCAACTTGCCGGCATCAATCATCTGCTTCAGGTTGAGGTCGGTGTAGGGCTCCACGCTGCCGGTGGTGCGCATCGTTGTGACTCCGCCTGCCAGATAGAGCCGCGGCGCGGAGAATGCCATCTCCGGCACGGTTACGGGAGGATCGAATTTCCACTCCGGCGTGAGGTTCGGCCGCGCGATGTAGTAGAGATGATCGTGCATGCCCACGATCCCCGGCATCACTGAATACCCACGTAGATCGAGGACCTTTGAGCCGGAACTCTCTGCTACATCGGCTCCCGGCTGAATCGCCGTGATCTTGCCGCCTTCAATGACAACGTTCTGATCATCCACTGCCGGCTTGCCAGTCCCATCAATGATCCGAACGTGCTCCAGAACCACTTTCGGCGCATTCACCCGCACGAATTTCTGGACTTCAGGAGCAAGGCTGGGCGTCTGCGCGTGAACGTACAACACTGGAAAGAAAAGAAATGCGCTCAGAGCAGATACCGACACGAACCACACGCGAGCAGCATACCTCGGGCGAGCCAGCTGCATTCATCCTCCTTGGGCGGAGCATCATTGTAGCTCGACTGGCAAGCTGGTACCGAAACGCCCTCTTCGCTCTTGTCATTCCGAGCGGGCGCCCGGCCGCGAGGAGTCCGCTGTTCGAGCCCGTGCCGCGAACCTACGCCTTCACCGCCCCCGTGCTGGTCGCGATAAACCACTGGTTGCCGAAGGCATCTTTCACCGCACCCACCCGGTCTCCGTATGGCTGCACGCCCGGCTCAAACATCGAAGTCGCTCCTGCTGCAAGCGCGCTCCGATACGTGGTGTCGGCGTCCGGCACTTGCAGGTAGAACATCGTGGGCATCGGCTGGTACGGTCCGGTGGCCTCGCCTAGCTCCATTTGGCTGCTGCCGATCTTCAAAGTCGTGTGATGAATCACACCTTGCGGGTCGGTGTATCTCCCCATCTCCTGCGCGCCGAACGCGCGTTTTAAGAAGTTGATGACCGGCTCTCCCCGCAACGGGTGCAGGTAGGGCTGCAAGGTCGGCGCGCCTTCCGACTTGTAGCTCTCGCCTTTGAACGTCGCGATATACCAGTGGTCACCCGCGGCGTCCCGCACCGATGCCGTTCTCTCGCCATACTCCTGGTCCGCCGGCTTCTGGATCGAAGTCGCCCCGGCCTGCAATGCCGCCTCATAGGTCGCGTCGCAATCCGGAACGTAAATGTGGAACGCCGAGGGAATCGCTGCGCCTTTCCAGTCCAGGCCCGGGCCTCCGCCCCCGATCATCAGCATGGAATCGCCAATGCGCACTTCGCAGTGAATCCCGCCTCCCGATCCGATGGAGCGCATGATTTCTTCCCCGCCAAAGGCCTTCTTCACGAACTCGATCAATCCCGCCGCATCCTGCGCCACCAGATACGTGGTGACCGTGCTGAATCCTTCTCGCGCACCGCCGGATTTTTCCCCCTGCTCAGTCATTTCGTTCAAGCGCCGCTGCATCTCCGGAATGGGAACATTTTCCTTGTGGGTCGCCACCGTCCACGAGTAGCCGAAGGGATCGGCAATCTGCCCGGAGCGATCGCCGTAAAACTGGTCCTGCACCGGGCGCACGATCTTAGCTCCGGCTGCAACCGCCTTCTCCACGAAGCGGTCCACGTCCGCTACATCGAGATGCATCCTGACCGGCGAACCGCCCAGCGTTTGCGGACTCAGCACCCCGTAATCGGGATATTCATCCGCCAGCATGATCACGGAATTCCCGATCACAATCTCCGCGTGGCCGACCTTGCCCCTGTCCTCCAGGCGCATGGTCTCGCGGGCGCCGAAGGCTTTGCCGTAAAACTCGATTGCCTGCGCGGCGTTCTTCACGCACAGATAGGGAGTTGCGGCATTGCGGGTCACAACTTCACTTGATGGAATCATGGTGTCTGCGGCTGCGGTCATGGAATAACTCCCTTCCATCTCAAATTTCAAACGTTCTTTGAATTCCTGGCGCGGCAGGTTGCGCAGCTCCGCCGCCACCTGCAGCAGCGCCTTCAGTTCAGCGTCGGCACTCGTGGGAACTTCGCGTCCCGCCAGCAGATCGGTGATGGCGAGGTCGAGTTGGTCTACCAGAGAGCGCTTAGCCACGGGCACCCTCCATGTGTGAGCGCAGAGTAGTCAGCGCCCGGAATTGCAATTGCTTCACCGCGCCTTCGCTCCGTTTCAATTCCTGCGCAATTTCGCGAATCGTCTTCTGCTCCACGAATCGTTGCACAATTACCCGCCTCTGGTCGGCCGGCAGATCGTCCACCAGCTGGAACAGCACCGCTCTGGTTTCGATCTGCCGCATCTCCCGATCTTCCACATCCTCGACCAGAGGAGCCTTGTTTTCCCGCGAAGAGCGCTTCCAGCGGTCAGCCAGGGCGTTGCCCGCAATCCGGTAGAGCCACGCCGCAAATGGAATGCCCCGCCATTCGTAGCTGCCGATATTGGCCAGCGCGTGATGGAAGACTTCCGAGGTAATGTCTTCCGCTTCTTCGTGCTTCTGTACTCGGCGGGAAACGTAGGCATACACCCGCTGAAAATTGCGCTCGTAGAGCTTCGCGAACTGGCGAGGATCACGTTTCGCCGCCTCGACCAGAAGCTGCTCATCAGCTTCATTGCTCTGAGCTTTCAACCAGTGCGCTCCACGGGATTACGTTCCAATGAGATTAACGGTTGAGGACGGCAAAAAGTTACGGTCGAATCCTGGCCAGGGTAAAAGCCTTTGATTTCTGGGCTTTGACTACTTCTGACCGGAATGGTGGAGCGCTTCCAGGCTGCTCTGTACCCGCTCTGAAAGCGAGCTCATGTCGCCGATCCCGAGACCGGCGGTAGAAATCGGCGTGCCCACCCGCATCTCCAACGGGCGGCACTTGATGTGGTAGGTGTTCATGGGCAGCAGATCAAAAGTTCCGACCAGCGCCACCGGGACTATATCCACCTGCGCCTTAATCGCCAGAAAGAACGCTCCCGGCATGAACGGCTTGATTTCTCCATCGGGCGAGCGGCCACCCTCGGGAAAGATGACCAGCGGCAAGCCGGCCTTCAGTCCCTTCAGCGCAGCTCGCACGCTACCGATCGACCGCGAAGTATCCTGCTGGTCGATGCAGATTTGCCCCGAGCGCTTCAGGTGCCAGCCGACAATCGGGTACGACAGCAGTTCTTTCTTGTGGAGGATGCGGAAGCGAAACGGCAAGTGCACATACAGGATTGGAATATCGAGCGCGGAGGCGTGGTTTGCCGCGTAAATATGCGGTTTGCTGGTATCGATCTGATCGAGGCCGGTTACCGTGACCGGGGAATAGATCGTCTTCAGGATCATCCACGACCAGGAGCGCGCAAACCAGTGCAGAATGCGTTCCCGGTCGCCAAAAAACGAAGCTGGCAACGAGACCACGCCGAAAACCAGGGTATAGAGCCAGATCAGCGGATCAAGAATGAGATACGAGCGAAGATGGCTAAAAGCGCCATACTTCCGCTGAGTCGAATGCAGCTTCACCGGGGAGGAGGGGCGGGCCGGCGGCGTTTCCATCTCCTGTTCGATGGGAGGGTTCAATTGCGGCATCAATGATCCAAATTTCGTTGATCCAGATTTCGTTTCATCTGCTTAGATTCCGATTTCGAGGTCGCGAATTGCTTCTCCTACGACATATATCGAGCCGGTGACCACCACGACTCCGCCTTTTCCGGCGACGGCCCGCGCCTGCCGGAGAGCTGCAGCGACGTTCGCGGCATCGTCGATTTCAGCGGAAGTCCTGGCCGCCGCCGCCCGAATGTCCGCAGGAGACGCTGAGCGCGGATTGTCGGCGCTGGTCACAATCACCATCTGTGCCAAAGGAAAAAGGATTTCGGCGATTTCACCGATCGCCTTATCGCGCATGGCCCCAAACACGAAAATCAGCGGCCGCTCGCCGTACGCGGAAGACAAGGTGGAACGTAACGCCCATGCTCCCGCGGGATTATGGGCCACATCCAGCACCCATTCCGGCGCGTCGCCACTCGCGGGAATCACCTGGAAACGGCCCGGCCACCGCGTCTCTCGAATCCCCTGCTCGATGCTGCGCGCAGTGACTGGAAAGCCCTGCTGGCTCAGCGCCTCGGCAGTGGCCACCGCCAGTGCAATGTTGCGCAGCTGATGCCGCCCGACCAGGGGGGTCTCAACCAGTATCTGCTCCCCCAAAACAGGTAAGGGATATCGCGAGACAAAGCCAGCCCCCGGTTCCCTGTTCTTCGCGGCCTTCGCGTCTTCCTTCGCGATCTTCGCGGTCGGCTTTTCGCTGCCTAACGAAACCGAAGCCCGGGCTTGATCTGCCACCAGGTACTCGGAGCTGGCGGGCGACACCGGCGGTACATAAGGAACCGCGCTCACCCCGCGTGCTTCGGCAGCCAGAATGCCATTGCCGATCACCTCGTTCGCCTGCGGCTGCTGCGGCAAGGTGACGACAACTCCTCCGCGGCGAATGATGCCAACCTTCTCCCGCGCAATCTCGGTGACCGTGTCGCCCAGAAACTTCTGGTGATCGAGCGAAATATCGGTAATCACGCTCACCACCGGATCGGCAACATTGGTGGCGTCGAGCCGCCCGCCCATGCCGACTTCCAGCACCGCAATCTCCACTCGCTTACGGGCAAAATACTCAAATCCCATGGCCGTCAGCATCTCGAAGAAACTGGGATGCCAGGGCAATTCTCCTTCTCCCACCAGCCGTTCCGCAGTTCGATCTACCACTTCGTGAAGCATGGCAAAGTCATCGTCGCCGATCGCCTCTCCATCGATCCGAATGCGCTCGTTGATCCGCACCAGATGCGGAGAGGTGTAGAGGCCGGTTCGCAATCCCGACGCTTTCAGAATCGACGCCAGCGTGGCCGCGGTCGAGCCCTTGCCGTTGGTTCCCGCAATCAGCACCGATGGGAAGCGCCGCTCGGGATGATCGAGCGCTTCCATGAGCACCCGCATGTGGGCGAGGTCGAACTTGTGCGAAGGCATCTGGGCCAGTTCATGGCCGAGGGCAAACATCCGCGCAACTGCAATCTCGTAAGACATCGCTAGGAATGGCAGCGTATTGCCGAGGTACTCAGCGAAAGCTTCCCCACCGCAGCATCGTGCCGTGCTTAGCCTAACAGTTTCAAAGGGATGGCTACGAGGAGGCTGCATCGGAATGCGCTTCCGAGCGTCTAAATTGGTAAACCTGGGAGCTTAAGGGGAGGGAACCACCACGCACGACTACGCCGATGCAGGACGGCTTGACCCGGCGGTTTCCGTCATAAAATCCAGCGCCCGGGAGATATAGGCTTTTATCTGCTTGCGGGGAACCACGGCGTCAAGCATTCCGTGCTCCAGCAAGAATTCGCTGCGCTGAAATCCCTGCGGCAGCTTCTGACGGATTGTCTGTTCGATGACCCGAGGCCCGGCGAAGCCAATCAGAGCGCCCGGTTCGGCGATATTGAGGTCTCCCAGCATAGCGAATGAAGCGGTGACGCCGCCGGTGGTCGGATCGGTCAGCACCGAAATGTAGGGAACGCGCGCTTCATCCAGACGCGCCAGGGCCGCCGAAATCTTCGCCAGTTGCATCAGGCTGACCACTCCTTCCATCATGCGCGCTCCACCCGATGCCGAAATGATGATGATGGGAGATTTCGCGTCGGTGGCGCGCTCGATGGCCCGGGTGATGACTTCGCCGACAACCGCCCCCATGCTGCCGCCGATGAAGGCGTACTCCATCGCACTTACAATGACGGGACGCCCGTTCAGCTTTCCGCTGGCGTTGATCACGGCATCGTTCAGGCCAGTATCGGCCCGCGCCTGTTTCAAACGCGACGAGTAGGCTTTCAAATCGACAAATTTCAGGGGATCGGTCGAAACCAGGTCGGAGTCGAAAATTTCGTAATGGCCGTCATCCAGCAACTGCGCCAGGCGGGTTCGCGCATCAATACGGAAGTGCTTCTCGCACTTTGGACAGACATTGAGATTTTCTTCCAGATCTTTCTTCCAGATGATCTGCCGGCAGCTCTCACACTTCACCCACAGCCCCTCGGTGCGGACTTTCTTCTCGCCCGAGGTATCCAACTCGCCGGATTCGCGCTTAAACCAGGTCATAACATGGAGTGCTGCCGTTGGTCGCTAAGTCTGCGGCAGTTACGATTAATACTCAATTCCTCTCTGCGCCATCACGCCCTTCTCGTAAGCGTGCTTTACCTGGCGCATTTCGGTGACGGTGTCCGCCAGTTCGACAATTGTCGGATGCGCACTCCGCCCCGTCAAGATTACGTGCACCAGTTCGGGTTTCTTCTTGAGACTCTCGGCGACGCGGGCAGGATCGAGCATGCCGTAACTGATGGCATAGTTGATCTCGTCGAGAACCACCAAATCCCAGTTCCCCGACTGGATTGCCTGTTCGGCTTCGTTCCAGGCATCTTCGACCATCTTCACATCTTCCGGATCGGGTTTCTCGGCGCCCACCTTCACGAATCCCCGGCCCATCTGCTTCATCACAAAGTTGTCGCCGAAGGCTTTCACGGCATCCAGCTCGCCGTAATGCCATGAACCCTTTAAGAACTGAAGCATCAGCACCTTCATGCCCTGCCCCACGGCGCGCAAGGCAGTCCCCATGGCGGCCGTCGTCTTCCCCTTGCCGGGGCCGGTGTTCACGATGATCAATCCCCGGCGAATGTCGTTCATAGACGGAGCATGGTTCCGGTAGAGATTCGTCCTCGATTGTACCCTTTTCTTGCTCCCGGCTTTCTCTGGACCGCACCGGTTGCGATAGGCTGTTGCAAGGCCGCGCGTCTTTGCTGGGAACCGGAGACGGTTGTGGCGCGTAGTTTGAAGAAGTCCCGCCAGGTTCTAGATATTGGAGGTCAGTTATGTTCCGCTGGTTAGGTTTCGTTCTGGTGCCGCTTGTGGTGGGAATTGTCTCTACGTCCCCGCTGGCGGTGGAGGCCGCGCGCCAGCCCATGGATAACCGCGAGGAAAGCGTGATCCGGCAAGTGCTGCAGATGGAGCGGCCAGGCGAAAGAGGCGGCGCTGCACAATGACACCGCCTTCGCTTCCCGCACGCTGGCCGAGGATTACCTGGCGATCAGTCCGCTGGGAACCGTAACCACCAAAGATGAAACCATTGGGGTGCGCCGCGACGGCAAAATTCACTACGACACGATGGAAATCAGCGAAATGGCCGTACGAGTGTACGGAGACACGGCCGTGGTGACCGCCCGCGCCGAAGTCAAGGGAAGCAACCTGGGGCAGGACTTCAGTGGGCCGTACCGTTTCACCCGGGTATGGATCAGGCAGAACGGCGAATGGAAGGCCGTCAGTTATCAGGCCACGGCTACGATAAAGTCCGAATAGAAACAGCCGCTTACTGTGTTTCCACCAGCTGCCGCAGGTCCTGCTTCTTCTCGCTGGAATCGTCGTCGCCCAGCAGTTTGGCTGCAATGCGCAGAGCTTCGACTTCCTTTTTCACCTTCACCACTTCCAATTCTTTCGCCCGCAGCACTTCTATAGGATCCTTCATCGAATAATTCCTTATGAACCGTAATAGCCTCATGTTCGAGCCGGTAGTTACCACTTTAATACTCAAGGCGGCTCGAAACAAATCACGAAGGTACAGGCCTGAACTTCCCATGACCCTAATGACCAACGTGGTATGGATGCCCTTTAAGAATGGTGAAGCCGCGATAGAGTTGCTCCAGCAGAACCACCCGGGCCAACTCATGGGCAATGGTGATTTTGCCCAGGGAAAGAACCATGGCGGCGGACCGAAGCGCCTTCTCGGTAAAACCATCGGCAGGGCCAACCGCGAACAATAGCGGCAGCGGATTGCGCTGCCTGGTGCTCGCCGAGAAATCGCGCCAGCTCTTCCGACGAAAGCTGCTTGCCTCGGGAATCGAGCAGCACCAGCACATGCCGCACCGGCCGCGCATCTCGCGCACCCAGCTTCAGCAAGGCCGCTTCGTCCTTCAGCGCAAGCCCTTCGACCTCGACGTAGCGGGCGATGCGATCGAGATATTCCTCGGTCAGGGATTGGATTGCGGGGTCTTTGCTTTTGCCGGCGCTCTTGCCCGCCTTACCAGTCTTACCGATCCAGGCAACTTTCAGTTTCACAATGCTTATTGGAACACGCCATGCGGGATGGTGAGCAGATTTCCGGTGTGCTATTTCTTGCCCGAAGCCAGCACGATTGCCGCCCCGAATTTGATCGCGTCGCCATCGCGAAACCTGCATACCGCGCTGTGTACTTCTTCATTAATCTCGGGCCACTGCTCTGGTCGTACCCGGTCCAGCATCGGCCGAAATGGCGTGGCGACCGTCTTGGCGTACTCCCAGACATCTTCCGCACTGCCGTTCCAGGTCCAGGGCAGAGTTCGGATTGTTTCCTCAACCTCCACAAACCCGGCGTGGCGCAATGCTGCCGACAGGCTGCCTGCCTGCGAGTAGCGGAACGGGTCGTGATCCGCAGGAACGATGGCGCCGCCGACATGGCGATGAACGATGCCCATGGTGGACGACCAGTAGGGTTGCTCGAACGGGCCCCACGCGGCAAAGCAGGCTCGCGCGCCCCGCTTCAATACCCGCAACGCTTCCGTGAGCGCATCGCCGCCGAGAAACATCACGCCAAAGCGCGAGGTGATCAGATCGAAGCTGTCGTCGCGGAAGGGCAGCATATGCGCATCCGCATTGTGAGCGGCGAAATTGTCCAACCCTCGTTGCTGCGCCCGGCGCCGGGCAATTTTCAGCAGGTCTGTGCTCAGATCGAGGGCGGTGACATGGCCGTCAGGGGCAATGAGCGAGGCCAGCGAGATTGCGGGCTCTCCGGTGCCGCTGGCCAGATCGAGCACCTGCATCCCAGGGACGGGACGCGAATACTCCACCAGCGCGTGGGTGACATCGGCCCCCATGGCCGCCGACTTGGCTCTCCACTTCTCGGAGGCAGTCAGGCGAAATGAGGAGCCCCAGTTGGTGCCGTTTGTGTCTGGTCGAGAGGACATCGAATTCCGAAACGGCTGGCGAGGCTAGCCGGGGATCAGGCCCGTTTTCGGCGCGGCGATCCGGCTGCCGAGGTTTTCCGGCGCGGCGCCTTTGCTTTCAACTCTGCCAGCTCGAGCTTCTTAGCGGACTTCCACAGCCGCTCCAGTTCGTAATACTTGCGGGCTTTTTCTGAGAACACATGGACTACAAAATCGACATAGTCCAGAAGCACCCATTCCGCCTGTTTGTAGCCTTCGATGTGGGCGGGCCGCAGGCCGAATTTCTTCAGCCGGTCTTCCACCTCGTCAGAAATAGCCTGAATTTGCCGGGGATTGGTGCCGCTGCACACCACGAAGTAGTCAGTAAAGGCACCTGAATCTTTCTCCAGCTCTAATATGGAAAGTTCTTCCGCCTTCTTGGCCTGGCAGGCATTGATGGCTTCGGCGACTTGGCGCTTGAGGTCGTTTTTCTTCATGAATTCGCTACGCGAAAGCTCCGGTTCGTCCCGCTCTTCCATTCTAACCGAGGCGTGCTGAACACGCCGGACCAGCCTAAGCCAATGGCCACATCTCTAGGAATGGTTGTAAAGCTCCATCTTCTTGATGTATTCGGCCACTGCCGGGTCCACGAACTTTGTCAGCGGCCGCTTGGCGGCAACCGCCTGCCGGATGGCGGTGGCGGAAACCGGCACATGCACGTCCTCCAGAAGATGGATGGTGGCGCCCGGCAACACCAGGTCGCCCCTGGCCGGCTGCTTTACAAACGGCTTAGTGATTGCGGCCGCGGGACGCAGCTTCTCTGGGAGTGCGTTGGCCACATCTGCCAGGGAATGTCCGGGACGGCTGGCGACAATGAACTCACATTCGCGGAATATCGCTTCCGCCTCTTGCCACTTGGCAATGTCATCGAAAGCGTCAATGCCGATCAGAAAAAACAGCCGGTCGCTCTTCTTCAGTGTCTGCTTCAGCTTGCGTACGGTATCGATGCTGTAATTGGGGCGCAGCGCTTTCCCCGCAGACTTGCTCTTGCCCCCCGCCGCAGCTTCCAGATCAGGCGCTTCCAGCAGCGAAGGCACAAAGGTTTTGTTCTCTCGCGTGGCTAGCGCCACCATGGCGTAGCGATGAAAAAACGACACTGGAGGCGCGCTCAGCTTGTGCGGGGGCGCGCCCGCAGGAACAAACAGCACTTTGCCCAGATTGCAGGCCTGTTGGGCGGCCGCGGCCAGGGCCAGATGCCCGCGATGAACCGGGTCGAAGGTTCCACCGAAAAGAGCGATATTCATGCCGTTTGATTCCGGTGCTGGCGGCAGCTTCCCGGCTTAGTCTCCCTCCATTCCAAGTGTTTTTTGGGCTGCGCTGGAATTGTTAACCATCCTCGCCCGGCGTAGCAAATGTCTGTGGAAATCCCGCGGGGTTGCCTGCGTTTTTGGCCACTCATGGTCAGTGTCAAATGGTCCCCTGATAAGTTGCCCATCCGTAACTCGCGCGATCCCAAAATGGGAAATAGCATCCAGTCATGCGACTGAAGCTCCCCCTTCTTCGCGGCTTTGACGTTGCCCCTGCACGTGCGCCTTACCTGCGTTACGGAGTCGCCGTCCTCAGCATTGTTCTCGCCCTGATCCCGGCATTCCTTCTAGTTGACGTAGTCGAAAGCCGCCTGGTGGTGTTTGCCGTGGCGGTCATGGTCAGCGCCTGGTACGGAGGCTGGAAGCCGGGCCTGGTTGCCACCTCATTTGCGCTCACCGTGAGCGCCTATTTTTCGCTGGCCGGCGCTCATTCCCATTCTGACTACCGCAGGGCCATCATACATCTGACCTTGTTCGTATTTGTGGCGGTGCTGATCTGTTCGTTCAATGCGGCGCTGCGATCGGCCCAGGAGGGGCTTCGCCTATCGGAAGTCAACTTTCGTTCTCTCGTAACCAACGCTCCCTACGGCATCTGCCGATGTGATCCCCAAGGCGCGCTGCTGGATGCGAACCCCGCGCTGGTCGCGATGCTCGGTTATTCGTCCGCCAAGGAGATGTCAGGCCTGAACCTTGCAGCCCTCTATTCCGATTTCCAGCACTGGTTCGCTCTGGCGGACCAGCTGAAGCTGCGCCAGCCATTTCAGGGCATTGAAGCGGAGTGGCGAAAGAAAGACGGCACCAAGGTCTTCGTGAGGCTCTCGGGCCGGGCGATCGACGCGCTGCGCAAGTCCACATTTTTCGAGTTGTTTGCCGAGGACATCACCGAACGCCACATGCTGGAACAACAGTTTCGCCAGGCGCAGAAGATGGAAGCAGTGGGCCGGCTGGCCGGCGGCATCGCCCATGACTTTAACAACCTGCTGATGGTGATCTCCGGCTACTGCGAATTTCTGATGGAAGGGGTCGGCTCCGATCCCAAGCTGCGTACCCCGGCGCAAGAAATTGCCCGCGCCGCCGAACGCGCCACCGCGCTCACCCGGCAACTGCTCGCCTTCAGCCGAAAGCAGATGTTGCTGCCGAAAGTGGTTGATCTCAACGGCCTGGTAACCGAGAGCATGAACATGCTCACCCGCGTAATCGGAGAGGATATCGACCTCATCATGGTTCCAGCTGCGGACCTGGGCTCGGTGGAGGCCGATGCCGGGCAGATCGAACAGGTGATCCTCAATCTCGCCATCAATGCCCGCGACGCCATGCCGCAGGGAGGCAAGCTCACCATCGAGACCGGCAACGTCACTCTCGATGAAACCTATGCCCGCTTTCACTCACCGGTGAAGCCGGGGGAATACGTGATGCTGGCGGTGAGCGATACCGGCTTAGGCATGGACACTGACACCCAGACCCACATTTTCGAGCCTTTCTTCACCACCAAGGGACACAAAGGCACCGGACTGGGCCTCTCCACGGTGTACGGCATCGTCAAGCAAAGCGGCGGCTACATCTGGGTGTACAGCGAAGAAGCGAAAGGGACGACTTTCAAGATCTACCTGCCGCGAGTCAGCGCTACCGGCCAGCCGGTGGTAGCCGAGATTCAGCCAGCTGAGGCGCAATTGGCTCGCGGGCACGAGACCGTGCTGCTGGTGGAAGATGAGCCCACGCTGCGCGAGCTGGTGCGGCAATACATGCAGAATCAGGGCTATATCGTTTTGGAAGCCACCGAGCCCGCGGCGGCGCTTCGCATTTCAAGCTCTCACTCCGGCCCCATTCATCTGCTGCTGACTGACGTCATCATGCCGGGAATGAACGGGCGCGAACTGGCCCAGCGGATTTCTTCGTTCCGGTCTGAAATGAAGGTGCTCTTCATGTCGGGCTACACCGAGAACGCCATTGGCCACAACGGCATGCTGGAAGAAGGCATCAACCTGCTCCAGAAGCCCTTTACCCTGCCCGCATTGAAAGCCAAGCTGCGGGAGGTACTCGATACCCCAATTCGCCAGGAGGCTCCGATGTCTGCTCGTCCCCTTCCCCACGATCAAGTACAACGCAAGGCGAAAGTCATGCCGCTGCGCGCCAAACGATTCGATCTTCACCTGCCGCTGAAGTACCGGCTGCTGGGCGAGGATGATTGGCGCGAAGGCACAACCGAAAACATCAGCCGCTCGGGAATGCTCTTCCACGCGGAGGAACTGCTCTCT
Source organism: Terriglobia bacterium (assembly GCA_963798155.1). Taxonomy (GTDB): domain Bacteria; phylum Acidobacteriota; class Terriglobia; order Terriglobales; family Acidobacteriaceae; genus CAWCSH01. Next base: position 120,994 of record CAWCSH010000014.1, read on the forward strand.
CCCAGTGTTCAGCTGGAAATCAATCTGGTGCTGCCGGCGGAAATTGCCGGTCTCTCCCCGGCGGAAGTGGTCTGCCGCGGAGAAATCGTCCGTACCGTGGAATCCGAACAGCCGGCCGCAACTCCCGCCCTGGCTGCGCGGATCAGGCAATACCACTTCCAGCATGGCTCGAGGGTCGCTTCAGCATAAGATCGCTCAGGCGACTGACCCAGTTTTATAACCCCGGGCTTATATGGGGATCCCAGGTTCAGTGGCGGGTTTAGATGGTTTCCAGCTTGAGAGATGGGAACGCGGCTCGATAGAGGCCGGCATCCAAAGTCAGCAGGCGGAAGCCGCGTACCTGAGCATGTGCGCCAATCAGGAAGTCTGCCAGAATGCGCCGGACCCCAGCGTCCCGCTGCTTGCGTCTTCGTTCTGCGTAAGCCTGGAATGCCCTGCCGGCAGCCTTCCAAATCTGCTCATCCAGATCCCAATCGACAGCAATGGCTGTGTCCTCAAGAAATGAGCTGATGAAGGCCTCGCTGCGGCCTGGAGCGGCGATCAGTTCAGCGAAGACGGGGGCTGCGATCGTGAGTTGCCCACGTTTGAAGGCTGCTTCCAGCGCATTCTCTGCAGCCCCGCTCAGAGCTGGGTCCTTGTCCCACAGAGCGATGATGACATTGGTATCGACTGCGGTCGTCATTCGCCGCGCATTTGGCGCAGCCAGCGCACAACGGCTTTCTTGCCGGAGCCGATTCCCGGATTGCCAATCCCGCGGTACTTGGCAAATCCGCTCTTCGTTCGAACCGGCAGGATGCGGACACCGCTGCTGTCACTTTCGAACAACAGGCGGTCTCCCGTCCGAAGGCCCAGCGCCCGCCGGACTTCCCGGGGCACGGTGATCTGGCCCTTGCTGGTGATTTTGGCTTGTTTCTGCATGGCGGAATCCCGTGTCCTTACTTTATCACAGATTCCTTACTTTGGATGCGCAAGGTATAGGAATGGAAACAGGTAAGAGCTTGTGAGGCTTAGGCTTGCTCTCGAGGGTGACCGGTGGCAGAGGACTCGGGATTATCCAAGGCGTCGATCTGCTTTTCTGCTTGCCGAACCTGCTCGACCTTCTCCGCCATGGCGTACTTCAATTCCTCAACGCCCTCGCCGGTGACGGCGGAAATGCGGAACAGCTCCAGCTTCTGCTGCTTGCAGTAGCGTTTCAGCTTGGCCAGCTTGTCTTTGTTGGCCACGTCGATTTTCGAAGCCACCATGATGACCGGCTTGTTGTCCAGGCCCGCGCCGAAACTGGCCAGCTCGCGCGTTGATCACTTCCACATCTTTTACCGGGTCGGGACGGCCGCTCGCGTCCGAGACATCCACCAGGTGCACCAGCAATCGCGTGCGCTCGATGTGCCGCAGGAACTGCGTGCCCAGGCCGGCGCCGGTGTGCGCGCCTTCGATCAGGCCCGGGATGTCGGCGACCACAAAGCTCGTGTCGTTCGGCGTCCTCGCCGACCACGACCACTCCCAGATTCGGCTGCAGGGTGGTGAAGGGATAATCGGCAATCTTCGGCCGCGCCGCGGAAATGCGCGAGATCAGAGTGGACTTGCCCACGTTGGGATATCCCACCAGCCCGACATCCGCCAGCAGCTTCAGTTCCAGCCGGTAGAACGCGCTCTTCGCCTGGGCGGCCCTGCTCGAATGTCGCGCGGAGCCTGGTGCGTGGAGGTGGCGAATCGCGCATTGCCGCGCCCGCCGCGTCCGCCGCGCGCCACCACGATGCGTTCGTCGGGCCGCGAGAAGTCGTGAATCTTCTCGCCGGTCTCGTCGTCGTAGACGATGGTGCCAACCGGCACTTTCAGGACGATGCCTTCGCCTTCGCGGCCGGTGCGATTCGAGCCTTCGCCGTGACGTCCGCGCTGCGCCTTGTATTCGGGATTGAAGCGGAAGTGCACCAGAGTGTTGTGGCGCTCGCTGGATTCCATGACGATGTCGCCGCCGCTTCCGCCGTCGCCGCCGGAAGGACCGCCGCGCGGAACAAACTTCTCCCGCCGGAAGGCAACGCAGCCGTTGCCGCCGTCGCCGGCCTTCACGCGGATTTTGGCTTCATCGATGAACATGGGGAAACAGCTTCTGGCTGTTGGTCCTGGCTTGAGACTGACCGCTCTCAGCTCTTAGCTAACAGGCTAATGGCTGGGTGCAGCAAAAACAAAAGCCTCGGCCCGAAGGCGAGGCTGAGAACTTGATTACTTCAGACCTCGCGCGGACAGGAGTGTCCGCGCCACATTACTTCGCTTCCAGCGGCTCTACCATCACGAACTTGCCCATCGATCCCTTGTCCATGAACTTGATGCGGCCGGAAATCTTGGCGAAAAGCGTGTCGTCTTTGCCGCGGCCCACATTCAGCCCCGGCTTCACCCGCGTGCCGCGCTGCCGCACGATGATGGTGCCGCCGGGGACCAGTTGTCCGCCGAAAGCTTTGAATCCCAGCCGCTGCGCGTTGGAGTCGCGTCCGTTTCGTGAACTGCCTAATCCTTTTTTGTGTGCCATAGCTCAGTTATCCTGTCGAATTTCGTGTGACTACTTCTTTTTCTTGGCGAGCGGTCTTCTTGCGCAGCCGGCTTCTTGGTCGCTGACTTCTTCTTCGCCGGAGTCTCTTCGCCGACTTGGCTTCTGCTTTCGCCTGGCCTGCGTCTCTTCGAGACTTCTGCTTCGGCTGCCTGCGCTTTCTTCGGCTTCTTCGCTTCCTTCTTGGGAAGCTCAGGCGCGGTGAAACTCTGGCCGTCGAAAGCAATCTCGGTGATGCGGACCGCGGTGTAACCCTGGCGATGTCCGCGCAGCTTCTTGTACTGCTTCTTGCGCTTGTAGTGGAAGACCAGGATCTTCGCCCGCGTCCCTGTTCGACCACTGCGCCGGTTACACGCGCTTCGGACTGCGGCCGCCCGATCTGGCCATCGCCGCCGGAAACCGCCAGCACGTCGGCGAACTCCACCTGTCCATTGCCGTCGCCGATGTTCTCCACTCGAATCACATCGCCGGGCGCCACCCGGTACTGCTTGCCGCCGCTGCGGATGACCGCGTACATAGCTGTGCCTCCGTCGAAATTCTCACCCGCCGCGCACACTGCCGCGATCCGGGGAACTTGCTGATTTCTATGTGCTTGCTGTGTTTTCCGCTCGGCGCTTTCGGCAACGATGGCGGGCGGCTCCAGAACGAACCGCGAGTACAGGCAAACTGCATTATTTTAGCGTGGCATGTGGAAAAGCGTCAAACGGAAGAGTGTCACTAATCATGATGGACGAGAACAACCAGCCACCGATCTCGCGCATATTACGGACCTCGCGGATATTTACGCAACCTGCCGGAGAAATTTATCTTAGCGGCCTTCGCGGCGGTCTTCGCGAACTTCGCGGTATTCCCCGCAAGAAGCGCGCTGAACCAGAACTCGGCTCTTCGCCCAGGTACAGGCCCGGTTTTGAGCTTTGTATCTCCCTATGGCAGAATCTCTCCCCGCACCGGAGGTGCCGATCCATGCAGAAGCGATTCCTGTCCGCAACTGCCTGCCTTCTGATTCTTTCTCTCGCAGGCTTCGCCCAGACCAAGAAGTCCGCAAAAAAATCCATGAGCGGCGGCGGCCCTGACAAGGCCTACATGCAGCAGATCTGGGACGGCTGGTCGACGCTCGACCCCTCTCACACCGCCCAGTTCTACGCCAGCGGTCCCCATACTTTCTACGATATCGCTCCGCTCAAGTACAACAGCTGGGACGAATACGAAGCCGGAGTCAAGCAGGTGCTTGCCGGATATAAGAGCGCAGCCTTCACCGTCAATGACGATGCCGTGGTCCACCACGATGGCAAATTCGTGTGGGGAACCGCGACCGTCAAAAGCGATATGACCACCAAAGCCGGCAAGCGCGAAATGGGCAACTTCCGCTGGACGGTAATCTGGCAGAATCAAGGCGGCAAGTGGCTGATCGTCCACGAGCATGTCTCAGCGCCGCTGTCGTGATCGCCGCTTCGGTCTCCGTCCGCTAACTACGGTTTGGGGCCGGCAACTGGCCGAGAACCCGACTGTGCACAGGAGCATCTGAGCAAAGGTTACGACACTTGACCGATGCATCCTGTCCTGACACTTGCGGGCTTTCTCGTGCTTTGCTTCGCCGCAGCCGGGCTGGGCTCGCTCTTTACCTCGAGATCAGTGCGAAGCTGGTATCCCGGGCTGCGTAAGCCCACAGGGACACCGCCCTCGTCATGGTTTGGCCCGGTCTGGTCCGCGCTTTATTTCCTGATGGCGCTGGCTGCCTGGATTATTTACATGCAACGAGGATGGGACGGTGCCAGGGCGGCCCTGTCTTTGTTCCTGATCCAGCTGGCGCTGAACGTTACCTGGTCGGCGATCTTCTTCGGCATGCGCGCACCCCGCGCCGCGTTCGCCGAAATTCTGGTGCTGTGGATCTCGATTGCTGCGACCCTGGTGGCGTTCTGGAAGATCTCCATGCTGGCCGGCCTGCTGCTGTTTCCCTACCTGCTGTGGGTCACGTTTGCCGCATTTCTCAACCTGGGAATCTGGCGGTTGAACCGCGTGCGAAGCGTCAGCTAAAAATGCCATGCTGACCGGTTCGCGCTCGTTTCAGTCGATCGAGCGCAGCGGCGTGGCCTGCTGAAACTTCAACTTCCAGTCCCCGCCTTGTTTCACCCACAGATCGGAGAAGTGCTGGTAGCGCGGCGCGAGATCGGTATCGCCCTCGGGGGCGCGGACGATGGCGTCGTAGGTGACAATCGCCGAGTCATCATTCACCGATAGCACGCGCATGTTGTAGGGAGTGAATTCCTGAATCATGCCCTCCTGCGCCGCGCCGAACAGCTCGTCTTTGCCATAGAGATGGCCATCGCTCCACACTTCGCGAACATCATCCGCGAGCAGGTTCTTGAGCGTCGCCACATCTTTCTTTACCAGCGCTTCGGCGACTGCCCTGGATTGTGCCATCAGCGCCTGCGCTTCCGGGCTGGGCGCAGAAGAATTCGCCGCGTTCGAAACTTGAGCGACAGAAGAAGGTTGAGCCATAGCAACTGAACAAACCGCAGCGCACAGCCACAAGCCGATTCTCTTCACAGTCTTAACCTCCCGACAATAATGTTCACTTGCTCGCCTGGATTCTAACCGCCAGCTCCGGCCGCGGAACCGAAACCTGCTCGCCCGGTCTCCAGATTCTTGAGCGCGAACGAGCCGGAGTTGACTTCGTTTTCGCCGACGATCAGAGCGAATCGCGCTCCGAGCTTGCTGGCTGTCTCCAGCGACTTCTTCAGGCGGAAGCTTTCATCGCCCAGTTCCACGATCAGATCGTGGTGCCGCAGTTCGCGCGCCAGGCGGGCGGCCTCGCGATTCATGCCCGCGCCGAGTGGAGCGATATACACGTCCGGGCTTGCGCTGCACCGCCTCGGCCGACTCCTGCAAGGCCAGCACCAGCCGGTCTTCGCCGATGGCAAAGCCGATGCCGGGAGCAGCCGGGCCGCCCAGCGATTCCGATAGCCCGTCGTAACGGCCGCCGCCGAGAATGGCATTCTGCGCGCCCAGAGCGCCATGAGTGAATTCGAACGCGGTGCGGGTGTAGTAATCGAGTCCGCGCACCAGGCGGTCGTTTTCCGTGAAACTCGACACCCACGGCTCGCAGGATCTGCTTTACTTCCTCGAAGTGCTTGCGGCAGGGCTCGTCGAGAAACTGGCTGATGCGCGGCAGCTTGTCGATGATCGGCTGATCCTCGGGCACCTTGCAGTCAAACACTCGCAAGGGATTGGTCACCGCCCGCCGCTGGCAGTCCACGCACATCTGGGCCTTGACAGGCTCGAGCGCCTTGCGCAGAGCCTCGTTGTAGGCAGCGCGGTCGTTGACGCAGCCGACCGAGTTCAACTCCAGAGTCCAGTTCCGTGATGCCAAGCCGGTCGAGCAGGGTCGCCAGAAGTCTCGAGCAGTTCGGCATCGCGGACCGGAGATTCGCTTCCCGCGGTCGCCGGTCCAATCATCTCGGCGCCGATCTGATAGAACTGCCGGTAGCGGCCCTTCTGCGGACGCTCCCGCCGGAACTGCGGCCCGATGTAGTAGAGCTTGTTGCAGCCCGCGATCCCACAGCTTGTGCTCGATGTAGGCGCGCACCACGCCGGCGGTGTTTTCAGGGCGCAGGGTGAGGGACTGGCCCTTGTCGCTGGCGGCGCGTCCCCGATCTTCCCAGGTGTACATCTCTTTCGAGACGATATCGGTTTCTTCGCCGACGCTACGCGCGAACAACTGCGTCTCCTCGAAGATCGGAGTGCGGATCTCGTGAAAGTTGTATTGCCGGAACACGTCGCGCACCGCTGCCTCGACAAAGTTCCACAGCGCCGTTTCCGGCGGCAGCAGGTCGCGGGTTCCTCGAACGGCTTTGATCATGTCTCTATTGTGTCATTCTGAGCGAAGCGAAGAATCCCTAGCGTCAGAGCGCGATGCCGGAGTAGGGGCCCTTCGACTGCTTCGCTCAATGAAAATCCTGCTTTAGTGACCACCCGCCCCGTTCAACGCTCCGCCAGATATGCGTCCTTGTACCCCAGATAATTCTTCGCATACCGCATGATCGTTTCCTGATCTTTCTCATCCAGCTTGCGTTTGAACTGTCCGGGAGATCCCATCCACAGCGAGCCTGGCTCCACCACCGTCTTTTCTGGCAGCAGCGTGCCGGCGGCAATGATCGAACCCGCGCCGATGCGCGCGCCATTCAGGATGATCGATCCCATGCCGATCAGGCAGCGGTCTTCGATGGTGCAGCCGTGCAGTGTCACATTATGTCCCACGGTGACGTACTCGCCTAGGAAGACGCCATACAGTTCCTTCATGCCGTGCAGCACGCTGCCATCCTGGATATTCGAGTGCGCTCCGATACGGATGGAATGAACGTCCCCGCGCAGCACCGCGTTCATCCAGATGCTGGCGTGCTCGCCCAGAACCACGTCGCCGATGAGTTGGGCGGAGTCATCGACGTAGCATGATGCCGGAACGGTTGGACGAACGCCTTTGTAAGCTCGAATCATGGGCTAAGCATTTGAACATACCACGTGGAATACCCCGCAGAGATATCACGCGGAGATACTACACAGAATGACAAGCGGTCAGACTCCGCGCAGGAACTCGATCACCCTGTGTTCCGCCCAGTGTCCATCGTAGCCATTCGGGGACGCCACAAATGAGCAATGGCCTCCGTCAGCAGTTTCCACAAATGTGATCTGAGGGTTCGCCGCGATCTTGCGCCGCGTCTCCGGAAGAATACGGATAAACGGATCATTCGCCGCATGCAGGATCAGAGTCGGAACCGTGATCCGGTCCACGACCTGGCTCGCCGCGGCCCGGGAGTAGTAGTCCGCGGCTCCGGTATAGCCGCTGTAGAACGCCGTGATCCGGTCATCAAACTCGCGCAAGCTGTTCACACCCTGCAACCTGGCTTCGTCGAAGGTGGCAGGAAAGAGCCGCACCTTTTCCCGATAACGCCGCCGCAGCTTCCACAAAAAATAACGCTCGTACAGCCAGTTGCCGCGGGAATGCAGCGCGTCGGAGGAGACGGCCAGATCCATCGCAGGGCAGACAGCCGCAACCGCGTGCAATTCCGGCGGCGCTGCCGTTCCCCAATCGCCGGCGGTCTTGAGCATCAGGTTGCCGCCCATGGAATATCCCACCAGCGCCACTCGCGACACCCGATCATGCTTAATCAAGTGCTCGACCACCGCCGCCACGTCGTGAGAACGGCCCGAGTGATACAGGGTGGGAGCGCTCTTCTCGGTGCCGCCGCAGTTCCTCTGGTTCATGCGGACGATGTTCATTCCGGCGGCAAGCCCTTTGTCTGCGAAGCCACGCATATAGCCGGAATCGCTCGATCCCTCCAGCCCATGCAGGATCACCGCGGTGGTTGCGTGGCTGCGGTCCGCCTGCCAATGGCAATGGCAGAGTATCTGCACTCCGGGTTCGACTTCGATGAGGCGCTCTTCCGCAGGGGGCAGATTGAAGCGCCGTTTCATCAGGAAACTGGCAATGGTCTGGGCGTGAGCTCCGCGCAGGAAGCGGCGCGGCACGAATTCATCTGATTGGGTTTGTCGATTCCCCACTGCAACAATTCTAATAGAGTCTGCGAAAACCGCAGGAAATCTGCTGCTGCCCAAAAGCAAAGGCCGGCTGCGCTCAGCCGGCCTTCGTACAATTTGAAAAGGGAATTATTTCTTGGGGGCGATTGCGTCTTTGGTGGACTTGGCCACGCGGAACTTCACCACGGTCTTGGCCTTGATCTGGATGGGCTCGCCAGTCTGAGGATTGCGCCCCATGCGGGCTTTGCGATGCGCCTTCACCAGGCGGCCCAGGCCGGGAACCACGAACAAACCATTCTTCTTGGTCTCTTTGACGGCGGTGTCGGCAAGATTTTCCAGAAATGCCGCGGCCACCTTGTTGTTAGTTCCAATCTTTTCTGCCAGGTGGCGAACCAACTGGGTCTTTGTCATGCCTGATGCCATGAATCCTCCTCTTGGGAACTCCGATTGTTTTGCTGCGTCGGTCGAATCATATACCAGAGATCCTGTGGAAAAATATTGTTTCACCCGCATTTTACGCGGTTTTTATGCACTAATGGTCCGGCAGAGCCAGAAAAATTGCATGTCCCAGGCCTTCCCGTTCCAAATCGGCCGGTACAGACAGGCGACCGAGAAGCCTGCGGGGCGACGAACGCACATTCCCGCGGCTGCTCCTCCCCGGCCGGTGACGGCGGTCACATGCCATAATGCGGAAGGCCCCCATGAGCTGTGCTATCTGCGAAACTCGCAAGGAGAAACGGTTCTGCCCCGCCGTTCATGGCCGTATCTGCGCGCAATGCTGCGGCGAACAGCGGGAAGTCACCCTCGACTGCCCCAGCGACTGCGTCTATTTGCAGCAGGCGCGTGAGCATGAAAAGCCCCGTTCACTGGGTGAGGCCGACCAAGGGGCGCTCTTTCCGGAAGTCACGATTCCGCAGCAGTTCCTCTACGAGCAGCAGCATCTGATCACCGGCCTTGGTTACGCGGTCACAAAAGCCAGCCATAGCGACGCGGCTCTTCGCGATTCGGAGATCATTGCGGCGCTCGGCGCGATCGCTAAATCATGGCAGACGCGGGTGAACTCCGGTTTGCACTACGAGGTTCCAATTGCGGGGATAGGCCAGCAGGCGGTAGCTGCCCAGATCCAGCAGATGTTGCAGGAGTATCGCGAGGCCGAGCAAAAGCACCTGGGCTACTCGCGGCTGCTCGACTCCGACGTGCTGCTCGCCCTGGTGTTCCTGGTGCGCATGGCTTATAGCCGCACGTCGGGCCGCCCGAAGTCGCGCGCTTTTGTAGACTTCCTGTCGGCGCAATTTCCGGAGACGCAAACCAGCCTGGCAGCTCCCGGCGAACCGGCCAGCCGGATTGTGCTGCCCTAGGCGCTTTCCTGATCTCGCATCCTATGGCTGAGGTGCTGCGCTGTCGCGCAGGGATTTGCCACGGGATTTCCGTACGGTCTGGCCCGGCGGGAGAGCATCGCGCAGCTCCCGTATCGTGCTATTCAAAACCGGGTGCCGGACTTCCGGAGCGATCTCAACCATCGGCTCGAGGACGAAACGGCGCTCGTGCAATCCGGGATGTGGAATCGTGAGTCCGCGGGTGTCAATCACCGAATTACCGAACAGGAGTACGTCGATGTCGATGGTCCGGGGTCCCTTGTTGCGGGTTCGCCGGCGACCCATTTCCTGCTCAATCTCGAGCACTCCCTTAAGCAGTTGCCTTGGCATCTTTTCGGTGTCGAGCATGACCGCGCAATTCAAGAACCAGGGCTGAGTGGTCACCTCGACGGGCTCGGTTTCATAAAAAGACGAGACGGCGATCACCTTCCCGAGTGCACTGAGCCGATGGATGGCGGTCTGCAGCTGTGAGGTCCGGTTTCCCAGATTTGAACCAAGCGAAAGATAGGCAATCTTATGCACGAGATGTGCTCCAGGCGCGGTTCTTGGGGAATTTCCGGCCATGTGCAGCTCTACCCAGTGGTCGCATTACCTTTGTCACGTTCACCTTTTTCGCCTGCGGACGCTACCATCAGGTTGCTATGACGCTGGACTCTCTGCTCCTGACCCGTGATACCCAGCTCATTCGCGTCCTTCGCCCTGCCCTGGAAAAGCTCTCGATTGACGTGGAAGTGTGCCGGGGGGCCCGCTCCGGCAATGAAATTCTCTGCTCCGAGAAGTTCGACGCGGTCATTGTAGACTGCGACGACCTGGAGGGCGGCATCGAGGTATTGCAGAACCTGCGCAAGAGCCCCAGCAACCGCAACTCGGTGGCCTTTGCCATCCTGAACGGAACGAGCACCCAGGCGGCGTTTGATTTAGGCGCCAATTTCGTGCTCCAGAAGCCGATTTCTCCGCTGAACGCGACGCGGTGCTTCAGTGCGGGCCTGGGCCTGATGATGCGGGAACGTCGCCGGTATTTCCGTTTTCCCATGGAAATGCCCACCATGGTTGTCATCGGCCAGGACCACCAGCAAAAGGTGACCGCTACCAATCTAAGCGAAGGCGGCATGGCCATCCGTTTCCGCGGAAAAATGCCTAAAGGCAGAATTTCGAAGGTGGTGTTTACCCTGCCGGGGTCCGACGCCTCCATGGAACCGAAGGCCGAAATCGCCTGGGTGGATGGCGCGGGCCGTGCAGGTGTTCGGTTCCTCGATCTGCCACGAACCTCTCGCCAGCTGCTCGAGAAATGGCTGGATGAAAAAATGAAGAGCCTTGATCCATTCCCGGGCGCCGTCCAGCCGGTCGGGGTCTAGTCCCAACCACCCCTGACACGAGGTCGCTCGCGAAGCAGGCTCAAAGCCGATAAAAACAATCGGGTTAGCCGAAGTCTCCGCGAAATCTCGTGGATATTTGCGGAATTCCTACGTTACAATCAATTTGCGTTTGAACTTTGCGGTTTTTGCTTTCAGTATCTCCGCTCACAGCGTGGCCTGCCTGCAGAAGTCCTGCCAACGATTCAGCGCAACATCACATAAAGGAACTAAGCAACACGTATGGAAACAGGAACAGTGAAGTGGTTTAACGACGCCAAGGGCTACGGGTTCATCAGCCGCCAGAACGGCGAAGATGTATTTGTGCATTTCTCCGCCATTCAGGCCAGCGGCTTTCGCAGCCTGCAGGAAGGTCAGCAGGTTCAGTTCGACGTAGTGAAGGGCCCGAAAGGGTGGCAGGCCGAGAACGTCAAGCCTGCATAAACCACTTCGAAGAAATCCGAAGTCAAAAAGGGGCGGCTGCGAGGCCGCCCCTTTAATTTTTACCTGGAATTGAAATTCGGTTTACTGCTGCGAATCTCGAATGAGGACGACATCCGAGTCAACATGTCCGCGAATCAGAGCCAGTTGCTTGCCGTCGCGGGACCAGCGGAACTGGTCGCCAATGCGTTCAGATTTGAAGTCGGTAATTTTCCTGCCCGGTGAGCCATCCAAATTCTGCAGCCAGAGATTGTCCACGCCGCCATCGTGGACGGCATAAATGACTGCTTTGCCATCTGCTGAAAAATGCAGCACGCTGCTGCGCGGCCTCTCAAAAGGCAGCGGTCTTTTCCTTGTCGATGAGATCGAGCGAAACCAGGGCCAGATGCTCTTCGTGGTCACCCTGGTGTTGCAGCGTGGCGAAAGCCACCAGCCGGTTGTCGGGTGAAATATCCAGGCTGCTGGCGACGGGAAGGTCTGATAGTTCGATCGCCCGCCCTCCATCGATGGCAACTTTGAATAGCTTTCCGCCCTCCGCCGCGTCAGAGTAGACCACCCATCTTCCGTCCGGTGAGCAGGCGGGAGAATTCTGCAGTTTGCCAGAAGTAAGCTGTTTCAGATTGCCGCCGGTTTCGTCCATGCGCCAGATATTCTGCGTCTTCTGCCCGGCGTGCAACGCCAGCGAAAATACAATGTAACGGCCTGCGCCGCATTCGACTGGTTGCCCCTCCAGCGTGCCCTCTTCGCCGGGCAAGACCGTCCTGGCTCCAGAGACCGGGTCGAACAGAGCGATGGCATGGTTTTGGTCAATCACGAATTGCCCTTTGGGAGTCCAATCGAAGTCGTTGATCGGCGCTCCCGAGGTCAGCTGATGCGGTTCGCCCCCGCCCGCAGGCACAGTAAACAGGTTCCAATGGCTCTCGCTCAGGGTTGTCGCCAGGGTATGACCGTCCGCCGACAGACTCAAATCGGAGTAGTTGTTGGTGTCGCGCGTGACCGGCAGCGATTTTCCGTCCGGATAAGACACGAACATGATCTGCCGGTTGCTGAAGTTGGACATTTGGTCGCGGTTCAGTACCAGCACTCCGTGTCCGTCCGGTAACCAAACCGGACGGGTAAGCAGCCCGTTTGGCGCGTCGAAAAAGACACGTTGCGCGCCGGTGGAGGCATCGACGGCGACCAGGTTGGTAATGGCATTGTTGCGCTGCAGGGAATAGCAGACGATTGTCTTGCCGTCCGGAGACCAAGCCGGATCGTACAGGCTGTGGTTCACCGAATCATGCAGCAGCACTTTCGGGTCATCACCCTCGACCGAACGGATAATCAGCCGGAACTGATACGGCTCCGGGTTGTTGTACACAATGTAGGCAAAATGGCGGCCGTCGGGCGAGAAAGTAATGTTGGAGTCAATGTCGCTGACAAGTTTCTGGGGAGTGCCGCCCAACACCGGCGCGCGGTAAAGGAACTGCAGCTCATCATTCCCCGATTCACTGCGCACGAAATACAGATAATTTCCGTCGGGAGAGAATTTCAATCCGGCGTAGTGCACCGGCGCCGCCGGAATCACCTGGGTGTCGCTGTTAGTCGGGACATTGCGCAGCCAGAGACTCTGTTCTCCGTTTTCATCGACCACGTTCAGGATGTACTTGCCGTCGGGAGACAGGGCCGCCAGGGCGGACCGGCCGGTTTCCGTCACTTTCTTGACCGAAAGATTCTGGAAGGGCGCGCCGTGGCTGTGGAAGAAGGCGTAGACGCCGTAACTTGCGGCCACCAGAAGCGCCATGACGATCAGTGCGGTAACAGCAAGTCCGGCTTTGTTCTGGCGGGCGGCGGCAATCACTGCCGAACTGGAATCGGATTGGCTGGAAAACGCGGCGGAGATCCGGCCTGAATGGATCGCCGAAGCCGGGGCGACCTCAGTATTGGAAGAAGAGTCGCTCCGGGCGTGACCTGCGGCGGCGCGTCCTGCTTCGCTGTCGCGCTTGAGGCGTTTAAGGTCACCGCGGAGATCGGCGGCCGACTGATAACGCAGGTCGCGGTCTTTCTCCAGCGCCTTGTCAATGATCTCCTGCAACTTTACCGGCAAGGCAGGATTCAACTGATGAGGCGGAACCGGATCGCGCTCAAGAATCGCGTGAAAGATGACGGCAGATGTTTTGCCTTCGAAGGGCAGCCGCCCGGTCGCCATCTGGTAGATGACCGCTCCCAGCGAAAACAGGTCGGTACGGGGATCGAGTTCTTCGCCGCGCGCCTGTTCTGGAGACATGTAGGCAATCGTGCCTACTGTACTGCCGGGGCTGGTGAGGTGAGCCGCTGGGGCGGTCATCTGGGTGGCCTGAGTTTCCATGGCCGGCTCGTGGCGGTCAGACAGCTTGGCCAGTCCGAAATCCAGAATCTTGGCCTGGCCGCGTGCAGTAATGAAAATGTTGGCCGGCTTGATGTCGCGGTGCACGATCCCCTTGCTGCTCGCAGCATCAAGCCCATCCGCAAGCTGAATGGCGATCTCGAGCAGGCGATCGAAGGGCAGGGGACCAGCCTGCAGCATGGCGTCAAGGGTCTTGCCATCCAGCAGCTCCATGGCAAGAAAGGACCTGCCCTGGTCGGTCTCAGCCGCATAAATGGTGCAGATATTGGGATGGTTCAGCGCGGAGGCTGCGCGGGCTTCCAGCAGGAAGCGCTCAAGTACGGTGGCATCCGCAGCGACACCGGCGGGCAGAAACTTTAACGCCACTCGCCGTCCCAGGGTCAGATCCTGGGCTTCGTAAACTACGCCCATTCCTCCACTGCCCAGTTGGCTGAGAATGCGGTAATGGGAGATGGTTTCGCCAATCATGGTGGGGGAGCTGAGAAGGGATGAGCTTCATATTAGGCGGTCGTTTCACCCCAGTCAAACCCGCGCCACCCAAGGAGTTGGGGCCGCCACCCGACGATCTGAGGCTGCCGAGGCCTACTTGAAAACTTCGGCGAGGGAGACGCCCAGAGCAGCCCACGCTGCGGAACTGATCAGAAAAGCAATACCTAACCCTCTGATCTTGTTCCAGTCCAGGTGAACTTCCGGGGCTTCGAACCCACAAGATTGGGAGGGGCCGAGAAAAGCCGAAAGAGGAATCCAGCGCCGGGTTCCCAGCTCATACAGCAGCGTGGGGGAGGCAAAGAACGATTGGGGGGAGGCCATGTTCCTGCACTTCCTTTCCAAAGATGACTATCGCAAATCAGTCTCCATTCCAATACTCACATGCAACGTTGGAAACAGCTGAATCTAAGACGGCAATATCCAGCTCAGGTTTGTCTGAGGCAGGGCAGTATGTAAAACCTGCAATTCAACCCTACATTCCGGGCTAAAGCGTATATGCCCATACTCTACAGTACTTGCTCTAGAACCGCCACCATTACCGCAATGCGACCCGAGGTCAGGCCGGATTGGGAGGTGCCGGCGCCGCTGACTCGGCGGTCACGATGAGGCGGGCATTCTTCGGCAGATAGCTCTTTCGCCGGAACCAGTCCTCCATGGCGTCGCGCAGCTCTTCGAGGGGAACCCGGGCCCCGATCTCCAGCAGCCCGTCAGCCACCGGGAGGGTGTCGTCAAATACGCTGGCGTTGGTGAAATTCCGCATGGCGAAATTGTCCAGCCATTTCAGCGGGCATGCCTGTAGCTGCCCGTTTTCTTCATATTCCACGCGGACTCTGCGAGCGAACACTCTTTAATTTAACCACAGGTGCCAGTCGCGAGCTGAAGATTGGTCTTGCCGTCAGGGTGTGACAGCCACTTCCGCTACTATGCTGATGTCCGCTTTCTCCGCCGCGCGGATGATGGCATCGCCATCCAGCAACAGACACTTTCCGGCATCAACCGCGAGAGAGGTAGCGCCGGCTTTCTGCATGGCTGCGATGGTGGCTAACCCGATCACGGGGACGTCAAACCGCATGTCCTGGTTGGGTTTGGCAATCTTTACGACGGTCAATGCACGGCTCAAGGTCGAGCTGCCAGATTCCAGCGAGGCCATGATCCGACCTGCCCGCTCGATGGTGGCGTCGGTGCCCTCCATGGCTTCGACGGCCACACAAGCACTTTCGGCAATGACCACGGTCTGGCCAATGTCGTACTGGGCCAGAGCCTGCGCCACGGCGCGGCCGTATTGAATGTTGTGGAGTTCCTGTTCTGCAGGCGCGCGCGCGGTAAGGACTCCTGGCCTGGCGAGCAGCGGCTCGAGAAAGGCGGTCGAATTCTCCAGAATGATGCCTTCGTCAGCGAGGACTTTTGCGACTGCTCCCAGCAGAGCGTCGGTGTTGCGAGTGCGCAAGGCGAGCAGCAGCTTCGCCAGCCGCCAGTCGGGGCGAATGCTGGAAAAGATCTGCTTGTGCTTGACCTGTCCCGCCATGATTGCCCGGCTGACGCCCGCCTGCCTGAAAGTTTCAATCAGCTTCGAAAGTTCTCCGAGGGAAAGCCAGTGGACCGCGGCCGCACCCTGGGACTCGATTTCGGGCGAGGTTTCTTCTTTGATCGCGGCGACGATAACGTCTAAGTCCTGTGCCCGCGCAGCATTGAGAACCAGAAATGGAAATCGTCCGTTGCCGGCGATCAGACCAAGTTTTTCTCGGGGGGACATTGGCGTGGCACAAGTCTAAACCAAGCGGGAGAGGGGCAATGGCAGGCCAGTTGGGATGGCGGGAGGCAGTGGCCAGTGGCTCGTAGGCAGTTGTGAGTGGCCAGCTATTTCACTACTCCGCGTTCCGAACTCTCGATGAACCGATCAGCATTTCTACATCTTCGCCGCGGTCGGCTTCCGATTTCAATTTATCCAGTGCCTGGGAAGTGTTGAGTTTCGAGGCCAGCAGAACTTTGTACGCATGATGGATTTTGCGCGATCCGTTCCGGGCTGAGAACCCGCGGCGCTCCAGCCCAACTGCGTTGATGCCATAAGCGTGAGTGTCGCGGGCGGCGACGGTCTTCGAGAACGGCAGAACGTCTTTGGTGACCGTCGTGCCGCCTCCGATGAATGAGTGCATTCCAATGCGCACAAAGTGATGCACCGGGCACAGCGCCCCGACCTGGGCCCAGTCTTCGACTATCACATGCCCGCCAAGCGTGGCGCTGCGTTCGCCAGGATCACATGGTCGCCGACTGGCAGTCATGCGCGATGTGTGTGTAAGCCATGATCAGCACGTGATTGCCGACCCGGGTCAGGCCGCCGCCTTTCACGGTTCCGCGATTGATGGTGACGAATTCTCGAATCTCGTTGTGGTCGCCGATTTCCAGACGGGTCGGCTCGCCTTTATAGGTCAGGTCCTGCGGAGCGAGTCCAATCGAGCTGAAAGGAAAGAAAACATTGTCGCTGCCAATTTTTGTGGGACCTTGCGATGGCCACATGAGAGACGAGTTCGCAGCATTCTCCGATTTCCACCTGCGCCCGACCGTGCAATAGGGGCCGATTTTGCAGGAGGGATGGATTTTGCGGCGGGATCAATGATGGCGGTGGGATGGACATTCATTGATTCGAGTAATGATTCGACAGTCGCAGGACCTGGTCCGGCAATCTTAATTTACTCCTGATCGGACGGTTCGCCATCGGACGAGGCATCGGCGCCAGTGCTACGGGCCCGCGAACTGTCCACCAGCCGGCACGTCACAATGGCTTCAGCGGCTTTCTTGCTCCCCGACATAGGCGATGCCTTCCATGCGCACTGCATACCGGCGCCACGCCTTCACCTCTACTTCGATGCGCAACTGATCGCCGGGCAGCACCGGCCGCCGAAACCGCGCCCGTTCGATTCCGGTAAAGAACATCAGCATGCCTTCGCGGTCTTCCACCTCGGTGAGCAGCAGCGCTCCGCCCGCCTGCGCGATGGATTCGACAATCAGGACCCCCGGCATCACCGGCGCTCCGGGAAAGTGCCCGGCAAAGAACGGCTCGTTGATGGTCACGTTCTTGATGGCGACGATGCGCTGCTTGCGCACGATCTCAATCACGCGGTCGATCAGAAGAAACGGAAAACGATGCGGCAGGATCTTGCAGATATCGTTGATATCGAGAATCGTCTTGGCTCCGGCTGCGTTCGTTCCGGCCACGGTCGCGGCGGGAGCTTCGGTAACCGGATTGGTGGTTTCTGTCATTCTGCTTCCAATGCGGTGAAGATTATACTGTACCGCTCCCGCACAGCTGAGATTCAGCGCACCGGAGTCCGATACCTCAATGCCGAAAATGAAAATGCGGCCCTCGCCCTCCAAACCTGCTTTGCGGACTTTGCAATTCTTCGAATCGCGGAAAGCGTCAATGGTCCGTGCCATCCGTGAACTGGTTGAAATTGAGTCTCCCAGCGACGACAAGCCCGCGGTGGATGGCATTGCGCGGGTGATTGCCGGGAACTTTACCCGCCTTGGGGGAAAGGCCCGCTTTCATCGAGCCGGCGCATTCGGCAATCATCTCCAAGTCGATTTCTCGGCCCGCAATTCGACAAAGCCGATCCTCCTGCTCGGCCATTACGACACTGTCTATCCCCTCGGCACCCTGGCGAACATGCCTTGCCGGGTCAAAAATGGACGGCTCTGGGGGCCGGGCGTGCTCGACATGAAGTCGGGCATTGTGCTGATCGCGGAGGCGATTGCGGGTTTGCGCCAGATGGAGGGCGGCCTGCCCTGTCCGGTAAGCGTCCTGCTGGTGTCGGATGAGGAGGTAGGCAGCGACTCGTCGCGGCCCATCACCGAAAGGCTGGCGCGGAAGTCGGAGGCAGTGTTAGTGCTCGAACCTTCGTATGGCCTGCGAGGAGCAGTCAAAACAGCCCGTAAAGGAGTCGCCGATTACATCCTCAAAGTGACCGGCAAAGCTGCCCACGCCGGCCTCGACTTCGAAAAGGGCCAGAGCGCAGTCCTCGAACTCTCCCGACAGATCGTCGAAATTTCGAACCTGGTGGACCTCGACCGCGGCCTCACCGTAAACGTAGGCCTGATTCAGGGCGGAACCCGCGTGAATGTAGTTCCCGCGGAAGCCGCCGCCCAGATCGACGTACGCATTGCGCGCATGAAAGACGCCCCTGCCATTGATCGTAAACTGCGCTCCCTGAAGCCTTTTAACCGCAACTGCAAGCTGGAGCTCTCGGGTGGCCTCAATCGGCCCCCTATGGAGAGAACCGCGGGAGTGGCAGCTCTTTACAAGAAGGCGCGCGCCATTGCTGAAGATTTGGGATGGCAGCTGGAGGAAGCCGCGGTCGGTGGCGGATCCGACGGCAATTTCACTGCTGGAATGGGAATTCCGACCTTGGATGGCCTGGGCGGAGTCGGGGAAGGGGCCCATGCCCGCCACGAGTCCATCGTGATTGCGGAGCTTCCGCGGCGGGCCGCCCTTCTGGCTGAGCTGATTCGGAGCATTTGACCACAACGAGCCGGGAGGATGCGCCCGGGCAGGGACTCTCAGCGGGAATCAGGGATGGCGAACGTCGTTTTTTGACTCTGTACCCGCACTAGCCTAGAATTTCCACAGGGGTTACTCCATGATTGGTAAATTAGGTCTACCGGAAATACTGATTCTTCTGGCCATTGCGCTCTTGATCTTTGGCCCCAGCAAGCTCTCGGATTTAGGCAAGGGCTTGGGCGAGGGCATCAAGAACTTCAAGTCCGCCGTAAAAGATGGCGGAGACCAGAACGCCGACAAGAAGTCATAGGTACTCCGCGCTTCGACGATCCAAACCTCACCTTGCCTGGTATTCGCGCAACATGCGATACACCAGCGCCACTGGCAACCCAACCACGTTGAAATAATCGCCCTCAATTCGGGAGATCCAGCGCGAAGCTATGCCTTGGATGGCGTAGGCCCCGGCTTTGTCCATGGGCTCGGCGGTTTCGATGTAGGCCTGGATTTCAGCCTCGGTGAGCGGACCCATGGTGACTCGGGTGCTTTCCGAACGGGTGTCGAGCAGGGAACTGGCGGCGGGCTCACTTGTCGCCTGCTGCCGGGCGAGACATACACCGGTAATCACCTGGTGAGTGCGCCCTGAAAGCAGTCGTAACATGCGCGCGGCATCGTTCGCCCCGGCTGGCTTGCCGAGAACTTGGCGTTCCACCACCACGATGGTGTCAGCTCCGAGGACCAACTCTGCCGGGCGCTTGTTCGCAACGGCCAACGCCTTCTCACGGGCGAGGCGTTCTGCGCAGGATTTTGGCGATTCATTCTTTAGAGGGATTTCAGGAATGTGTGCAGGGTCAGTCGTGAATTCAATGGCGGCGTTACGCAGCAAATCCTGGCGGCGCGGAGAGGCAGAGGCGAGAACCAGCATGGCACATGATTCTACCGAACCGACGCGATCTCAGCCCTCAATCAGCTCAATGCGATTGCCGAAGGGATCGTGAATATGGCAGCGGACCACTCCTGGAATCGAGCCATCCTGAACGATCTCAACTCCAGCCTGTTGCAGGTGGTCGGTCAACCGGCGAAAGTCAGCACAGCGTAACGCCGGGTGGGCTCTCTTGGCCGGACGAAAATCAGTATCCACCCCAAGATGAATCTCTACGCTGCCGCTCGCAAACCATACACCGCCGCGTTTGGTTAGCTCGGGCGGCTTGGGAATTTCAACCATCTCCAGAAGGTCGCGGTAGAACTCCCGGGCTTTGTCTTCCCTTCCGGTCGGCATGGCAAGCTGCACATGATCGATGGCAGTAAATGGAAACGAACTCACACAAACTCTCCTTACGTATCGAGCAGACCATTCCATTGCGAACCTTAAGGTCTCCAACAGAGATATGCCGATTGACCCCGGGCCGAGGTGGAACGTTGCTGCGGCATGTCATTCCATTGGGGTGGAACCTACCCCGCCCAATTCTGTACTTTGAGGCCGGGCACGCGCCGGAACTCCCGCTCATTGTTCGTCACCAGAATAAGCCCATCGGCGAGGGCGTGAGCGGCGATCCAAAGGTCGTTGTTGCCAATCATTTCGCCGCGCGCTTCAAGTTCAGCACGAATGGATCCGTATTCTTCTGCGGCGGTCTCTGGCAAAGGCATAGCCGGGAGCAGTTCCACCAGAGCGCGCAAACGCTCGATAGCGTCGGCCTGCTGCTTACTCTTCCGCGCGCCGTACAACAGCTCTCCGTAGGTGATCACCGGATAGCACGGCTTCTCCCGGCCGCAAGCGGCGGAATCTGCGCAACACCGCTTCCGGCCGCATCTGACGGATGTAGATGCAGATGTTGGTGTCGAGCAGGTAGCGCGCTTTCATCTAATGTCAACCGGTTACAATCCCTTGCGCTTTTGTGGCAGGTCTTTGCTTCGGCCGACGAATTCCATGTCTTCCGGCAATCCGGCGAGCAGATCGAAAGCGCGCGTAAGATCGCGATCCTTTTCCCGCAGCACCAGTTCGTTTCCGCGACGAAAAATCTCCACATCTTTGCTCTTCAGGCGGAACTTCTTAGGCAACCGCACTGCCTGACTATTGCCCGATTTGAAAACCCGTGCTGTGCTCACGCCTCGGCCCTCCACGTATATACAGATAGTATATACGAACTCTTCGCGCTTAGTCTCCGTGAATTGTGGCTGTCGCCGTGAGCTGCACGGGCTCCCTCCCGCAGCTGCTGCGACTCGAGTGTGCTTCGAATCGGAGAGGCCGCCTTTCCTGCCTGTTAGAATCAATTGTTAGCCGCCACTCCCATGGATTCTTCTCTCATCCGTAATTTCGCGATCATCGCGCACATTGACCACGGCAAGTCCACGCTGGCCGACCGCCTGCTGGAGCTGACCGGGTCGCTGACGGCGCGCGAAATGCAGGCCCAGGTGCTCGACGCCATGGACCTGGAGCGCGAGCGCGGCATCACCATCAAGGCCCACGCCGTGCGCATGATGTACCAGCGCGAAAGATGGCCAGACTTACCAGCTCAACCTGATCGATACGCCCGGCCATGTGGATTTCTCCTACGAAGTCTCGCGTTCGCTGGCTTCGTGCGAAGGCGCACTGCTGATCGTGGATGCCTCGCAGGGCGTGGAGGCGCAGACGCTGGCGAACTCTTATCTCGCCATCAATCACGGTCTGGAAATCATTCCCGTCATCAACAAGATCGATCTGCCCAGCGCCGACATCGAGCGCACCAAGGAGATGATCGAAGGCGCGGTGGGACTCGATGCCATCGGATGCGGTCCTGATCAGCGCGAAGACCGGGCAGGGCGTGCCCGACGTGCTGGAAGCGATCGTGAAGCGCGTGCCTCCGCCGAAGGGGGATCCGGAGAACCAGCTGCAGGCGCTGATTTTCGATTCCTGGTTCGATCCCTATCGCGGCGTGATCGTGCTGACGCGCGTGTTCCAGGGCACGCTGCGCAAGGGCCAGAAGATCCGGCTGATGTCGAATGGCAAAGTGTTCGATGTGGAGACGCTGGGCGTGCTGACTCCCAAGCCGGTGGAAATCGACGAACTGCGCGCCGGGGAAGTCGGCTTTCTGATCGCCAACATCAAGAACGTCGCCGACACCAAGATCGGCGACACCATTACCGATGACAGCAATCCCGGCGATCGAAGCCTCTGCCCGGCTTCGAAGAGATCAAGCCCATGGTGTTCGCCGGGCTTTACACGGTGGACGCGCACGAGCACACACTGTTGCGCGAGGCGCTGGAAAAGCTGCGGCTGAACGATTCGTCTTTCTTCTTCGAGCCGGAAAGCTCAGTGGCGCTGGGCTTCGGTTTCCGTTGCGGCTTTCTCGGCCTGCTCCACATGGAGATCATTCAGGAGCGGCTGGAGCGCGAATTCAATCTCGACCTGATCACCACCGCGCCCAGCGTGCGCTACAAGATCACCAAGACCGACGGCAGAGCTGATCGAGGTGGACAATCCTTCGCGCTGGCCCGACGCCGAGCGAGATCGCCAAGATCGAGGAGCCGGTGATTCTGGCGACGATTCTCACCAACGAAGAGTACGTCGGCGGCATTCTGAAGCTGGTGGAAGAAAAGCGCGGCAAGCAGAAGAACTTCGAGTACGTCAGTTCCTCGCGCGTGATGCTGCACTACGAGCTGCCGCTGAACGAAATCGTGCTCGATTTTTACGATCGCCTGAAGTCGGTTTCCCGCGGTTACGCTTCGCTCGACTACCACCTCTGCCGGCTACTGGGAATCGCCGATGGTGAAGCTGGACATCCTGGTGGCGGGCGAACCGGTGGATGCGCTGTCGATCATCGTGCATCGCGAGTTCGCCTACGAACGCGGCAAGTGCGCTGGCTGCCAAGATGCGGCAACTGATTCCGCGGCAGATGTTCGAAGTGGCCATCCAGGCCGCCATCGGCGCCAAGATCATCGCCCGCGAAACCGTGCCGGCCATGCGCAAGAACGTGATCGCCAAGTGCTACGGCGGCGACATCAGCCGCAAGCGCAAGCTGCTGGAGAAGCAGAAAGAAGGCAAGAAGCGCATGAAGCGCATCGGCCGAGTGGACATTCCGCAGGAAGCGTTTCTGGCGGTGCTGAAGGTGGGAGAAGATGCGGGATAGGGTGCAGAAAAGACAAGGCCGTCAGCGCGTCAGCCGGCGAAGTATCCGGTACTCCGCAAGCTTGTTTGCCTTGTCCTCACTACACTGTCCGCGGTTCAAGGTGGCGTAAGGTTCCGGGCCTTTCAGCGTTCGGGTTCGGGATGAGAAGGGGTAGGAATGATTACTAATCCCTCGCCCGGTTCTTGATCCAAATCGGCGTGCCTACAAATCCGAACGCCTTGCGAATCTGATTCTCCAGAAACCGCTGATAGGAGAAATGCAGCTTCACCTTGCGGTCGGTGAAGAGAATGAACGTGGGCGGTGACACCGAAGCCTGGGTCATGTAATAAATCTTCACCCGTTGGCTTATAGGGACCGAGGCACGGTCGAATTCCACGTGCTTGAGGAAGCGGTTCATCTCACCGGTGCCGATGCGCTTCTGCCGTTCGGCGGCAACTTTCTCCAGGGTGGGGAAAATCTTTTGAATTCCAGCGCCGCTGGCTGCCGATACAAATAGCACCGGGGCATAACTGAGGAACTTCAACTCGTAACGCAAGCGTTCTTCGTAGGCTTCGCGCTCGTGAGGCATCTGTTTGTGCGGCGCGGAGGCCCCCGTCCGCGATGGTTTCTGGCTGGCAACGGCGCCCGTGCCGCCACCACAGGTCCCACTTATTCACGACGATAATCATCGAGCGGCCGCTCTCGTGGGCATATCCGGCGATGGCGGCATCAAGCTGGCTGACGCCTTCGGTGGCATCAATCACCAGCAGCGCAATGTCGGCAGCTTCCAGATGCTTGCGCGCCATCACCACGGAAAGCTTCTCCGCCATCAGGTGGGTCTTGCCTTTGCGGCGGATGCCGGCAGTGTCGATGAAACGGAAAGTGCTGCCCGTCGCGCTCGACAATTTCGTCCACTGCGTCCCGCGTGGTCCCGGGAATCGGCGAGACGATGGCGCGGCCGCGTGCCGGTAAGCCGGTTCAGCAGCGTGGATTTTCCGACATTGGGATGGCCGATGATGGCAACTTTGATTTCCGTCGTTGGCTCCTTGGTCGCCTCGGGTCTATCTGCGCTAAGACCGCTTTCTAATCATCCGGCTGCGATATCCGCTCGGCGGTTCCCACTTGCGGCTTCCGGCAGAACCTCGAGCACTGCATCCAGCAGGTCGTCTACGCCGCGGCCGTGCTCGGCGGAAATGGGAAACAGCTTCCGGATGCCGAGGCGATGAAAATCATCTGCCAGGGACTCCTGCTTATCGGTGTCTACTTTGTTGACGGCCAGGAATAGCGGTTTGCCGGAACGCAACAGCAGGCGAGCGAGCTCCAGATCGGGCGCGGCCAGTTCGCTGCGTCCATCCACCACCAGAACCACGGCGGCGGCTTCGTCCAGCGCTACTTTCGCCTGACGGAAGATCTCCGCCGGAATGAAATCCTTGTCTTCAGGTAATATGCCGCCGGTGTCCACTACCCGCAAGCGGCATGCCCTCGCCACTCCGCTTCGCCATAGAGGCGGTCGCGGGTGATGCCGGGTTCGTCGCCGACAATGGCGCGGCGCGAGCCGACGATCCGGTTGAAGAGCGTGGACTTGCCGACGTTGGGGCGGCCCACGATGGCGACGATCGGAGCGTCGGCGGAAGACGGCATCGAGTTGGGTTTAATACGAGTCAATGGTCATTGTCGAGTGGCTTCTACTGGGCAGGTTTGCTCGGCTGGTCCTGCTTGTGCCGTTCGCTATTATAGAGACTCCGTGCCTCCCGCTTCTCAACCCGCTGCCCAGCGCCGCCAACACGGGGAGCTTTCGCTCTATCAGTTCTTTTCGCCCGGAGGCATGCTTTCACGCACCCATCCCGCCTACGAGTTCCGCCGCGGGCCAACTGCAGATGGCGCAGGCGGTCGAGCAGGCGCTGGCAGAAAAACGCCACCTGATCATCGAAGCCGGAACCGGCACCGGCAAGACTCTGGCCTATCTGGTGCCCGTGATTCGCTCCGGCAAGCGGGTCATCATCTCCACCGGCACCAAGAATCTGCAGGAACAGCTTTTCTACAAAGACATCCCATTTCTGGAGCAGGCGCTTTTTCCGAACGGCGAAGGCAAGCTGAACGTCTGCTACATGAAGGGGCGGAACAACTATCTGTGCCGCAAAAAGCTCTACGACCTCACCGACCAGCCGGTGCTGAGCGGGCTGGAAGAGATCGAGCAGTACCGCGCCATCGCTGCGTGGGAGAAGACCACGCAGACCGGCGACCGGGCCGAACTGGCGACGCTGCCCGAGGCCAGCGCTCTGTGGCACAAACTGGACGCCCGCGCCGAGACCTGTCTCGGCCAAAAGTGCAGCGCATGGGAAAGTGCTTCATCACCGAGATGCACCGGCGCGCGGCGGAGAGCGACATCATCATCGTCAACCATCATCTGTTCTTTGCCGACCTCGGCTATCAAGCAGCAGTCGGAATATGCGCCCGATGCCGGCATTTTGCCCGAGGTCGGCGCGCGTCATCTTCGACGAGGCGCATGAGCTCGAAGACGTGGCCGGCAGCTATTTCGGCGTTTCCGTCAGCACCGCCCGGTTCGAGGAACTTTGCCGCGACGTGGAAGCTTCGCTGCAACGAAACCATTTGCTTTCGGCTTCGCTGGCGGGAGCGGTCAAGAGCCTGCGCGAGCGGTCGGCATTCTTCTTTTGCTCTGCTGCCGCCGGGCGAAGGACGGTTTGCCTTCGAGAATCGCAGAGAGTTTCTGGAAGAAAATGGCGACGAGTTCTTAGCCGTTCAGAACTCGCTCAGCCGGCTGGGCGTCGGAGTTGGAAGGTTTGCCCTCCAAGCCGGAAGAAGTGTTCAATTTTGCCCGCCGCGCCCAGGAACTGCAGGTGCAGCTGCGCTTCATCATGGAGCACGAGGACCGCAATACCGTGTTCTGGATCGAGCGGCGGGCTTTCGTGGGGCAGCGCTCGCGAGAGGTCAGAATGTCTTCCTGCAAGCCACGCCCATTGATGTCGCTCCGATCCTGAAGACTTGCCTCTTCGACAAGCTCGAATGCGCGGTGCTTACTTCGGCGACTTTGGCGGTCGGCGGCGGATTCGAATACATGCGCAGACGGCTGGGCCTGGAGTACGCCCGCGAGTCGGTGTCTGCCCTCGCACTTTGATTATGCAAATCAGGCGATGTTATACGTGCCGCCCGATTTGCCCGATCCGCGCACTCCGCAATTTGCGCCCGAAAGCTGCCGACCGCATCCGGCAGCTTGCTCGAAATCACTCGCGGCCGCGCATTCGTGCTCTTCACCAGCTACGCGCAGATGAAAGACGTCTATCAGCGCCTGCTGGGAGACCTGGATTTCCCGATGCTGCTGCAGGGCGACGCGCCCAAGAGCGCATTGCTGGAAGAATTTCGGCTGACTCCCAACTGCCGTCTTGTTTGCCACCTCGTCGTTTTGGCAGGGCGTGGACGTGCAGGGCGAGCAGCTCAGTTGCGTGATCATCGACCGCCTGCCCTTCGCCGTGCCGAGCGATCCGGTAGTCGCGGCGCGGGTGAAGTCGATTGACGCAGAAGGCGGAAACGCTTTCTTCCAGTATCAGGTGCCGGCGGCGGTCATCACCCTGAAACAAGGCTTTGGGCGGCTGATCCGATCGTTGCACGACCGCGGATTGCTTGTTCTGCTGGACAACCGCATTCTGAAGAAGCAGTACGGGCGGATATTTGTGGAGAGTCTGCCGAACTACAAGACCACCGATCTGCGGGACGTGGAGTCATTTTTCAGCCTGAGCCTCACGTAATTCATAATAGGAACGATCACAGTACATCCAGTATAATAACTAATATGAGCACGACCAGAACCGCCGAAGACGCTATCTCTGGAACGAACCCTCTTGCACGAGATCGAGAGCACAAAGGGCCATGTATCCACCAGTGAACGCGTAAACCAGCTGCTTCGAGAGGGACTTGAGGCAGAAAGAAAGAGGATGCTGGAAGCGGAAGCCGCGGAGTTTTTCCAGTCGCCGGAGGCCGACCGCGAGGAGCGCCGGGCTTTCCAGGCGTCTTCAATCCGTTCGCTCAGTTCGAGACTAGATGGCCTGGAGGAGAACTTCAAAGCCGTCCGGATGGTTTCCCAAGCGCGGCGAAGTGTGCCTGTTCACGCTCGACAAGGAGCGCCCGGCAGTAGTTCCTCTCCAGCGATGTACTGAACCGTTTTGCTTTGGATGTCTGCATCGTCCCCATCTCCAGCGTGCAACACAAACGGTTCTCGGTGCGGCCCGCACTGCAGGTGGGCGAAGGGGGACTCAACAAGGAATCCTGGGCCAAGTGCGATCAGGTCGCCACCGTCGAGAAGTTGTTGGCAGTGTATCCGCCACTGGGTGAATTGACAGTCACCTCCATGCGCCGAATCGAAGCGGCAGTGAGAGTCGCGCTGCAGCTCGAAGAGCACAGTTAGAATCGCTACAACCATTCCGGCTCGACTCCCAGCGGCGGCGCCGTGCTCGCGTTAGAATAGAGGGTTGGATAGGAAGCGGGCTCGATGCATTTGCCTGCATTTGAGGGTTCATGTTCGAAGTCACTGTCGAAGACACGTTTGCCGCCGGCCACTACCTGCGCAACTACAAGGGGAAGTGCGAGAACCCGCACGGCCACAACTACAAAATCCGGGTCACGCTCGCCGGCAAAGAACTGGACAAGGCCGGGCTGCTGCTCGATTTCAAGGACCTGCGCGAGGTGATGAAGCACGTCATTGACCGGCTCGACCACCAGATGATCAACGACCTGGAGCCGTTCACCGAGCTCAACCCTTCCGCCGAGAACCTGGCAAAATATTTCTTCGATGAATCGAAACCCGGCTGCAGCAGTGTGACCAGCGGGCGCGTCCACATCAAGAACGTGACCGTCTTTGAAACCGAAACCACCACCGCAACGTATTCGGAATAATTCGCCGCAGACCAGCGCGACAGCTCTGATGCAGATCACTGAGATCTTCAAATCGCATCCAGGGGGAATCCACCTACGCCGGGACTGCCCTGCGTTTTCGTCCGCCTCACCGGCTGCAACCTGCGCTGCTCCTGGTGCGACAGCGAGTATTCCTTCTACGGCGGCACGCAGGATGACGACAGAGCAGTGCTCGCCGAGGTGAAGACCTCAGCCCCGACGGCGGCCTGGTCGAGATCACCGGCGGCGAGCCCATGCTGCAGGAGCGCGAAGTCGTTCCGCTGATGCAGCGCCTGCTCGACGCGGGCTACAAGGTGTTGCTGGAAACCAGCGGCGAACGCCGTTGCAGCCGTTCCCAAGGGCGTGGTCAAAATTGTGGATGTGAAGTGTCCCGATCGGGCGAGCCGACACTTTCGCATGGAAAATCTGGAGCCCTGACCTCGCAGGATGAAGTAAAGTTCGTCCTGAGCGACCGCGTCGACTACGAGTTCGCCCGCGACTTCATCCAGCGGCACGATGTGGCGCGGCCGGGTGAACGCCGTCCTGTTTTCCCCGGCTTTCGCCAAAGAGGCGACCGGCAGCCGCGACGCTTCGCACTGCCTGCTCGATCCGCAGCAATTGGCGGATTGGATTCTGCACGATGGCCTGCCTGTCCGTCTCAGCCTGCAGATCCACAAATTTATCTGGGACCCGGCGCTCAAGGGGGTTTGAGACGTTTCTGGATGTTGAATATGGCATCTAATAAGAAGATGGAAAAGCGGTGGTACTGCTCAGCGGCGGAATGGACTCTGCGTGTGCGCCGCCCTGGCGGCGCGCGACTTCGACGCCGCGGCGCTGCATGTCAGTTACGGACAGCGCACCGAAGACCGCGAGCGCCGAGCATTTCTGGCCGATCTGCGACGAGCTCGGAATCCGCGACCGGCTGGTGGTGCGCAACGAGGTGCTTCCGCGCCATCGGCGGCTCGGCCCTGACCGATCCCAATATCGCAGTCCCAGAGTCGCCGATCGCACGATCGGGGAAGATATTCCCGTAACCTATGTGCCGTTTCGCAACGCCCATTTTCTGGCTGCTGCAGTAAGTTGGGCGGAAGTTCTGGGCGCAGAAAAAGTGTTCATTGGCGCGGTAGAGCAGGATAGTTCCGGCTATCCCGATTGCCGGCCGGCCTATTACCAGGCTTTCAATCAGGTGGTTCGCGCCGGGACCAAAGAGGGACGCATCGAAGTGCTCACGCCGCTGATCGCCATGCGCAAAGCCGAGATCGTCCGGCTTGGCCTTGAATTGGGCGCGCCCTTGCATTTAACGTGGTCATGCTACAGCCGGGAAGATCGGGCCTGCGGAGTCTGCGACAGCTGTCAGTTGCGCTTGCGGGCGTTTCGGGAAGCCGGGGCGGAAGATGCAATTCCTTATGTTGCGGAGAAAGTCCGGGCTTGAGAATTTAGGCTTAAGAATGTTGTACGGTTTTCGATTTCCACTTGCCGACTGCATCGAGTGCACCGGTCGGCGGCTGAAAATCGAAAATGCTCAAAACTGTTTTGAGCGGAGGATAAATATGAAACGGAAACTGATCACGCTGGTGCTGGCAGCTCTGATGACAGGACTTCTCGCCCTTCCTGCAGTTGGCCAGGGCGCGTTCGGGACAGTGAAAGGCGTAGCCAAGGATGCCGAGGGGAATCCCATCGCCGGCGCACAAGTCCAGATGGTGAGCGTCGATACCGGGCGCAAGTACACCCTCAAGACCAACGACAAAGGCGAGTTCTTCTCCATCGGCATCGCCCCCGCCGAGAAGTACAACATCACCCTCACTAAAGACGGCAAGGTGCTCGACACCGTCAATAATTTCCCCGTCCAGACCGGAGACAACGAGCTGAATCTGGACATGAAGAAAGACATGCAGCAGGCCGCGCAGAAGCAGGGGATCAATCCTGAGCAGCTCAAAAAGATGCAGGAGCAGCAGGCAAAGCAGGCCAAGGAAGTGAACACGGTAAAAACTCTGAACGAGAAGCTGGCGGCGGCGAACGCCGCATCAGAAGCCGGCGACTACCAGACCGCGATTGCCAGCCTGACCGAAGCTACCCAGGTGGATCCGACTCGCGGCCTGCTCTGGTTCAAGCTGGGGGATGCTTACCGCAACTCGGCGACCAAGCAAACCGACCCTGCGGAAAAGAAGAAAACCCTTGATCAAGCCATTGCGGATTACGAAAAGGCGACCACCCTCAAGCAGGAAGAGCTGGACAAAGAGACGAACAAGAAGCCGGAAGACACCAAGGAGCTGGCTGCCTATTACAACAATCTCGGCGAAGCTTATGCCCGTGCCGGCAATCCTGATGGCGCATCCAAGGCTTACAACCAGGCCGCCCAGCTCAACCCGACTGGAGCCGGGCAGTATTACTTCAATCTTGGCGCAGTCCTCACCAATGCCAATACCAGCAACGATTCGAAGATGCGCCAGGCGGCAGTGGATGCCTTCGACAAGGCCATCGCAGCCGATCCGAACAAGGCCGATGCCTATTACTGGAAGGGCTCGAATCTCATCGGGATGGCGACTCTCGAGGGCGACAAGATGAAGGCGCCGGACGGCACGGCTGAGGCTTTCCAGAAATATCTCGAACTGCAGCCCACCGGCCCTCACGCAGAAGAGGCTAAAGCCATGCTCACCGGATTGGGCTCGGCAGTGGTGACCAGCTATGGCAAGACCGGCAAGAAGACCACCAAGAAGCAATAGTGGTAACCCCGAATCATGCAGGCGGCCGTTGAGGCCGCCTTTCTTTTTTTCTTTCAGTAAGTTGCTGCGCTTTTGGCAAAATTAGATTTCAACTGTCCGACCTCGTATCATCGGTTCATGGCCGCTGGCACTCAGCCGCTGGTATTGAGCTTCGAAGACGCGCGCAAAGCCGTGGAGATGCACGCTGCCGGCCTGCATCCAGCCGGTACTGAACTGGTCGATCTGCTCGAAAGCTGCGGCCGCATCCTCGCCGAGCCGATTGCGGCGGACCGCGATTTCCCGCCATTTCCCCGTGCCGCCCGCGATGGATATGCGCTGCGGGCCTCGGATCTCGAACCCCTTCCGGCTACGCTCGACGTGATTGGTGAAATCAAGGCGGGAGCCGCGCCTGAGAGTTTGCCCACGGTTCAGCCGGGCCAGGCTGTGGCAATCATGACCGGCGCCGCCGCGCCGGCGGGAGCGGATTCCGTCGTCATGATCGAGCACACCTCGCTCTCTCAGGATGGCTCTCGGGTAGAAGTCGCGGCGGCGCTCGAAGCGGGCGCGAATATCGTGCCGCGTGGCTCCGAAGCAAAATGCGGTGAGCAGCCTGCTGCTACCGGCATGCGCCTGGAGCCTTCTGCCATCGCGGTCGCGGCATCGGTGGGACGGGTGCGCCTGCTGGTGTATGCCAAACCGCGCATTGCGGTGCTTTCCACGGGAGACGAGGTGGTGGATATCGATGTTCCTCCCGGTCCGAATCAGATTCGTAATTCCAACACCTATTCCCTGGCGGGGCAGATTCTCGTCGCGGGTGGGAAGCCTGTTCTCCTGTCGATTGCGCCTGACGAGCCGCGCCGATTGCGCGAGCTGATCGCTGAGGGTCTCGACGCCGACCTGCTGCTGCTCACTGGTGGCGTTTCCATGGGAAAGTACGATCTGGTGGAGCAGGTGCTGGCAGAATTTCAGGCGGAGTTTTTCTTTACCGGAGCGCGAATTCAGCCCGGCAAGCCCGTGGTTTTTGGCCGCGCGCAGTCTTCTCCTTCAGCTCGGCGCAAGACCTGCTTTTTCGGACTGCCGGGGAATCCGGTCTCGACCATGGTGACGTTCGAACTGTTCGCCAGGCCGGTGATCGCGGCGCTGTGTGGGGCGGCGCCTCAGCCGCTGGTATTTCTCCATGCCCGGCTGAAATCTGAGATCCACACCAAAACCGGGCTCAAACGCTTCCTGCCAGGAGTGCTCTCCGGCGAATTTGAAAATGCCGCGCGTGGAACTCGCTCCCTGGCACGGTTCCGGAGACATCGCAGCTACTGCGCGTTCCAATTGCTACGTGGTGATTCCTCCCGACCTGGAGCGGATTGCCGCCGGAGAGTGGGTAGCGATCCTGTTGCGCTGAGCTTCAAGCCGTCAGGCGCTTCAGGCCAGGCCTTCCACATGGGCATCCGTGCCGCACTGTAACCCCGGAATTTAGCCGCAGAATTCAGCCGCTGATGAGCTGTTTCAACTCGGCTATTTCTTTGCGCAGGGCGGCGACTTCGTCCTCGAGATTGGTCAATCGTTCCGATGTTCCCGGCATGCCGGTTCTGCGGCCCTCGGCGCGGCAGGAGTTTGCGGACTCGAATCTTCCACCTCTCCGCCGAGCAGGTGGGTGTAGCGCGACTCTTTCGTGCCCGGCTGGCGGGAGAGAACTTTCACCAGCGGCGGCTCGCGCTGGATCAGGCGCTGCAGAGTGGACTGCACCTCATCCAGAGTCTCGAACCGGTGCATGCGCTCAGTGCGGCCGCGCAGTTCTCCGGGGGTCTGCGGACCGCGCAGCAGCAGCACATCCAGAACCGCGGTTTCGCCGCGGGTGAAATTGAACACTTCCTGTAAGCGGTGTTCGTATTTGGTCACCCGGCTGTCAGCGCCGCCTGCGGGCCCGGCGAGGCGCTTCTCCTGAAGGGAACTGAGCGCATCGCGCACCGTGTTTTCCTCCAGCATCATGACCGGATCGCGATTATTTTTCTGATTGCAGGCATTCACCAGCGCATTCAGCGAGAGGGGATAGTAGTCCGGCGTGGTGATGTCCTTTTCAATCAGCGAGCCAAGCACCCGCACTTCTATTTCGTTGAGCACGATATTCAAGCAGGCCGTCCGTTTCTAATCGAAAACTAATCCAGAATCTCGGGAGCACTTCGCTAGGCTCCGATTTGAAAATTGTACAGTTCCAAGAACGCATGTGCGTGTCCTCCGGTGTGATTGCAATCACACAATGATCTGCAGAAGCACTGTCATAATGGGCCACCGTGTCTGCCTTCGCCCTCAAGCTCAACGACCGCTGGCTGCCTAAGTCTGTGATCTGCCTGCGCGATTACAACCTCAATAAATTCAGCAAAGATGTGATAGCCGGAATCACGGTTGGACTGGTAGCTCTGCCCCTGGCGATGGCGTTTTCCATCGCATCCGGCCTGACGCCGCAGGCCGGCATTTACTGCGCAGTCGTCACCGGATTTCTGATTTCGCTGCTGGGAGGATCGAAGACTCAAATTGGAGGTCCGACCGGGGCCTTCGTAGTGGTGGTGGCCGGAATCGTGGCCGTGCATGGCATTGACGGTCTTTTCATGTGTACGGTCATGGCGGGCATCCTGCTGATCGTGCTGGGAGTGACTGGCATGGGCTCGGCGGTGAAATTCATCCCACGACCGGTGGTGCTCGGTTTTACCAACGGCATCGCCGTCCTGATCGCCAGTACCCAGATCAAAGATTTCTTTGGCCTGCAGGTGGCCAAAGTTCCTGGTGAGTTCTGGGGCCGCATGAAGACTCTGGCCGCGGACTTCCCCACCTGGTCTCCGCGAGCCACCATGCTGGCGGCGGGTACGGTTGCGGTGATCCTGGGGTGCCGCATGCTTTCGAAGCGCATCCCCGGAGCGATTGTCGGCATGCTGGGAGCGACCGCGGCGGCTGTGCTCTTCAAGTTGCCGGTTGAAACCATCGGCACCCGTTTCGGCGGAATTCCCAGCGGGCTGCCGCATCTGGCAATTCCGCATTTCCGTGCCGATCTGATTCACGGACTTCTGGGCCCGGCATTCACCGTGGCGATGCTGGGCGCAATCGAGTCGCTCATGTCTGCGGTGGTGTCGGACCGCATGAGCAACGACCGCCACAATCCTAACGTCGAACTCATCGGTCAG
Organism: Terriglobia bacterium; assembly: GCA_963798155.1. Classification (GTDB taxonomy): domain Bacteria; phylum Acidobacteriota; class Terriglobia; order Terriglobales; family Acidobacteriaceae; genus CAWCSH01. Next base: position 154,445 of record CAWCSH010000014.1, read on the forward strand.
GGCGTGGCGAACGTAGTATCACCCATGTTCGGTGGCCTGCCCGCTACCGGCGCGATTGCCCGCACTGCAACCAGCATCCGTTCCGGCGCCCAATCTCCGGTCGCGGGGATGATTCACTCACTTACCCTGGTATGCGTACTTCTGTTTGCGGCGCCTCTTACCAGCTACATTCCGATGGCGACACTCGCCGGAATCCTGATGGTCGTCGCTTACCACATGGGAGAATGGCGCGAAATTCCTCAACTGCTGAAGCTCACCAAGACCGACATCAGCGTGTGGGTGGTCACTTTCGGGCTCACGGTTTTCGCCGATCTCACGGTGGCGGTGGAAGCCGGCATGATCCTGGCTGCACTGCTCTTCATTGCGCGCGTATCGAATACCACCACGGTGTCGCAGGTGACTGATGACTATGTGGAAGACGGGCGAGTGCACATTCTGCAAGACAAAGACATCCCCTATTACGCGACGATCTTCCGCATTCACGGGCCATTTCTATTCGGAGCCACCGACAAGATATTCGTGGTCACCGAGAAGATGCACGAACTGCCCCCCATTGTCATTGTCCGTTTACGTAACATGACGGCGATGGATGCCACCGGGCTCTACGCCCTCGAAGAGATTGCCCGGCAGCTGCATGCCGCGGGGCGCACCCTCATTCTGTGCGGAGCGCGGGAGCAGCCGGCGCAACTAATTCATCAGGCGGAGTTCGAGGAAGTCGTCGGGCGGGAGAACATCTGCGCCAATGTGCAGGCGGCGCTGCGCCGCGCCGAGGAAGTATTCGAGAAGATCCAGCCCAAGGCCGCCGCGAGCGCGACTTAAACGATCGCGCGGTTCGCACACAGCATTCACCGGAGCTGGAAACCGCCGAAGCGTGGTCGCGCTCTCGGCGGGTCCGATCTGGGCAACTTTCTAGTGGTGGTTGCGGTCCTTATCGTGGTCCCGGTCGTGATCTCGGTCATGATCGCGATCGGGGTGGTTGTGCCGCCACTGCCAGTACTCCTTCTGTTCGTTCTGGTTCAGCTTGCGGTAGTCGCGATGTGGATCGTGGTGGGTCTCGACCGACCACTGCTGGTAATAGACCGTCTCGTTGTGGTTCCACTGGTGGTAGTCGTTATCATAAGGATCGTACGCTCGATAGGTGCGATGTACGGCACACCCGGTAAAGAGCGCAGGAGAGAGCAGAGCGATACTGAGGCACATCAGGTTCAAAACACGGCAGGTCCGACTCATGGGGGAGTCCTCCTTGTGCTACACGTCATCCTTTGTTGCCGCAGGTTGGCTGAGCGTTGCTTGGAAGACAGAGTCAACAGTTCATTCCCTGAGTAGATCGTAGCCGAAGTCGTTGACTTCAAGGGACAGAACGCGGTGCTGCGTTGACCAAATCTCCGGCTTTACGTCTTACCATCTGGTATAAACTTCGTCCGATCCAGTGCTATTCACTCTATTTCTTCAACTTAAGAGGCGTGCTATGCGATCTGTGATGATGTTGATGGTCCTGGCTGCTCTGTGCGCAATGACTATGGCTCAGGCCGATCCTTCCGCTGCCAGCATCAGCACGGGGCCGAACGCATCGTTTCTCAAGGCGGTTGATTCGGCTTCGACAGCGGCCGAGATGCCGAAGCTCAGCCGGTTCAATCCGGATCAGGCCGACAAATCGCTTGACGCCTGCACCGACTTCTTCAAATACGCCTGCACCAAGTGGAACGCAGCCAACCCTATTCCCGCCGATCAGGTGGCTTGGGGAACATTCAACGAACTGGCAATCTGGAACATCGCCGCCATTCATAACACGCTGGAACAGGCTGCGAGCGCTTCGGACCGCACCCCGGTGGAGCAAAAGGCTGGCGATTACTACGCCTCGTGCATGAATGAAGATGCGATCAACAAAGCCGGAATTGCGCCGCTGCAGCCGGCTCTCGACCGCATTGCCGCTATGAAAGATAAGTCGCAACTGCCGGAAGTGATTGCCTACATTCACCGCATCATCCGGCCGCCGAATCTCAATTTCCTGGATGCGCAATATCCCGGAGTATGGTTCGGCGCCTACTCCTCCCCCGACTTTGAAGACGCCAGTAAGGTCTATGCCGTGCTCGATCAATCGGGCATGAGCTTGCCTTCCCGAGACTTCTATCTCAAGGCCGACGACAAATCGAAGCAGATCCGCGAGAAATTTATCGCTTACATTACCGGCCTCATGCAACTGAGCGGCGAATCGCAGCAGCAGGCCGCCGCCGATGCCCCGACGGTGCTCGCAATGGAAACCACTATGGCGAAGTCGGCCATGGATATCGTGCTGCGGCGGGATCCCAAGAACCTGAACAACAAGATGTCGCTCGAACAGGTGCAGGCGCTTACTCCGTCATTCAACTGGAAAGAGTACCTGGCGGCGGTGCATGCGCCCTCCTCGCCGGAGTACCTGGTGTATGCGCCCGATTTCTTCCGCGGCATGGAAAAGCAGATTACCTCCGAACCAATCGAACACTGGCAGACCTATCTGCGTTATTCCACCATCCGCTCCATGGCGAACTCGCTGAGCCAGCCCTTCATCGAAGCCAACTTCGATTTCTTCACCCGCACCCTGTTCGGAGCCAAGCAGATCCAACCGCGCTGGCGGCGCTGTTCCATCTATGCGGATACCGATCTCGGCGATGTTGTTGGCCAGGCGTATGTAGCCAAGTATTTCCCTCCGGATAACAAGGCCCGCATGCTCGAACTTGTGAAAGGACTGGAGACGGCGCTGCATCAGGATATCGATGCCCAGACCTGGATGGCACCGGGAACCAAGAAGCTGGCGCATGAGAAGCTTAATGCCCAGATCGACAAGATTGGCTACCCCGATCATTGGCGCGATTATTCCTCGGTGCAAATCAAGCCTGAAGATTTTCTGGGAAACGTCGAGCGCGCTTCGACTTTCGAGTTTGAACGCCGCTTGTCGCTGATCGGCAAGCCCACCGATCGTTACCAGTGGACCATGACTCCGCCCACGGTCAATGCCTATGAGGACGCGCAGAGCAACACCATCAACTTCCCTGCGGGCATTCTGCAGCCGCCATTTTTCGACGCCTCGCAAATTGATGCGGTCAACTATGGCGGTATCGGCATGGTGATCGGCCACGAGATCATTCATGGCTACGACGATCAAGGCCGCAAGTTCGACAAGAACGGCAACTTGCGCGATTGGTGGACGGCGAAAGATGCCTCCGAATATGAAAAGCGCGGAGAGTGCATCTCCGATGAGTACACCCAGGAGGTTCCCGAAGCTGGAGTAAAGCAGAATGGCAAGCTCAGCCAGGGCGAAGATACCGCCGACAACGGCGGCATTCACATCGCCATGGCCGCTTTGCAAAACAAGCTTAAGTCAGAGGGTAAAACCTTCGATAGCCCTGCTCCGGGCGGCCTCACCCAGTTGCAGACGTTCTTCCTCTCCTACGCCAACATCTGGTGCGGCGACATGCGTCCCGAGGCGGCCCATACACTGGTTCTCACTCAGGGACATTCGCTCGACCACTACCGCGTCAACAATGTTGTCGGCAATTTGAGCGAGTTTGCCCACGCCTTCGGCTGCAAAGCCGGACAGCCCATGGTTCGGGCCAATGCTTGCAGGGTCTGGTAACAGGAAAAAGCGAGGGGCGCAGGTGATTCCTGCGCCCGAGTTATTTCTTCGTCATTCCGAGCGAGCGAGGAATCTGTATCCGCCCGGAATGTGGAAAAGCGCCGCCGCTTAGAAAAGCGCGGTGGGACGCCGCTTCCAGCTCTTGCCCTTCTCAGCCGCAATCTTCTCCATGTCATTCACGTAAGCTCCCGCCTGGGTGAGGACATGGTGCAGATCGTTACCAATGCTGATGAAGGTAAACCCCTTCTCCAGAAACTCACCCACCCGCGCCGTCCCGAACAGAAATAGTCCGAGAATCACTTTGTTCTTGCGAGCGTGCTCGATCAGCTTTTTGGTAGCCGCATCCAGTTCCGGCGAGGTGTACATGTGGGGGAACTCATACTTGTTGTAGAGTCCCATCGACATGCAGAGATCATTCTGCCCCAGGAACAGGATGTCCACGCCCGGGATTGCGGCGATCTCGGCGATGTTCTCGATACACGAAGCCGTTTCCACTTGCAGCGCCACAATGCCGTCATTGTTGTAGTTGCCGGCATAGCCGAGCAGGCCAGCTTTATTCATGCTGCGTTGCGGGAAATAGACCGAGCGCGTCCCCACCGTCGGATACTTTGCGCAACTCACCGCCTGCCGCGCTTCATCGGCGGTATTGATGTACGGAATGAGCACGCCGTCGGCGCCCATGTCGAGCGACTGCTGAATGCCGGGCCGGTCGTCGTATCCTCCAACCCGCACCAGCGACTTGGCGCCGCCATTGGCAATTCCCCCCAGCATCGCCGAGAGCTTTTCGTATCCCATCGGTCCGTGTTGGGTATCAACGAGCAGCCAGTCGTATCCGCTGTACGCCAGTTGTTCCGCCACGGTGGGGCTGTGCGCGTTGAGAAACAGCCCCATCTTGGGCTGGCCATCGCGAAGTTGCTTCTTGAACTCGGTGCCGCTGAGGCTGACGTCGGGCATGCTGGGGAATCCTCCTGGAATGAAAGTTCTTTAGTGTACCTGAGCCCTCACAGCGTGAGTAGGCGCGCTGCCGATTTCACAAAACTCAGGGTCAAGTTGCACGGAACCGATCCTGAGGGCTGAACAGGGCAAGTTCTTGCATGAAACAAGGCGGAGCCAAAACATTGACTCCGCCTCTGCCTTTCTAAAAATGCCGCTGCGCCTGAAAAATGCCAGCCTGCAGCGGCTTCCTGTTTCCTAGTGCCGGCCGTGGTCATCGTCCCAGCCGCGTCCGCCGAACATATCCGACATCACTTTTACGTTGTCGTCGCAGGCGTGGTTCAGGCAGGGCAGCCCGAATCCGCTTTCCAGTGATTTCAACAAAGAGAAGTGGGTGTAGAACTTGTCGCTCTGCACTCCGTGATCTCCATAGTTGGTATCGACAATCGTCATTACCTGGTTAGTGTTGGGGGCTGTGCTGTAGTCGTTCTCGTCCCACACCACAACGATGGCACTGCGGCCATGCCGCCACGCCGGCGATTTATGGATGGCCCGCACGATCTGTTGTACGGTGACATCGCCCCGATAAATCAGCGCAGGATTCAGCCCCGCCTGGGTGCCGTCGTCCGTCGGATCGTAGTTGCAGAAAGCGCCGGCATTGCCGCGGCCATGCTGGTCGTTGCACTGGTTAGGCGCGATGAAAGAGAAGCTGGGCACGTCGCCTGACGCGAGGTCGGCGTACAGGCCGTGCGCTCCGTCAAAGCCCACCGAGTTGCGGAAGCTGTTGAAAGGATTGTGGCCCTGCTGCACGCTGCGGAAATACACAAAGGGATTGTGCTTCACCGCATAGAGCGCCACGATGTCGTCCTGCGACAGTGGCGGGTTCAGCGTTGGCTGGATCAGGCTGAAATCCGTGAGATTGCTGAAATATCCATCGCTGATATTGATCAGATCGGGACCGGCAAGCGGCAAACTCTCCTGATAGCTTTTCCAGCTGTGCCATGACTCTGCCAGCTGGTCGCCAATCGTCTTGCCGAGGGTGCGGGCCGCCGCGATCGACTTGACGCCGTCGATATTGTTTTCCCCCGGAGGTCCCTGGGTCTCGTTCGTCAGATCCACCGCAGGCGTCGGCGCATCCATTCCGTATCCCCAGATCGGGCAGATCGGCGAACTCGGAGGATTGTCGGTGGCTGCCGTTCCCGAGGCAATGTTGGTGGTGCAGGCGCTGTTATGCCAGTCGGGATTGTTGTCGGTGAGCACGCCAAAATTCGAGCCGCCCACCACCTCCAGATAATTGGTTAGGCTGGGATGGGCAACAGCAAAGTAGTTGTTCGCCGAGTTCGCAGACTTCGCATATTGGTTGATGAACGGCGCGTTGGGATTGTTGAGAAGCTGGCTGTATCCGTGGTTCTCCATCATGATGAGAAAGACATGGTCGAGATGCGGAACGCCTTTCGGTACCGGACCTTCGCCGGCAAAAACCGTCGTTGTGAGCAGGACGGTGAACAGACTGAGAGCTGCGGCCTTCTTCATAGAGTTCCTTCCTGAGAGGGGATCATGCGTGCCGGGACCGCGCGCAGCGGACCCGTAGAGGAACTCTATGGCCGAAGTATTACAACCCGGTAAACATGAGATGAAGATTCGATGACGAGCCGCAGATTGCCGCAGCTCGAGGCAAAGACGAGGTGGAGGGCAAACTTGTTGCGGCGCGCAAGGCAGGGCGCTTAGGAAGGCTGCCTCACAGCTGGCGCCTTTCCGGCTGCCACTCGACATGCACTTTGACCGGGACGGTTCCATGGCATCGCACCCCGTTGACGCCGAAGAACAAATGGCTGGGAAACATGATGGGAAATTCGGCGTCGGGACTGGCCAGCACCGGGTCGCTCTCAGCGTGCAGCTTCACCAGCAGCGCCCCGGCCGGCGCCGACGGCAACGGCAGTTCATACTTCTCTCCGGGTATCGGGCTGCCGCACACGCTGGTGGCTCCATAAACATGGATGAGCTCCCCGGGTTCGAGATCCAGCCCGGTGTCGTTCCACGGAATGTGCGAATCAATGTTGAAGGTATAATCGTGGGGCAGTTTCGGCTGGTGGGATGCCTTCTGCGCCGGTGCGGGACATGCCAGTACCGCAACCAACATTAGAACCGAGAGGATGCCCGAAACTTTTCCGGAAAGATTTGAAAACTGACTCACAAGCGGCCCCCGCACACCGAGAATCCAATCGGGATTTCCCACTTATGATGCGGAGTCAAGCCAAAGCATTAGCTCCGGCCCGGTGAGTTCGTGCGACGCGAGCGCAGAATTATTCCAGAGTCACCGACTTCACCAGATATCGGGGATGGTCCACATCCAGCCCTCGCGCCACCGCCATGTAGTAGGCAAACAGCTGCATCGGAACAATTTCCAGAATCGGCGCCAACAGCTCCGGAGCCTTGGGGACGAACAAAGTACTGTCAGCCAGCGCTCGCAGCGCTTCGTCTCCCTCGGAGCCGATTGCAATCACGTTGCCGCCCTGCTGCTTGAAGCTCTTGATGTTGGCAATCGTCTTCTCGTAGCGGTTCACCGAGCCCGGATCTTCCCGGTCACAAGTCGCCACAATCACCACCGGCAGGTGCTCATCGATCAACGCCAGCGGACCATGCTTGGTCTCGCCCGTGGGATAGCCTTCCGCATGAATGTAGGAAACTTCCTTCAGCTTCAAGGCCCCGTCCATCGCCACCGGATAATGGATGCCCCGCCCCATGAAGAGGAAGTCTTCATACTTGGCGTATTTCTGCGCCAGCCGCTCACACTCTTCCGCCGAGTTGAGTATCACTTCGATCTTGTCGGGAAGCGCCAGCAGCTCGCGCAGATATTGCCGCCGCTGCTCCTTGCCTAACTTCCCGCGCACCTGCCCCAGGTAGAGTGCGAACAGAAACAAGACCGCCATCTGCGCGGTAAACGCCTTGGTGGAGGCAATGCTCACCTCCGGCCCCGGATTGGTATAAAGGACGCCGTCCGCTTCGCGCGCGATGGTCGAGTTCACCACATTCGAAATTGCAATGGTATGCGTGCCCCGCGCCTTGGCCTCACGCTGCGCCGCCGTCGTGTCGGCGGTCTCGCCGGACTGCGTAATCACAATCGTGATTTCATTCGGACCGATCAGCGAATTGCGGTACTCGAATTCGCTGGCGTAATCCACATCCACCGGAAGATTCACCAGTTCCTGAATCATGTACTGCCCCGCCATGCCCGCATGGCGGCTGGTGCCCGAAGCCACAATGTTGATCCGCCGCAACGAGCGCAGCGTGTCTGGAGCGATCTGCACCCCCTGCAACTTCACCACCGCCTCTTCCAGCGAAACCCGCGGCAGAATGGTGTCGCGAAGCCCCTGCGGCTGCTCGAAAATCTCTTTCAGCATGTAGTGAGCGAACGACTTCTTGTCGGGCTTTTCAGCCATTCCTTCTCCTACGCAGCGGTGCAATTTCAAATCGTTCGATTTTGAGCCGTCGATACAAACGACAGGCTCAAATGCCACGTCCGGCAACCACCGTCTTCTGCACTTCGCCATCCCCGCTCATCACTACAAAGTCGGCGCGGCACCCAGCTTGCAGCCTTCCACGGCCGTCGAGTCCTGCCACCCTCGCAGGGTTGGCAGTCGCTGTCCGCAATCCCTGCTGCAGGTTCCAGCCCGAGAATTGCATGGCGTTTCGCAGCGCCCGGTCCATGGTCAGTACGCTGCCCGCCAGCTTGCCTTCGTAGGTACACTTGCCGTTCTGCACCGTCACCTCGAATACTCCCAGGCGGTAGCGGCCTTCCGGCATGCCGGTCGCTGCTATCGCGTCGGTAATCAGAACCGCTCCCTCGGGCCCCTTGGCTTTCAGAAACAAATCAACAATCGCGGGATCAAGATGGATGCCGTCCGCAATGATATCGGCAGTCATTCGGGGATCGGTCAGCACCTCCCCCAGTATCCCCGGTTGCCGGTGGTCCAGCGGACGCATGGCGTTAAACGTATGCGTTGCATGGCGCGCTCCCAATTCCACTGCCCGGCGCGTGGTAGCGAGGTCGGCATCCGAATGTCCCAGGCTCACGCAAACTCCGCGCCGCACCGCCTCGGCAATCACTTCGAGAGCCCCGGGCAACTCCGGAGCGATGGTGATCAGACGGACATGACCGCGCGCCGCCTGCCAGAAGCGCTCAAACAGCTCGACAGTCGGAGCCAGCAAATTGGCGGGAGGATGCACTCCCCGCCGCACCGGGCTGATGAAGGGCCCTTCCAGATGCATGCCGCAGGGCACCGCCCGCTCGCCCCGGGAATCTTCTCCGCCACCCTCGACTGCATCAGCCAGCCGCTCCAGAGCCGCTAGGGTAAGGTCGAGGGGAGCGGTCACCGTCGTAGGGCAATACGAAGTCACTCCCCGGCTGGTAAGGAATCTCTCAAACCGCCCGCGTCCCGCGTCGTCGGGCTCCATTACGTCGTGGCCCGCCCCGCCATGGACGTGAATGTCCACCAGGCCGGGCGCCAGCACAGCGTCGGCGAAATCCGCCACCCGGATTCCCGTGCGGGAGCGCAGAGTCATCCGCCGAGGTGACTCGGGCAACGGCGCCGTCTTCAATAAGCAGCAGTGGCTTATCGATCCGCTCAAGCGGCGTGTAAAGACAGGCTGCGGTGACGGCAATCATTATAGAAACGTTTTAATAGGCCGCTTCATTGTAAGGCAAGCAGCGGAGTTCAGGCGGCAAAGCGCTTTCAACCGCGAAGACGCCCCGACGGAACGATCTTAACCTATGACCAAGGCTGGTAGGGGCTGTTTAGAAATGCCGTTTGGGGAGGAGAAAAACGTTATCAGGCGAGAGGCGAACACCGGAAAGTTCCGGGCAACGTCCGCGGAAAAACCGGGCCACCCAGCACTTGGAGATTGGAACCTGCGATCGGCGCCGCCCGCCCCATCGCCTCCCTGAACCCCCGCAACCCGCGGTGATATACTTTAGGACTGCCAGGGTTTCAACGTGAAACTCTCTGCGCCTCCACCAAATTCGGCGCAGAACGCATCAACCTGTCGGGGAGTGGCTCAGCCTGGTAGAGCACCTGGTTCGGGACCAGGGGGTCGGAGGTTCAAATCCTCTCTCCCCGACCAATTTTTCCCGCCTTTTTGCTGGTCTCTGCGCAGTTTGCCGTGTGAAAATCCCAAGCGGGAGAGAATTGTGGAATCCCACCTCTCGCGCAAAGGACGCGCGAGAAGTGGGGCACCTGGCTGCAGAAGGTCTGATGGCGGCTCGAGAAGAGTTGTACATGGCATTTTTCTGCGAGTGAAAGATGCCAAAACAATGAAAGTGACATAGAACAACACTATGGTGAGACTGAAAAGGTTGTGGTTTGTGATGGCAAACGCCGCATTTCTCCTATGCTGGTTTGCATGGTGTACGCTGACCATTCGCCATTGGCATCAGATGAAAACCGGTTCTCATTTTTGGGGACTCGGATCCGGTGCAATGTTCCTTCTCCTCTGGTTTTCCATGATCAAGGAGAAGAACGGCACATTGTCCATGGTAGTGGTAGCTCTAGCACTGCTCGCATCGGTTAAGACGGCGTTTCCTTAAGTGCTGGATTTAGTTAACAAAGAGCGAGCCGCAGAGAATGTGTTCAGCTTGGCCACCCGGAAAAGGCTAGAGTCTCAGGTTTGGCCTTCTGAGTTCAGCAAGAGGCCGGAAGCGGGCATTTTACCTCTCGACCGGCGTGTCACAGAATTCTCATAAGTTACTTCCCGAACCTTCGTCAGAGCACCGATGATATCAGGCTATCTTGTTACGCTGCGACGATTGGGCAGCTCTGGGATAGCGCATTCTGATTTCTTGCGCTCTTTCGCCTTCGTCAAAAATCCCAAGCGGGCAAGCTTGGTGGAATCCCACCTCTCGCGCAAAGGACGCGCGAGAAGTGGGGCACCCGGCTGCGTTCGTTTGCGGTACGCTATGTGATGATTTCCTGAACCGAAAACAAGTGGTCGGAGCAGATGGGAATATGTATGCTTGGACTCCGGGATCGCAACCGACTGTCTGTAGTTCCGGAGATGGAGGCTTGGGCAACGGTGCCGACTACAACTGTCCAGCCGGCCCGTGGACTCTTGTCCAGATTCCAGGCGGTGTTTCGACAGGGAGCGGGTATCCAGCTTTTGCCGCAAACAACGGGCCTCAACAACAGATAGGTCCCGCACCGCAACCGCCTGACACACACACGCACAAGTACTCGGACTATCTCGCGTGCGCCTTCGGCACGGAGATCAATGACATGTTTGGAGACAAGAACAAGGCGGCGACTACTGTCTTGATCAATATCGCGCCGCTTGCTCCCGCTAATTACCTCAAGGGTGGCCCTATCCCGTATCTCATCGTTGCGGGGGTATGGGACATCGGGCACGCGCTGAAAGCTAGAAACGAATGCACCGCATCGGTCTACGGGAGGTAACCGCGATGAACAACTGGCGTTACTCCCATTCGGAACTGTGCGCATCTCGTAACGTTAAGGTTGCTTTGCTCTACGTAGTTTTCTGTGGAGTGTGTGTGTTTCTGAGTTGGAAGCCGTCGCATGCTTTGCCAGGTCCAGACAGGCTCCTCCCTTTTGGTCTCCTTGTTGCGATTGTGATTCTTGCGCAAGTCGCTTTTGCGGTTAAGTGTGTTCGGGAGCGTGTTGTAGTGGGCGCGATAATGGCAAGTCTTGTGGGTGCTCTCGTTGCCGCGGTCGCACCAGGAGTCGTCAGTCCAGTCGCAGGCTTGTTGAGAATCACCGACTACCTACTATGGGGCGTCGCTACCGTCATCAGCGTGAGCATGTTTGTTTCTTCGATCCGGTTGCGCGCCCCGCAGTCGCAGTGAGCGAATGAACCATGCTCGAATCGCCGGGGCCGCGCTGTTGGTTCTGTTGGGAGCGGGTCTGCTGACTCGGGTCACGGACAACACCGGAGTGCCGCCGAAGAATCCCGCCCGAGCGCCGGTTGAAATCCGCACCGAGGAAAAACTACTCGTCACTGAAACCGTGGACCTGAGGAACGGGAACCTGCATCTGGAAATCCCGATCCGGCCCACTCGCCAGAAAACCGCTGCGCCGCCATCCGGCCACTGAGCAGAGTAGTTGCCGCTAGCGTTCCTGGCCGGGTAAGGCGTGCGATCCGGGAGGGGGTGAGGGTCAGGCAGGTACCCTGGTTGCCGGGCCGGTTCTGAGAGTTTTTTCTTTAGCTGCGGGGTTTCGTGACCGCGCCGGTTTGTGCGCGGCCTTTGCCGTCTTGCCCGTACCGATCCGTTCCTGAGTCTGCGGGTGAGGAGCCGCCGATCCGCGCCGTGGTGGTGACTTGGCAGTGTGGCGATTCCGGCACGGTGCGGGGTGATGTTCTGGCCTTCGGAGCGGGGTTACTGTGCGGTATCGGGGGAAGTCAAAAGCGCGCCGCCTTCGGCGTCGGGTGTGGGGGTGACACGTCACCCCTGGGAGGGTTGCTGCGGAGTACCGCGCGGCGAGCGCGCGGTAACCTGCTGAAAAGTCAAAACATGAACGGCAAAACGCGCCTGGCGGCGCGTTTTTCGTTACCGCAGGGTAATTGACCTGATCCCCATTTTCGTACAAGGCGGAATAGGATCGGTGTAGACGATTTTGAGGTCTGTCAAAGCATTCAAGAGCCTCAAGCCTCAACATCGAACTATATCTCACGCCGCATGTCGGTTGAAACTAAACAGCCGCAATTTCAGCGATCTACGCAAGGGCTCCGAACCCTGGTTCGGGACCAGGGGGTCGGAGGTTCAAATCCTCCTCCCCGACCAATCTTTCTCTCGCCTATTCGAAACTATACGCAACTTTCGTGCGTTTAGGATTCGAGCGGCGCAGCCGCTTAAGCGCTGTTGTCTGCAACCTCGTGCCATCCCAGAAATGCACCGAGTTCCAGCAGCAACATTTGCCAGGCGGGTTCCTCGGCAAGAAGAAGGTGGTTGGCGCTGGGTAACGAAGCGTAGCGGGCGTTGGGGATCTCGGCGGCCAGCCGCCCAGCGTGTTCGGGCGATACCACCTTGTCGCGATCGCAATGCATGACCAGCGTCGGGATGTGTACCTGTCGCAACAGTCCGCCAACGTCAATGCCCGAGTCAAGGTCGATAAGTCGTGCGGCATTTTCAGCCGATGTCGACACTCGCTGTAGATCGTCGAACCATTTCTCGTGGACCGGAGTGGAGTTCGGCATGAAGCGGTTGGTGAACATTCTGCAGAATGCGGGATTGTGAAGTCCCCATCCCAACCGTGTCAGGCTGATCAGTGCCCGCCGAGCCTCGAGTTCCTCAGGGCTGCCGTAATGGTAGAGTCCGACAGGGAATGCGCCATAAAGCACCAGTTTGCTCACCCGCTCGGGATGCTTTACCGCATAAGCGATGGCGATCGCACCCCCTCGTGAAATTCCGAGCAGAGAAAAGCGATCGAGTGCCGCCGCGTCCACCACTGTTTCCAGATCGCGGACCCAGGTTTCAAAACTCACGTGAGGAACATCGCGCTGCGACATGCCATTACCGCGTTCATCGTAGCGGATAAGGCGATGGTGTTTGCTCAGTTCTGTCCACCAGTGCTGCCAGATAGGGCTGCCCCACTCGAAATCCAGGTGTGTAAGCCAGTTCGAGGCCTTCACTAATGGCGGTCCATCTCCAATGCTCGCCCAGGCAAGGCGCACGCCGTCGTCTGTAAGTGAAAACCTGATGTCCTGACGTGGCAGTGAATTAATGGACTGGCCTGCGGGCACGCTCGGCAAGGCCGCTGCACAACCGATGTTCTTGACTGGGGCAACAAACCGGTATCCCACTCGGGGTACGGTTTCGATGTACGACTGGCCGGTGGCACGCTCGCCCAGAGCCTTGCGCAACATCGAGACATTTTTATTGAGATTGTTTTCTTCCACCGCTGTATCCGGCCACACCTGTGACAAAAGGTCTTCTTTCCTCAACAGGCGGCCAGCGTTTTCCACGAGCACACAGAGAGTTTCGAAGACCTTCAACTGGAGAGGCACCTCCACTCCATCCCGCAGGAGTCGGTGCTCGGCCGCATCCAGATGGAACGGGCCGAATTGGTAGTGGGCCGCAGCTATCCCCATAACCATTCAGAAAAAAGTAACAAAAAACCCAGCGAGTCGGAAGGACTCGCAGAGGCCCCAGAGTGCTTAATGCCAGAAGAACGTCGAGCAACCCTAGCGGGTTTTCGACGCGATTCCCAAATCAAACAGGAGAAATCAGCATGGCGAAATTGCTGCCAGACCAAAGCTTCTATCCCTCGCCGAAGATGGCCATGCAAGCGCCTTCGGAGAAGTTTGCTTATGTCGCTCTATTGAACGCGGACCCCAGTTCCCCAGATGCGATGGCGGTGCTGGACCTCGACCCCTCGTCGAAGACCTACCGCACGATCATTAACCAGCTCAACATGCCGAATGTCGGCGATGAACTGCACCACTTCGGTTGGAACGCATGCAGTTCCTGCCTCTGCCCCTATGCGCCGCATCCGCACATGGAGCGGCGATTTCTGGTCGTGCCGGGACTGCGATCATCACGGATTCACATTATCGACACGAAGCCAGATCCGCGCAAGCCGAAGCTGGTCAAGGTGATCGAGCCAGAGGAGGTCAAGCGAAAGTCAGGCTACAGCCGTGCGCATACGCCGCACTGTGGACCCGACGGGATCTACATGAACGGCCTCGGATCAATTGACGGAAAGGGACCGGGCGGAATCTTTGTTCTCGACCCCCAGACCTTTGAAATCAAGGGAGCGTGGGAGGTCGATCGTGGCCCGCAATATCTGGCCTACGACTTCTGGTGGCATCTGGGACACGACACGATGATCACCAGTGAATGGGGAACGCCAGACATGGTGGAAAACGGTGTCAACCCGGAGTTGTTGCTCGCCGGCAAGTACGGACATGCGCTGCACGTCTGGGATCTGCATAAGCGGCGTCATCAACAGGTTCTGGAAATGGGACCGGAGTATCAGATGGCGCTCGAATTGCGCCCCGCCCATAACCCGACTGAGGCGTATGGCTTCGCCAGCGTGGTCACTTCCCTGAAGGACCTGTCGTCCTCCATCTGGCTGTGGTATCGCGAGGGGTCGAACGGTAATGGTGCATGGAAGATTCGCAAGGTGATCGAGATCCCCGCCGAACCGGCTGAACCGGAAGTGCTGCCGCCGCTGCTGCGGGGCTTCAAGGCGGTTCCACCGCTGGTGACGGACATCAACCTTTCGCTTGACGACCGCTTTCTCTATGTCTCGTGCTGGGGCAGCGGTGAGCTCCGGCAGTACGACGTTTCCGATCCATTTAATCCGGTGCTGACGGGATCGGTATCGCTCGGCGGCATCGTGCGGCGTCAGGTTCATCCAAGCCAGCCCGAAAAGAGGCTTAACGGCGGCCCGCAAATGGTCGAGGTCAGCCGCGACGGCAAGCGTGTGTTCGTGACGAACTCTCTCTACCGTGCCTGGGATGACCAGTTCTATCCGGACGGAATCCAGGGCTGGCTGGCCATGCTGCGGGCTGACCAGAGTGGAGGCATGAGCACGGACGGCGGTTTCTTAGTTCCGACTGACGGTTTCCGTCCCCACCAGGTTCGTTTGCAGGGCGGAGACGCTTCGTCAGATTCCTACTGCTTCTCGTGAGGTGCGACACCATGAGTGAAATGACGATTTCTTGGGCTGTACTGCTGGGGTTGGGAGCGTTTCACGGTTTGAACCCTGGAATGGGATGGCTGTTCGCGGTGGCGCTCGGAATGCAAGAGCGCCGACGCGGAGCAGTGCTCTCGGCACTAGTGCCGCTGGGCATAGGTCACGCTCTGGCCGTGGGAGGCGCGGTGGCGATTGCGCTAGTCGCAGGCGTTGTCATTCCCATTAATTGGTTGCGGTGGATTGTAGCTGGGACACTGATCTCTCTTGGCGTAAGCCGACTGCTTTGGCATCGACACCCACGTTGGGCGAGCATGCGGGTCAGGTTCGGCGCACTCACGTTCTGGTCCTTCCTGATGGCGTCGGCGCACGGAGCCGGTTTGATGGTTGTGCCGGTATTCCTGAGTATGCCGATGGAAGGCGGTCACCCCATGCATCACGCAATGACAGTATCCGCGGTGACACCTGGGAATGCTCTGCTTGCGACCGTGATTCATGCACTCGGGTATCTGCTGGTGACAGCAATCATCGCCGTCGCTGTCTTCGAGAAAGTCGGGCTAGGCGTTTTGCGCAAGGCGTGGTTCAACCTCGATCTCGTCTGGGCGACGACTTTGCTGGGTACGGGTGTGGTCTGCGTTTTTATGTAGCGCGAATGGATTTACTTCGGAAACTAAGAGGTAACAACAAGAAATAAGGAGAAACGATCATGATGAAAACAATAAGGACAGGAACTTTGGCGATAGCCACAACTCTTCTCACCACTCTCGGACTCCCGAGCATTTGTGATATCGCTGCCCTTGCGCAGGAGGGCCATTCGCAAATGGCCACAGCGCAACAGCAGCAAACACCCACGCAGGGCGAACTCTCGCGATCTGACCAGTCGCTGGTAGCCAGGATCCCTTTCTCCTTCTCGGTGCAACCGGAACGGTTCCCCGCCGGAGACTATGTGTTGGAGCCGCTACAGCATGGATACTTGCGGCTGCAGGGGAGCGACAAACAATCACTGATGGTGCGCGTGAACCCGAATTATTCGCATGCGAACCATGGCCCGAAGGGCAAACTCGTGTTCTGGCGCCACGGAAGCGAGTACTTCCTGCAGCAGGTGTGGATTCCGTCATGCGACTTCGGCATGGAGATTGCATCAACATCGCGGCAGATGTCGGTGGAAAAACAGATGAAGGACCAAAAGGAATTAATAGCTGTCCAACGGCAATGACGGCGTTCGTGGTTGAGCCCACTCACCCACGCCGGTGTCATACGAATGTCTCTTGGGTTCCCACCCGAACCTCCGGGTGGGCATTTCTCCGCAGTTTGCGGAAGTAGGGGAATCCGTCAGCTCGTTGTCATCCCTGCGCGGCGAGGGCGACGCTCAGATGGAGCGCCGGAGTCCGGACATACTTTATGACCCCTCGAGCACGAATAGAAGCTGTGCGCAGCCGCACAAATACCTATGGACAGCTACGCCTGTTTTCATAGAAGGATGACAGTGGAAGAGAAGGCGGGACTCCGTCGCCTGGCGGGTCTTGGATCTCTGTGCGCTCTGCGCGCGAGAGGTGGCACTCCGAATTTGTCTAAGTCGAGTACCCGGTTTTTGCTCTGAGTTCCCCGCGAAGAGTGCGGATACCTTTTAGATTTCGAACATCTTCAGCGCGGTTGTTAGCCCTGCCTTAAGGGACCATCTCGGCAGCCTTCTCAAGCAACTTTTCGCCCCTAAAAAGCGATAACTCCGGACGAAGGGGAGAATATGGGATCGCCAGTGAACAGGTCTGCCGCATTCAATCCTGGGTTCGATTCCTCCAGCTCGAACGATGCCGCGGTCGCTACGGTCCAGTCTGGGGAAAGTGACATCTCGCAGGTCGCCAACCGGCTGGGCTATGATGTCGGCTGCCTGCTGCAGGCAAATCCGCAGATCACGGATACTGCCAAGCTTCAGCCCGGGCAGGACATCTACCTTCCGTCCTCTACCGCATCGAGTACCCCGTCGAAGCTCGAAGTCGTCGTCGAAAACCCGCTGCAGTCAAACCTTCCCGTTGCGCCCATGGGCGATCCGCTGACACGGAATATAGTGCGTTCGATGTTCGATTCACCGGCAGAGAAAACCGTGGACATTCGGGCCGGCGGTTCGCTCGGCAACACTCCCGGAAGCTCGGGGCCTGGCGGAACGGCGGTAGCTGACATTCTGAAGGCAGCCCGCGACAACTTTGTGTACGCCGACGCGGGCGGCTCCGGCTCCAGTTCCGGTTCTGTTACGACCACCAAGACGGGATCACTAGGTGCGCCTGCGGGGAATGCGCAGGCTTGCGCCGCCGAGTCTCCGGACATTAAGGAGGCACTCACCAACCCACCCAAGGGCTCCCCGGCCAAGGCCGACTTTGCTGCGTCGCAGAAGGCCATCGAGGCGGGTGACTATACCAAGGCCTACCAGATCATGAAGACCCTCATCGAGAAGGGGCCGGGGGGAGTGCCCAGCAACGACGATCTCCCGGATGTCGAGCAGAAAGCAGCCAACACTATGAAGAACCAGCTCGAATTTCTCTCCGGAATGCAGAAGGCGGGCATCAAAGCCTGCTATCCGCCAACGGAATCGGAGCTGGAGGGCTACTTCAAAACGCTCAAGAACAATCCGAGCGCAGCCCGTCAAGCCTTTCAGGATTACGCTCAGAACTTCCAGGTGCATCCGGTGAACATCAAGGGCGCGGAGTTCGAGGTGAAGTATAGCCACGAAACCCATACTGAGACGAGAAAGGGCGAGGAATTTTCGGTGCTCACCAACACCCCACTCCAGTGGTCTGATCTGAGCAAGAATTCCGTCTCCTCTAAGGAATATCCGCAGTACATCGGCAAGCAGATGAACGACTGTAAGGGTTACGCCTTCATGGCCGAGAAGCTGCTGGGAGCGGCGGGGTTCAAGCTGGAGCACTATGTAGACGCCTCCCCGAGCAAGTTCGGCGACGGCCACATGATGGCGATGTTCTCGCATTCCGGCGAAAGCAATATGACTCTGACGAGCAACGACAAGGTCTTCGAGGGGAAAAACCAGCGGGACTTGGCCAAGCAGGGTTTTTCCAGCGCCGCCGGCGGCGCCGACAATTTGACCGGTAAGGAGCACTACTTCATCGGGAATACCGGGGCAGATGCGGAAATCCAGCAGGGAATCTCCGATGCGGCCACCCGGGATAACGTGAAAGGCGTGACGGTCAACGAACTGCCGAAATAACTTGGATGGTCGGGCGAACCAGGCCGTCTGACAAATGGACTGCGGCTAGCGAACTTTCCTTTTCGACTCTTCCTCACTTGCGCCTCAGTGCGGGTCACTGGTGGGGGGATTCGATGGTCCTTTCCAGTCGCGCAGCTCGATTGCACGACCAGGGCTTCCGGCCTCGACTGGAATGCTGACCATGAGCCACCGCCATTCAATGTCAGACAGACCGCAGCGCTACAAATGATGACTGGAGGGGAAGCCAGTCCGTCAATTAGCATTCCAAGCGTAGCTCCATCCAGAAGGAGACATTTTCATGACCGCGAACCAGCAGCGAAGTTGGAATGTTGTGCCGGGACGCATTGTCCCGCAGAGATCGAAATCGGTGGGGACTCGAAGCGCTGCGATGTTGATGGCGGTTGCGCTGGTGTGGTTGGCTGCAGGTTCGGTGGTGAGAGCACAGGATGTGCCGGATTCGAAGGATCCGGCGGGAATGAAGCGCTATGAGGGCAGCGAGCTGATCGGATACCGGCGGCCCACAATTCGATGAGTACTTGCTGCCGCTCAGTCCGGCCGACGACCCTGGAGCCGGCCGCGTACACCAAGAGCAAACCCATCGAAGGCCTGGTCAGCTATTACAGCTACCTGGCTCCGGCGGGACGAACGCCGGCGGAATTGTACCGGAACTACAAAGGGGAATTTCAACGTCTCGGAATCGTGACGCTGTATGAGAAAGGCGCGGGGCAGCCCGGTTGGTTTGGTCCCACCTTCAACAAGATTGCCGAAGACAGCGGTATCGCGCAAATTCTCGCTTACAACGAGGCGGAAGAACGCATGCTGGTGGGGAAAAGCAAGGACAGCGATCCAACTTACTATGTGGTCTTTGTGACCGCCTATAAGGATGGTGTGATTCCGGAGCGGCTGCAGGAGAAAGTGCAGAAGGGCCGGGCGCTGGCCCAACTGGTGGTGGTGACGCCCGAGCAGATGGAAAAGAAAATGACGTTCGTGAACGCCGATGACATGAAACAAGCGCTTCACGATTCCGGCAAGGTGGCGCTCTACGGCTTGTATTTCGATACGGATAAGGATGTGGTGAAAGCTGAGTCGCAGCCCACGCTGGAAGAAATTGCCAAGCTGCTGAAGAGCGAGCCCTCCTTGAGGCTGCACGTAGTGGGGCACACGGATAACCAGGGTAAACCCGAGTACAACCTGGATTTGAGCCGTCGGCGCGCGGCCAGCGTGGTGCAGGAACTTACCAGCAAGCTGGGGATCGCGGCGAATCGGATCGATGCATTTGGCTGCGGACTGTATTCGCCGGTGGCAACCAACAGCACCGAAGAGGGACGCGCAAAAAATCGCCGTGTCGAATTAGTAGAGTGGTAAGAGACGCCCTTACATGGCTCCGGCAAGACGTGGCTGGGAAATAGCGGACAACTGATCCAGCTGGCCCGGGGAGTTTTACCGCTGGAGTCCGTCCCATGACCAGCGTGGGATGCGGAGGCCAGTAGGCACATCATCGGCGGAATGATGGTACCGGGACATGGTTGTCGTGGTCGCCCACGCGAAGTAGTCGTGCAGCACCTGTCGCAGCGCGTCATCGGCTAGTCCGACGTCGGCAAGTGCCTGGTCGAAGCAAGCAATCGCGCGGCGATCCATTTCCTCGTGCTCCCCGTTTCCGCTGTGAATCTTGACCACGCTGGTTTCGTCCCCATAAGAGTCGGAATACAAGCTTGGTCCACCCAGTGCTTCGGCCCAGTAGGCGGCGAGTCGCTCGACGTGCTCGGGGTGAAAGCCGTGACTGAAGGCATGCCCCACCACCTCGTCCTCCACCACCCGGCGATGCCACGCGCCGGCAAGACGGCGCAGTCCTTCGCTACCACCGGCTGCCTCGAAGACTGTTTTCATACCCCCATCATGACAACCGTCCTGTACGGGAGCAAGTGCCAACGCCGCCTAATTGAAGTCATCGAATGTCAAAGAGCGTGCTCTTTTCCCCGGCAGGATTGACCCGGCCATGCCAGCAATGCTAGCATTGCTGGCATGGCTACCCTCACTATCCGGCAACTTGACGAGAAAACCAAGAGCCGCTTACGGGTTCGAGCCGCGCATCATGGTCGATCCATGGAAGAGGAGGCCAGGGAGATACTGCGCTCCTCTCTTTCCGTTTCGCCCCCTGGCAAAGGGAACCTGGCTGAGGCGATTCGCCGTCGCTTCGCGGTATTTGGTGGACATGAATTGGAACTGCCGCCGCGCGACGCGGTCCGCAATGCGCCCGATTTCTCCCGATGATCATCCTCGACACCAATGTGCTGTCTGAACTGATGAAGCCGCAACCATCTCCAGCCGTCCTGGCCTGGATTGCCGGGCAGCCGGAGACAGAACTATTCACGACTGTGGTAACCGAGGCAGAAATATTTTATGGAATTGAGTTGCTAGCCAAAGGCAAGCGCCGTGAGGCGCTGCTGGAAGCCGCAGCTGCGATGTTCGCCGAGGATCTGGCAGCTCGCGTCTTCAGTTTCGAGAGCGATGCCGCGCGGGCGTTTTCCAGGATTGCCGCTCACCGGCGGGCGCTTGGCAGTCCCATCAGTCATGCGGACGCGCAGATCGCAGCCATAGCCCAAGTGCGAAAAGCCAGGCTCGCGACCCGCAATGTCAATGATTTCCGTGACTGCGGCATTCCTCTGGTTAACCCGTGGAGTGACCCGTAGCCTGTTTTCGTGTTCCAGCCGGGCGCCACGCATCAATACACCGCCGCCGCCCACTGCCGGTATCAATCAGGACCTGGTGGAGCAACCGGTTGAAGTGCAGAATTGGAATTCGCGATGGCCAGGATGTGGGACGACCCACATTGCGGAAGCCGGCGGTTTATACTCCCGTGTCTGCTCCGGCGGCCTCACTCATGCGAAACGTGGCCTTGCGTGCAATCGCGCTGGCAGTGCTCCTCGCTTCCGCCCTCTCAGCTCAGTCCCGCTACAACCAGCCCTGGCGCCCCCAATACCAGTTCACGCCCGTTCAGAATTTCATGAACGATCCCAACGGGCTGGTCTTCTACAAGGGGGAATACCACCTCTTCTATCAGTACAACCCTGAAGGCAACCGCTGGGGACACATGAGCTGGGGGCACGCTGTCTCTCCCGACCTCATTCACTGGCAGCCATTGCCGCTAGCCATTCCCGAACAGCCCGCTTACATGATTTACACCGGAAGCGCTGTCGTGGATTGGAAGAATTCAAGCGGGCTGTGCCACAGCGGAGAACCGCGCGACCCTTCCTGCCTGGTCGCGATCTATACCGCCTCAACCGAGGATCGCTGGCAGCGCCAGAACATCGCAGTCAGCGACGACCGCGGGCGCAGCTGGACGCAGTACTCTGGCAACCCGGTCGCCGACCTGAAGGCGAAAGACTTCCGCGATCCTCACGTCTTCTGGTACGAGCCACAGAAGAAGTGGGTGATGATTGCAGTGCTCGCTGATGAGCGGACCGCTGTCTTACTCGAGTCGCATGACCTGAAAAACTGGAAGGAGATGAGCCGGTTCGGCCCGGCCGGAGATCGCGAGGGCCAGTGGGAATGCCCCGATCTGTTCGAGCTTCCGCTTGACGGTACTCACGAGAAAAGATGGGTACTGATCGTCAACCGCAACCCCGGCGCGCCCGCGGGAGGCACCGGAGTGCGTTACATGGTCGGCAACTTCGACGGCACCCGCTTCGTCGCAGAGACGCCCGACGAGACCAAGCTGTGGGCCGACTACGGCAAAGACTTCTACGCCACTCAGTCCTATAACGATATTCCGGCCAGTGACGGCCGCCGGATCTGGATTGGTTGGATCAGCAATTGGCAGTATGCGAACGCCGAACCCACTGAACTCTGGCGAGGTGCGCAGTCATTTCCCCGCGAGCTGCGACTGAAGCGATTCTCCGAGGGAATTCGGCTGGTGCAGAAGCCGGTACGCGAAATGCAGCGCCTCCGTCACGAGACGATGAACTTGAAGAACTTGACTGTTGAGGCAGCCGAAGCGCGAATTGGCAAAGCCAAATTCGGAGAGTTGCTGGAGATTGAAGCCGAGATACTGCCCGGCAACGCAACCGAAATCGGATTTCGCGTCCGCAAGACCCGTACTCGCACCGGTGCCGCCGACCGCGCACATACTCGCGATTCAGCAAAAGATGTGGAAACAGTGGTTGGTTTTTCGCCGGTCGCCGGGACTGTCTTCATCGACCGCTCCCGTTCGGGTGACACCGCTTTCAGCAAAGATTTTCCCGGACGTCACACCGCTGTGCTGCAACACAGGGCAGGAGTCAAGCTCCATATATTCGTGGACCGCTCCAGCTTGGAAGTATTCGCCAACGACGGCGAAGTCACCATGAGCGACCGCATCTATCCACCTCCTGGCAGCGACGGGCTTGAACTGTACAGTGTGGGCCAAGGGGCCAGAGTTCTATCTCTGACAGTGTGGAGCTTGGATTCAATCTGGACTCAAGCGTCAAAATACATCGGCAGGAATTAGCCTAAGCGTAGAACAAGAAGTATCAAAACGCGCCTTCGCTGGGCTTCGTTGAATCAGCGGTGCGGGTTTTTCGGCCAACGGAAGGCGCGCACTCAAGATCCGAGTGTTCTCACCCGGATGCAAACTGCTTCACATCCGGCTCTTGCATTAGCCCTAGCGATCGGCTTACTTTTCCTGCCCGGCATTAGTCCGTAAGCCTTTGAGTTCCCCAGTAGATAGACCGCCGCCGATGCGTCTTCCCCCGGTTGGCCCACGGGCTGCACTTACAGTTCCGTTCTCCTCCCCGATGAGTCAGCGTGTCTGCCGAGCTGGGTATCCGTGTGCCTGGTTCAGGTAGCACGAACGGGCCAGAACGGCCCGCTTCCGAACAGGATGGTATCCGTGATTACTAAGCGTCTGGTTATAGCTATCATCACCGCCCTCGTCTTCGCCTGTACTTTTGCCAGTCCCGTGGCAGCGCAGAATCCGGTTTTCCTGAGCTCCACCAGCCGCATTGTGGGAGCGAATCCGTATTCCGTGGCGGCCGCCGATTTCAATGGAGACGCGCACTCAGACGTGGTCGTCACCAACGCCGGCGATGGCACCATCGGAATCATGCTGGGCAATGGCGACGGGACATTTCAGCCGACGGTGATCCGCAGTACCGGCGACGCCGGCGCATATCCCATTTTCGTCACGACCGGAGATTTCAACGGAGACAACCGCCCCGACATCGTGGTGGCGAATTTCGCCAGCAGCGGCAACAACATTGCAATTTTCATGAATGCCGGGGACGGCACTTTCCCCGCAACTCCCACAGCCACTTTTGCCAATGGCGGAGTTGCGCCACGCGCCATCGCGGTCGCCGATTTCAACGGTGACGGAGTTCAAGATCTCGCGGTGACAGCCTGCGCCGAGTCTGATTGCTCGAGTGTTGCCTCAGTTTCAATCCTATTGGGAAATGGTGATGGAAGCTTTCAGCCTGCGGTGCCCTACAGCGTCGCGGGCGTGAATCCTTATTCGATTGCGGCCGCAGATTTCAACGGCGATAACCGCCCCGATCTGGCCATCGCCAACTATGGTTCGAACACGGTGAGCGTGCTGTTGAACAGCGGCACGGGCACGTTCGGTGCGGCCGTTACCTATTCTGCCGGCGGTTCTGCCCCTACCGGCATTGCGATCGCCGATCTGAACAATGACGGACGTCTCGACCTGGCGGTTTCGAACGATCAGGGCAACAACGTCGGTGTGCTCTTCGGAAATTCGGACGGCAGCTTCCAGGATCCAATTCCTTACGCCAATCGCGGCCGTCCGTGGGGCGTGATAGCGGCTGACTTTACCGGCGACAGCCGGCCGGATCTGGCGGTGGTCAACGCTTACACGAGCACCATTGAGTTATTTGCCAACGACGGCGCCGGATCATATGGCCCCTCGCTGAGCTGGAGTACCGGTGGCGCTGTACCCACGTCGGCCGCGGCGGCGGACTTCAATGGCGACGGGAAAATGGATCTCGTCGTTGCCAACAACGCCGACAACAGCGTGAACTTCTTGTTTGGCAACGGGGATGGTACGTTCCAGACCGCGAGAGACTATCGCTCGTGGGGTTACAGCCCCACCGCAATCGCCACCGGCGATTTCAATGGCGACCTGCGTGCCGACGTGGTCACTGCTGACTATGGCAACTCCAGCGTCAGCGTTCTACTCGGCAATGGCGACGGCACGCTGCAGAATGCCACCACTTTCAGTTCTGTGGGCTCGAATCCGCACGCAGTAGCCGTGGGCGACATGAACAAAGACGGCCATCAGGACATCGTGGTCGGCAGCAACGGCTCTGACGGCGGAATCGTTGCAATTTTCCAGGGGAATGGCGATGGCACATTCCAATCGCCTGTCACCTACAGCAGCGGGGGAATCACTCCCGGATCGCTGGTATTGTTTGATTTCAATAATGACGGCCGGCTCGATATCGCAGTGGCCAACAGCGACAGCGGAACTCTCGGCATCCTTCTGCAAAATGCCGACGGCTCATTCGCCTCGCCAATTAGCTATGCCACCGGCGGTACCTCGGAACTCAACATGGTTGAGGCTGACTTCAACGGCGATGGCCGCGCAGACCTGGCGATCTCCAACGAGTGCGGCGTGGATTGCACCTTCGGCGGCAACATTGGCGTGTTGTTCGGGAATGGCGATGGCACGTTTGCTCCTGCGGTCCTTTATTCCGGCGGCACTACGCGATGCAGCAATATCGCGGTCGGCGATCTCAACGGAGACAACCGTCCCGATCTGATTGTGACCAATGCGGAAGGTAGCGTCTCGGTGCTTCTGGGCAATGCCGACGGCACTTTCCAGGATCCGGTGCGGTATTCCACGGCGGGTCCAGGCGTACATTCCGTCACCGCTGCAGCCCTTATCCGGGATTTCAACGGAGACGGCCGCATGGATGTGGTTACGGCAAACTTCACCAGCGCCACCTTGGCTTTATTCCTGGGGAATGGCGACGGAACGCTGGCTGAACCTACGCTGTATGCCAGCGGAGCCGCCAACCCGGTCTATCTCGTCGCGGCTGACTTCAATGGCGATTCGCAACTCGATGTAGCCTCC
The DNA here is from genome assembly GCA_963798155.1 of Terriglobia bacterium. GTDB lineage: Bacteria > Acidobacteriota > Terriglobia > Terriglobales > Acidobacteriaceae > CAWCSH01. The sequence continues at coordinate 179,917 of CAWCSH010000014.1, forward strand.
GCCGATCGCGGCGGAGATGGAATCGGAGTCACTCTGAATCTGACCGTCGGGCAGGCCACGACCAACATCGCTCTGGCCACTTCTTCTAACCCGGTGCTGGGCGGCCAACCGGTCACATTCACCGCAGTGGTGACTTCCAACCATGGCGGCCCAAACAACGGAGCTCCGGCCGACGGCAGCATAGTCAGCTTCCGCGACGGCGCAGTAGAAATCGGTACGGGAACTCTGGTGAGCGGAGCAGCAAGCTTCTCTACTTCCACACTGAGCCTGGGAACGCACTCCATCTCGGCGGTCTATGCCGGTGGCGCTCCCTTCACCGGCAGCAGTTCTGCCGCCGTATCGCAGGTAGTGAATCAGAACACGACCCGCACCACGTTGGCCGCCAGCCCTCTTCTGTCGGTGATCGGGCAGACAGTGACGTTCACCGCGACGGTTACGCCCTCGGGAAGCGGAACCCCCACCGGAACGGTCACCTTCAAATCAGGCAGCACCGTGCTCGGATCCGCCAGTCTGAATGCCGGGGTGGCGAGCCTTACCACCAGCTTTACCAGCGTCAGCATCCGCACCGCGCAGGCGACGTATGCGGGGGACGCCGGCAATAAAGCGAGTACTTCGAACACTCTGATCATGGCAACCGTTAAGGCCAGCAGCGCCGTCTCGCTGGTTTCCTCTGCCAATCCTGCGGGATACGGCGCAACGGTGATCTTCACCGCCACCGTGACCTCAAACAACGGCGGCCCGAACGGCGGAGCGCCTTCCGACGGAACCAGCATCAACTTTCGTGACGGCAGCAAGATACTGGGAACTGGCACGTTGACCGGTGGCATTGCCACGTTTGCAGTTTCAAATCTGAGCGCCGCCAAGCATTCGATCAACGCGCAATTTGCCGGCTCTGGGGCGTTTAACTCCAGTACGTCATCGTCGATCTCGCAGGTGATCAATCAGAACACCACGACGACGGCTTTGGCGGCGACACCGAATCCGTCATTTGTGGGGCAGCCATTGAAGCTGACCGCGACCGTGATCGCGTCAGGAGGCGGATCAGCCACCGGCACCGTAACCTTCAAGCAGGGCAGCACCGTGCTGGGGACTGCGACCCTGACTGGTGGAGTTGCCAGCATCACCACCAGCTTCAGCACCGCCGCCAGTCGAACCCTGACGGCAGCCTACAGCGGAGACGCCGGAAACGCGAAGAGTACCTCGAGCAACCTGACCATCAGTACGGTCAAGGCCACCACTGCGATGTCGGTCGTTTCCTCAGCGAATCCGTCGAAGTCGGGGAAATCCGTTACCTTCACCGCCAAGCTGACTTCCAATAACGGCGCCGCCAACGGAGGCGCGCCGGCAAACGGCGCAACCATCACCTTCCGTGACGGAAGTAAAACCCTGGGAACCGGAAAGCTGGCTGCCGGAGTGGCAACTTTCTCCACATCGAAGTTGAGCGTGGCGAATCACTCCATCACCGCGCAATATGCCGGTGACTCCGCTAACAACGCAGTCACTTCGAGCACGCTGTTGCAAACCATCACTCGCTGACCCCGCGCGGCAACCCGCCGGGTCCTTTGGGGAGCGAGTTTTAGTCCTCGCTCCCAGGCGAGCTTCCCGCCCTGTGAGTGTAAAATCGCAGTTGTACGCGATCTCACCACTCACAAGGAGTGATAGTGACAACCTATTCCCGCCGGGTAGCAGTCTTGCTTGCCACCTTGGTCATTCTTTTCTGCCTACCTTCTTATTCCCAACAAACCGACTCCGACAGTTCAAACCCCTTGCTGGGACGCTGGGATGTAACCCTGAAAGCTCCCCAGCACGAATATCCCACCTGGCTGGAAATCACACGCGACAATGGCCAGTTCCAAGTGCGGATGACCGGCCGCTGGGGACACGCGCGCCCGCTGCCAAAAGTTGAAGTCTCGAACCGCCACATCATGTTTGTCTCTCCTAAAGAGGAAGAAGACGCTAAAGAGGACATGAAGTTCGAGGGCGAGCTCACCGGAAATACCTTAAGCGGGACGGTAAATGGTCCGGATGGCACGCCCTGGCAGTGGGTGGGCGAACGGGCGCCCTCGTTGAAAAGAACCCAGCGCTCCAAAATGGGGCAAGCCGCAGCAGTTGTTCAACGGCAAAGACCTGAGCGGGTGGCACGCCAGCGATCCCAACGCGACAGCGAAGTGGACCGTAGAAGATGGAACCCTGGTAAGTCCGGGTCGCGGCCCGGAACTCATCACCGACCGCAAATTCCAGGATTTCAAACTGCACATCGAATTCAATTGCCAGAAGAATTCGAATAGCGGTGTCTATCTACGAGGCCGCTACGAACTCCAGATCGAAAATGATGCCAACCCGGAAGGCCCCACCATGCGCACCGGTGGTGTGTATGGCTTCCTGGCGCCTTCGCCCGAGCCGCCACGCCGCCCGGGTGAATGGCAGACCTACGACATCACCCTGGTGGGACGAACAGTTACTGTTGCGCTGAATGGCCAAACCATCATCGACAATCAGGAAATCCCCGGCATCACCGGTGGTGCACTGGATAGTCACGAAGGGCTCCCGGGTCCCATTTATTTGCAGGGCAGTGAAGCCGGACACGTGGCCTTTCGCAACATTACGATCACTCCGGCCAAGTGACGCTCGTCGGTCGACGATGGTTTGTGGATCGGTGGATCGCAGCAGAGCAAAAGCCGGAGCTCCTCAGCTCCGGCTTTCTGCTGTATGTAGCGGATTTGTCACTTAAGCGCGACGATGACTTTGTCGGCGGCGGAACGATCGCTCGCGAGTTGGATTTCCTTTTCCAGTCCAGAAATTGGAAGGGTCATTCCCGAGCTGCCTGCCGCTGGCCACACCTGAACCAGGAAGTACTGGCCTCCAACGTGGTCAAACACCAGTCTGGGGCTGCCCATCCCCGGATCCTCACTACGGGCCAGCGACAGCACTGCTTTTCTGGTTTCGGCGTTGCGGATGGTGATGGTGAGCGGGCCTTCGGACGTCACCATGTAGGTCCCGGCCGGCAGGTGCGCCGTCCCCACCTTGAATCCGAACGGCACATTGGCCTTGGCAGCGGCCTGACCATAGGCTCCAGCGGTCAGCATCAGAGACAGCGCCACGACCGACAAGGTCCCGATAAGGTTGCGTTTCATAACATCCTCCTTGGGGGCTCCTTGCAGTGGAACCCAGACTGGATTTGTCTCTCAATCTTCGCAGCGCCTGTGCTGGAAGTTTGCGGTGACGCATTGCTCTAATGCATGCGCATACCCAAAGTCCCGCGCATCCTCGCGGCCGACATCACTTGCTGGATTAACAACAAGATAGCTGCCGGCCATCTCTCCCCGGCTTTCTCTGCAAGGGGTGAAATGGTAGTCAAACGGCTACCAGTGGGAGCCTTCCGGCTCCTCTCTTCTTAGGGGGGATCTCGAATTGTGTGATTGCGGCGTTTCCGGCCTACACTGAAGCACCGGAGAAAAGAAACGTGCCCAATCCCAGACTCATGGCAACCGCAGGCTTGCCGAAGAACATGGTCTGGACCTTCGCCGATGGGCCACTGTCGCTCGGACGAGACACCACCAATCAGGCAGGAGTTCGCGATCCTATAATTTCACGCAAGCATTGTTCGATCAGCGAAGTCTCGACCGGCATTTTTGAAATTGTCGACCTCGAGAGCCATAACGGAACGTTCGTCAATGGAACCAGAGTGAGCCGCCAGCGTTTGCAGCATGGGGACCGCATCCGTATCGGGAGGTGTGAGTTCGTGTTCCTTACCGGCCCTGATGACGGTACCCACCCACTGTCATCGGACTTGAGCAACACCGCCACCGCAGGCCTCAAGACCGTATCTCTTGATGGCTCGGGGCTGCCCTCTGATTCTTCTTGGGTGGGACGAATGGCGCGCGACCTCGCCGCTTTCTTCAGAATTGCGAATCTCATCAACTCCACCGGGGACGTGGAGGCCATGCAGCACCAATTGCTGGCGCTGATTTGCGAGGTGATTCCCGCCGAAGAAGGGGCGATCGTGCTTCAGGCCGCCTCCCCCAACGAGGAACCCAGCCCGGCTTGCGTCTGGAACCGGCAGCAGCGGATCAGCCACACGATGGTCATTCGCGACGATGTGGTGCAGCAGGCCATCTGGGACCGCTGCGCCATCTTCACTGGAAATGTGCCGGGCGCCGGCTCCGCCCAGCACGTGCTATGCGTCCCGCTGGTCGGGGTGGAGCGCACCCTGGGAGTGATCTATCTGGCTGCGAGCACCGCCTCTCCTGCTTTCGGCGAAGATCACGCTTTCTTTCTCAGTTCCGTCTCCCGCATCGTTGCGGTCACCCTGGAGCACCTGTCGAAGCTCGATTCTCTGCGGGCTGAGAACCAGCGCTTGCTGGAGGTGGTGAAATCCGACAGCAGTCTGATCGGCGATAGCCGCCCTATGTTGCGGGTGCGCGAGTTGGTGGCGCATCTGGCGAAGAGCGATTCGACGGTCCTCATCCTTGGCGAGAGCGGGACCGGCAAGGAACTGGTCGCCCGCGCCATCCATGCCGACAGCCCCCGAAGCGGCAAGCCTTTCGTCGCGATCAACTGTGCGGCGATTCCAGAAACTCTTCTGGAGAGCGAATTGTTCGGACACGAGAAAGGAGCGTTCACCGGAGCAATCGCCGCGAAGAAGGGCAAATTCGAAACTGCCGAAGAGGGCACCCTGTTTCTTGACGAGATCGGCGAGATGGCTCCGCAGTTGCAATCCAAGCTCTTGCGGGTCTTGCAGCAACGCGAGTTCGAACGTCTTGGCGGGAACCGCCTGCTCTCCTTTAATGCCCGCGTGTCTGGCGGCGACCAATAAGAATCTGGAGCAGGCCATTAAGGCCGGCGAGTTCCGCCAGGATTTGTATTACCGCCTCAATGTGGTTTCCATTCCGCTGCCTGCGCTGCGCGATCATCGCGAAGACATCCCGGTGCTGGCGCTGCATTTCGCCAATAAGTATGCCGCCAGGTGCAAGCGCACATTCAAAGGCATTGCCGCCGAAGCCCGCGCTCTGCTCCTGCAATACAGTTGGCCGGGCAACGTGCGCGAACTGGAGAATGCCATCGAGCACGCTATCGTCATGGGGCTGACCGACGAAATCCTGCCCGAAGATCTGCCCAACGCGCTGCTCGAAGAGCAGTCCTCAGGATTGTCTGGGGCCCGTTATCACGACACACTGAATCAGACCAAGAAGCAACTCGTCCTCGCCGCTCTCGAGGAAAGCAAAGGCAGCCCTATCGAAGCTGCCCGCCTGTTGGGAATTCATCCCAAGTACCTGCACCGCCTCATCCGAAATCTGAATCTGAAAGCTGAAGGCAAGCGGCCCACTTGAGACGACTGGGAAGTGGATGAGAGATAATCTCGCCTTGCGATCAACTCAAAGGAGCGTCAAATTGGCATGAAACCGCGCGGCAAGTCGCGCCGCAACTTTCTGAAGGCAGCCGGATTGTGTGCGGGTGCAGCACTGTTTCCGGATGGAATCTCCAGCGCTCGGGCCCAGATGGCTTCCGCAAACCCTGATTCCGTGGATTACACTTTGCGGATCGCCACTTCACCCATCGAGTTGGCGCCCGATCACATCATCTCGGTCACCAATTACAACGGCCAGTTTCCCGGCCCGCTGTTGCGCTTCAAAGAGGGCCAGCCGGTGACGGTCGAGATTCACAACGACACCGATACTCCCGAGCAACTGCACTGGCATGGCCAGATGGTTTCCACTGATGTTGATGGCGCTGCGGAAGAAGGTACTCCCTATATCCCGGCACACGGCATGCGCCGGATCACTTTCACGCCGCAGTCCCGTCGGGTTTCCGCTTCTATCACACCCACGATCGCGCGGGCGCCGATCTCGCACGCCGGGCAGTACAGCGGCCAGGTCGGACCGGTGTATATCGAACCGAAGCACGAACCCGGGCAGTTACGACAGAGAGATCTTTCTTGTGCTCAAGGAATTTGAGCCAACTTTCAGCCAGGGCGGCGACATGGCCCATGAATTTTCTGTGCCCCGGCGACGCAGGTCGAAGCAACTGGAGGAGCGGGCGAATCTGCCATGAAAGCGTCGCTCGCCAAGGGCATGCCGCACGGCTATGAAGTCGGCTACGGCTCTTTCACCATCAACGGCCGCATGCTGGGCCACGGCGAACCGATGCGCGTGAAGCGCGGCGAGCGGGTTCTGTTTCACGTCCTGAATGGCAGCGCAACAGAGATTCGCAGCCTCGCGTTGCCGGGGCATTCCTTCCAGGTAGTCGCCCTCGACGGCAATTCCGTTGCCGCGCCTGCGGAAGTTCCGGTGCTCTGGCTCGGAACCGCGGAGCGCATCTCGGCCATCGTGGAGATGAATCATCCCGGTGTGTGGATCCTCGGCGATCTTGCCGACGATGACCGCGCCCACGGCATGGGCATCGTCGTGGAATACGCCGGCCGAAAGGCAAGCCGCACTGGGCGCGCCGCAGCCGTTTCATTGGAACTAGCGCGAATTTGGCAAAAAACGCGCGCTGACCGGCCCCACTCCCGACGAGACATTCGAAATGACATTTCGCAAAAGACAATGCCGCCGAGGCCGGATTCAACCGCTGGACCATCAACGGCGTCGCATATCCGATGAACTCAGGGAATTGTCCGCCTCGTTTCATTTGAGGCAGGGAAAGCGTTATCGCTTGCGGATGCGCAATGCCAGCGACGATATTCATCCTATCCATCTTCACCGCCACAGTTTTGAACTGACCAAGCTTGCGGGGGAACTCGTACGCCGGCGTGTTAAAAGATGTCGTCATGCTGGGTGGCTACCAGGAAGTCGAAGTAGATTTCACGGCGGACGATCCCGGCCTCACCTTGTTTCATTGCCACCAGCAGATTGCACATGGACTTTGGATTTATGACGCTGTTCGATTACGTGGAGTAGCGGGACGTCGTATGTCGGCGCCAGCAGTCCCGACCATGCTTCTCAGTGCGTCGGCACAGGAGCTTTCTCCGGTTCGCACTACTCCCATCTGGCGCTTTACAATCTCCCCTGCGTGGAGACTGCCCGCATTGCCAGCCTGCTGCGGCCCTTTGTACAGGGGCCGCTCGCTCCCTCGCAGTTGGAGAGCATATCGACATATATCGATATGCTTATTCGCTGGAATGCCCGGGTAAATCTTACCGCGGTGCGCCAACCAGAAGAAATGGTTACCCGGCATTTCGGCGAATCGCTGTTCGCCGCTGGCCACTTATTTCCGAAAGGTTCGGCGCCAGCTGACCACCAAGCCCGTCACGCCGACACCGAGCGTCAAGCGGTCGAAGACCAACCGTCCAACCACAGTAGAGGAAGGGCGAACCACCAATCCCCTCCCCATGTTCTCGACGTAGGGTCCGGGGCTGGCTTTCCCGGAATTCCGGTCAAGCTCTGGGCTTCCGCCCTCGACCTTACACTGATCGAATCCAATCAGAAGAAGGCCACTTTCCTGCGCGAGGTGATCCGCGCTCTGACATTGACCGACGTCGATGTATTCTCCGCCCGCGCCGAAAGTTTTCCCCAGCGCGCGGACGTCGTCACTCTGCGGGCCGTCGAGCGCTTCCAATCCGCCCTGCCCACTGCTGCCGGCCTGGTCGTCCCCGGCGGACGCCTCGCTCTCCTCATCGGCCGAGCCCAATCCGACACTGTCCACCGCGTGCTCCCAACCTTCACGTGGCAGGATTCGCTCCCAATTCCAGATTCCGCAAGCCGGATCCTCTTGATCGGCCGAAGCTCTCCCCGTGAGAGGTGAATCAGTACGCCCCGCAGGAGCGAAGCTTCTACTGTTGAACCAAGAAAGGCACGGGTGGGACAGACTGCTCGAACCTGTGGTCAAATTGCTGTCTGGCATGGGTAGTATTGCCTTAAGGATGGATAAAGTGGGAAGAGAGTGATTAATAACCACTTCGATTCCGAACCAGCGAGGGTAGAACAATGAACGTCCACAACATCGATCGTCACGGAACCAAGATAGTATAAAGTGGAGAGGGAGCCCAAATTGTGCCCAGAACAGCGTCCAAGGGAGAGGCAGCTTCGGTAGTTCGGACTGACAAAGTGGGATTTTACTCCTCGTACCGCGTCGTTTCCTCCTGAACGTTTTCCACAGTGTTCCTGCGGGAACATTGCGGACGATTTTCAGCTCCGACCTTCTTAGACTCTCCATCCCGAGAACACACATCCGCCAAATTGGCGACTGCTTAACGGTTTGCCATGTATCCCCAAGGCTTGAAACGCCGAAACCCGAACAGAACAAATGCGAATGTCCGCTCACGTGTTCCCAGGGGAACAGTTGCGCAGCGTATCCAGCAGTGCTGAAATCTGGCAGAGACTCACAGCGTTTTATCGCGAAAGGGTGCTGCCTAGGCGAACGTTCCTGCGGGAACACTGAACCCCGTGATCTGCGATTCCGGCTTGGGGCGGACACCACCCGTACTGTGTTCCCGCAGGAACATCCGCTGCGGCGTGAGAGCTTTTCGTATCCTTAAGCGATGTGGAAGAAGGGGGAAAATCTCCCAAAACCTTCTTTGCTTCTTGGATATACGCCGAAATCAGCCATGCACTGAAATCTGTCATTGCAATGCACAAATCACCGGACGTATTCTGCAGAAGCTCTCAGGCACTCTCCTAAAATCTAATGGGACGCGTAATCGCGGTAGCCAACCAGAAGGGTGGCGTCGGCAAGACTACGACTGCCATCAATCTCGCCTCGTCTTTTGCCGCAGCCGAAGTGAACACGCTGCTGATTGACTGTGATCCGCAGTCGAACGCCACTAGCGGCCTCGGGCTGATCAAGGATCCCGAGCGGGTTTCCACTTACCACCTGCTCATGGGCGCGGCCTCGCCGGAGGAGGCACTGCAATCCACGGAACTCGAGCAGCTTTGGCTGGTTCCGGCGCACAAGAACCTCATAGGCGCCAATCTCGAGCTGGTGGACGCCGACCGCCGCGAATTTCGCCTGCGCGAAGCCGTGGATGCACTCCGCGAGCGCTTTCAATTCATTGTGCTCGACTGCCCTCCCGCTCTCGACCTGCTCACGCTCAACGCCCTGGTGGCTGCCGATGCCGTCCTCATTCCCATGCAGGCGGAATACTTCGCCCTGGAAGGGATTTCGGAGCTGCTCGATACCGTGGAGCGCATTCGCGTCTCTCTCAACCCATCGCTGGCGATTGAAGGAGTCGTGCTGACCATGTACGACGAGCGCACCAACCTGGCACAGCAGGTCACTGCCGAGCTCAAGCGCTTCTTTGGAGAGAAGTTGTGCACCACCACCATCCCACGCAACATTCGCCTGGCCGAGGCTCCAAGCCATGGCAAGCCAGCACTGCTTTACGACGTGCGTTCCCGCGGGGCCGAGAGCTACATCCGCCTGGCAAAAGAGATCATCGCTCGCAGCATGCCGGCGGAGTCGGATGCGATCGAGACTCTGGAGCTGGAGCAGCAGGCGGCCGCCGCGGAACCTATAACTGAAGAAGCCATCGCCGCCAGCGCCGAAGGAAACAGCCCAGAGCTCGGTCAAGCCGGCTCGATAGCCGAAACAAGCTTGGTTGAAAGTGAGCAGGAACCGGAGATCGCTCCGGACGCCGCAACCCCTGTGGGGTCTGGGGAAGGCGAGCTTAGGCAAGCGGAGAGCCCAGAGGCGGAGACCCAGGCAGCCGAAGCCGGCGAGGCCGCGGAGAGAGAGTTCGATAAGACGGCCTGATCACATTGATATGCGTCGATGTCTGTATATTGACGCACATCAATGTATGCCGTCGCATGCGCGAGATTGCGTACATTACTGGCGGCGACAGTGGACAGCAGGTCCCTCGACTTCGCTCGGGATGACAAGCTTTAAAAAATGACGAGCTCAAGATGACAGGTTAGACGACGAGCTCAAGACGACAGGCTCTAAGTGGAATTTGGCGACACAAGAAGTAACCAGGAGCGCGAGTGATGACGACTGCGGCGGAGAAGGTGGCGGTGAGGGAGAATCCGGCTAAGGCAGCGCCAATGGCGGTGACAACGGGAGCCGAGAAGCCTGGTGAGAAGTCTGCGGAAAAGTCGGCGGACAAGAATTTGGAGAAGCGCCGGGCGCTGGGACGTGGCCTGGAGTCGCTGCTGCCCTCCTCGGTAGCGCCTCGCTCCATGTCCGCAAGTGGAGGCACGCCTACTGCCGTCCCGCTTCGCGAGAACCGTGCGTGGAGCACTCAGCCCTCCCACGACAACCGGCGAGATTCGCCGTCCGCACCGGCGGAGACTGCAACCGCGGGATCCTCCACCAACGAGACAGCTACTTCGGCTGCGCCGCCTGCGTCACACGCCGCTCACCCGTCGCAGGCTCAAGCGCATGCCGCCGCGCCGTCATCCGCGCCCCACACTGCCGCGCTTGCCGAGGTCCACGCTATGGCGCAAGCGGCGCGCCCCCGCGGGCCCGAAGTTGTCCAGCTGGCGCTCGACCAGATCGTCAGCAATCCCCACCAGACGCGTACCTTCTATACCCCCGAAGAGCTGGAAAATCTTGCGGAATCGATCCGGGCCAGCGGAGTGTTGCAGCCGGTGATGGTGCGCCCCGGCCCTGATGGTAATTACGTTCTGATCGTCGGCGAGCGTCGGTGCCGCGCTTCGAAGTTGGCGGGCAAAACCACCGTGCCGGCCATTGTTCGCCAGGTTTCCGAGCAGCAGGCGGCGGAGATGACGATCATCGAAAACCTGCAGCGCCAGGACCTCAACTGCGTCGAGCAGGCCAACGCCTTCGCCAAGTTGAGCCGCCAGTTCGGCCTCACCCAGGAGCAGATCGGCAAGCGAGTCGGCCTCTCCCGCGAGTCGGTGTCGAACTACATGCGCCTGCTTCGCCTGCCTCCGAAAGTCATGCAGTATCTCGAGCGCGGAGAACTCGGTTTCGGCGAGGCCAAGCTGCTGCTGCAATTCGACGATAACCAGGTCATCGAAAAAATCGCCGAGCAGGCGGTGAAGCAAGGTCTCTCCGGAGACGGCGTGGAGAGACTCTGCCAACTCGCCTGGATGAAAGAACAGCCCAAGGAGCCCGCCTCCGGCAATGCACGCTGGGTTGACCCCAACGTTCGCGCCGCCCAACGCCAGCTCGAAGAAGCTCTTGGACTGCGCGTCCGCATCGCCGACCGCCGCGGCAAAGGCAAAATCACGATCGAATACGGCAGTGTCGACGACTATGAGCGCGTGGTGGCGATGTTGGGCGGGAAGTAGCTGGCCGAAGCGGCAGCCGCAGCTCTTCGGTAAAAACACAGGCCATAGCCGAGTACCTACTCAGTCATCTGAATCAAGGCAGTAACGGGAAGAGCTTTAGTGGGACAGAGATCTCGTGTCAGCGCGATAGAAAGCCACTAAGAGGCCGCATCCGAAGCAAAAGTGGGAAGACCTTGGGCGACGCGAGAAGCTGGCGCTCGATCTGACGTAGTTCAGCAACTTCCGATTGCCCTCCGCGAACCGTTTAAAATAGCCAACCTATGCCCCTGCCTGAAGGCTTCGCCATACGCTGCGCCTCGACCGCCGACCTGGAGACTCTGGTCGCGCATCGCCGGGAGATGTTTCGCGACATGGGCTACAGCGACGAGGCGGTGCTGAACTCCATGTCGGCCAGGTTCCAGGTTTGGTTGCTGGAGCACCTGAATATGGGAGACTATCGCGCCTGGCTGGTGTCGGCTCCCGACGGCTCCATCGCCGCGGGCACCGGACTTTGGCTGATGGACTGGCCTCCCCACATGATTGGGCTGGGCGCGCGGCGAGGCAACATCCTCAACGTCTACACCGCTGCGAGTTTTCGCCAACGCGGACTGGCGCGCCAACTTATGGACACTGTGCTCCTCTGGTGCCGCGAGAATGGGGTGGATACCGTCATTCTGCACGCCAGCTCCGCAGGGCGACAACTGTACGAGTCCGTCGGATTCACTCCCACTAATGAAATGCGGCTCTATCTCTAGGCTGCCTGTGGCGGCGTTCCACGCTCTGGTCCGCCTGCACCGCTGACCCTGCGCTTCTGCTGTGTATCCCCACGCGCCACGCATTATCCTGCCAAATTGTGTTGCAAAACTGCCGGAATGCGTAGAGAATCGCGCGGCTCTTATGCCGACCTCGGGCGATCGCGGGCATACCAGACTCAGCGGCAGGCTTTCGGCAATCCTCATTCTGCTCGGAATCGCCACCTTCATTAATTATGTGGATCGCGGCAACCTCTCGATTGCTGCGCCCATGTTGAAAGATGAGCTGGGGATTTCGCCGACGCAGCTGGGGATTCTGCTGTCGGCGTTTTTCTGGACTTATGCCTGTCTGCAGCCGTTTGCCGGGCTGGCTGGTGGACCGGCTGAATGTGAACTGGGTTTTTGCCGGGGGATTTCTGGTGTGGTCGGCGGCGACGGCTGCGACTGGCATCGTGCATGCGTTCGTTGCGCTGTTCGTGCTTCGGCTGGTGCTTGGGCATCGGGCGAGTCGGTGGCGTTTCCTTCTTATTCGAAGATCATCGCTCTGCATTTTCCGGAGGAGCATCGCGGGCTGGCAAATTCGGCGGTGGCGGCGGGGCTGGTGCTTGGGCCGGGGTTCGGCATGTTGATGGGCGGCATGCTGATGGGGCGGTTCGGATGGCGTCCTTTCTTTGTGGTGCTGGGGCTGGCGAGTTTGCTATGGCTGGTTCCGTGGGTGAAGTTGATGCCGGAGGCGCGGCACTCGCTGCATCCGGATACGGCGGGCGGCCCGACGCTCGGCGAATTTCTGCGGTTGCGGTCGGCGTGGGGAACGTCGTTCGGCTTGTTCTGCGGAAATTATGTGAGCTACTTTTTGATTACCTGGCTGCCTTTCTACCTGGTGCGCGAGCGGCATTTCTCGATGGACGAGATGGCGAAGATCGGCGGGGCGGCTTATCTGACGGGCGCCTGCTGCGGCACTTTGTCGGGATGGCTTTCGGACCGGTGGATTCGGGCGGGAGAGACTCCGACGCGAGTGCGCAAGACGTTTGTCGGCGTGGGCCTGGCGCTGTGCGGGATTTCGCTGGGGCTGTCGGTGGTAAGCGGCCCGAGGCTGTGCGTGGCGTTGCTGGTGCTGGGCGTGGTTTTTTTCAGCGCCAATGCTTCCAATAACTGGGCCATTACCCAGACGCTGGCGGGACCGCAGGCGGCGGGGCGGTGGACCGGCTTCCAGAATTTTGTCGGCAATCTTTCGGGAGTGGTGGCTCCGGCGATGACCGGATTTGTGTTGGACCGCACTGGGCATTTCTATTGGGCTTTTGCGATCGTTACCGCCGTCGCGCTGACTGGCACGGTGTTCTGGGTGTTGTCGTGGGTAGGGTGGAGCAGGTGGCGTGGGGGAAGAAGGCGCGGGTCGCGGCCGTTTTTTCTTAGCTTCGCATCCCTGCGCCAATGCTTCTACTGTCATTACTCTCAGCGCTGCGGTGGAATGCGCCAGGTTCTGCCGCGTCCACTCGAGGATAGCGTCGGCCAGTTCGGTTCGCTGGCCGGAGTAGCTGTGATCGGTGTCCCAGTGGCGCTCGGTGACGTGCCCGTCTCCCGCCTTGCGCAGCGCTTCGACTAAAGCGTGATCGCTGGGAGCGAGTCCTTCATTGGCGGTGACGACCAACACCGGACGAGGCGCGATGGCGGGCGCGAGATTGTTGAAGTTCAATGCCGCCTGGTGATCGTGGATTTCACGGGCCAGCGCTGCGCCGCTGGTGCCGGCGAGAGGAACAAGATTGTTGTCCTCTTCGAGCGACTTGGCCTCGTTTTCAACCGTGGGCGCTCCTCCCTTGAGATGGCGGCCATTCTCGTACTCGGCTCCGATGTTCCAGGCGGAGATGAGGACCGCGCCCGCAATCTGCGGATTGTGCGCGATGGCGGAAGCCGCCATATATCCGCCCATGCTGTGGCCGATCACGATAACGCGGCGGGTATCGATGCGATATTTTGCAGCATTCTCCGGATTGAGTACGAACTGGACCTGGGTGTCGGAGTCTTCGGCAGCGTGCTCGAAAGAGAAATCTCCCTTCACTCCCCAGGAGCCGCGGTAGTGCATGGCCAGCACGTTCCAGCCGCGGGCACGCATGGTTTGGGCGAGATCGAGGTTCTGCTCAAATCCGGGGAAGCCATGAAGAACGATTGCCGTAGGGTGCGGGCCGGCTCCGGCGGCGAGATAGAAAACCCCCAGCAGCATGCTGCCGTGGCTGGGGAGAATCATCTGCTGCATGGAGGCGGGAATGTTGGCCGGAGAAGCTGTTCCAGCCGGCGTCTGAGCGGCTAGCGGCGCGGTAAGCAAGGCAAGCGCGATCAGAAAATGGAGCGGTTTCATGGCAAGCAGTCTAACCCAGAGCGTTGTCGTGCGCGCTCAATGGGCTCGCGTTTCAGGAGCGGGTTGGCCCACTCGAAATTTGTACTCCGGTGCCTGCGATGAAACCCGCCGCTGTCAAGCTGCGCAAGCGCGTGAAGGCCGTCCTACCCGCCCAAATACAGCACATCCGGTATTGATTTTCCCGGAGCATTCGGTCTAGCGTCAGGCAATATCCCAAAAGGAATTTACTTGGGACAAAAAGCTGCGACCAATCGCGATCGCGGCTTCGCACCGTCTGAGAGCAACCACTTCAAGCCACTGATTAGGACCGGTACTCGGGCCATAGATCCTGTCACAGAAGATCGTGTCAGAAAAGATCGCGCCACAAAAATCATGTCACAAACTGGCACGCGCTTCTGTCTTAGCGCGTGCAAGAAACCAATGGCTTCGAAACAAGAGTGAAGGAGACAGTTATGAAAATCGTGGTAATCGGCGGCACCGGACTCATTGGAACAAAGCTCGTCACCAAGCTTCGTGAGCACGGACACGAGGCGGTAGCGGCAGCGCCCAATACCGGGGTCAACACCCTCACGGGCGAAGGACTGGCCGAGGTGCTGAAAGGCGCATCGGTGGTCGTGGACGTATCAAACTCTCCCTCCTGGGAAGACGCGGCAGTGCTGAATTTCTTCGCAACATCCACTCGCAACCTCCTCACCCATGAAGCGGCCGCAGGGATAAAGCATCACGTTGCATTATCGGTGGTGGGAACCGACCGGCTGTCGGAAAGCGGCTACTTCCGCGCGAAGATCGCGCAGGAGAAGCTGATCAGAGAGGCTTCCATTCCCTACTCCATCGTGCACGCTACGCAGTTCTTCGAGTTTCTCAAGGGCCTGGCTGACATTTCGATGGTCGGCGACAAAGTGCATTTGCCTCCGGTTCTTTTCCAGCCGATGGCCGCCGACGATGTCGCGAGTGGCGTGGCCCGGGTTGCCGTAGGTCAGCCGGTAAACGGCATCGTCGAAATTGGAGGTCCGGAACAGTTTCGCGTGGATGAGCTAGTGCAGCGGCGCCTGGCCTCGCTCAACGATCGCCGCGAAGTCGTCGCCGACCCAAACGCGCGGTACGCTGGAGCGAAGCTCGACGAAAAAACGCTACTGCCGGGCAATAATGCACGACTCGGCAAGACCCGTTTCGAAACCTGGCTGACTCGGCCCGCGGCACAAATTCCGGGTGCGCATGCTCAGCCCGCAGGCGTCGCAGTGGGGACCAAGGCGCAAGAGAGCCGTAAAAAAGCCAGCTGATATCGCCAGCGCGCACGTCACTGGTGAGCCGTATACCCCATGCTGGATTTCGCGTCCGTTGCGAAATTTAGCATGGGGGTTTTCGGGGGCCAGTAGAACATGCTGTGCGTATCAAGCCTGGTTGGCGGCCAGCAGGTTGTAAAGCCATCCGAAAAACATTGCGCATACGCCGCCGTCCACTAGGGCATAGGCGGTGCCGACGATCACGTCTGCGAATGTGCGTGAGGCGTGGAACCCGGGATAGATCGAACTGACCATGGTTAGAAACTCCACTGCATAGGAGGGCCAGATCAGGTTTGCGATCCCGCACAGCAGAATTGCGCCGCCCCAGAGGATGGCACCTGTCAGACCCAATGCCTTCACCGATAATTTCACGGGAAACCTCCTCAATGAACAACTGTGAGTTTGGAAACGTCGTGGGGATGAGTAAGCTGCGACATCCGCCATTCGGCAGGAATTATACGTCGCCGGATGCAATCCTTCGGCTTCGCTCAGGACAAGCTTTCTCGCGATACTGTTCGGGGGAAAGCTTTCCCAACTCCGGCTGCGGGAGAATGGGTCGGCGCATCTCTGGCGGCGGCGTTTCTATGGTGAGTGAAGCCGATTAAGAAGTGGCTTAGGTCTGTGGTGGTTCCCAAAGGCCGGGTGCCCCATTTCTCGCGTGTTCTGTGCGCGAGAAGTGGGGCCTGTCCGGCTCTCCGAAACCCTGCAGGTTCATCCGTCACAGACAGGCTCTCCAGGGTCGTGAATCATGTCGAGATGCCCTGGGGACTCAAACGATACTACGGCAATGGCGACCTGCACTTCATCACTTTCAGTTGCTATCAGCGCTTGCCGCTGCTGGGTTCTCCGCGGCGGCGTGATCTGTTTCTCGAGGTGCTTGAGGCCGCACGGCAGAGTTACAGGTTCGTGGTGGTCGGATACGTTGTCATGCCGAGCACGTACATCTATTGATCAGTGAGCCGTGGCGTGGAACCCCTTCGACGGTGGTTCAGGCGGTGAAGCTGAGCTTCGTACAGCGGCTGTTGCTTCGCTCAGTCGGCAAACCCGCGCCGCCCAGGCTGCGGGACAACAAACCGGTGCGCTTTTGGCAGCGGCGCTTCTATGATTTCAACGTTACCAGCTCGCGCAACGAGATCGAGAAGCTGCGCTATATGCATCGGAACCCGGTCAAACGGGGACTGGTTGAGAAACCGGACCAATGGAAGTGGAGTAGTTTCCGCTCATATGCGTACAAAGAACCGGGGGCGGTGCGGATCAACGACTGGTCGGTCAAACCGATCAGGAGACGAGCGGCGTAGGTCAGTGGTGATTCCCAAGGCCCCACTTCTCGCGCACAGAACGCGCGAGAAATGGGGCACCCCGCTGATGTTAATTGTTGTGGTGAAAGGCGCGGCGCGAGATGTGGGCCACCCGCCGAGCCGTGGCGTGGAACTCCTTCGACGGTGGTTCAGGCGGTGAAGCTGAGCTTCATCCAGCGGTTATTGCGGCGGGCGGTCGGTAAATACGCCCAGCCTACGCTGTGGCAGAACAAGCCCGTGCACTTCTGGCAGCGGCGATTTTATGATTTCAATGTGAACAGTCCGCGAAAGGAGATCGAGAAACTGCGCTATATACACCGGAATCCGGTCAAGCGGGGACTGGTTGAGAAACCGGACCAATGGAAGTGGAGCAGTTTCCGGTCGTATGCCTACAAAGAGCCGGGGGCGGTGCGGATCAACGACTGGTCGGTCAAGCCGATCAAGAGACGAGCGGCATAGGTCAGTGGTGATTCCCAAAGCCCCACTTCTCGCGCACAGAACGCGCGAGAAATGGGGCACCCCGCCGGTGGTTGGTGTTGTGGTGAAAAGCGCGGCGCGACGAGATGTGGGCCACCCGCCGGGAAGCGTTGAACCACTTCACGATTCTCTGGCCGGACCGGATGCCGGCCCTGGAGCGGGTGGCGTCATGAACCGCAAACCTTTTCTGAAAATCGCTGAGCGAAGAAAGGGGAAATTGCCCCCTTCCCTCGCGCACCCATCCCCAAAAACTAAACCTGGTCGTTTACACAGAAGAGTTGACACACCTGGGCCACCCGCCAGTTCCTGCGGGCCTCATCTCAGCGAAAGGAATGAAACTGTCACCAATCTACTGGACGAGTATTTATTTGACAATTCTCGGTTCTTGCTCTAAATTGCTCTCGGTTATCTAGAGTATCCTTCCCCAAAATCTCAGTTGCTACCCTCGGGCCCTGGTGTCCTGCTTTCTGCTACGAGGTGCCAAGTGCTACCAAGCCGCCGGAAGTTGCGTCTGCTCGCACTGCGTGTAACCATCTTCGTCAGCCTGCTAGGTAGTCTCAATGCGCAGTCGTCGCCACGGCCAATTCTTTTCGTACATGGCATTCTGGGAGATTCAGAGGGGTGGGGAGACCCGTCCGATTCTACTTCGTTCCGCGGTTCACTCATAAACAATCTCTTGGGCTCAGCTGACGGCTACAGCAACTGGGACAATGCTGATATCTACTATGACGGCACGAATGTAAGGGTGGATTTTGGTTATGGGCCAAATGGCGATCCCCTAGCAACCGAGTACCTCCCTGCAACCACGCGTTTTTTTTTCGGTCCGCTTCTATTCGGGCGATCCTGCAAATGCCTTTGATATCTTTACAACCACTAAGGTCTCAATATTAAACAAGGCACATGGCTTTCGAAGGTTATTCAGACCATTACTCAGATAACAAACATGAAAGACGTGATTGTGGTGGCTCACAGTCAAGGAGGTCTTGTCGTCCGCGCCGACCTGGAGAAATTGGGTTCTTCGAAGAGATGCGGCGATGATTATTCTGCATGCCTGTCTCCTCATCGCGAGATTCTTATTTAAATGACATAGACCACGTAATTACGCTCGATACACCATATGACGGCGCAGAATTCACACCACTTTTAAACTTTTTAGTAAAGGCAGCGGGAGTTTTTATAGATGTCAAGAATCCATTGAACGTTCAAGAGCTGAGGCATAGTAGCATCGTTCTGAATGCCATCAACTACAAGGGCACAATTGGTAATGTGTCGGCAGGCGGCTTCCCTTCTGGAGTCACAGTAGACTCCATCGAGAATTACCTCAGCGAGTTGCCGTATGGTTGCCAATATATTCCTTTAACCTGTTATGGCGACGGAATAGTTAGTTCGTATTCCCAGGCGGTAAGGGATAATATCGATCACGCTCACCTATCATCATTGAGTCTGCAATTGAAAGACATAGGGAACCCCGTAACCAATGCACAGGCGGAGTCGTTGGCCATGACAGCGCAGTGCCTCGGCCGACTACCAGGTTCTCCGATGCCCAAATCTTCGTCCTCCATCCTCCTTCATTTCATTTCCTGCATGGGCACGTTCCAGCCCACACGCGATCGCGTTTACGATAGTATTCTTCCGCATCTGCAGAGTTCACTTGGGCCACTCCCAGCACGGGCGGCGACAACCCTTGCTCCCACGTCTTTAGGCGCTAGTAATGCAACTCTGCATGGTACGGTCCAATCGCGGGCCCATCTAGGCAGTGCATATTTTGAATGGAGTACGAATCCCACCTTCAAAGACTCCCAAGTCACGTGTTCGTATCCCTATTGTCCGGTCCAGGCAAACTTTGCAGCTCAACCTTTCGTCTACGATTTGGAGGGTCTTACCAGTAGTGTTACCTACTATGCACGTTTGGTATTTTACGACTCCAGTAATAATACGTATGTTCATGGAAATACGATCTCTTTTACAACCCTAACACCTGTAAGAAAAACAAATCCCGCGACCGCTATTACAGCTAGTTCCGCCTCGTTGAACGGCGTTGTAGATTCGCTCGGCGATACTGGCGGTGTGTATTTCGACTGGGGCACCCATCCAACCCTAAAAGAGCATTCAAGCACTTGCTTACCTGTGTATTGCCCTGTTCCCGATGAGCAAGGTCCTCACTCGTTCTCACACGCGGCGACGGGTCTAGCTAGTAACACCCTCTACTATTACCGAATTGTTTTTTACGACCAGTCGAACGACAGTTATCAACCGGGACCTACTCTCTCTTTCACGACTCTTAACCCTGTAGCCACGACGCAAGCCGCAACGTTGATCACCGGAAGCAGCGCGGCTCTTAAACGGAAGCATCAACCAACGGAGCGACCCGGGACTTGCTTATTTCGAGTGGAGCAAGGATAAGACCTTTAGCGTCGATGTTGCCAATAGCTGTGGATACTACCCCACCTGCCACCTGGATGCCGCAACTGGAGGCCATGCGCTGACATTCGACCTCACCTTCCTGGAAAGCAACACGGTTTACTATTTTCGAGCCGTCTTTACTGACGACTATAGCAACGCCGAGCGTCGAGGCTTGCCCCTTAGCTTCCGAACTCTAACCCTGTAGCCACGACGCAAGCCGCAACGTTGATCACCGGAAGCAGCGCGGTCTTAAACGGAAGCATCAACCAACGGAGCGACCCGGGTCTCGCTTATTTCGAGTGGAGCAAGGATAAGACCTTTAGCGTCGATGTTGCCAATAGCTGTGGATACTACCCCACCTGCCACCTGGATGCCGCAACTGGAGGCCATGCGCTGACATTCGACCTCACCTTCCTGGAAAGCAACACGGTTTACTATTTTCGAGCCGTTTTTACTGACGACTATAGCAGCGCCGAGCGTCGAGAGCTTGCCCCTTAGCTTCCGAACTCTCAACCCTGTAGCCACGACGCAAGCCGCAACGTTGATCACCGGAAGCAGCGCGGTCTTAAACGGAAGCATCAACCAACGGAGCGACCCGGGTCTCGCTTGATTCCCAGTGGAGCAAGGATAAGACCTTTAGCGTCGACGTTGCCAATAGCTGTGGATACTACCCCACCTGCCACCTGGATGCCGCAACTGGAGGCCATGCGCTGACATTCGACCTCACCTTCCTGGAAAGCAACACGGTTTACTATTTTCGAGCCGTCTTTACTGACGACTATAGCAGCGCCGAGCGTCAAGGCTTGCCCCTTAGCTTCCGAACTCTCAACCCTGTAGCAACGACGCAAGCTAACCTCGATCACTGGAAGCAGCGCAGTTCTGAACGGCACACTCAACCAGCAGGGGGATGCTGGAACGGTATTTTTTGAGTGGGGTACAGATCGAGGGCTAAACAATGCTGCCACAACATGCCCATTGGTCTACGGCTGTCATGTCGATGGAAGCTTCGGCACGCAAAACATTTCTTTCGACTTTTCCGGCCTGGCCGGAAATACGATATATTATTTTAGATTTTCTTTCATCGATGACAATGGAGCAGAAAGGCATGGTTCGGTGTTGGCGTTTAGGACACCGAATGTCATGGCGAGAGCTGCACCATAATTGGTTGGCGGCCAATAGCGTCGCTTGAGGTCTTATGAGCCTTGGGAAGGTTTACCTCACATTCACCGTCAAAATCTGCGCCCCATCCACCACGTAATCCAGCGGAGAGGTTGACGCTTCGTTCACTGACGACTCTGACTGCACGACCATTTCCTGGGTGCCGCGCATGTTGTCCATTACGTTCATGATGGAGAGCGGTAGCGTGGGCATGACTTTGTCGGCGACCATGGCTTCGGGGTCGGCTTCGAGTAGGGAGACGTAGACGCGGTTGTTGGCGTGCTGCTTGTTGAGCAGAGAGATGGTGGAGGCGAGGTCGAGCTTGCTGGCGAACAGGGGCGGAGTGCGGTGCATGCGGTCGAGGGTGTCTCCGTCGCTGACCAGGATGCGGAGGGTGCCTTTGGAGGTTGAGGTGGGGATGTGCACCGGGATGTGGAGGACGGTGACTTCTCCGCGGTAGGGGCGGAGGACGGCTTCGATGGTGATTTCGTCGCCGGGGCGGGCTTCGGTGACGTCGGTGCGGGCTCCTTCGAGGCGGGCCCAGCGGCGCTCGCGGACGAGGTCGAAATCGAGTTGCACGCCTTTGATGTCGGGGACGCTGTAGGGATTGTCGTAGATGCGTCCGAAGCTGTCGCCGAGGGAGAGCGCGGCCAGGATGGCGGCGGGCTGCTGTCCGTCAACCGGGGCGAACATGTCGGAGATGGCTACGTCGGGATAGCCGGCGACGCTGATGCTGCCGTTCATCCGGTAGGTGATTTCTTCGCCGTAGTCGTTGACGCCGCGCAGGGCGTTGAAGACTGTCGCCATCATGGCGACCGGGCTGAGGCGGGCGTTGTTGAGGACTTCGTAGTGGAACTGGCGGGTGACCGGGCCTCCGTGGATGTTGAGGGTGACGGGGATCATGTCGGGCTGCTTGCCGAATTCGCCGAGGATGCCGGTGTGGCGGTCCTGCACGAAAGCGCCGACGGGCTCGGTGGCGTTGACGATTTTGAAGGCGTTGAGCGGGGAGGGGAGCGTGGCGACGACTTCCGCCTTGGTCATGGGGAGATCGACTTTGCCGAACTGCAGCAGGGGATGGCCGCAGGCTAGAAGGTGGTTGGCGTCCATGTAGGTGACGGTGCAGGTGGCGGCGATATCCATGTCTCCGCGGACGAGGATGGCGCTGACGGCGGAGCCGGGTTCCAGGGGCTCGGGCTGCCTGGCGTCACTGACGGAGCCGGTGCCCATGACCGGGGTGATGCCGGCGGCGGCGAATTGCGGAGCGAAGCGCTGGACTGCTTCTTCGGAGAATCCGGAGAAGACCAGCGGGGTGTCGATCGGCTTCAGGTAGTTGGCGAAATTCTGGACGGCGGCGCCATTCCACCAACGCCGATCCGCTTAGCGATCCAGCCGAAGTTCCCGTTGATCCAAATCCCGGCGAAGCGGTCTTATTCAGAGGCGTGATGCTGGGGGAACCTTTGGCGACGGCGGTGTCTGAGACCGTCTTATCCATGGCGTTGATTTCGAGCATTTCGGCGATGGGGGTGACGCCGGCGATGGGTTCTTTGGAAAATTCTCCGATGCGGAAGGCGAGCGCGCCTGCGAGTTTGCCGTCGAGATAGACCGGGCTGCCGCTCATGCCGGCGACCACGCCGGTGTACTGGGCCTTTTCTCCGCCGAGGCGGACGAGAATGATGTCGCCTTTGGGCCCATTGGCGTTTTTCAGAATGCCGAGGACTTCGACCGGCATGGGCTCAGGCTTGACGCCTTGAAACACGGTGTAGGCGACCCCGTGCATACCGGCATGGATCTCACTAACTGGAATGGTTGCAACCGCGTGGGGTGGCGTGGCTTGGGAGGTTTGGGCCTGAATAGCTGGCGCGAGTAGCAGGAGGCAAACTGCCGCGCAGGACAGAAACATACATCTCATTCATTTTCCCCGGGGACCCCAACGGTCCGCCAAAAATGCGCTTCGCGTTCTGTGCCCGGCGTGCAGGGAGGAGGTTAGTTCTGGGTGCGCAAAACATCCCGACCGCGAAGTTGTGCGTCTATACTAGCATAGGGCGTGTAGAGGGCCTTTCATGTTTTGTACTTCCGTAATCAGTGTTTACAAGGGTTTTGGCAAGTTTTTCACGGCCCGGTTTTGGGCTGAGCTGGCAGCACTCACATTGTGTGCGTGCATGGTGATGGCGCAAGCCGCGGCCGCCCAGGACCAGTCTTCGCAACCGGATTCGCAGGCTGGCGCCTCGGGCCAGCAGAAGACTCCGCCGCCTCCTGCCGCCGGGGGTCCAGACAACGAAGTGGGGCCGTATGCGATTCCGAAAAAGGCTCCGGAACCGCCGCCACCGCCGCGGGAGACTCCGAAGAAGATCGCGGGCATGCCGGATTACTCGATCCAGGTGAATGTGCCCCTGGTGAACGTGGACGTAATGGTAACTACCAAAGACGGGCAGTTCATCCCCGGGTTGAAGCAGAATAATTTCAAGGTCTACGAAGATGGGGTGGAGCAGAAGATTTCGAATTTCAACGTGACCCAGGCTCCGATCACGGCGGTGCTGCTGGTGGAGTTCGCCTCCACGAACTATTACTTCATGGTGGACGCGCTGAATGCGGCTTACACTTTTGCCAACAGCCTGAAGAAGAATGACTGGGTGGCGGTGGAGTCGTATGACATGAAACCGCACATCCTGGTGGATTTCACCCAGGACAAGCAGGCGGTGTTCGGCGGGCTGAACCAGCTGCGCATGCCGGGTTTCGCGGAGACTAACCTGTTTGACGCGCTCTATGACACCCTGGACCGGCTGGAAGGGGTGGACGGGCACAAGTACATCATTCTGATCAGCACCGGAGTCGATACGTTCAGCAAGCTGAATCTGGACCAGATTTTGAAGAAGGTCAAGAGCACGCACGATGTGACGATTTTTCCGGTGAGCATCGGCTGGATGTTGCGCAACTATTTCGAGTCGCGTGGCAGCGCCGCGCCGCACGGCATGGGAATTCCGATCTCGAACATGGATTACCTGCAGGCCGACAACGAAATGAATACTTTCGCCAAGCTGACCGGTGGCAAGGCCTACTTTCCCCGCTTTCAGGGCGAGTTGCCGGAAGTGTTTCAGTCGATCACGGGGGACATCCGCAATCAGTATCAGCTGGCTTATCATCCCACCAACCCTAAGCTGGATGGAACCTACCGCAAGCTAAAGATAGAAGTGGTGGCCCCGGATGGCGGCCCGCTGAAAGTGCGCAACCAGAAAGGGAAAGACGTGAAGTACCAGATCAT
Organism: Terriglobia bacterium; assembly: GCA_963798155.1. Lineage (GTDB taxonomy): Bacteria > Acidobacteriota > Terriglobia > Terriglobales > Acidobacteriaceae > CAWCSH01. Next base: position 204,071 of record CAWCSH010000014.1, read on the forward strand.
TGCGCGCGACGGATATACGGCGAAGCACACGGTGGATTAGGCGGCAGCATTCAACCGCGGAGTCGTCCCGCAAAAACAGCTGACAAGAGCTTTGCGTGAAACCACCAATGCGTGGCTACTCCGATCTGTTTAGCCATGGGAGAAGATGTCCGGAATGCGGCGGCAATGGAGAATGCCCGGAATGTAACGGTCTTGGAAAGAATGTCCACTTTAGTCAGATGAATCCGCCGTGCAGAAATTGTTCGGGATCTGGAGTGTGCCCCACGTGCGAAGGCAAGTTTTGGCGCAGGTTCTTTGGGGTGTGGAAAGTTAACTAGCCGATTCAGAACAGGACTAGCAACGTTTACTTTTCGCACATAGCAGGCACTAGCTGTCTGGCGTGGACAGGAGTGTCCGCGCCACGTGATCAATGCATGTGGAAGAAGTGATCGAGCAGGAACAGCAACCCCACTCCGAGAAAAACTACCAGAGCCATGCGGACGCCGGGCTCGCGGTTGACTTCCGGCATAAGGTCAGAGGCGGCGACGTAGATGGTGACGCCCGCGGAGAGCGGAAGACCGAAGCTTACCTGATGTCTGAACAGCGCCATGGTGAGGACTCCGGCGAGGGTGGCGGCGCCGAGGAGCATGGATGATCCCCAGGCGATGCGGCGGCTCTGTCCGCTGGCCAGCATGACCGACGAGACAGTAAAGCCTTCGGGAATTTTGTGGAGAAAAATGGCGACGAAGATGATCCATCCCAGCCAGTTGGAAACGATGAAGCCGGAAGCGATGGCGATGCCGTCGAAGAAGGTGTGGATGATCAGTCCCATCAGAACCGAGTAGCCGCGGTGGCCGTGGACGAAGGCGTCCTGGTGAGTTTCTTCTCCGAAATGGAAATGGGGAGAGACGGTGTGCTCGAAGAAGTGCACGATGAGATAGCCGACCAACACCAGAAACGCGGCATTCTTGCCACGCAGTTCGAGGCTGGCGGGGAAGATTTCGATAATGGCGGTGGCCAGCATGAATCCCGCGCCGAGGGCCACGAAATATTTCAGGTACGAGCGATCCCAATGCTTGTGGACGATGATGGCGCCGCCGAAAATGTTGGCGGCGGCGGCGGTGAGTCCCAGAACAATGCTAAGGAGAATCGGATGCATGCGGTGCAGAGGATGATAGCAGCTTCGCGGGAGTGGCCGGGCTGCGGAGTGATCGCTTTAGCTAAGATCAGCGGCTAAAGCCGATCATTCATTTGGAGCTCTAACGGCATGGCTGAAGCCATGCCCTTCCACGGCACTGCACACGGCATTTTGATGCTGCGGCGTACGGTGCGAATCTACCTTAAGTAATCCAGCAGGCTAACCGGCAGAATTCTGGCGGCTGCTGCGAGCGCTGCTTCGTGGGCGGTCTGGGCTTGCGAGAGGTCGGTTGCCGCTTTGGTCGGATCAGCTCCCACCAGCGAAGTGTCCTGGGTCTTCAGATTCAGGCTAAGCTGGTTGAGGGTGGTCTCGTCGGCATCGAGCTGGTTGAGAGCGTTGCCGTAGAACACGCGCTGCGCGCTGACCAGGTTGAGCGCGCTGCTTACAGCCGCGGTGGCGGTTGTGATCGAGGCGGCGTTCCCACTCTGCACCGCGGTGACCAGCTGCTGCAGTGAGCCCATCACGTCTCCACTCGAGTTCTGAAAAATCTGATCGCCGGGGAGGTTGGACTGCAAGTTCCGCCCGTCGGCGATAGCAACGGTATTCACTCCGCTGTTGCCGTTGTAGGTGACTCCCGACCCGCTCTGGGTGAAAGGAGTCTGGGTGGTAGCAGTGCCGGCAAAGATATAGCTGCCCTGGAACGAAGTGTTTGCAGCCTGAACGACGGAATCGAGAACTCCCTGCAACTCGGTCGCGATCTGCTGCTGGTTACTGGATGAGAGTGTTCCGTTGCCGGCTTGCGCACCCAGGGTGATGGCGCGATTGAGCGCGGTCACCACGGTGCTGAGAGTGGAGTCCGCCGATTGAAACTTGGCGCGCAGGCTGCCGACGCTTTGCAGGTATTGATCGACGCGCGTTTCCTGCGCCTGGTTCTGCACCTCAACCGCAGAAGCCGCGGGATCGTCGGAAGGACGGTTGACGCGCCGTCCGGTGGAAAGTTGTTCGAGGGCGGTCTGCTCCTGCGTCTGGGTTTCCCAGATAGCTGCGAGAATGTCGGGCGTCGGATTGGGGTTGATACGCATGTTGTCCTTATGCAGTCGGGCTTCCCATGGCTAGCACGGTCTGGGTCATTTCATCGATGGTGGTAATGACCCGGGCAGCTGCTGCAAAAGCGTGCTGGAAGCGGATCAGGTTGGTAGTCTCCTCATCAATGGAAACTCCGGAAACTGCCTGGCGCTGGTTGGTGAGCTGGCGCAGGCTGAGTTCGCTGGCATCGGAAGCGGCCTGAGATTGTGAGGTCGCATTGCCGACCGTAAACACGATATTCGAGTAGCTCTCCAGCGGCTTCTGGCCCGACGGAAGCTGCTGATCCTGCACCGCCTGCATCAGAGCGATGTTGCCATTGCTGCCTGCCGAACCATCGGAGCTGGCGGCAATTTGCGAAGGATCGGTGATCAGGACGGAGAAGCTGGAGGCGGCTCCGCCGCCGGACACCGCGCTGAAGAACTGCTGCCCAGCGTTGCCGGAGAGATCGAATCCCGACTGGTGGGCAGCATTGAAATTTGTGGCCAAGCCTCCGGCGAGATCGTCCAGAGAGGAAAGCACTCCCGGAAGAAATTGATCTCGAACCTTCAGGTACCCACCAAGGCTGCCGCCCGAGATAGTGGAGGTGATGTCCTGCCCTCCGGCCAGCACCCGTCGCATTCCATTGGAGTCAAGTGAGGTATCGAGATTGAAGCTCTGGCCGCCGACGACCAGCGCGCTGCCGTTGGCGGTGGTAATGGTGTATCCGGAATCGCTCTGAATGACCGAGATATCGGTCACTTCCGACAACTGGCGAATGAGTTCGTTGCGCTGGTCTTCGATGGTTCCGGCATCCTGGCCCAGCTTCTGCATGGAAGCGACCTGCTGGTTGTATTTCGCGATCTGTGAGGTCAGCTGGTTTACCTGGTTCACCGACTGGGTGACGTTCAGGTTCAGGTTCTGCTGGATGCTGCTGAGCTGGGTGACGGTGTTGTGAAAATCTCCGGCTAGGTTCGAGGCCGCGGTCAGCACCGCCTGGCGTTGCGGAACGCTGGTCGGGTCGGTCGAGAGCCGGTTCAGGCTGTTGAAGAATGCGGTGATGTCAGCGCCAATGCCCTGAGTGGGATCGGTGAAGTAATTCTCCACCTGCTGCAACGAAGTGAGTTCAGCCTGCGAGCCGCTCTGCTGCGAGGTAGCGTCATAGATGCGCAGCTCGAGCAGGCGGTCGCGCACGCTGGCAATCTGATCGAGACTGACGCCGTGTCCGTAAACAATGCCACCCTCAACCGTAGGATCGGCCTCGGAGAGAATCGGCACTTCGCGGGAGTAGCCCGGCGTGTTGGCGTTCGCAATGTTGTTGCTGGTGGCATTCAGCGCGCTCTCCTGAACCAGGAGCGAGTGCAGCGCGATCAGCATGGAGCCGCTTAAACCGGACATTCGGAATCAGGCCTCACACGACCAGGTGTGGTCTTCGGCTATTACTTTGCCGTCGCGGCTGTAACCCTGGCGTCCTTTGCGATGCAGAGAGAGCAGGACGTCGAATACTTTCTGGGCGCGGACTACCACCGTGGCATAGACGCGGTTGAGTTGAGCAAGACGGCCCTGGATCTCAGCCATCCTTTCGGCGGGCGTAAGCAAAGCATCGCTTTGCGCGGGCAGCGCGGTGGCCGCCTTCCGCAGATCGGCGGTTAAGGCCCGCAGGGTTTCTGCATTAAAGAAGCGAGACCCGCGCAGGCCGTCGCAGATTTTCTGCTGGGCGGCGATGCGCTCTTCGAACTGTTGAATGTCGTTTTCCGCCAGGGCGAGAAGCCCGGCGTTCACTTCAGCGGAAAGCGCGCGCAGAGCGGCGAGGGATTCTCCCCAGGCCTTTTCGTCGTGGTTGAGTTGCTCTGCGCTCATGGTTATTCTGCCGCCGCGACCGGTCACTTCTAGCGGCCGGCCTCGCGCAACATGGCGCCGGCAATCTGGCCGGGATCCACGTCGTAGCTGCCGTTGCGGATGGCCTCGCGCAGTGCGTTCACCCGATCCTGGCGAACCTCTGGAGCGGCCAATGCCTGGGCTTCGAGCGAGCTGATGCTGGAAGCGTCCACCGAAAAGCTGGCTTTGTCGTTCGAGGCGCTGTCCGATGACTTGGCGGATTTGCCCGAAGCCTTCTTCGAGCTTTCCGTGGCCACCTGATTAATAAGCGGCTGATTGGAATCGATTCTCATATTCGTACCTGTTCGTACCTGGTTGACTTACCCGCAATTTGAGGTGGTGCCTTATCGGTCCGTTCTCATAGAAACTTTAATTACTTTCTTGCCGTTTCAGGTTACTTCCTTCCTACTGGCGCCAGCTTGCTGCTATCTTGCGTAACCGGCTTAGAATCAGCCGGTTGGCCCTGATTTTCGGCCTCGATTCCGGGCCGCGACATCTGCTTAACGATCATGGCGGCGATGCCGATTCCGCCGGAGGCGGTAATGCTGTCGGCAACTGCCTGAAAAGCCAGGCTGCGGAACTGGTCAGCGCCCGGGTCGCCGCTCTCTTCTTTATTAGGGTCTTCGCCCGGCACGGTGGCGAAAGAGTGCTCGGCTTCGTCCAGCCACTTGTTAATCAGAATCGACTCGAAGGAATGCGCAGCGGCCTCAATCTTGGGATCTCCGGCAGCGGCATGCTGTTTGGCCTGGCGCAGCGCCTGTTCACTGCGGGCCTGGGCCAGGCTCTCCGCGGCGTTGGCCGAAATGATTTGTCCGACTTGGGGCATTACAAGACCTCCAGCTCGGCGCGAAGTCCGCCGGCAGCTTTGATGGCCTGAAGAATCGCCACTACATCACTTGCGGTTGCGCCAACGGCGTGAAGTCCGTTGACCAGGTCTTCCACGCTTGCGCCCTCCCCGAGTTGAATCTTGCCGACCGAAGTCTGGCCAGCTTGCAGGCTGACCTGCGGAACCACTTCGGTATCGCCATTCTTCGAAAACGGTTCAGGCTGCGAGACCTGGAAAGTAGTTGCGACCTCGATATTCAGGTTGCCGTGCAGGACGGAAACCGCTGAGAGTTTCACGTTGCCTCCCATCACAATGGTCCCGGTGCGCTCGTCGATCACGACTTTGGCAGGAGGATGAAAGATGATGGCGAGGTTCTGCACGCGAGAGATCAGCTCGGGGACGGTTGGAACTCCGGCCTGAGCGACATTCACGTCAATGCGGCGGCTGTCGAGGGCGACGGCGACATCCCTGCCGAAATCCTTGTTGATGGCCGCGGCCACATCGGTGCTGGCGGTGAAATCGGAATCGCGCAGCATGAACGACACGGTCTTGAACTGGCCGAGATCGATCGCGGTATCGCGTTCCACCATGGCTCCATTGGCGACCTTGCCCACAGTGGTGTGGTTCACCTGCTTGCTGTTGCCGGCCCCTCCGCCGACGGAATATCCGCCGAGCGTGAGCGGGCCTTGCGCGGCGGCGTAAACTTCGCCGTCAGGGCCGTGAAGCGGAGTGAGCAGAAGGACTCCGCCCTGAAGGCTCTTGGCGTCTCCGATCGAGGAGACCGTTATATCAAGCTTCATGCCGGGACGGGCGAAAGCGGGCAGCGATGCGGTCACGAACACAGCGGCGATGTTATTTACGCGAACCTGATCGGCTGGAATCTGCACCCCCATACGCTGCATGATGTTGGCCAGCGTCTGGGTGGTGAACAGGGTCTGGCGGCGGTCGCCGGTGCCGTTCAGTCCCACGACGATGCCGTAACCGACAAGCGGATTTTCGCGCACGCCCTCAATTGTGGTGATGTCGCGCACCAGCACGTGCTCGTCGTTCTTGGTGGCTGGAACGGCTGGGGCGCCCGTCGGAACTGTCGCTGCCGCGGGTGTGGGGTTGTCGTCAGCAAGCGCCGCAGGCAGCACGATCGCCAGCACCAGCAGGGAAAACATCGGCCAGAGAAGAATTCGCAACCAGAGGCGCTTCAGCGAAAATGTGAAATGAATCAGCATTAGAAGGTCAGCAGCCTCGTGAGAATTTTCATGACCAGGCTGGGAGGACGCGTAGCGTCAGAAATCACTCCCTTGCCTTTCAATTCGATTTCGAGATTGGCGAGAAAAGTTGAGAGCACTGCATTGTTCGGCCCGACATCTCCGGGACGAACCACGCCGCGGACGATGGCGGTTTCCTTCTCATGATTGAGCAGCACTTCTCTTTGAGCTTCGACCACGAGATTGCCGTTGGGCAGGACCGCGATTACCTGTCCGGCGAGGCTGGTCTGGACTTTGGTAGTGCTGGAAGTTGCGCCCGTACCTTTGAGTGCGGTGGAGGATTGCGCGCCGAGTAACGGATTGAGGCCGCCGGTGTTCACCCGACCGGGAAGCCCGGTAATGCTGGAACTGGCTGTGTTGTCGCGCTGAGTACTTGTGTCTCCGGTCGCGGTCGCGGTGGTTTGCTGCACCACCTGGATAATCACGGTGTCGTTGACATGACGGGCCTTGTAGTCGGTGCTGATGTCGGTGAGAAGTCCGCCCGGCACCCAAAGGCTGCCGGTGGTGGTTTCTATCGGCATGGGCGCCTGCTGCTGCTGGACGCGGGCAAGATATTCGGCGCGAGCGTCGGGACTGTCTTTCTTTTTGGCGCTGGCGGACACCGCGAGCGCAAGAATGACGAATGCGGCAAGCGCGAGCTTGCCTCTTCCCTGCCACTTCGAGTTGTTGATCTGGCCCATGCGACCTAGAGACTGCCTCGTAAGACTCCCTCATCCACTACTTCGGCGGTAGAAATTCGTTTGCGATCGATGCTCGAAACCCGAATGGTCTGTCCGCGCGACCCGCTCTCCAGACAAATGATGGGAGTGGAAATCCGCAGCCGTTTGTTCTGGATCACCAGCGTGGCAGTCTGACCTGCCCGCACCAGAACTTCCTTGTGCTGGTGAACCGCCACCGGAACCTTGATTACAGCGGCTTCCAAAGCGTTATCTCTTTGCCGCTCTCCAGCCCAGCGGACAATCACAAAGAACGGCACGCACTGGCCGGCCTGTTTGCAGCGGAAGCTGGCCAGGGCCGAGTCATCCTGCCACTTCTGAATGCTTGCCACTGCCACCGCAGCCGATGTGTCGGGGCCGGCCTGCGTCAGAAACTGAAACTGTGCGGTGGAGACATCCACTTGTGCAGCAGCCAGCGCGGAAACTACGGCTTGTTCAAACGCCGCATCGGTGTGCAGGTCTGGGGTCCTGCGAACCTGCTGCGATTCGTCCAAACGCGACCGCCACCAGCAGCGCCGGAATAAGGAGACTGCGAACTGTCATCTCAAAACTCTGCCTCTACCGGCTCACGTTATTCAGGTTCTGCAACATCTGGTCGGCAGCCTGCACTACGCGCGAATTCGACTCATAGGAACGCTGGGCCAGAATCATCTGGATGAACTCCTCGACCACGTTCACGTTGGAGTCTTCGAGAACGCCCTGCTCGAGCGATCCCAGGCCTTCGGCGCCGCCAGGAGTGCCGACAATCGGGTCTCCGGAGGCGGTGGTCGGCATGAAGATGTTCTTTCCAACGCTGTTCAAACCGCCGGGGTTGGGGAACATGGCGAGCTGGATGTTGCCAACCTGCTGCGCCTGCGCCTGTCCCGGCTGCGTGACCGACACGGTTCCGTCCGAGCCAATGGTGACGGAGAGCGAGTCGGGAGGAATGGTGATCGCGGGATCGAGCGGGTCGCCGTCAGCGGTCACGATGTTTCCCTGTGAATCGAGATGGAAGGTGCCGGCGCGGGTGTAGCCGATTTCTCCACTGGGCAGCCGCACCTGAAAAAAGCCGGTTCCCTTGATGGCCAGATCGTAGGGATTGCCGGTGTTGCTGAAATCACCTTGGGTCTGCACGACTTCTGAAGCTCCGGGACGCGTGCCCATGCCAATCTGCAATCCGGCGGCAACCGTAGTCTGCTGGGTCGCGGCCGCGCCGGGCATCACCATGTTCTGGTAGAGCAGATCGGTGAACTGCACGCGGCGCTTGCGGAATCCGGTGGTGCTGGCATTGGCCAGGTTATTGGCGATGTTATCGAGGTTCAGCTGCTGGGCGACCATGCCGCTCGCCGCTGTATAGAGTGCACGAAACATGAATTTCTCCTTTACTCGACCCGCGGTAGCTCTTCCGTGGCAATCTTGTTGATCTGCGTATCAAACAGCGACAGGGCGCGCTCCATCATTTCGGCGTAGCGCTGCACGCTGATGAGGTCCACAGCATTGGCAACTGCGTTCACGTTCGAGGATTCAACCACTCCCTGCCGAACGGCCGCGTCGGTTGCGGGAATTTCAGAATCTTTCGGGGCCGAGTAGTTGGTCTTGCCCACGCTCTCGAGCGCGGTGCCGGGCTTGAAGTCCACAATCTTCAGCTTGCCGGCGACGGCGCCGTTGACCGAGACGGTCCCATCAGCGCTGACCGAGAACTGGCCGGATGGCACTGGAACTACGCCATTGTTCCCCATGACGGCGCTGCCATCCTCGGCGACCAGTTGCCCATTGGAGACATGAAAGTTGCCGTTGCGGGTGTAGAGACGCCCCTTATCGTTTTGGACCACGAAAAATCCCGAGCCTTCAATCGCCAGATCGAAATCGTTGCCGGTACGCTCGAGACCGCCCTGGGCGAGGTCCACCCGGCTGCCTCCGAGGACGCCGTAATCGTTGGTCGCCTTGTTCAGGTTGGACATGGGATATCCGCCCATCCTGGCGAGAACCGAACGAAAGATCGCGTGCTGTGCACGGTAGCCGGTCGTGCTGGTATTGGACAGATTGTTCGCCAGCACATCGAGCGACTGGGTCTGGGACATGAGCGCGGTACATGCCGCGTAGAATCCGGTATCCATGAAACTCCTTTTCCCGCAGAGGAGGGTGCAAGCTGGACGCCATTGGAAATACCGCGCCACACTCCTAAGTTGTTGAATTGCGGAGAGCCAAACGAAGCTGAATGAGAGACAAATGAGGACAGGCCGCGATGATGTGAGAGCTGCGCATGGTCCGCATGGGCCTTCTAACCGGACTCTATTTTCGTGGAATGAGTGGACTGCGGGGGAGGTTACGCGTCACGCTGGGAGGAGAGTGGGACGTCGCGCACGATGGCGAGAAGCCAGTCAATACCGAGGTCAACCAGACAATCTTCCACCCGAAGGAAGCGCTCATCGCGACCGCGATCAACGTTGCTCATGCGCAGAAGCTGGCCAGCCAGAACGGTGTCTTTGGTAACCACTTCGGCCAGGGCACACAGATCTACCACGGGATCGCTGAGCAGCAATTCCATCTGCACCAGAGTGGACGGCAAGGCGGTCAGGCGGGGCTGGCAGCGGGTGTTCCAGGCGCTGTCGAGCGAACGAACGCATCCCGGTACCTTGTGGTGATTACCAATGTGCGCGGGTTTGAAGCTGTTCGCCATCGTGCCCCCGCGCGTATATCGGCACCTGGGCGGATTAACTTGAGAGATGGATGTGAGTTACTACAGGAGATTACGCAAGGCTGGGTTCGAGCCTGAACAGGAGATCCACCTGCTGGCGGGGGGTGATGGCGCGGGCCCACAGGTATTCGCGGCACACGGAGAAGCGCAACTCTTCCGCGCCGGTCTGAATCATGTAGCTTTTTACGGTCTGCGCCATCTCCATGCCGCTGGAGACGCGGTCGAAGACGAACTCCAGTTCGCGGCGTTTGGCGGAGATGGCCTGCATGCGGGCGCGGAATTCGCTGATCGCCACGAAACAGGGAGCCGCTGCGCAGGCGAGCATCTTCTCGACTCCCTGCACAACTGCGTGATCGAGGCGAGTCGCGAAACCAAGCAGCAGCTTGCGGGAATCTTCGGCAAACTGAATGGGCAGCATCTGGTGCATCTCCATCAGGTGAACCGGGAGCAGTGTGGGCGGGAGAGCGGGCATTCCTTTCATGGAAAAGACCGGATATCCCCACTGGGCGGCGAGAGCGGCTGCCACCTGTTCTTCGTTGACGTAGCCGAGTTGCAGGGCGACGTCGCCGATGCGCTCTCCGGTTGCGCGGTGCTGTTCGAGCGCCACCTTGAACTGGTCGGCATTGAGGTAGCCGCGGGAGAAAAGCATAAGGCCCATGGGAAACCGTGCGGGGCGGGGGCTTTCCACTGGCCGGGTAGCGCCCGCCAGTTCGGCGAAACGCTTGCGCAGAACCGGCTCCAGGCACTCGGGGCCGCAGAACCATTCCTCGCCGAGGCTGAGGCCCTTGCCGTTCAGCATGGCGCTGAGCGGGCGGGTGCGGCATCCTGGGCTGGCGCATTTGCGTGACCAGTTCTTCCAATGAATACCGCGGTCCCAAAGGGAACTGCGTTTCGCCGGCGATTCGGTTTCTGTCTTCAAGGCGCTGGTTAAGTCCTATTGAAGTTGAGGCACGTCGAACACATCGGTGATGCGCAATCCGTATTGTCCTTCCACGATCACCACTTCTCCGCGCGCCACCACTTTGTCGCGCAGCAGCAGCTCGACCGGCTCCTGCACGCGTTTATCGAGTTCCACGACTGACCCCGCGCCGAGTTCCACCAGTTGCTTCAGTGGAAGCTTTCTTTGGCCGAAGCGAAGGGTGACTTCGAGTTCCACTCCCATGAGCAGGCTCAGATTACGATTTTGAGTCTCACGCGTAGCTGGAGCATTGGCCGGCGGCATTACTTGCATGTCAGGCGCGGCCTGCGAGTTGGGATCGCAGATTTGCGGGCTCAGCAGAAGGTAGCAGCGCAACGGTTCCGCGCCGCTCTTTCCGGCCAGCATGGCGAGCACCGTCTGCGGCTGCCAGTTGGGAGATCCGGCTGCGAGTTGTACTCGGGTCGCACCGAACTGCTTCTGGAACTCGTTAATGCCGAGCGCAATGGCTTGGCGGATCAACTCCTGCACCGGCTGCGTATTGTTGGCGTTCCCCGCGATCTTGCCGGCCAGCATGCCGGCGTTGCGGGAATCCATGACCAGCGCGGCTTGCCCGGAGATGGCTCCCTCGGCGTTCATCAGAACGCAGACTGGAATCGAATCCGGCAGCGCTCCAGTTTCTGGAACGACCTGAACTTCGCAAGGCGCTCCTACGGCGCGAGAGAGCACGCTGGACCAGGCTTGGCGGCAGTGTTCAACGAGTGCTTCAACAGCGGTTGCGGTGGCTGTGGTCATAGTCTGTATCTATCCATGATTCTGCGACCGATTGGGGAGTCGATTCGCGAGCTTGGCGGCGCGGAATGTGCCGGCGCGCACTGGAGACGCCTGGTACCAATCCTGCCCTTCGAGGCAGAGAACGGCAGAGGTGCTCAAAGGGATTCCGAGATTCAGCAACTTTCCGGGCTCGATATAAAGGAGTTCCTGGAATGAGACTTTCACTCCCGAAACTTTGAGTTCTACACGGCAGAGACATTCCAGCAGGCGCTCCTGCATCTTGTGGTTGGCGGGCGGCAGGATGGTTGCGGTAATCGGCGGCCCGAGCTTCGAGGTCTTTCTGAGCATCGCAACCGCAGTGGAAACCGGAATAAAGACGTTGAGCGCACCCTGCATTTCCTGTAGCCGCACTTCGAAGCGTAGCAGCAGCATTCGTTCGCTTCCCGGCACCACCTTCTGAAGCTGCGCGAAATTGATCCGCTCCCCCGGGCTGACCGAAGTATCGAGCGGCTTCCACGCCTTTTCCAGTTCCCCGCAGATGAGGCGGACAATCTCCTGCATCATGTACTCTTCGATTTCGCTAAGGCCCCGCTCCGGAACCGGAGTGGTTCCCGGCCCGCCAAGCACCAGTTCGAGCATGGGGAAGCAGAGGGCGACATCCATCTGCACTCCGCCGATAGTGAGCTGCGGCTGCAGGCCGATTGGCGAGGTATAGACGCTCGCGGGAGTCTGCGCCACCAACTGGGTGAATGTGACTTCTTCAATTCCGGTAAGTTTCGCCTGGAACCCGGCGTTGAGATAGGTTCCCAGCGAGTAAGTCAGGTTCCGGACCAGCGGCTCGTGCAGCGCTGTCAGAGCCTGCATCTGAGATTCACTAAGCCGCCCCGCCTGCTGGAAGTCGTAGCTGCGAACTTCCTGCGCTACAGCTGTAATCTCCGCCGCTTGCAGGTTTGCCATGTCTTGTGTAGTCACTTGCCTTCTCTCCTAACAATCACTGGTGAATGCCTCGACTCCGGCGACGGCCGCTTCTTCGAGAGTGGAGCGCAGCTTCTTGAGCGCGGCGGAGTGAAGCTGTGAAACCCGCGATTCTCCAATTTCGAGAACCCCGGCGATTTCGCGCATGGTCAACTCTTCTTTGTAGTAGAGCGAGATAACCTGCTGCTCCTTGCCCGAAAGGCCGGAGATCGCGCCGGCCAGGCGCTCCTTCATTTCGGTCCTCAGACACTGGTGGAAGGGATCGTCTTCGGTCTTTGCCGGGGCCGATTCCACCAGATCAAGCTGCTCCCCGTCATCATTGCCGGAACTCACCTGCTGTCCAATCATGGTCAAAGCGTCGAGCCGGCCGAGCAATTGATGCAGAGCAGTCAGTTCGATGCCCATCTCCGCCGCCATTTCCTCTTCAGTGGGCTGGCGACCTAACCGCAGCGAGAGTCTGGCGACAATTTCATCCACATGCTTGCGCTTGTCGCGGGTGCGGCGTGAGGCCCAGTCGAGGTCGCGAAGGCTGTCGAGAATCGCTCCGCGAATGCGGAACTGCGCGTAAGACTTAAACTGCACGTTCTTGCTGGCGTCGAAATTACGGACTGCATCGATCAGGCCGATGACGCCGGAGTGCACCAGGTCTTCAAAAGAGACGTGTTGCGGCAGGCGCTCGTGAATGCGGCGCGCGATGTAATAGACCTGCGAGATTTCGCCCAGCACCATCTGGTCCTGTTCGTTGCCCGCAACCTGAGCTTGCTTGTAGGCCATCTCTGCTAATGTCATTCGCTTCTCACGCTCCGAAAATTGATGTCTGGCTTCATCACGCCTGTCTCTTCATCTGTCATCGCACCAGTCCTACCGATTGCACCGGAATGGCCGCCGGAATTTCCGTCGGCGCCAGTACCACGATCTTGGGGAGGAAAGGTTCCAGCAGGCGCCGCAGATAAAAGCGCCCAGGCGAGGCGCACAGCAACACCGGTGTGGCCTGTACTGCGTGCTCCCCAAGCAGATTGCGCAGGCCTTCCAGGATTCTCCGCACCAACGACGGCTGCAGCGCAGCGATGCCGTGGGTGCCATTGCTGGTCGCGGCCACGGCTCGCGCGCATTCTTCTTCGATCGTGCTGTCGAGAGTGACCACCTTCAGTTCGCCGCGCGCATCGAGCAGCGGACGGACCAATGCGCGTCCCAAAGCATGGCGGGCAGCTTCGACCAGCAAAATCGGGTTCTTGCTGACCGGGGCGGTCTCGACCAGGCTTTCGAGAATGGTGCCGAGGTCGCGAATCGAAACCTGCTCGCGAAGCAACTGCTGCAGCACCTTCTGCACTTCGCCCAGAGTCATAAGCTTGGGAATGAGTTCTTCGATCAGTTTGGGATGCGAATCATTCAGCCGGTCAATGAGGTGCTTGGTCTCGTGGCGGCTCAGCAGCTCATGGGCGTTCTGACGGATGACTTCACCAAGGTGAGTGGTCAGCGCGGTGACGTTGTCCACGACGGTGTAACCGACCGATAGCGCTTGCGGCTCGGCATCTCTCGGATATCCATTTTGCGGGAACATTGAATGCGGGTTCCCGCGTCTCCTGCCCCGGTAGCGCGGCGGCAGCGACATTGGAGCTGATCGCGAGCATGCAGTCGCGGCGCATTTCCCAGCGGGCAATTTCGATTCCGCGCAGCGAGATTACATATTCGTTCTCGCGCAGAGAGAGATTGTCAGTAATGTGGATGGGCGGAACCAGGAACCCGAGCTGACGGGCCATGTGCTTACGCAGCGCTCGGACTTTGGTGAGAAGCTGTCCGCCTTGTTTGGCATCGGCGAGCGGCACCAGCCCGAATCCGACTTCCAGAGTAAGATCGTCGAGCTTGAGCGCGCTCTCCATAGGATCGAGTGCAGCCGCCGGCTGACCGTCGGCCTTAGTGGCAGGCTTTCCGGCGACGAGTTCCTTCTCCGGTAAGACTTCTTCTTTCGCCACTCGCGCCAGGGCGATCATGAGCGCGGCCACCAGAATGAACGAGAGCTTCGGAAGGCCGGGAATCAGGGCCAGCGCTGCTACGGCTCCACCTGCCAGCCACAGCGGACGCCGCTTGCCGAACAGCTGCCTGCCGACGTCGGTGCCGAGAGTGTTGTCGGACGAGGCGCGGGTGATCACGATGCCGCCCGCCACCGAAACCAGCAGCGAAGGAATCATGGTGACCAGGCCGTCGCCCACGGTGAGGATGGTGTAGGTCTTCAGCGCTTCCTGAAAGGGAATGCCCTGCTGGAAGACTCCGATCAGAAAACCGGCGATGATGTTGATCGCCGTAATCAGGATGGTGGCCAGTGAATCGCGCTGGTTGAATCGCGCTGCGCCGTCCATGGCGCCGTAGAATTCGGCCTCGCGGGCGATGTGCTTCGCGGCGCGTGCGGGCCTGCTTCTCGTCGATCAGTCCGGCATTCAGGTCGGCATCGATGGCCATCTGCTTGCCGGGCATGGCGTCGAGAGTGAAACGCGCCGTGACTTCGGCCGTCCGCACTGCGCCGTGGCTGACGACCATGTACTGAATGGCGATCAGGGCCAGAAACAGCACGAAGCCGACGACGTAATTGCCGCCGACCACGAATTGCCCGAAAGCTTCGATGACCCGGCCGGCTGCGGCGGCTCCCTGGCTGCCATGCAGCAGAATGCGGCGGCTACACGCGAGATCGAGCGACAGCCGCAGCAGCGTCAACAGCAGCAAGAGACTGGGAAAGACCGAGAACTGCACCGGACGCAGGATCTGCACTGCCGTGAGCAGAACCAGGACAGAAATAGTGATGCTGAGCGTGAGCAGAAGATCGAGGATGAAGCTGGGCAGCGGCACCAGCATGACGAAGACCAGGCTGACGGTAAATGCCGGGATCAGCCAGTCGGCTCCGTTCGACTTCAATGTGGCTACGAGACTGGGTTTCGTGGACATACGTCTTTAAAGTGCGTTCTCAGTTCAGCCCTCGACCCGGGTCCGGACGCCGGTTTTGCCGGGCCTGTGCCTGGGCGCGATACACCAACGCCAGAATTTCCGCGACTGCGGTGTAAAGCTTTGCCGGAATTTCCTGCCCCACTGCGGCGAAGCGGTACAGGGCCTGCGCCAGCGGCGGATTCTCCATGATGGGGATGTTGGCCCAGCGGGCTACCTCTTTGATTTCCTGCGCCAGGCGTTCTTGCCCTTTCGCGACGACCAGCGGAGCCTGCATGTCGGGCTTGTATTGCAGCGCGACCGCGAAGTGGGTCGGATTGGTGACGACCACGGTGGCCGTCTCGGTTGCCTTCAGCATCTGCTGGCGGCGAACCTGCCGCTGAATGCGGCGGATGCGGTTTTTGATCGCAGGATTGCCATCGGTCTCTTTCATCTCCTCGCGCAATTCTTCGTGGCTCATCTTCAAGTCACCTTCTTGTTTGCGCCAGGTGACGAAGTAGTCCACGCCCGCGAGAACCAACAAAACGACGATTGACTTCCATCCGATTTCAAATGCCAGCGAAATCGTGAGGTGAGTGACTGAGCTAAGAGGCAGGTTCGAAGCCTGCACGACTTCCGGCCAGTGTGCCTTGAATGAGCCGACCGCGATGTAAAGCACGCAGATCATGGGCGGCAATGACTTCAGAAGTCCACTGACGCTGCTGATCGAGAACAGTTGCTGCAACTTGTTTCCCGGGCTGAGACGCTCGGGCTTCGGAGCCAATGCCTCTGGAGCAAAGACGAAGCCTCCCTGCATCACGCTGGCAGTTGCGGAAATAGCGAGTGCGCCAATCATCGCCGGCAGAATCCAGCGCACCACTTCCCATCGTGTGAGAAACAGGACGGCGCTGTCTGGCGTCATTCCATCGTGGATGGAAAGATCCAGAGACGATGCCAGGAAGCCGCGCCACTCCTGTACCAGAGTGGAGGATTGCCAGCCGACGATGCCGAATGCCGCGATCACGGAAAGCACGCTGGCGAGATCGCGAGTACGGACGACCTGGCCTTTCTCGCGCGCCTTTTGCCGTCTTCGCGGTGTCGGCTTTTCTGTCTTGTTTGCGTCAGCCAATTTTCTTGCCTCGTCCGGTGGTTAGTGCCTGAACCGTTTGGCCAGATCTTACCTGGCCAGGTGCAGCGCCTGCTCCATGAATCCCAGAGAGTTACTGAACAAACGGGAAAACAGATCCGGCCAGTAACGAACTGCGGTCCCCAACAGCACTAGTCCAAACAGTCCTTTGATTGCGGGACCAAGAAACAGCAACGGCATCTGCGGAGATGCCTTGCCCATCAGCCCCAACAGCAGATCGGCGACAATAGTCGCCGCGACGACCGGCGCCGCAATCTGCAGTCCCACGTTCAAGACGCTGCCGCCCACCTGCAACAGCCGTTCGGTAAATGCTGGGGTGGCGGTAGCCGTGCCCGGCGGCAGATATTCGAAACTGTGCGCAACCGCGCGGAGGATCCAGTGATGCACGTCCAGTCCAAGGAAGATGAGCATGGCCATAGTGGAGGTGAATGCCGACATCACAGTCGTATCCACTTGCGTGGTCGGGTCGAGAATATTGACCAGCGAATAGCCCATCTGGACGCTGAACACCTGCCCGGCCATCTGGGCAGCGTCGAACACCAGGTTGGTGGTGATGCCGATGGCGATGCCGACCAGCAATTCGGTCCCCAGCAGGAACGGCCATTGCATCGCGCTTACAACTGCCACGTGGCTGCCGAACACGGGATACAACACGGCGGTCAAGGCAATCGCCAGCACCGCTTTGAACCGCACCGGAATGGCGACATTACTCATAAAAGGCGCGAACATCACCAGGCCCGACACACGCGCGCCGATCACCAGCAGCGCTCCGAAGGTGTTGCCGAGAGAAAGATCCATCGCTCCTTACCGCGCGTAACTGCTGATACTGGTGAAGATCTGCACCGTGAACTGCGCCAGCTGGCGCCACATCCATGGCATAAGGACGAATACACCGGCGGCGGCGCCGACCAGCCGGGGAACGGTCGAGATGGTGGTGTCTTGCAATGAAGTCAAAACCTGCACGACGTTGACGATCAGGCTGATCACGATAGCGATGGCCAGGATCGGCCCTCCGATCTCGAAGACCTGCAGCAGCGTTCGTTGTCCGAGTTCGACTACTCCCATTGCATCCTCACGTAAAGCTCTTCATCAGCGACCCGACCACCAGGTGCCAGCCATCCACCATTACGAATAGAAGTAATTTCAAAGGCGTCGAAATCACGACCGGCGGCAACTGCAGCATGCCAATTGAAGTGGTAATCGAGGCGACCACCATGTCGATCACCAGAAAGGGCAGAAACAGGACAGCGCCAATCTGAAATCCCGCGCGCAGCTCGGAGAGGATGTAGGCCGGAATCAGCACCCGCATGGAGAGGTCTTGAGTGTTCCGCGGCTTCTGCTCTTTTGCGAGTTCGACGAACAGCGCGACATCCTTTTCGCGGACGTAATGCAGCATGAAGGTCTTTACCGGTTTGGAAGCCTCAGTGACTGCCCCCACCATGGGAAGACTGCCCTGCTCATAGGGCTCGAAGGCGTTCTGGTAGATCGTGGCTCCAACCGGCTGCATCAGGAAAAAAGTCAGGATCAGGGCAAGCCCGATCAGCGTCTGATTTGAAGGCGTGGTCTGCAAGCCAAGCGCCTGGCGCAGGAAGTGAAACACCACCAGCAATCGGGCAAACGGGGTCACGCACAGCAGGAGCGACGGAATCAGGGTGAGGAACGTCAGCAGGATGGCGATCTGCAATGCCGAGCTATCGCCCAATCCGCTAATTCGGATTTCGTTGGGCTGCACTCGTACCGCGGGATTTGCAACTGCGATGAATGAAGACGCCGGAATGGTCGATGCCGCCGCATGAGGAGCGCAAAGAACCGCTCCCAGTGCCAATACCAGACCCAACCGCAGACCAGCCCCCAAAACCAGACCCAGTTTGCATTTCATTGCAATTCGCGACCTACTTCCGGATATTCCTTGCGCAGTTCTCCGGCAAACGAAGCCGATTCCGCGAGCCGCGCGAGCATGGCAACTGAATTGGCGGCGCCACCGATGAGAAATCTTTCATGATCCACCTGCACTACCGCCACGAAACGCTTGTCTCCCAGGGGAACGCTCTCGCAAACGCGCAGCAGCTTCTTTTTCGCAGTTTGTGTCTTCAGAACCTTCTGCACTTGTTGCCAGAGCCCGGCAGCGATGCTGATCAGGATCTTTGCGGCGGGGCGATTCCGGAAATCTGATTTCGATTCAGCTCTCGACGCCTGAACTTCCTGGGTGCTGTTGCTCTCCGAGAGTTCGGGCCGAAGCGAGGCCGCGACTGCGTTACTCACGCACGCTGTGCTCATAGCAACTCCGTGATTCTGGTGGCCAGGCGATCTCCCACCACTTCGAACTTCGCCCAGGCGATCAGCTTTCCGTTGGCGCGCATAGGGACATCCGAAGTCGCTGGATATATGGTTCGCACGATAGAGCCAGGGTGGAATTCCAGAAGGTCACGCACCGTCAATCCCGGAACCGGGATTTCCAGTGACAGAGTCAGAGGCAGCCAGGGAAGTTCCTCCACCAGACTCTTGCGTGGAGTCTTCTTCTGCTCTTCGGTTGCCTGCACTGGATGTGGAACCGTCACCTTTTCACCGTCGCTCTTCGTCTGCTGGATCGTGGATACACGCGGCCGCACTGCGACCCGCGATCAAGAAATGCAAGCCTGGTGCCTTTGGAACGAGGCGAGACGAGACCGGAGAAGAAATGGGCGCACGCATGCAAGTGCGAGTGGCGGCGGCACTTACGCGCCTATTGGGGCGAGAGCCCAGCGGGCTGTTGTGGAAGAAATATCGATTCGATTAGAGCCTGAGTAGAGAGCAAAAGCCCCCGGCCCGGACGCGTGAGCACGCGCCGGGAGCCTCTCTAATCCAACCCTAAGTTATGACCAACCGCTTTACCGCCGCAGGTTGATGGTGTCCTGCGTGATTTCGTCGAACGTGGTCACGACTTTGGCGTTTGCCTGGAAACCACGTTGGGCAAGAATCATTTTCGCGAACTCGGTGGCGATGTCGACGTTCGACTGTTCGAGCGCGCCTCCGGTCAGCGAACCGCGACCGCCCGCCCCGGGCACTCCGACTACGGGAGCGCCGGATGCCAGGGTTGCCGAGTAGCTGTTCGACCCTACCCGCTGCAAGCCCTGCTGGTCGGCGAAGCTGGCCAGCGCGATCTGCGCCACTGCGCTGGTCTGGCCGTTGGTAAAGGTCCCCTGGACAATGCCGTCCTTGCCGATATTGAAATTCAGCAAGGTGCCGCTGCTATAGCCGTCCTGAAACGTCGTGGACGTGGTGCTGGCGGAGGCCACCTGGCTGATTAGCGGAGAGTTGCTGCTGTCAAAAATGTTCCAGGTAAGATTCATGCCGGTCGCGCCGTCAGCCAGGCCGGCGATAGCGATGCCCGAGACATCGGCAGCCGGCGAGGTCAACACCCCGTTGCCGTCGAAGGTCATGTTGCCGGAGGTCACACTTACCGGAGCGCCCGTGGCTCCGACCTCGGCCGCAGGAATGGTGACGTTGTACGACCACGCATTGGCTGCCGTCTTGGTGAAGGTGAAATTGAGCACGTGGCTCACGCCCAGCGAGTCATAGACCGACATGGGAGTGGAAAAGGTGGCACCCACCGCGGAGGAAGCATCGAGGTTCGCGCTCATGCGCATGGAGGAAGTGGCCAGCGGCGGGCTGATCAGTCCCTGTCCCAACTGGATTGGCGACAGCGCCTGGCCGGGAGTGATGGTTCCATTGACCGCCGGGTATCCCAATACGGCCTCGCCGCTCTGGGTCATCAGCTGTCCGTCGGAATCGACCGTAAAATGGCCGTTGCGGCTGAACTCGATCGAGCCGTCAGGCTTCTGGGTGACAAAGAACCCGCTGCCGGTGATGGCGACATCGGTTGCAACGCCGCTGGTATCGAGGCTGCCGTCGGTGAAGGTGGTGGAAGTGGAATTCACCGATGCTCCTGCGCCCACCTGAATGGGATCGCCGGCGCCGGTGTTGCCGATAGTCTGATAGAACAGGTCCTGAAATGAGGCCGACTGTTCCTTGTAGCCCACGGTGTTGAGGTTTGCGAGATTGTTGGAAATCACGGACAGGGCCTTGCTCGAGGCATCGAGTCCGGATAATGGAATTGAAAAACTGGGCATGAGATTCTCCTGTTAAGAATTCGAAGTCGTGGAATTGGAGGCCGCAGGGGTGGCGACGTCCTGAAGCAACTGACGGATCTGCATCAATTGGTCGAGCTGGTTGAGCGAAACGATCTGGCCAACCATCTGCGTGGGGTCCATCGGGGAAATTGGATCTTGCGATTTGAGCTCCGCCGTCAGCAAGGTCATGAAGGTGCTGGTCGAATCGAGCAGGGGATTGGTCGAATTCGTCGTGCTGGTGGTATCTGCTGCGGTGGCTGCGTTGTTGATTGCATTCACTGACATTTCCATCTCCTCTCAAACTGCCCGCGCTAGATGTGGAGATCGAGCGCTCTACTGCTCACTGCAATTTCTTCTGCCACGTGACTGCGGCGAAGTTCAGGTCCATCGAACGCCGTCGCTGATGCCGGGGTCGCGGGCTGCCGCTGCTGCTGCGAACTCTGGCTGAACCCGCCCAGGAGTGCCTGCGCTCTGATCGCGCACGATCACCGAGGCGAGCGGAATGTTCTGATCGCGCAGGCGTTGCTCAAGTCCGGGCATTTCGCCGGAGAGCACGTGTCCCAGTTCCGCATGTTCCACTGAAATCTCGGCCCGCAGTTGCTGGTGCTGCAGCTGTGTCTTGATCTCAACATTGCCGAGATCGCCCATGTGCATGCCAACCCGCATCTCGCTCTGGCCCGCCTGGTGCAGCAGGCTGGCTCGACTGCAGAATGGTTCCGTCCGGCATCGGCGTATGCGTGGCGCTTGCGGGCAGCGCAGCGTCGTTCTTCGCGACTAGCGTTGAGGCCGGCGCGGGATTGACCGCAGTTTTCACCTCCGCCGAAACTGCTGCAGGTGGCGCGGCCGCCGGGGCAACGGGTTGCTCGTGACCGTGTGCCGCTGCCACACCGTGGGAAGGCGCCGGGGTGGCGGAATCCGCGAGTGTAGTTTGCCGGCCCTGGGCATTGTTGTCGTCGCGCTGGGTGTTCTCTTTGCTCGAGCCACCTTTGACGGCGCTGACCGATTTGTCGGGTGTCTGCGGGAGTGAGCCAGTCTGTGGCGCACTCACCGAACTCCTGCTGCTCTTGCCGGCAGAGGCATCAACCACCTTCGCTATCGCGGCCTTCGGCACTTGCGGAGCGGCAGAGCTCGTCACCAACGATGCTTGGACCACCGCGGCGGCAGTGCTAGCGGCAACGTCACTTGAGCCGCTATCGTATGTCTCTGAAGCCGCAAGAGCTTCTGAGGTCGCATCAATAACTATGCTCGGGGCAGCATGCTGGGGGCCGGCAAAATTTCTGGCGACTTGCGTCTGGAGAGCAGGATGAATCGGATCGCGTGCCGGAGACACGGGGTTGAACTTCTCCCGAAGGAAAGTGATTGACCGCCTTCGGCGCTGGCTCTTTGGAAATTGCCGGCGAGGCGTCTGCCCTCTTTGACTCGGGCGCAGCGACGATTTCTTTCGGCAGCTTCTGAACTGCAACATCGACGGACACCGCAGCATCCGCTGGGGCAGCTTTGGCGGAAACCACCTCCAAGTCATGAGCTGCCGGGGCGCCGCAAATTGCGGTTCGGCATAGTTCACATTTTCGGGGTGCTTCGCAGCCGGTGCAGGTGCTGCAACCTTCGAACTGGTCGCCTTCCGTTGGGCATCACTCGCGGGAATTCGGGCGTCGTCCATGCCGATTGCGGGTTGCGGATCATCGCGCGTCACCGCTGTGACAGAGCACCCAGATTCGAAATGATCGATTCCGCGCCGGCCGCGGGCGGTTGGGGCGATTGGACCCGGTCCCCGGCAAACGTGCCTACGACTGCGGACGCCGGGCGCGGCCCCGGATCGGCAGGAGTGATTCTAATATTCTGTTTCGGGTTGGGCGAACTCGAACCGTTTGAGCCGGCTTGAATAGCCGGCACCGGGTTTCGCGCTGACGCTGGCCCATGCACTGATACCTGCACTGGGACTGGCACTTGCAACGGCGCCGGCACAAAGGCCAGAAGAGAAGTCGAATCCATGGGATTATCTTGTTTCGCGCCATCTTTCGTCGCGGTGTGCTTTTCTTCCGGCTTGGGGCCAGCAGCTACCCGCGGTTTGGCTTGCAGTGACGATCCAGCACTCTCCGCAGCTGAAGGCAGCGTCGGCAAAGCGGCCTGGGTCGTACTCGCGGGCTGCGACGGCGAAGCATCGTTTGCCTGCTCACCCGCCAGCGGCAGCAGGAGCGCGGCAAACCCCGCGTTGGCGGTTGGAGCCGCGGCAGATGCGGGCACGGGCGTCGGCGCAGAAGTCCCTAACATAAGGCTTGGAACCAAGTCCATTTCTCCGATACTTCCGTTTAAGCACGCGGCAGGCCAGAGTTCCGTCGATGGGAACCGTTCCATCTTGAAAATTGTGGATTCGAGAACTAAAGACTTGCGGGCTTTGTACCGATAAGAGATCAGACTTGGCGGCGGAAGAATCGTGAACTGGGCAAGAGCTGCCCGGTCTTGACTAGGCAAACCGTGCCTAGCGTGCCCACCTGCGCCGGATCAGAAACAGTTCATCGCGCTCGCTTTGCTCGCGCTTGGCTTCTTCCTGGCTGTATTTCTGAAACTGCTGCTTCCGGAGTTCCTGCAGAACATCGCGCTCCTGGCGCGCTTTCCAATAGGTTTCCTGCTGCTCGCGCAGGCGAGACTGGGCATCGAGCAACTTCAGTTCGAGTGTGCGGCGTTGCTGCTCGAGATAGGTGGAGTACTCGATGCCGGTCTGCAGCTGCACTCCCGTCGTACCCTCCGTCAATTCTTGTTGTTGGCGGTTGCGTTCCTCGCTCAGCACTTGCTGCGCCTGCCAGTAGGCGGATTGGGCGGCGGCAAGTTCGGCGTACTTCCGCTCCAGCATGAGGAGTTCGCGGTGTTCGAGGTCCTCGCGAACTTTGAGCACCGACGCCAGTGGAAAGCGGAAGGGCATAACTCAGGAAGGCAGGGCGGTCAGGCGCTCCATCGTCTTGGCCGGCGCAGCGCTCTCGTTGCGGCCCTGGCGCAGGAATTCGGTGATCTGAGGCAGCGCGTGGATGGCTTTGTCGAGCACGGGATCGGTGCCGGACTGATACGCTCCAATACGAATCAAGTCCTCCGAACGGTGATGTGCCGCCAGCAGCAGGCGCAACGCGCGCACCTTCTCGATGTGTTCCGGCTTGCACACGTTAGGCATCAAGCGGCTCAAGCTGTCGAGCACCGAAATCGCCGGAAAGTGGCCTCGAGTACTCATGTTGCGGTCGAGCACGATGTGCCCATCGAGCAGCGAGCGGACAGTATCGACTAGCGGATCTTGCTGATCATCGCCTTCCATCAACACGGTGTAGAAAGCGGTGATGCTGCCGGTGGAGAAGCGTCCCGCACGTTCCACCAGGCGCGAGAGCATGCTCAGCACCGAGGGCGTGTAGCCCTTGGTGGTCGGCGGTTCTCCGGCAGCCAGGCCAATCTCGCGTTGCGCCATGGCGAAGCGGGTTAGCGAATCGACGACCAGCAGCACGTTCTTTCCCTGGCGGCAGAAATATTCGGCCACAGTGGTGGCGGCCAAGGCGGCGCGGACGCGCAACAACGGCGACTGGTCGGAGGTGGAGACTACGACGACTGAAGCGTTCGACGCCGTCGCCGAGTTCTTCGAGAAATTCTCCGACTTCACGGCCGCGCTCACCGACCAGCGCCAGCACTGTCATATCGGCTTCGGTGCCGCGGGCCATCATGCCGAGCAGCGTGCTCTTGCCGACGCCGCTGCCGCCGAAGATGCCGATGCGCTGGCCGCGTCCGCAGGTGAGAAATCCGTCGACGGCGCGAATGCCGCAGGCCAGAGGCTCGCGAATGGGCGGACGCTCCATCGGCAGCGGTGCGGCATCATCAAGGCGCAACTTGCTTTGGGCCCGGTACTCGCCCTTGGAATCGATGGGCGCGCCGGTGGCGTCGATCACGCGTCCCAGCAGTTCGGGCGCCTACTCGCATGGTGGGGGTCGCTCCCCAGGTGGTGATGGAATCTCCAAAACGCACGCCCTGCGGCCGTTCCAGAGGCATGGCGAGCACCGAGGAGTCGCGGAAGCCGACAATCTCTCCCGCCAGGCGCGCGCCATTGGAGGTGACGATTTCGCAACACTCTCCGACTGAGCAGAACGGGCCTTCCGACTCCACCAGGTTTCCGACTACCTGGTTCACGCGGCCAGTCCAGCGAAGAGTAGATGCGCCGCGCAGCCAGTGGTAGTAAGGAGCGAGAGAGGCTTGCGTCATTTTGCTACCGGAGTTTCCGCCAGCAGATCGAACAGGCCGCTTTCCAGCTCTTTCAATTGAGCGCCGATACTTACATCGGCGGAGCCGAGCTGGGTTTCGAGAATGCAGCTTTGCGCGTCCACAGAATCATCTGCGATGACTTCGGCGGCCAGGGTCTGGCCGTCATCCTGATGCGCCAGAAATTGTTGCCAGTGCTGCGCTTCAGCAGCCCGAACTCGTACTCGCACCCGAGTGTTCTGGTGAAGTTTCTTGAGTGCAGCTTTAGCCAGCTGCGCCACCAGCGTGGGATCAGCCTGCGCCTCGCGATGAAGAATCTTGGAAGCGATAGCCAGAGCCAGCTTTACTACCTCCACTTCCATGCGGGAATAGTAGTCGGCAACGTCAGACTGAAAAGAAGCAATGACCTTCCCGACCCGCTCCCGCTCTTGTTCCAGTTGCTGTACGGCGCGGGTTCGTTCGTTATCTTCGCCTTCGCGCAGGCCCTTGGCGTGGGCAGCCACCACCAGCCGGGTAACATCATCCTCGGCAGGGGCACAGAGAGCGCCGTCGGGTGCGGCATTCCCCAGAAAGTCGGTCGCGATCGCCTCCGGATAGCGGAATGATTCGACGCCAGTCGCGGGAAAGTGAGAGCCATTCTGCGGGACTCCAGTTTTAGACGAGGTATTCATCGTCTCCGTCCATCTTGAGGACCAGCTTGCCTTCGGATTCGAGTTTGCGCGCGGTGGCGACGGCGTCTTCCTGGGCTTTGGCCACTTCTTTGGCGCGCACCGGACCCATCACGTCCATATCTTCTTTGAGCATTTCGACGGCGCGTGACGACATCGCGCGGAAGATGTGGTTCTTCAATTCTTCACTTGCGCCTTTGAGGGCCAGGGCCAGCGTCTTCTTGTCCACCGCGCCAACCCACTCCCGCAGCGACGCCTCCGGTAAACCGAGGATGTCTTCGAAGGTAAACATCAGGTTGCGAATGCCCACCGCCAGCTTGGGTTCCTCGCGCTCGATGGCCTCGAGGATGCTGCCCGCGGTTGCGGGCTCCATGCGGTTCATCAGGTCGGCGACGCTCTTGACACCGGAATAAGACTGGCGGTTGGTTTCACCGGAACTTTCCAGCTTGCGGCGAAGCACGACGGCGATCTTCTTCACCATCTCCGGCGAGAACTGACGCAGTTCGGCAAGCCGGCGCACCGCGTTCCCCCGCACCCCTTCCGACATCTTGAGCAGCACGGCCGAAGCCACGCGTGAGTCGAGATGCGCCAGCACCAGGGCGACAGTTTGAGGGTGTTCTTCTTCCAGGAGCTTGGCCACCTGCTTGGGATCGGCGGACTGCATCCAGTGGAACTGAGCGCCGCCGTTTTCCGCGGCTTTGGCGATGCGCTGCAGCACTGCATTGCTGATCTCTTCGCCAAAGGTCTTCGCCAGCAAAGCCTTTACGTATCCCGGACCGCCGACCACCTTCGGGCCATCGCTGTTCGCGTTGCGGTAAAATTCCTCGAGCACCTCGTGGGCCAGCTCCGGCGGTACGCTGTCGATGGTGACCATCTCTTCGGCGATGGCTTGCACTTCCTTCTCGCCGAGATTGCGCAGCACCATGCTGGCGGCGTCCTCTCCCAGCACGGCGAGAAGAACCGCAGCCTTGCGAGTTCCTGAAAATGACGACTGGGCACGGGCGCTCACTGTCCGCCCTCACGCAGCCATGCCTGCACCAACTGGCTGGCAGAGGCAGGCTCAGATTTCACTTTCTCGACGAATTGTTTCCGCATCACCAGGGCGCGCTGGCCGCCGAGTTCTCCTTCGCCGATGGCGGCCTGAGCCTTTTGCGAAACCGAAACGTACTGCGGCAGCTCCTTGAATGTCGTGATCACCTGCTTCTTGACCGGCCGCAGAATCAGGAACATAGGCCAGCAGGAAGACTGCCAGGATTCCACCGTAGCGGATAAAGCTGGACCAGTTGTTCAGCACCACGCGCACCCGTTCGGTGATCGGGGGTTTGCCGCCGGGAGCGTCGGGACCTTCGGGTTGGCGGAAAGAAATGTTCTGCACCTCCACTACATCGCCGCGAGTGGTATCTGCGCCGATCGCGGCGACGGCTAGTTCCTGCAACTGCTTCAATTCGTCGGGCGTTCGCTTGCGGCGGCTCTCGACCCGCTTGCCGTTCACTTCTTTGGCCTCTACCACGTCATCGAAAACCAGTGCGGCGGTTATACGGTGAATGCGCCCGGCGGGCTGGCATGATGTGGCGGGTTACTTTACTGACTACGTAAGTGCTGGAGTCGCTGTGAGAAACCTGAGTATCATCCACCGCGTCGGCTCGGTGGTGTGCTTGTCGGTGGCGGTGGCGTCCGGGAACATTGCTGGAGGTCCCGGGAACGCCGCCATCCCCGCCGCTCGCCAACTTTCTCGTCGGTGCGCTGGGTGGAGACTGCGACCGCCGACTTGGGATCGTAGGTTTCCTGGTTCTCTTCACTGGTGCTGGGATCGTATTCCACGTTCACGCTGGCGCGGACGTGATCTGCTCCGACCACCGGTCCCAAAGTATTCATGAGCCGGGCAGTGAGGTCTTTTTCGAGGCCACCTTCCGGTGAGAGTGGATCGTGCTTGGGAATGCTCGATTGCTGGTTACTGTTGGCGTCGACGATGGTGACGTTTTCGGGCCGCAGCTTATCGACGGCGCCGGAAACCAGACGCGCGATCGCCATCTGCATGTCGGGAGTGATCTGGCCGGAGTGCAAATTCAGAATGACGGAGGCCTTGGCTTCGCGGTCGCGGTCGAGGAATACCGATTCGGCCGGCATCACCAGATGAACCCGCGCGCTCTCCACCCCGTGCAGGGTTTGAATGGTGCGCTCCAGTTCGCCTTCGAGCGCGCGCTGGTAGTTCACTTTCTCGTCAAACTCGGTTTGTCCCCAGTTCAGCTTGTCGAACAGCTCGAAACCCAGGCGCCCGCTGTGCGGCATGCCCTGGGACGCGAGCTCCAAGCGGCTGGCGTCGAGCTTGTCGGCCGGTACGTTGACGGTCTTGCCGTCCGGACTGAGTTGTGCAGGAATATTCTTCGCGGCGAGCTGCGAGACCAGCGCCTGCGCGTCGGCGGCTTCCATGTTGGTGTACAGCGGCTTGTAGTCGGGCGTGCCGATCCAGTTGACGAAGAGCGCCACTGTCGCTGCGGTCAGCAACGCGGCCGTGACCAGCACAATGCGCTGTTTCACGCTCAAGCCCGACAACATGGTTTTCAGCTGACCCAACATCTGCTCCCCAGAAGCCATACCTTACCGATCGGTCCCCAAAAGACGTGGTTAGAACTGCAAACGTGAAATTTCCTGGTACGCGTTTACGATCTTGTTGCGTACCTGCATCATGAGCTGAAACGCAACATCGGCTTTCTCCACCGCGATCATCACGTTATGGATGTCCTGACGGTCGCCTTGCAGCAGTTGCGTCACCTGCTGCTGCGCGTCGGTGTGGACTGATTCCACCTGGTCGATGGCGTCGCTGAGACTGGACCCGAAGGAGTTCGACTTTCCCGAAGTCAGGCCAGAAGGCGTCGAACTGGTCGGCTGTGTCGGGAACCATGAGGGAAGATTGGAAATTGCATTGCTCATTTCAGTGTGCCCTTATTTCAGAATGTCCAGAGACTGCTGGATCAGTCTGTTTCGAAGCGTTGACTGCGGAGGCATTCAGTTGATAGGCGCGAACCGCTCCCATCAGGTCCACCATTTCCTGGATGGGATTGATCGAGGGATATGCCACGTAGCCCTGATCATTCGCGTCCGGATGCCCGGGCTCATAGCGCATCTGACGGAGGCGCCGGATCATCGACGACTCGCGAAATCCTGACGGTCGGCGTGCGCCCGGCCACCCGGCGCGGATTGAAAGCTGGTTGAGCACCAGCTGGAAGGGGAACATCTTCGCGCTGCGAAAACACAACTTCCTTGCGCTTATACGGGCCGCTTTCCATGCCGCCATGTGCGTGGTGTTGGCGTTGGCCATGTTGGCGGCGACAACTTCCGCGCGCTGGCGTTCGGCCGCAAGCGCGGAGCCGCTGATTTCCAGCATGTCGAAAACATGCCCATTCGGTATTTCCCTTCGTTGATCGCGGTCAGCAGGCGATGAAATTCGGAACGAACCAGACTCACGCCGATCTTGAATTGCATTTGCGTTTCGGCCAGCAGAAGGCTCTCGCGGTCGAGGTTGACGTTGTTGCCGTCAGGCCGCTCCAGCAGTCCGGAAACCGGACGTAGCATCGGCTCCGCGCCGGGCACGCCGTTGCCGCTGGACGGCGCGCTGCAATTCGGCGCGAAAATCGAAGTCGCGGGTACGGAAGCCAGGCGTATCCACGTTCGCCATGTTGGTGACCACGGTCTGCTGGCGCTGGGAGATCAGGTTGAGAAACTTTTCGAGCAGTTGAATGCCGTGTCATGACTGGGCGTACCTCCTCGGCGGCAGGCCGTATTCACGAATCTTGTTGCGGATGGTGCGCAGGCTGATGCCCAGCATCTCAGCGGCGCGAGTGCGGTTGCCGCGGGTGATTTCTAAAGTAGACTCGAGCAGCCGCCTTTCGAGATCTTTCATCGCGGTTCCGGCGCGCACCGAGATTTCAGCAACACCGGTTTTCTTCGGAGCTGCCGGCAAAAAATCTGTTCCCAGGCATTCCGGTCCGATCACTGCATCCTGGCTCAGGGTGAGCACCCGGCGTATGAAGTTGGCCAGTTCGCGGACGTTTCCCGGCCAGTCCTGCTGCTGCAGCCCAGCCACGAAATCAGGATGGAGGGCCGGGGTAGTGCGGCCGGTCTGGGCAGCGAACCGCGCGGTGAAAAATTCGGCCAGTGCAGGAATGTCTTCTCGTCGCTCGCGCAGTGTGGGCAAGCTCAGAGGCACCACGTTCAGGCGGTAATAGAGGTCGGCGCGAAAATGGCCTTCCTCGACCATCCGCAACAGCGCCAGATTGGTGGTGGCAATTATGCGGATATCAACCTTCACTGTGCGGGTGTCGCCCAGCCGCTCGAACTCGCGCTCCTGCAGGGCGCGCAGCAATTTCGGCTGGAGGCTGAGCGGCATTTCGCCGATCTCGTCGAGCAGCAGGGTTCCTCCGGCGGCCAGTTCAAACTTGCCAGCCTTGGCTGCGGTGGCTCCAGTGAAAGCACCTTTGACGTGGCCAAATAGCTCGCTCTCCAGCAGGTGTTCCGGCAACGCGGCGCAGTTCACCGCGATAAACGGCTTGTCACTGCGCTCGCTGGTTTCGTGGATGTAGCGGGCCAATACTTCCTTTGCCGGTGCCGCTTTCGGCTTCGATGAGGACGTCGGCGCTGGTGCGGGCGGCGTGGCGGGCGCGCTCCAGAGTGCGCAAGAGGGTGGCGGATGATCCGATGATTTCCAGCTGGCGAGTTTTTTCCGGCTGCACTGAGGCATTGCGCTGCTGCATGACGCGGCCGACCGCGCCCTGCAGCTGCTCGAAGGAAATTGGCTTGGTCAGGTAATCGCAAGCGCCGCCGCGCATGGCTTGCACGGCGTCGGGCACATTGCCGAATGCGGTGAGAATGATGACCGCGGTTTCGGGGGCCGACTTGCGCACCGTTCGCATCACGTGGAAGCCGTCGCCATCGGGCATGCGGACGTCGGTGACGACCAGGGGAAAGCGGCGCTGCTCGAACTTGCGGATGGCTTCGGCTGCGCCGCCGGCGGTTTCCACTCTCCAGCCGTCGCGTTGAAAGCTGGCCTGCAAGGCGAGGCGCATTCCGGCTTCGTCGTCCACCACCAGCACTGAGCGGTTGGGGTCGGCATTCATAAAGTCGGGAACTCCATGCGGAAAGTGGTTCCTGCGCCCACGTGGCTGCTTACGGTGATGCTTCCGCCGTGCTGCTGCACGATCTTGCGGGAGACGGCGAGTCCGAGGCCGGGGCTGTGGCCGCTAGTGCTGAAGCCGGAATCGAAAACGCGCTCGAGATTTTCGGGAGGAATTCCGCAGCCGGTATCGGTGAACTCGACGACTGCGATCCTGCGCGCGCCTTGCTGCTGCAAACTGGCGGCGATCTTCACCTGACCCATGGCGTCGGTGTGGCGGAAGGCGTTCAGGGCCAGATTGAGGATGACCTGCTGCAGCTCTCCGGCGTTTCCGGCGATCTCGGCTGCGTGGAGACTTTCTTCGAGAGAGATGACGATTCCGGTCTGCTCGGCCAGCGGCCGGATGAAGGTGACGGCCTCGCGCAGGACGGTGGCCAAGTTCAAGGGAACCAGGATCGGCGCACCCATCGCATGCGTCCGCAGAACGTTGTTGACCGTGCCCGATAAGGACCGCAGGCCGGCTTGCAGATGCTCGACCCACTGCTTCTGCTCGGGACCGATTTCCGGAGAACTCATCAGCAGCCCGGTCAGCAATTCAAGGCTGCCCAGAGGATTGCGAATTTCGTGGGCCAGCACCGAAGACATTTCGGCGAGAGCAATCAGGCCGCGAGTCTTCTCCCGCTCCGATTCCATCTGGCGTTGCAGAGTGATATCACGCAGGATGAGCACAGTCTCTTGCGCTGCAGCGCCGCTCAAACCCTCGGAAGAATTCAGCCCCGTCCCGCATACCCCGGCCGAACGGACGACGATCCAACGTTTCTTATCGCCATTCCTGATGCACAGCTCCTGCTCGTGCCGCTCGGCCCGCTGCACCCGGGTGAGCAGAGCCCGCGTAACTTCATTGCCGGCATTGTCGTCATTCGATTCAAGCAGGCGCGTGGCTTCAGGATTCATGAATCCCACCCGATTGCCATCTTCGAGCACCACCACCCCGCAAGGCAGCGCTTGCAGAATTCTGGCGAGCGCCAGCCGCATCTTTTCGTTTTCCGCCAGGCTGGAAGTCAGCGCCGCATTGCGGTCTTCCAGTTCCTCACGCAGCCGCGCCACTTCCGACTGAAGCTGCTGATAGGAGAATTCCAGCCGGCCCGCGGCGGCGGTAAATGCCGCGAAAGCATCGGCCAGCGCGGGCTCGGGAGCACATCCCAGATCGAGCGCGGAGTTCATTGGAGCGGAATGAGAAGTAGGCAACATCTGCCTAGTCAGAATGCACGGATCGTGCCAAAGAAAATGGCTGCAACTCGCGAGAGTTGCAGCCCTGAATGAGGAGCAGATTAGATCACAATGTGTTCCGGCCGAATCTCGAATCCCTGGCCCAGCAGAATACTCGCGCGTTCCATCACATTGCGCACTTCGCGCACGTTTCCCGGCCAGGTGTGCTGCTGCAGCAGGTCTGCGGCCTGTGGAACTCAGGACCACGCTGCGCGAGCAGAACTTCGAAAGAAAGGTTTGCGCCAGCTTGAGCAGGTCGTCCATGCGTTCCCGCAGCGGAGGGAGTTCCAGCGGAAAGACCGACAGCCGGTAGAAGAGGTCTTCGCGGAAGGCTTTTTCCTGCACCAGCCGGCGAAGGCTGGAATTTGTGGCCGCCACCACCCGGACATCGACGCGGAACGTATCCGAACTGCCCAGCCGCTGCACTTCGCCCTGCTCCAGAAATCTAAGCAGCTTAGACTGTAATCCGAGCGGCAGGTCGCCCAATTTCATCCAGAAAGAGCGTGCCGCCCTGCGCGGCATGGATACGGCCGATGCGCGATTGCACCGCCCCGGTGAAGGCGCCCTTCACGAACCCGAACAACTCCGCCTCGAGCAGAGGCTCGGGAATGGCGGCGCAGTTGATGACCACGAATGGCTTAAGCCGGCGCAGGCTGAGGTGATGGACTGCCTGCGCCACGAGGTCTTTGCCGGTGCCGCTTTCGCCCGTAATCAGGACGGTGGTGTCGCGTGGCGCGACCAGGCGGACTACACTGCCGATGCGCTTCACTGCCGGCGTCGAGCCCACGAAGCCCGGCAGCCCGCACTCGGAAAGGTGATCGTCCTGGGTTGTACCAACTATGCCGGCCTCGGCACGGTATGGCCCGCCACGTTCGATCTCCTGCACCAGCGCGGAATACTCCGAGTCCGCCGCATGCGCCGCTGCCAGGGGCTGCCCGGTATGAGGATTGATGGGGACGATCTCTATGGCGGG
Source organism: Terriglobia bacterium (assembly GCA_963798155.1). Taxonomy (GTDB): domain Bacteria; phylum Acidobacteriota; class Terriglobia; order Terriglobales; family Acidobacteriaceae; genus CAWCSH01. Next base: position 236,690 of record CAWCSH010000014.1, read on the forward strand.
ATAGTGGGCTTGCACAATTTCCCTGAACTCTTCGACTCGCAGGTCGGGAAGCGCCGGGTCGAGCAGAACCAGCGAAATATCGCCTGCGTCGATCTTTTCGAGCGCTCCGGCTCCGCTGGCCGCTTCTTCGACTGCCCAGCGACGGGAAAGCAGCCGCGACAGAGTTTCTTTTCGAAGTTCCTGGTTCGTGCTTACGACCAATACACCCGTTCTTGCTGCATGACGCGAAATACCTGCCTCTACATTTTGCGTTGCCAGCACACTAGACATGGACCAGGGCCCCTTTCGAATCTCTGACTGTCCTCTCCGAAGCAGTCTGAAGCCGGACCAGATGCCGCGCCCGTTTCAGTCCTGCAATCACCCGTTCCGCTTCCGCCAGCGCGGTTGTCATGGCTTCGCGGCATTGCTCAATCGTCTCCGCCTGCATCAGCGCGAGCTCCAGCGAGCCTTGCAGCACGGTCAGCGGCTGCGCCAGATCGTGCAGGCTGCGCGAAACCGCCTGCGTGATCTCGTCGCGAGACAGAACCTCCCGCTCCGAACTTCCTGAAGAAATGGGCATCGGCTAGTTCTCCGCCACCACGTAGCCCACTCCCCGAATGGTGCGCAACAGCTTGACCGGAAAGCCGCCGTCGATCTTGTCGCGGACATATTTGACGTAAACATCCACCAAATTCGTGCTGGCGTCGTAAGCGGCCTTCCACACGTATTCCATCAGCATGGCCCGGGTCACCGGGCGCCGGGCGTTTATCATCAGGCATTCCAGCACTGAGAATTCCTTGGACGTGAGGTCCAGCCGCTTGCCGCCGCGTTCTACGCGGAGCTCCTCGCGATCGAGCACCAGATCTCCAACCTGAATGATGCGGGCGGAATTCCTTCCATTGCGGCGCATTAACGCCCGAATGCGGGCGGAAAGCTCGTGGAACGAAAAGGGCTTGGTCAGGCAGTCGTCGGCGCCGCTATCGAGCGCCATGACCCGGTCTTCCAGTCGCGCACGCCCGGTAAGAACCAGCACCGGCAGGTTCGGCATGGTAGGACGCAACTGGTTCAGCAGTTCCATGCCGTCGATCTTCGGGAGATTCAGGTCCAGAACCAGCAGATCGTATTGTGACCCGCGGACAGCCTGGGCCGCCGAGTCTCCGTCGTGAACCACGTCCACCGAATAATTATTCTGCAATCCCCGCTTCAGAAACTGGGCGAGTGGAACATCATCTTCGGCGACCAGAACATGTGGATGAGTAGAAGACGCTAAGGAGGGCGAAGGAACACTGGCTTCTTGCATCGAGAACTTTCCCCTGGAGTCGGATGCTGGGGAGAGGCATTTCCCTCCGCACCATCCCGTTGCACGTCGGTTCATTCGCGAGGCGCTTGCACGCCCCAATTAAGTTAAGAGGGATCGATCACGAACGAGGGGGACGAATCGATCGGAGCTGCTTGCAGTAACCTGCGAACCATTGCAATTAGAGAGCCTTAATCTCCGGCTCATGTAACTCTATGAATTCCCTTGTTTCTTTTTTCAACGTGGCAGGAAAATGAGCGGGCCTGTCTGTCCTCATTCCGTACACTATGGTCGAAATTCGAACATTGAGCGCAGATTGAAAGGGTTGACTCGTTTGATTCGCGGAGTTAAACGTTCGTTACATAGAAGGGACTAACTGACCTACTCGGCCTTCTTTTCCGGTGCCGTTTCTGCGGGCGGTTGGGTTTGAGCAGGTACCTCAGCCGATGCGCCCGATCCGTCATTGTTCTTCTGCAGGTACTGCACGATCACCGAAATGCGCCGGTTCGAGGGATCGAGCGCATCCTTCGGGTTCCGTAAGAGCTGGTCGGCAAAGCCGCGAACCTGCGCCACCTGATCGGTGCGCACTCCATCCTCTTGCATGAGACGCCGGGCCGCATTAGCGCGGTCTGTGGAGAGCTCCCAATTACCGTAATCAGTCTTGCCGGCATAAGGCTTGGAATCGGTATGTCCCTCAATTGAAAGCTTGTTAGGAACTTTGCCCAGTTCCTGGGCCAGCAGCCCGAGCAGTTCCTTGCCGGCGCCGTTCGGGTGAGGACTGCCGCTGTCGAAGAAGGTTCCGTTCGCGCTTTCCAGCAGTTCGATCCGCAGTCCCTCGGCGGTTACCGTCATTTCGATCTGGTTCTTCAGCTTGTCAAAATCGGCCATGCGGCGCAGCTCTTTCTGCAACTGCTCCTTGAGCTTCGGCATGTCGTCCTTTTTGAGCGTGAAGTTGGCCCCGGACCCGCGCTGGTCGGTTCCCACCATCTTCGAGGTGCCGGAGGGATCTTTGAAGTAGCCGCCGACGGCTTCCTGAATCTGTTTGCTGCTGTTCATCAGCCAGAGCACAATGAACAGGGCCATCATTGCAGTGACAAAATCGGCATACGCCACCTTCCAGGCGCCGCCGTGGTGGCCACCATGACTGCCTTTCTTTTTGACGATGATGATGGGCCGGGCCTTGTCCATGGGTGAGATTCCTGGGGTTACGCCTTACGCCGAAGCAGCGGCAGCCGCAGGAGCAGCCTCGCCCGCTCCGCCGCTGCGGCAGATCTTTTCCACTTCCTGGAATGAGGGCCGCACGTGTCCGGGAATCGCCCGCCGCCCGAATTCGACCGCCAGAATCGGCGCCGAGCCTTTCAGGAAGGAGATCATCAGCACCCGCAACACATGCAGATAGGCGTGCTCCTCGTCCGCGCTTTTGGCCATGTTGGAGGCGATCGGACCGATCAGGCCGTAGCAGAGCAGGATTCCGAGAAAGGTGCCCACCAGGGCCGCGGCGACTTTATGTCCGATCTCTTCCGGAGGCCCGCCCAGAGCGCCCATGGTGATGACCACGCCCAATACCGCGGCCACAATTCCCAGGCCCGGCAACGAATCGGCCATGGTGCTGAGAGCTGAAACCGGCTGGCTGGAATCGTGGTGATGCACTTCCATATCCAGCTCCAGCAACTGGTCGAGATCGAAAGTCTCGGTTCCGCGTGATGGCCATGCGCAGGGTGTCGCAGACAAAATCGCGCACGTGATGGTCTTTCACAAAGGCGGCATTTTTCGAAAAGATCGGGCTTTTGCCCGGGTCTTCCACATCAGCCTCAAGCGCCATCAATCCTTCACGGCGCGCCTTGTTGAGCAGGTCGTACATGGTCTTGAGCGTATCGAGGTAGCGCTGCTTGCCGAACTTCGAGCCGCCAAAGGCGCCGGCCACGCCGGCAGCAATCTTTTTGAGGATGTGCAGCGGATTGGCCACCAGCACCGTGCCGATGGCTGCACCTCCGATAATCAGCAGTTCCGCCGGCTGCAGGAGCACCTTGAGGTTGCCGTGCTCCATCAGGTACCCGCCTGCCACAGCGCCAAAAACTATCAGGATGCCAATAATGGTGAACATTAGAGTCTGGTGTGAGATCTAGCCACGCGGTCTCAAGGAAGCCGGCGGACAGAAATTCGCAGAGCAATTTCCTCCCCGATTGCGCCGCCCCGGGGGTTCCTTATCGGTGCAGCGACGGGGAAAGTTTAGGTGACTGATTTGCCAGCGCTTAGGAGAACTCTGATGGAGAAGGGCGATCTCTTTCAGGCGGAGATTCCTAATCTGCGTCTCATCGCTGGAGTACACTCCCGCCATCTTTTCACGGTGATTGAACACTTTCGGAACGGCGATGCCAGTGCGGTAGGACAGCGCTTCAGAGAGAAAGGCGGCATGATGCCCGAGGGCGTGACTTATCATGCCAACTGGATGGATTCCGCCGCCGTGCGTTGCTTTCAGATCATGGAGGCGCCACATTCCGAGTTGCTCGAAAGCTGGATCAGGAACTGGGATGATCTGGTGGAATTCGAGGTCATCCCGGTGGTGACTTCAGCAGAGTATTGGGCGGACCGCGCAGAATGAGAATGATTGCTGTTTGTTTTCAGTCCTCAAAAAACCCCGCTTGACAAGCCTTCCCCGCAAGTAGCAGAATCCTGCCTAGGCGAATAAAAAGCGAAACTACTCAGAAGTCGCTATTCTGATCCGCCTCCAGGTTATCCCGCCTGGTGTTCCCTGAAATACCGTTCCCTGAATCAGAGGTCTTTATGTCTTCGCAGCTCGCTTCCATTCCAGCCATGGGCGATTTTGTTTTTTCTGACGACGCCTTGGACCGAAAAAAGGCCCGGCCCTGGCGCGGCAACTCTCAGCCCTGCCCAAGCTGGCGGGAGTGACTCCGGCTTCGCGGTTGGAGGTGCGGCCGGCGCCGGAGATGGTTTCGAGCGGAGTGGCGGCGATTGACGCGCTGACCGGGGGGCTTCCCCGGGGATGCCTGACTGAAATTTGCGGGGCGGCACTTCTTCGGGCCGCACCAGCCTGCTGCTGGCGGCGCTGGCGGCGGCCACCCGGCGGCAGGAAGCCTGCGCCCTGGTGGATGCCTGCGATGCATTGCATCCGCACTCGGCCGAGGCCGCGGGAGTGGATCGGGAACGGTTGTTGTGGGTTCGGTGCGGGGGGAGTGGTGGGGAGAGTCTCAAAAAGCATTCACCACAGGGGGCACGGAGGATCACAGAGAAGAACAAAACACAAAGCCTGTTTATGGAGACTCCGGTGGAGCAGGCTTTGCGGGTGACGGACCTGCTTTTACAGAGCGGCGGCTTTGGGATGGTGGCGATTGATTTGGGAGATGTGCCGGTGAAGACGGCGCGGCGGATTCCGCTGACTTCGTGGTTCCGCTTTCAGCGGGCGGTGGAACGCACTGCGACGGTGCTGTTTGTGATCACGCGAGTTGCGTGTGCGCAGACTTGCGCCGCGCTGCTGCTGAGAATGCAGGCATCGGCGGTGACCCGGCGGTCAGTGGGCGTTGGCGGCCAGGCGCCGGAATGCCAGATTTCGGGCGGCAGCTCTCAGCTCTCGGCCGTCAGCTCACAGTTCTCTGCGCTGGGATTTCAGCTAGTGGGAACGGAGTCGCGAGAAGAACCGACTTTGCTTGTGCCATCGCACGCGCGAGTTCTGGAAGGGCTCGAAATCGAAGGCGAAGTGCTGCGCTCCCGGCTGGAGCGCAAGCCGGCAGCCTCGGTGCGAACGGCATTTGCCACAAAGGCTGCAAGAGCAGGATGAACCGTTTGATGGTCGGTGCCGGAGTAATAGGGAAGAAAATAGCCCCTCAAAATCTAAAAACCGCCATCAACCGCAACGACCAACGACGAAGGACCACAACCTCCCATGACTTTCGCCTGCATCTTCGTCCCTGATTTTCCGGTGGAAGCATTGCTGCGCATCGAACCTCTGCTGCGCTCGCAGCCGGTGGCAGTGCTCGAAGGCAAGCCTCCATTGCAAAAAGTGTTCGTCGTAAACCAGGCAGCGCGTGAAGCCGGAGTGGAACCGGGAATGAGTAAGCTGCAAGCCGAAGCTTGTGACGGACTGGTATTGCGGGCTCGATCTGTGCTGCAGGAATCCGCGGCCCATGCGGCTCTGCTGGATTGCGCGCAATCATTCTCGCCGCGAGTGGAAGATACCGCTCCCGACACCATTGTTCTCGACCTCGACGGACTCGAATCGCTCTTCGGTTCTGCCGCGAAAATCGCCCGCGACATCGCGCGCCGCGCTTCCGAACTCGGTCTCGAAGCCAATGTGGCCGTGGCTTCAAATCCCGATACTGCCATGCTTGCCGCAAATGGTTTTACAGGCGTGACCGTTATTGCTCCCGGAAAAGAAGCCGAACACCTGGGAAGCCTGCCAATTGAGGTGCTGGTCGCGGCCGCTGCCGGCGGCCCAGCGTTTCCTGCCGGCAACCAGAAAGATAAGGATGCTACCCGGCGTGCCGAGCGGACTTTCGGAATCCTCGACACGCTCGAGCGCTGGGGCATTGCAACGTGCCGCGCCTTTGCAGCTCTGCCGGAAATCGCCGTCAGTGAACGGCTGGGTCAGGACGGGCTCCATCTGCAAAAGCTGGCTTCTGGCGCAACCTCGCGCACCCTGGTTCCAGTCGAGCCGCTGCTGGTGTTTGAGGAGGCAATGGAACTGGAGCATCCCCTGGTGTTGCTCGAACCACTTGCATTCTTGCTCAGCGGCCTACTCGATCAATTGTGTGCGCGCTTGTGGTCGCGCTCACTGGCGACGCAGGAGCTGCGGCTGACACTCGAGCTGCTGAATGGATGGCATACGGACGCAGAAGTGGAGATGCCGGCATACGAAGGCGGACAAGGCCGGCCGCCCCGCGATCACTCCAGGCTGAATGAAGATGCTCACGGCTGCACTCGCTTTCACCGGATGCTGCAATTGCCGGTGCCGCTGATCGATCCCAAAATCTTTCTCAAGCTGCTGCAGCTGGATTTGAAATCGCATCCGCCGGGAGCGCCCATCATAAGAATTCATCTTGCCGCTGAGCCGGTGCGTCCGCGATCAGCCCAAGGCGGGCTGTTTCTGCCCCCATCGCCGGAACCGGAAAAACTCGAACTCACCATGGCCCGGATCGCCGGCATTGTGGGCGAAGGCAAAGTCGGCGCGGTGGAGTTGCTGGACACGCATCATCCCCATGGATTCCGCATGCAGCGTTTTGCCCCGCGAGAGCCGCAGGAGACCAAGCCGAACTCGAGTGGCGGACATAAAGATTCAAACAGTGCCGGACATACAGAGCATGCCCCGGATTTGGTTACCGCCCTGCGCATCTTTCGTCCGGCAGTGCAGGCGTCGGTCACGGTACGCGAGGGAAAGCCGGCGCGCATTGTGTGTCCCAAGCGGGAAGAAATGCAGGGAGAGATTCTATGGACCGCCGGCCCCTGGCGCTCTTCCGGCGGCTGGTGGGAGCATCACGGCTGGACGCGTGACGAATGGGACATTGCATTACAAGAAAAAAATGGGGTCGCTCTCTATCGCCTGGTGCGTGACCTGCTCAGCGGGCAGTGGCTGGTGGAAGGAGGCTACGACTGAGAGGAATTTTGTAATGTGAATTTGATGATTGGCGCCTCTGTGGTGAATCCCGATTCCCAATGTTGTAACCGCGATGTACATCGAGCTCCATGCCCGTTCCGCCTTCAGTTTTCTGGAAGGTTCTTCTCTGCCGGAAGATCTGATTTCCCGCTGCGCTGGGTTGCACATGCCGGCGATGGCGCTGCTCGACCGCAATGGGGTCTACGGCGCACCCCGCTTTCACATGGCGGCAGGGAAGGCGGGAGTGAAAGCTCATATCGGCGCGGAAGTGACTTGCGAACTCTTTTCACCACCGAGGCGCGGAGACACAGAGAACTTCAAAACATTAAAGCAAAGAAATTCCTCTGTGACCCCGTGTCTCGGGGGTGAAAATTGTGACGAATCCCGCCTGCCCCTGCTGGTCTCTTCCCGCGCCGGATACCAGAACCTCTGCCGCCTGATTACCAAGATGAAGCTCCGCGCCAAAAAAGAAGAGGGCGCGGTCTTCTCCAATGAATTGCAGGAACACGCCGCGGGCCTGATCTGCCTGACCGGGGGTGATGACGGGCCGCTGGCGAATGCAATGGCCCGTGGCGGAATGGACGAGGCCCGCCGCGCGGTGGACCATCTTGTCCACCTTTTCGGCAAAGACAACGTTTATATCGAACTGCAGCGTCATTTCCGGCGCGGGCAGGAGGCGCGCAACGCAGCCGCGGTTGAAATCGCCCGCCAACTTAGGCTTCCGCTGCTGGCCACCAACGGCGTCTGTTACGCCACCGGCGGGCAGCGCGAGCTGTGCGACGTCTTTACCGCCATCCGCTATCACCGCACACTGGCCACCGCGGGAAGGTTGCTCTCGCTGAACTCAGAGCGCTACTTAAAGCCTCCAGATGAAATGGAACGCCTCTTTGCCGATCTTCCTTATGCCATCGCCAACACGCAGGAGCTTTCTTCCCGCCTTGAATTCACCCTCGAAGACCTCGGCTACCAGTTCCCGAAATATCCCGTGCCGGAGGGCGAGACCATGATGTCTTTCCTGCGCGAGCGCACCCGCGAAGGCTTCCAGCAGCGCTATGGCCGCGGCACGCAGGACCTCAAAAGCCGCGCCCGCCGCCAGATTGAGCGCGAGTTGCACCTGATCGAAAAACTCGAGCTTGCGGGATATTTCCTGATCGTCTGGGACCTGGTGCGTTTCTGCCGCGAGCAAAAAATTCTGGTGCAGGGGCGCGGATCGGCCGCCAACAGCGCGGTCTGCTATTCGCTCGGCATCACCGCGGTCGATCCCGTCGGCATGGAACTGCTCTTCGAACGCTTTCTCTCCGAAGAGCGCGGCGAGTGGCCCGACATCGATCTCGATCTGCCCAGCGGCGACCAGCGCGAGCGCGTCATTCAATATCTGTACAAGCGTTACGGCGAGCGCGGCGCGGCCATGACCGCCAACGTCATTACTTATCGCAGCCGCATGGCCTCCCGGGAAATGGGCAAGGCGCTGGGCTTCGATCCCGAAACACTCGACAAAGTTTCGGCCGCCGTTTCCAGCTGGGAGTACCGCGATGAGCACGACACCTTCGATCACCGTTTCCACGATGCCGGGCTCGATCTCCGCCATCCCCGGCTGCGCAAGTATTTCGAGCTGTGCGTCGCCATTCAGGATTTGCCGCGCCATCTCGGCCAGCACTCCGGCGGCATGGTGATCTGCCAGGGGCAGCTCGATTCGGTGGTGCCGCTGGAGCCCGCCTCCATGCCGGGGCGCGTGGTGGTGCAATGGGATAAAGACGATTGCGCCGATCTGGGCATCATTAAAGTGGACCTGCTCGGTCTGGGCATGATGGCGGTGCTCGAAGATTCGATCCAGCTGATCCGCAAAGATTACGACGAAGAAGTGGATCTCGCTCACCTGCCGGCGGACGATCCCGAAGTGTATTCGGCTTTGCAGAAAGCCGACACCATCGGGATGTTCCAGATCGAAAGCCGCGCGCAGATGTCGTGCCTGCCGCGCCTGCAGCCGCAGCATTTCTACGACATCGTGGTGCAGGTCGCGATCATCCGCCCGGGGCCGATTGTGGGGCAGATGGTGAATCCCTATCTGCAGCGGCGGCAGGGACGGGAGAAAGTTGTCTATCCTCATCCCTCGCTCGAGCCGGTGCTGGAGCGCACTCTGGGCGTGCCGCTGTTTCAGGAGCAACTGCTGCGCATCGCCATGATCGCCGCGAACTTCACCGGAGGCGAAGCGGAAGAACTGCGCCGCGCCATGGGATTCAAGCGCTCCCAAAAGCGCATGAAAGAGATCGAAGCCAAGCTGCGCTCCGGCATGAACCACAACGGCATCTCGCAGGAGGCGCAGGAGCAGATCATTCTCTCCATCACTTCGTTTGCGCTGTACGGATTTCCCGAGTCGCACGCCGCCAGCTTTGCGTTGATCGCCTATGCCAGCGCTTACTTGAAATGCCACTATCTCGCCGCATTTACCGCGGCCCTGCTGAACAATCAGCCCATGGGTTTTTATCATCCTTCCACCATCGTCAAAGATGCTCAACGCCACGGGCTGAAAGTGCTGCCGGTGGATGTGATGAAGTCGGAGTGGAACTGCACGTTGAGTCCAGTTCCGAATTTCGAGTGTCAGGTTTCGACCGAGCCGCGTTGCGCAGAAAGTATCTCCCGCAGAAAGAAACTGGAAACTCAGAACCGCGAACTCGCCCTCCGTCTCGGACTGCGCTACGTGCGTGGATTGCGCGAAGAAGCGGCCCATGCTGTGGTGCGGGAGCGGGACCGGACTCCCTTCCTTTCAGTCCACGACCTGGCGCGGCGGGTGCCGGAATTGAGAAAAGACGAGCTGAATACACTCGCGGCGATCGGGGCGCTGAACAGGATTGGATCGCCGACCGCCAATAGCTTCCATCGCCGCGATGCCCTTTGGGAAGTGGAGCGCGCCGTCCGCTCCTCGGGGCCGTTGCTGGAAGAGCTGGCCGAGCCGGATGCGAAGTCTCCGCTGCAAGCCATGAGCCACGAAGAGCGCCTGGTGGCCGATTTTCACGGCACCGGGCTTACTGTCGGGCCTCATCCCATGGCCTATCACCGGGCGCGGATGAACCGAATGCAGGTCTATCGCGCTATGGATCTTAAAGATATCCCCAATGGCCGCTATCTGCGGATTGCCGGCTGCGTGATCGCCCGCCAGCGTCCCGGAACCGCTCGTGGATTTGTTTTCCTCAGCCTGGAGGACGAAACCGGCGTCTCCAACGCCATCATTACCCCTGACTTATTTCAGAGAAATCGTTTACTGGTGACAGCCGAGAGGTTTTTGATTGTCGAAGGAGTACTGCAAAACCAGGATAACGTTATTTCTGTCAAAGCCCAGCGGGTAATGCCACTGCGAGTCACCCAGGCGGAGACCACTTCGCACGATTTTCATTAATTCATCAGTAACATTCCCGATTTCCTTTTTAGATGCCGGATAGAAAAAATTTTCCCCTAAGCTCTGGCGCATCCACAGGCGATCCGGTTTAGTATGAGTTCATAATTCGCCACCGGACTATGGAGCATTCTGCAGGTACTCCTAGATACCGCGGCTTTCACTATGTTGTTGTATTGCAACCTTAATATTTAATATTTGTCAGGAGTAAACCAGATATGCCCAGAGCCAGAACCCCGAAAAATGGGACTTCCCGAACCAAGAATGTAGCAACCCCTGATTCCTCGGCCAGCACTGCCGTGATGGACCAGGAGATGACTCAGGCCGCAATTCCACATGAATTGGAGGCGGAAATCCGCCGCCGCGCCTATGAACTTTACGAACAACGGGGATGCACTCCCGGACACGAGCGTGAGGACTGGGCGGTTGCAGAACGGGAAGTGATGGCCCGCTACAACCATCAGCTTACGGTTTAGATATCGGCCAGCCCGTCGCTTGTTGTTCGCTCCGCAGTGGCGGGAACTTCTGTCGCCTGCAAATTTTCACTCTACAATGCCAAAATCGAGCTGGATGGCAGGGCCCCACTGCCGCCCCAGCGGGCCGATTTCCATCCCAGGGCCTTCTGGCGCGGATGCCGGTTGCCCCCAGGGTGGTTTTCTGAAAAAATAGGGCCCAGGTCTTGCAATGTCACAATTAGGTAGTTTTGCGCTCCTGCTCGCCTTGGCGTTGAGTGCTTATTGTTTTCTTGCCGGAGCGTTTGCTCTGGTCCGGCCTGGTCCTGGCTCCGACCGCATCAGTGAAACCGCCCGCCGCGCCGGTATCGCCACTTTCGCCATCGTCTTTCTGGCTGCGCTGGTCCTCGTCATCGCCGCGTTCCAGAACGATTTCTCCATCGCTTACATCTTTCACCACAGCAATCGCGACCTGCCCGCTCCCTACAAGTTCGCCACGCTGTGGTCGGGACAGGAAGGCTCGCTGCTGTTCTGGTCGTTGTTGCTGGCGGCCTACGGCTTGGTGCTGCGCCTGCGGCACAAGACGGACGCGCGACTGTTCGCTTATGCCTCGGTCATCATCGCGGCCGTACAGGTCTTTTTTCTGCTGCTGTTGAATTTTGCCGCGCCTCCGTTCGCGAATCATGACAGGGCATCGCTGCCTCCGGACGGCAGCGGACTGAATCCGCTGCTGCAATATCCCGAGATGGTGATCCATCCGCCCATGCTCTATCTGGGCTACGTGGGGTTCACCGTCCCGTTCGCCTTTGCCCTGGGAGCGCTGATCATGCGGTACCCGGGTGAAAAGTGGATCCACATCACCCGCCGCTGGACGATGGTGACCTGGGGCTTCCTTACCTGCGGAGTTTTCCTGGGCGATGCACTGGGCTTACTCCGTGCTGGGCTGGGGCGGCTACTGGGGATGGGACCCGGTGGAGAACGCCTCTCTCATGCCATGGCTGACGGGCACCGCGTTCCTGCATTCGGTCATGATGCAGGAGAAGCGCGGCATGCTGAAGGTGTGGAACATGTGGTTGATTTTCGCGACATTCCTGCTTTCGATTTTCGGCACCTTCCTCACCCGCAGCGGCGTGGTCAGCTCGGTCCATGCGTTCGCGCAATCTTCCATCGGCAATTGGTTTGTCGGTGTTCCTGGCCATCACCGTCGCCGTTTGCCTCTACTTCTATCGTGAAGAACCGGTCGCATCTGCGCAGCGAGCACAAGTTGGAGTCGCTGGTCTCCCGCGAGTCGAGCTTCCTGTTCAACAACCTGCTTCTGCTGGTGGCCTGCTTCACTGTGCTGTGGGGGACGCTGTTCCCCATCCTGTCGGAGTGGGTGCAAGGCCACAAAGTCACCGTCGGCCCGCCGTTCTTTAACCGGGTGAACATTCCGGTGGCGCTGCTGCTGCTGCTGCTGACCGCAGTCGGACCGCTGCTGGCCTGGCGCAGGACTTCGCTTGAGAGCATCAAGCGCAATTTCATGTGGCCTACCGTGGGCGCGCTGCTGCTGGGCATCGTGCTGGTGGCATTCGGTCTGCGGCCCTGGCAGGACTCGTCCTACCTGTACTCACTGGTGACCATCATGCTGTCGGCGCTGGTGGCGTTCACCGTCATCATGGAGTTTGTTCGCGGCGGCCGCGTGATCAGCCGGCACACCGGGCAGAATCTGCTGGCTTCAATGGCGCAGTTGGGGCACCGCAACACCCGCCGCTACGGCGGTTACATCGTCCACTTCGGCGTGGTCGTGGTGATGATCGGGTTCGCCGGTTCCGCCTTCAACATGGACACAGAGCAGGAGATGGGCTTACGGCGACAAGATGGCCATCGGCCCTTACACCCTGGTCTGCCGCTCCTACACGCAGGAAGACAAGCCCGAACTATGGCAGTGAGTGGGCGATCATCGACGTGTTCAAGGGCGGCAAGACAGATTGACACCATGTATCCCGAGCGGCGCTTTTACAAAGCCAGCCAGCAACCGGCGACCATGGTGGCCAACCGCTCCACCCTGAAGGAAGACCTTTACCTCGTCTATGAAGGCGAGAACCTCGATACCGGACGCCCCATCATCAAGGCGCACTTGAATCCGCTGGTGGCATGGATCTGGATCGGAGTATGGATCATGATTGCAGGAACCATCCTGGCCCTGTTCCCCAATGTAGCCCCGGTGCGAGTGACCGCTCCCGCCCGGGTGGAAGCCGAACCCGTAGGGGCGGGTGACTGATGCCGCATATTTCGAAGTCGAAGCTGACTCGCGGGCTGCAGGTCGGACTGCTGCTGGTCGCCGTCTATGCCACCATGGGCGCTGGCGACGACATCTCCAGCCGCTTCAACAGCATCGGCCACCGCATGATGTGCGTCTGCGGGTGCAGTCAGATCCTGTTGGAGTGCAATCACGTAGGCTGCGCCTACTCCGACAAGATGCGCGGTGAGCTCATGGCCGCTGTCCAACGCGGCGACAATGACGACCTGATCATGCAAGCCTTCGTGCAGAACTACGGTACAACCGTCATCGCCGCCCCCACCAACACCGGCTTCAACCGCGTGGCCTGGATCATGCCTTACCTGGCTCTGGTCCTGGGATTGGCGACGGTGTACTTCGTCGTACGGGCATGGAAGAAGCGCCCTGCGCCGCCGTTGGCCGATGGAATCCGTCCCGTGCAGGGCGCAGAACTGGATCACTTCCGCCAGCAGGCGCAGAAGGAGACTGGCTTATGATCCTGCTTGCCTGCGCGCTGATCACGGTTAGCGTCCTGTTCTACGTGTTTTATCTACCCGGTGAACTCCACTTGGGTCCACAGAAGACCCGCCTCTCTTACCTGAGAGAGCGCAAAGAGGTGGTCTACGAAAACCTTCGCGACCTGAATTTCGAGTATAAGTCGGGAAAGTTTCCGGACTCCGACTACCTGGCGATGAAGGCTTCGCTCGAAGAAGAAGCAGCCGCAATCCTGGCCGAAATTTCGCGCCTGGAAGAAGCCGCGCTGGCGACGCGCGCCACCACACGCATCCATAAAGGAGCCCGCTTTTGAGGCTGCTGCCCCTGAAATCTCTTTTCACCTTCCTGGTCATAATTTTCTGTTTCGGCGCTCTGGCCACCGCTGAAACTCTTACCGGCACGGTCACCAATGGCACCTCGAACAAGCCCGGCGCCGGGGACGAAGTGGTTCTGCTCAAGCTCTCTCAGGGTATGGAAGAAGGCGGGCGCACCAAGGCTGACGCCAAGGGCAAATTCAGCTTCAATCTTGATGATGCCGGCGCGCCGCATCTGATTCGGGTGATCCATCAGGGTGTGACCTACCACCGCATGGCGCCTCCCGGAAGCACCTCGGTCGAAGTCAGTGTATATGACGTATCCAAGAAGATCGACGCGTTGAGCGTCACCGCCGACGTCATGCGCTTTCAGGCGCAGGGCAACGAGTTGCAGGGGATTCGCCTGTTTGCGGTGAACAATTCTTCCGAGCCGCCGCGTACCCAGATGAACGACCAGAATTTCGAGTTCTACCTGCCCGACGGCGCAGTGGTGGACTCAGCCGATGCGCAAACCTCCGGGGGACAGCCGCTGAATACCTCGCCGGTTCCGCAGAAGCAGAAGAACCGCTACGCCTTCATTTTTCCGTTGCGCCCGGGAGAGACTCAGTTTCAGGTCGTCTTCCACATGCCATACAGCGGGAAATTGAATGTTGATCCGAAGCCGCTCTACGGCACCCAGCATTTCGTGGTCATGCTGCCCAAGAGCATGCAGTTTGCTGCCGGTCCGGGCACTGCGTTTCAGTCCATGAAAGATCCCCGCCAGTCCGACGCCGTAGTGCAGGTGGCTTCGAACACGCAGGTGGGGCAGTCGCTCGGCTTCAGCATTTCGGGTACAGGACTGCTGAGCCAGCCGCAAGCTGATGCCCAGGGAACTCCACAGCCGGCGGGGCCGGAAGCAGCCGGAGATCAGGCTTCAAGCGGGGCTGCAAGTACGGACATGCGCCCCGGAGGCGGTCTGGGTCCGCCGATCGACGCTCCCGATCCGCTTGACAAGTATCGCTGGCCGATCCTGGGTGGCTTCCTCGTCCTGCTCGCCGGAGGCGCGATCTTCATTTCCAGGCGCCAGCCCCGCTCTGCCAGGGCGCCGGATTTTGCCGCGTCCGACATTGACGGCGATCTGGAACTACCTTCTATTCCGCGGAAGCCCGGCCCGCCGAAGGCAGCCTCGTTGCTTGATGCCCTCAAAGAAGAGCTGTTTCAGCTCGAAGTCGAGCACAAGCAGGGCCATATCACCCAGCAGGAATACCAGAAGGCCAAGGCGGCCCTCGACCATACTCTGGAGCGTGCCATCAAGCGCGAATCGGCTGGGGCCCGCTAGCAGTCCAGGCCATCCTGCAACTCCTGTCGCTTAGCGCGGATTGCACATACCGGCAGTCGCTGGAGTGCGCCTCATCCCTGGCCGCAGGGTTGCACCGATTCAGTCCCCGTTGGCATCTATGTAGTAGGTAGAAAATTAATGGGTAACACATTCAAGACCGCGTTCCTGCTGACAGCTTTAACTCTGCTGCTGATGTTTATTGGCCGCGCGTTCGGCGGGCAGAACGGCATGCTTGTGGCGCTGGCCTTTGCCGCAGTGATGAACTTCGTCTCCTATTTCTACTCCGACAAGATCGCGCTGGCCATGTACCGGGCGCGCCCGGTTACGCGCGAGGAGCTGCCGCGGGCCTACCAGGCAGTGGAGCGGCTCACGCAGCGCATCGGCATCCCGATGCCGAAGATGTACGTGATTCCGACGGATTCGCCCAACGCGTTTGCCACGGGACGCAATCCGAAGCATGCATCGGTCGCCGTGACCCAAGGCATCCTCGATCTGCTGAATGACGAGGAACTGGAAGGCGTGCTGGCGCACGAGCTGGGTCACGTGAATAACCGCGACATCCTGATCAGTTCGATTGCGGCGACGATTGCGGGAGCCATCACCTACATTGGCTACATGGGGCGCTGGGCGATGTTTTTCGGCGGGATGGATAGCGATAACCGCGACCGCGGCGGGGGCCTGGGCGCGCTGCTGATGTTGATTGTCGCGCCGATTGCCGCCACGCTGATTCAGCTGGCGGTGTCGCGCTCGCGCGAATACCAGGCGGACGCCAGCGGCGCGCACTTCACGGGAAATCCTTATGCTCTGGCTAGCGCTCTGCAGAAGCTCGACGCCTATTCACGGCGGCGGCCGATGGTGGCGACGCCTTCGACGGCGCACCTGTTCATTATTCAGCCGCTGTTGGGTGGTATGAGCTTCGGCAACTTGTTCTCCACCCATCCGCCGATTGCCAAGCGCATTGAGCGGCTGACAGGACGGCCAGCGGAGTTTCTGCAGTAAGCTGACAGCTCAGCAGCTAGCAGCCGCGCTTTCAGCGCTTTCGGCCCGTTAACGGGCTGACACTGGTAACCTCTGCAAGCTGTGGCTGGATGCCGGCATTGAAACCATGCATAGTAGAATCGACTTGATGTCTCCTGAAGTTGCGACTGCGGTGTCCTCGCGGGCTGCCCGTCTCGAAACCGCTCTGCGCAAGGTGATCCGCGGCAAGGACGAAGTCGTCCGCCTGGCGCTGGTTTCGATTCTTGCCAGAGGACATCTGCTGATTGAAGGCGTTCCGGGAGTCGGGAAGACCACCCTGGGCCACGCTCTGGCGCGATCGCTCGATTGCAGCTTTCAGCGAGTGCAGTTCACCAGCGACATGCTGCCCTCCGATGTGCTGGGAATTTCGATCTACTCGGCGATGGAGCAGCAGTTCGAATTCAAGCACGGGCCGATCTTCACCAATGTTTTGCTTGCCGACGAGATCAACCGCACTACTCCAAAAACGCAATCGGCGCTGCTTGAAGCGATGAACGAAGGCCAGGTCACGGTGGATGCGCATTCTTACCTGCTGCCGCAGCCATTCATGGTGATCGCCACGCAAAATCCGGTGGAGCATCATGGAACCTATCCGTTGCCGGAATCGCAGCTCGACCGCTTTCTGCTGCGGGTGCGGATGGGATATCCCGACGAACAAGCGGAGCGCGAAATTCTGCGGCTGGAAGCGGGCGCGGCGCAGCTGGAGAGCCTGCAACCGGTGCTCAGCGGTCCCGATGTGCTGGAAATGCAGCAGGCGGTTTCGAGCGTGCGGGTGGATGATTCGCTGGTCAGCTACACCCTTGAAATCGTGCGCCGGACGCGGGAATCGGAGCAGCTGTCGCTGGGAGTTTCTCCCCGCGGCTCGCAGATGCTGTACCGCGCCGCCCAGGCTATGGCATTTCTGGAAGGGCGCAATTTCTGCACGCCGGAAGATTTCAAGCCGCTGGTGATTCCCGTCTTCGGCCACCGCGTGGTGGCCAACGGCCTCTACTCCTCGACTCTCAAGAAGTCGGAACAGGCTGAGCAGGTGATACAAGAGATTCTTGACGGCGTGCCGGTTCCGGTCTAGCCGGCGAGCCGTTCCATCCCCTTGACGGGCCGCAATTATTTCCTTCAAAATGCGAAAAAGCTAAGTGTTGCGTCTCGCTGGGCCGATTCCTGCCCGCACAGTGCTGGCTAACCTTTAGAACAGGAGTCACTATGCCGCACGTTTCTGAAATTGCCCCGGATGTTTATCGCATCAGCGTTTTCTATCCTGCGATCAATCTGCAATTCAATCACTTCCTGGTGAAAGATGAGGAGCCACTCCTGTTTCACACCGGCTTGCGCCGCATGTTCCCCGAAGTGCGCGAGGGTGTCTCGAAGGTGATCAATCCGGCGAAATTGCGCTGGATCAGCTGGAGCCACTTCGAATCCGACGAATGCGGCGCGCTCAACGAATGGCTGACGATTGCGCCCAATGCCCAGCCGGTCTGCGGGATGGTCGGAGCCCTGGTGAACGTGAATGACTTTTCGAGCAAAGAGGCGCGGATTGTGGGCCCGCAGGAGGCGTTTTCGACCGGTACGCGCCGCTTTCGCTACTACAACACGCCTCAACTGCCGCACGGATGGGATGCGGGAGTGCTGTTCGAAGAAACCGACCGCACGCTTTTCTGCTCGGACTTGTTTCATCACGACGGCGATGTCGAGGCGCTGGCGCATTCGAGCGTGCTCGATCGGGTGCGGCAGTCGCTCACGCAGTACCAGCAGGGACCATTGGCCGGCTACGTACCCTACAACCAGAATACCGGACGGATTCTGGAAGGTTTGGCGACATTGACTCCGAAGACCCTGGCCATCATGCATGGATCGAGTTACAGCGGAAATTGCGGCGAAGCGCTGCGGGGGCTCGCTTCCGTTATGAATGAAGTGCTGGACAAGCCTTTTTACCAGTTTGGCGCGTAGCGGAGTTCAGCGTGCTCCGGTTGGCAGGCGAGCCGGCGGAAGCGTAACTTACTGGCATGTCATTCCTGCGATTTCTGATGGTGCTGTCTCTGGTGGTCTGGCTGGGCGGAATCATCTTTTTTGCCGTGCTCGCGCCCACGGTGTTCTCGGTGCTGCCGACGCGGCACATGGCGGGCTCGGTGATTGCGCCGCTGCTGACCCGGCTGCACTGGATGGGAATTGTTTCGGGAATCATCTTTCTTATCAGCTCGATGATTTATGCCCGGATATCTGGGGGATCACTGCGGGTGTTTGCGGCGCGGCATATCCTGATCTACGCGATGCTGGCGCTGACGGCGATTTCGCAGTTCATGGTTACGCCGAAGATGGCGGCGTTGCGGGCCTCCATGGGCGAGATTGACCTGGCGCCGGTGGATTCTCCGGCCCGCGTCGCCTTCAATGTGCTGCACGTGTGGTCCACCCGCCTGGAGATTGCTGTGCTTCTGATGGGGCTGGTGGTGGTGTATCTGACGGCTTCTGCTCTGCGCGCGTAGCGCACGTCGTTACCTTGCAGCTCAAAGTACGATCCAGAATTCTGCGCCTGAGTTGGCGGGACTCACGTCATCATTTATTCTGAAACATGGCCGCGAATAGCTGAAAGCCGATAGCTGACAGCCCGCTCTCAATCCAGCAGCCAAAAGCCAGCAGCCCTATTATGAAAACCGGCATCATTGGCCTGCCTCAGGTAGGCAAGACATCTCTGTTCCGAATTCTCACCAAGGCGAATCTCTCTGCCCAGGCTTACGCTAACCCGCGCGAGGCGCACATTGGAGTCGCTAAAGTTCCTGACGAGCGGCTCGACAAGCTGGCTGCGCTCTACAATCCCAAGAAGCTGACTCACGCTTCGGTCGAATATGTGGACGTCGGCGCCATCGGCCAGGATGCTCTGAAAGAGACCGCTTACATCGGCCATTTGCGCCAGGTGGATGCGCTGGCCCACGTGGTCCGCGCCTTCGAGGATGCTTCCATTCCGCACGTGGGGCCGATCGATCCGCTGCGCGACATCAAGAATGTGGAATTTGATTTGATGGTCAGCGACCTGGGCCAGATCGAAAAGCGCATGGAGCGGGTGGAGAAAGACCTGAAGAAGATGCGCTCGGCCGATCTTGAGAAGGAGTTTGAGCTGCTCAAGCGCGCCAAGGAGCATCTCGAAACCGAGCGTCCGCTGCGCGAACTGGAGATGACGCCGGAGGACAAGAAGCGGTTTCGCGGCTTCATGTTTCTCAGCGAGAAGCCGATTCTCTACGTGCTGAACGTGGGCGAGAGCACGGAGCTTGGCAAAGATTTAGACGCGGCCGTCGGCAAGTACAACCTGACTGAGGTAGCGGGGCGGCCCAACTCGGGGGCTACCGCCATTTGCGGCAAAGTCGAAGCGGAACTGGCTGAGATGAGCGATGCCGATGCGGCCGAATTTCTCTCCAGCTACGGACTCACCGAAAGCGGCCTCACGCGCCTGATTCGCACCACCTATCATTTGATGGGACTGATTTCTTTTTTCACTGCCGGCGAAGATGAATGCCGGGCGTGGACCATCCCCGCGCACACTCGCGCCCAGGAAGGCGCAGGCGCGATCCATTCTGATCTGGAAAAACATTTCATCCGGGCGGAAACCATTCGCTGGGACCAGTTGCTGGAGGCGGGATCTGAAGCCAACGCGCGCGCAAAGGGAACGCTGAGGCTCGAAGGCAAGGACTATATTGTGCAGGACGGCGACGTGATGCACATCCGCCACAGCGGATGAGACGCCGGCCGTCCTACACGCACAACGACAGCGTTCGGCCAGTTGGAGAAGGATTCGGTTGGGAAGAGCTTGCGCCTGCGCCCGCCGGGGCAGCCCCATTCTGTGCCGCATCGGCCTGCTGCCATGCGGTCCGCACATCACGGAAGTGGGCGGCTAATTTTTCCAGCTTCTGCGGGTCGGCACTGAGCTGCGCTTCCATCACCTGCGAACGCGCATAAGAATAGAGCGAGCCCAGGTTGCGGGCTGCCGCGCCGCCGCGCTCCTGATCGAGCGAGCCTTCAAGCTGTTGCAGGATCAGCAGAGCGTGCTTGAGTTCGGCGCACCGGGTTTCGACGTCGGCGTTGCGGATGGCGGCTGCTCCGCGTTGCAAGTCCGCGACCAGGCGGTCATAGAGCATGATCACGAGGGCGACGGAACTCGAGCCTTCGACCGCCGCGCGACGATAGCTGGATTCGTTTGTGTATGTCATTTGCTGGTCGTGCTGTTCCCCACCCATCCAAGCTGGGCGGTCATCTGTTGTTGCAACAGCGGCAACTGTTCGAGCATCACGTTGATCTGCTCGTACTGCGTGTACCACTGCTGCTGCCGGCTTGCGATGTAGACTTCGAAGTCGTCAATCTGTCCCTGCAAAGACTGCTGCGTGGATTGCAGGCCTTTGATCTCCACCGAAAAGGATCCCTGGGTCGGGCTGCTCAGTTGCAGCAGCTGGGTGCTCATGGTCTGCCCGAATCCGTTGTCGGCCTGAAAGAAATTCTTGAAGTCGTCGAAGTGATTCTGCACGGCATCGCTGAGGGCGGCGCTATCCACTGACAGGGTGCCGTCGTTGTTCATGTTCACGCCCAGCGAGCGCAGCGTGGTGACGCTTCCAGAACCTGAAACGAAGCTGGCCATCCCCAAGATCTGCTGCTGTACCAGGCGCGTGGTGGTGTCTCCACTGAGCGGACCGCCTTTTTGGGTTGAGCTGTCGAACGAGAATTGAGAGCTGATCTGCTGCACCAGGGTGTTGTAGGCAGTGACGAAGTCGTTGACCGCGGAGATAGAAGAGTCCGTATTCGGAGCCACGGTGACCGTGACCTGGGTGCCGGCGTCGGCGCCGAGCAGATTGAAGGCGACTCCGGGAACTACTCCGCTGACGGTGTTGGTGGCGCTGCTGATGGGCACGCCGTCCACGGTGAGCGATGCATTTACGCCGGTGACTGCTTTGGTGAAGCCCAGTCCGCTGGAATCGCCGGAAACCGTGATGTCGCTGGCCGAGCCGGATGCGTTGGAAACCAGGGCGAGACGCGCGCCATTTGCGTCAGTAATGACGGAAGCGCGGATGCCAAGAGCGAGTCCGTTGATCTTTGAAGCCAGGGAAGCCAGCGTGTTGTCGCTGCTGTCGATGGTGATGGTGGTGGCGGCGCCGCTGCCCACCTGGAGATCAAAGCTGCCATCCGCCAGGGTGGTGGCGCTCGAAGCGACTGGATCGGTGTAATACGAAGAAGTCGTGGCCAGGTTGCTGACCACCAGCACGTGAGATCCGGGCGTGGTGCCGGCGCTCGCCGAAGCGGTGGCCAGGCTGCCGTTGCTGCTGCTGGTGGAGACTGCACCGGTTGCGCCGCCCACATCTTTGAGGGCATTTACTTTGTCCCAGAGATCGGTGAGCGCCGAATTCATTTGATTGAGCGCGTCGATCTGGGTTTGTGCGGTCTGCTGCTGGGTCTTCCAGTTGGTTTCGGGACCGCGAGCGGTGGTCACCAGCTGGCTGACGATTGAATCGACATCGATGCCTTGTCCCGAGGTCAGCGCGCTGGTATTGATTCCGGTGATTGCCATGGCTCACTCTCTATTTGGTGTGAAGGTTTCCAGCTCGTGGCTGCCTGCGGTGAGAAAAGTTCCGGTGGGGCGGGGCGCGTTACTTGGCCTGGCCCCACCGGAGTCTACGGTTGAGTTATTGCAACAGTTTCAGAACAGCCTGCTGCATCTGGTTGGACTGCTGCAGGGCGGCGATGCCGGTCTGCTGCAGGATGCTGAACTTCGACATGGCGGAAACTTCCGCGCCCATATCAGCCGAGCGGATTCCGTCTTCGGCAGCCGACAGGTTCTGCACCTGGTTGCTGATGACGTTGGAAGCGCTCTGCAGCCGGTTCATGGAAGCGCCGAGCGTGCCGCGGTCGGCGGCTACGTTGGCGATGGCGCTGCTGATATCGGTCAACGCAGCCTGCGCGTTGGTGTCCGAAGTCAGATCGTCGCCGCTCAGGTCAACCGCCGTCAGGCCGGTGCTGAAGCCGATGCCATCCTGCGCCACCGTGCCCACCGTGATGTCGATGGAGCTGCTGCCGCCGCTGGTACCGTCTGTGAGGTACACGCTCGAGGTATTTCCGCTGAACACCTGGTTGCCGTTGTAGGTGGTGTTGCTGCCGATGCGATCGATTTCATCTTTGATCGCGGTGAACTCGGCATCCAGAGCGGTGCGCTGGCTGTCGCTCACCGTGCCGTTGGAAGATTCGGTGGCCAGGGTGACGGCGCGATTCAGAAGCGCGGTGACCTGGGCCAAGCTGCCATCAGCAACCTGCAACATGCCGAGACCATCGGTGGCGTTGCGGGCCGACTGTGAAAGAGCGGTGACGTTCGCATGCAAGCCATCGGCAATTGCCAGGCCGGCTGCGTCATCTGCACCGGAGTTAATGCGCGACCCGGATGAGAGGGCCATGAGAGTCTTCTGCAGCGAGGATCCGTTCACGGAAAGCTGATTCTGCGCCGCCAGGGACGAAATGTTATTCAGGATGCTGAGTGACATTGTGTTGCTCCTTGTGGTGTTTCGATTCGACCTGCGCCGAAGCGCCGCTTGGTTTCGCTTGCCGCTTAACCTTGCGTGTCGTCCCGGTGGCCGTTTACTGCGTGGCTCCTTATCGGTACCTGCTTACGAGGAATTCAGTTTTTGCTGTATGACGCCTGTAATGTGCGAAGTAACCACACCTTCCGGCCAGAGCGACTGAAAACAGGATATTTAGGCATGGCTGGAGTAACGATTTTTGGGCTATCCCCCACCAAAGTTGCAGTTACCTGGACCCGAGCCTCTGACCGCGAGTGAAATGCTGAACTCCAAGCCTGAAGAAATGAGGCGGAGAGATTAAGGATGAAGAGCAACGACAGATAGAGAATCAAGAGGAGCAAGACCTGGCTCACACCTGCGTGGGGCAGGCAGGCGTGCCGTCCGATTCCGTGATCCCATCCTGAAGAATGCCTCCCGGAGTACCGATAAGGAAGCCTCGACGGCGGCATTGGTCTGCCCGGAGGACAGCGTGATTCAACTCACTCGATTGAACGATCAGCCCCTGGTGGTCAATTCCGACCTGATCAAGCTGGTTGAGAATGCCCACGATACGGTGCTGACCTTAATTAATGGAGAGAAGATCGTGGTGCGGGAAAGCGTCGAGCAGGTGGTGGAGCGGGTGATCGAGTTCCGCCGGGCCGTCCTGAAAGACGTGCCCGCTACTGGGGCGAACCTGTCGCCGGCGATTGCGCAAGCCCAGAAAGACGAGGCGGCGCGCCGGCAGGGGAGAGATTCCCGTGGATAAGAGCACATTCTTCGGTCTTCTTCTAGCTGCGGGTGGAATCATCGCCGGATTGCTGCTGGAAGGCGGCAAGCTCGGCCAGGTGCTGCAGCCAACCGCCGCCATGATCGTTTTCGGCGGCACGATCGGTGCGGTGATGGTGCAGTTTCCGTCCTCTGTAGTAAAGCAGGCGGCGCAACGCCTGGCGCACGTGTTCTTTGAGAAATCTGACAACGCCGAAGCTCTGGTGAAAGAGCTGGTCGGCTACGCCCACAAAGCCCGCAAAGAAGGCATCGTCTCTCTCGATGCCGAACTCAAGAAGATTCAGGATCCTTATCTAAAGAAGTCGCTGATGCTCGCGGTGGATGGTACCGAGCCGCACGAACTCCGCAAGATGATGGAGCTCGAACTCGACAACCAGGCCGAACGCGAAGACAAGATCCCGCAGGTGCTCGAATCCGCCGGAGGTTTCGCTCCGACCATCGGAATCATCGGCGCCGTGCTCGGACTCATCCAGGTGATGCAGCATCTGGAGAACATCAACGAAGTCGGCAAAGGCATTGCCGTCGCATTCGTGGCGACCATCTATGGTGTTGGTTCCGCCAACCTCCTGTTTCTTCCCTCGGCCGGAAAGATGAAGATTCGCATCCGCGAAGAACAGATACTGCGGGAGATGTCGCTCGAAGGGGTCGTCTCGATTCTTGAAGGCATGAACCCACGCATGCTAGAAGCGCGGCTGCGCGGCTTTCTCGCCGACCAGAAATCGAAGGGCACGCCGCAGGTACGCACGGCATGAGCCGCCGCAAGAAGCACGCGGAACATGTAAGCCACGAGCGCTGGCTGGTTTCCTACGCCGATTTCATCACCTTGCTGTTCGCATTTTTCGTGGTTCTCTACGCTACCGCACAGGTGGACAACAAAAAAGTGAAGCAGGTCGCTGCCGCCATCCAGGGCGGATTCCAGCAGATGGGCGTTTTCTCCGGCGACGGCACGGGGAAGGTGCAGGCGGCGGGGCCGACCGCGTCAGGCAATGCCGCGGTCCCGCAGCTGGCGCGGCTGGTGAACGACTTATCAAAGCCCGACCCGGCTCGCGAGCACGCCCGCATTCCGCTCTCGCAAATCAAAAGTGAGCTGGAGCAGTCGCTTGGCGTCGAGCTTCGTAACCATCAGGTCGAAATGCGCGAAGTTCCCGACGGCCTGGTGGTGAGCCTGCGCGAAGTCGGATTTTTCAATACCGGAGAAGCCACGCTGCTCCCCGAGGGCAAGCCGGTGCTGACCCACGTGGCGAAGGTACTGGCCGATGGCGGATTCGAGATCCGCGTCGAAGGGCCATACTGACGACGTCCCATTCACAATTCTCAGTACCACTCTAACTGGGAACTCTCCACGGCGCGGGCCACCAGCGTGGTGCTGATGATGGTGCAGCAATGCGGCTTCGAACCCAACCAGGTTTCGGTCGCCGGCTATGCGCAGTATCGTCCCATCGCCAGTAATGACAGCGACGAAGGCCGCCGCAAAAACCGGCGCATTGATCTGGTGATTGTCGCGGGGCCGCCTGATCTCACCAAGAGCAATGCCAAGGTGGAAGTTCCGCCGGCCGCCGCTGCTCTGGAGCATCCGAAATCCACGGAATAAGCCGCTTTCGGCCCGACCGCCCCAAAAATACCTGCGTTAAGTCCGCGTGAGCCTTCGCGCACTCCGCGATCAAAGCGTTGAGCATACGCAACCCCACGTCGCCCCTGAACTGACAGACTGCTCTCTTCCCATCTACAATAATTGCTCGCGAATTCATTACATTTGAGGAGAATTGAATGCAACGCAAGGCAAGCGCAATCTGGAAGGGCGGACTCAAAGACGGCAAAGGCTCAGTATCCTCGACCAGCGGAGTGCTCTCGAACACTCCCTATTCCTTCACCACCCGTTTTGAGAACACGCCCGGCACCAATCCCGAAGAGCTGATCGCGGCCGCCCACGCCGCCTGCTTCTCCATGGCGCTCTCGGCCCAGCTGGGTGGAGCGAACCTCACCCCGTCGAGCATCGAGACCGCCGCGAATCTGACCCTCGAAAAACTCGACTCCGGCTGGACCATTACTGCGGTCCATCTCGATGTCGTTGGCAAGGTTCCCGGCGCGGACGATGCAGCTTTCCAGAAAGCCGCTGCCGACGCCAAAGCCGGCTGTCCGGTCTCGAAGGTGCTCAACGCGAAGATCACGATGAGCGCGAAACTGGAGGGCTGAGAAACGGCGCGGGAAGCAGCAATTAGCACTTGGCATTTAGCATTTGGCCAGTATGGCTAAGTGCCAGGTGCTAATTGCCAAATGCGATTGTGCGGTGCGGCACGGAGGGGCAAAGATTGGAGGCCGTGTTTGACACCCGGACGTCCACCTGTAAAATAGATGAGCAGTTCTTTCCTGCGAGGCGACCGTAAGGCCCGCCTCACCAACCACTTTGCCGAAGTGGCGGAATTGGCAGACGCGCATGGTTCAGGTCCATGTACCCGCAAGGGTGTGGGGGTTCGAGTCCCTTCTTCGGCACCAATTGCTAAATTTGACCACCAAGCCGTAGGCCTCGATTTGCCTAATCGCAGGAGCCCGCGTAGCTCCGGGCAAGCCAGATTACGGATGTTGTTTCAGCCGCCACGACCACATCAGAAACGAGGTTGCAGTCAGGTCGATGGCGGGCTCGGTGGTGCTGTAGGACTGCACGTTGTCTTGATAGAGGGCGAGTTGTGAAGGGTCGAACGTGCCATCGCTTCCGTTGAACTTCTTGAAGACGTCGCTGTCGTCGGTGGGGCACAAGATCATATTGTCGAGCGTGCCGGAGCTGACATAGCCGCCGGGGCCTTCTGACGCCGCGCCCCACAAGATCGGCGTGCCTCCTGAGGTTCCGTCGAGCGCTCCCGCCAGGTTTGCCACCTGATGCTGAATGCAGTTGGGAAAGGTGCTGCCTGCGCCGACGATAAACGACGATCCCCAGGGGTTCGCTCCCAGAATATTGGCCATCCAGGTTTGCGAGTAGCGGTCATATCGCGGCTCATGGGTCAGCGCGTAGGCTTCGCTGGCCATCACCGAGAGGCCGGCCCCGTGGGAAGTTGTATCTCCATAGTTCCAGTTGAAGCCGAATTGCCAGGCGTCATTTCCGGACTGCGCGATGGCGTCGGATACCTGGCGCAGAAGCTGATGGCGAATGCCGGAGCGGGATATTGCGAGGCCGGAGAGGTCGCCCGCGGTGGCGAGCGCGCGATATAGTTCGTAGTGCGCCAGTCCGCTGACGTCGTAAAGATTCAGAGTGTCGGTGTACCCCGGCGTATAGATGTTCCCAATGTAGCCTTTGGCAAAGCGTGCCGCCTGGCGCAGATAGTATTCGGGATTGGTATGAGGAAGCCCGGAAGGCAGGTCATCGTTGTGGGCCCGTTCGGCGGTCTTCACCGCGAAGTAGAGTTCAGTCGCGCCCAGTTCCATATCGTCTTCCCAAACATTCTCGGGATAGCCGTCATATGGAGAAATGGTAAGCAGGCAGTTCTTGCATGTGCCGGAATCCGCGCCGGGCGCTGGATCTGAATAGGAGGTATCCGCCAGGGCAAAAATGTCCTCGGCATTTTTCAGGCACTGCTTCGCCAGTCCGGGGTGGGTGGCGCGGTTCAGTTGATAGCACAAGGCGAAATCGGCCGCCAGGCGGCCGGCAAGGTTGGGGCTGATGAGCGAACCCGCGGGACCGGCAGGATATACCGGGCGGTTGCAGATGAAGTATGTGGTGAGCGGATCACAGGGCTTGTCATCTTCAGAGAGTGAGAAATGGTCGGCGTCCTGGGGCAGAGTCCAAATATCGTATTCGGTGATCAGGCAATAAGGAGTGTCGTAGTCTCCGCCGCAGAAGCCGGATGCTGAGCTGGGGTCGCCTTCCCCGTAGTAATTCCAATCCTGTGTGTTGTCCACCTGGTAGTACAAGGTCTTGGTCTTCTGATCCCACATTCTCAGCAGCCACTTGATACCGAATCTCGCTTCAGCGCTGAAATCGGAAGACGGCGGCGCTCCCGAGCCGCTGCTGCCGGCATAAGAAACTGCCGCCGGCGGCGCGGGCGGATTCTCCGGCGCATATGGCCCCATCTGGCCGCGGGAAATCACGCACCCCGATTTCCATCAACGCCTCGGTATAGCTGGTGGTTTCCACGTACTTGGTGTAGTCGCCGGCGTCCCACCAACCTCCGGCGGCGTCGATATTCGGCAGTCCAGCTTTGAGCAGCGGAGGCTTCGGCGGCACATTGTCGATGAAATCGTCATCATCGAGTGCAGGCGTGCGATATACGTGGGCATTCTTGTCCTTCAAATGACCGGGGGCGGTGCGAAGCGCATTGGGCACGAAGTTCGCGCCGTCGCGCTGCGTCTGATAGAAGAAGAGACTGTTGACCAGAAGCCCGGAATACAGCTTCTCAGGGCAATCGACCGCGAAGACCGGAGAAGCCGCACCCGGCTTTGAAACTGAGATGGTGTAGCGGTCGCCTGCGGGAGCCGTGAAGTCGAGAGCATAGACGTCGTACGTGACGGTCTTGCTGTGATTCCAGGTGCCCAACAGAGCTCCGCTGCTGCCCTTGAATACCGTGGCTCCCTTTGAGTTGACCACCTTAAAGCTTGCGCCGGTCACCGGCTTTTTGGACATCAGGTACGCGCGATATGGCGCTTTGCCTGACTCGTAGCCAGCCTGGTTTACACGGACGTAGGCAGACTGCGCTGCGGCGGCAACGGGTAGCGACAGCAACGAGGTGAGCAGGATTGCGGGGAGCCATGCGCGTCGCAGGAAAGCTGGAGTGGCAAAAGCTGGCATCTGGGCTACTCCGTCACGTATTAAATGCATTTAATACAGGGGGAAAATGTTGCGCCTTCCCGGGGCGGGTGTCAAGCAGGGTGCAGGATATCTTTGTTTTCGTTTCAGCTGCGAAGGTTCGCTGGGGTACTGCTGAGCGCGGGAAAACCGGGGCGAGCTTTGCTCGCTGCCCAGACGAGGGCGTCCGGGGCTACGTGGGTTGTGGTGCGCCCAACGTGTAAGGGGCGCTTAAATATTGTGGATCAGCTTGGCCATCGCTCCGATCGCTTGCACGGCTTCCTCGGGGATGCGTCCGCTCGTGTCGGGTGACAGGTTCAGGAGCAGGTTGGCGTCGCGGCTCCTGCAGTCCTCATAGGCTCGGGCCAGGACTTCTGGGCTTTGTGTCTTGAAACCTTCGCGCCAGAACCAGCTGTGCATGGGCGGCATGGGTTTGTAGGGAGGGCCGGTCGGGATCCAGGCTTCCATTGGGAGGTAGTAGGTCTCGCCCTGAAATTTGACGTGCGGGTCGTGGCCTTCCGGCGGCGGCAGCGTGTCTTCGGCGTTGATGATATCGGTGGGCCAGCTGGCCGGTTCGCAGATGCGTCCGAGATTGCGGCGGCTTTGGTAGAAGGCCTGGTTCATCACCACCAGGCAGTCAGGGCTGAGTTTCTTAATAAGGCGATAGACTTCCCAGCGTTGCTGGGCGGAGAGTTTCCAGGTGATATCGAGAAACTGATAAATCGTGTTGGGATAGCGGGAGTGCAACTCGGTCAGGTGATGCTTGATGAGCGGGTAGTAGGAGTCGGGGATGGGCGAATCCCAGTCGAACTTGCCTTCATTGTGGGGATCGAGAATGCAGTAGTAGAAGCCGGGACGGATGTGGAACTCGCGGCAGGCGGCGACGAACTCGGCGACTACGTCAGTTTTGTTGCCGCTGGCGGCGACATCGTAGTCGTAGCCGGCGGAATCCCACAGGCAGAATCCTGACATGTGCTTGGCGGTGAGGACGGCGTAACCTGCGCCCAGGTTGTGAGCGACTTCGATCCACTGGCGGACGTTAAGGTTGGTCGGGTTATAGGTGCTGGCGGGCACTTTACCGGTCTCGTAGTCGTCTCCGGTGAAGGTGTTCATGCTGAAGTGATACGAAACGCCGAGTCGCAGATGCTCGTAAACCTTTTGGGCGTGGGTGCGGTGATGGGGAGGGCCGATCTTGCTGTCGGAGCTCTTTGGTTCTGCAAGGAGATTGGGTATTGCGGGCAACAGGAGTGATCCGGCGGCAATGCGGGAGAGAGCCTGGCGACGGTTCATGATTACTCCAGGCCCAGCATGCGGCGGTTGGCCGATTGATCCGCGCCGGAGGAAGCAAAGTCGTCGAAGCTCGAGGTCGTGGCCTGAATGATGTGGCGTTGAATGAACGGCGCACCTTCGGCTGCGCCCTGCTCGGCGCTCTTGATGCAGCACTCCCATTCGAGTACCGCCCAGCCGTCGAAACCGTATTGCGTCAGATTGGAGAAGATGGCTGTGAAATCCACCTGGCCATCGCCCGGCGAGCGGAAGCGCCCGGCGCGCTCGCGCCACGGTTGATAGCCGCCGTAGACGCCCTGGCGTCCGGTGGGCCGGAACTCAGCGTCTTTGACGTGAAACATCCTGATGCGACGGTGATAAAGATCGATGAATTCGAGGTAGTCGAGCTGCTGTAACACGAAGTGACTGGGGTCGAACAGAATGTTGCAGCGCGGATGGTTCTGCACCCGTTCGAGAAACATCTCGAAGCTTGCGCCGTCGTGGAGGTCTTCGCCGGGATGCACTTCGAAGCAGAGATCCACGCCTGCTTTATCGAAGGCATCGAGAATCGGGAGCCAGCGTCTTGCCAGCTCGTCGAAAGCGGTTTCGATCAATCCGGCGGGACGCTGCGGCCACGGGTAAACGTAGGGCCACGCCAACGCGCCGGAGAAAGTTACGTGCGCGTTCAATCCCAGGTTTGCCGAGGCTTTCGCCGCGAAGAACAATTGTTCGACTGCCCATTGCTGGCGGGCTTTCGGATTGCCGCGGTATTGCTGAGGAGCGAATCCCTCGAACGCTATATCGTAGGCGGGATGGACCGCGACCAACTGTCCTTGCAGATGAGTGGAGAGTTCAGTCAGCGCGATTTTGTGCTTGGCCAGCGTGCCGAGAACTTCGTCGCAATAGGCTTTGCTTTCGGCGGCGCGCTTGAGGTCGAAGAGGCGGGCGTCCCACGCAGGAATCTGCACGCCTTTGTAGCCGAGCCCGGCGGCCCAGGCGGCGATTGAGTCCAGCTGGTTGAAGGGTGCGGCATCCGCAGCGAACTGCGCCAGGAAAATGGCTGGGCCTTTAAGGGTCTTCATTACTGATGACATCCTGAATCGCTTGTGCGCAACGATTGGTGTGTTGCCGTCCCCTACTGTTTTTCCGCAAGCGGCAGTTCGATAAAGCTCGCGTCTCCTGGCTCGTGATACACCCGCTGCGTCGCTTTCTGATAATCGCCAGGCTTTGCCCAGAAAATATTTGGAACGAAGGTCTGCGGATTGCGGTCGTAGAGCGGGAACCAGCTGGACTGCACCTGCACCATGATGCGATGCCCGGGCAGGAAGACGTGGTTCGCGTTCGGCAGCAGGAATTTATAGAGCAGCGGTTTGTTGGCCTCGATGGCTTTCGGCGTCTCGAAACTTTCGCGATAGCGGCCGCGGAAGATATCCATGGAGACCGCCAGCTGATATCCGCCCATCTGCGGATCGCCCGCGACCTCGTCGGGATAAACGTCAATCAATTTCACCACCCAATCGGAATCGGTGCCGCTGGTGGAGGCGACGAGATTGGCAACCGGCTGTCCGCTGATCTTGACCGGCTCGGTCAGATAGTCAGACGTGTAAACCAGCACGTCGGGACGGCCCGAGGCCTCGCGCTGGTCGTCGACCAGCCACTCCGCCCAGGTCATGCCGTTGGTGTAGCCGACGGGCTGAATGGGGCGGGCGCGGAACGGAACCGGCTTGGCGGGATCGGAGACGTACTCATCGTAGGCGGCGTCTCCGGATTTCGGCGCGTCGAAGCTCGCCTTCATGCCGGCATCGAGATAGAGCGGCGTGGGCTTCACCGTGCAGCCGCTGGCGCATCCGGATGGCCATGACGACAGGCGCTCCCAGGTGTCCGTTCCGGTTTCGTAGGCGCTGACCGGAGCGATGTCTGCCTTCGGAGCTCCGTCTTTCAGGTATTGCGCCAGGAAGGGACGCAGAATCTTCTCGCGGAAATACGTTCCCGTGTCGCTGCCAAAACTCAGAGCGCCGAGCGTCGCGGCAGGTTCGATCTCCTGGCCGTGATGCCAGGGGCCGAGCACCAGGAATACCTTGTCGTTGTTGGTGTCTTTGGGCTCGATGGCTTTGTACACCGCGGGCGCGCCGTAGATATCTTCCTGGTCCCACAGGCTGTCTACCAGCATGACCGGAACTTTCAGGGGCTCTTTGGCGAGAATTTTATCGACCGCCTGGTCCTGCCACCATGAGTCGTACGCAGGATGCTGAACAATCTTGCGCCAGAAGCCGACTTGTTCCAGTCCGTGGCTGCGGCCCATTTCTCCGGCGGAGACATATTTCATGTAGAAGTCGTAGTCGTCGAAGTGGTCAGTCCACCACTTGGCGTCGTTTCGCCGGGTGGCCTCCTGCTCGTAGATGTAGGGCAGGTTCTGCTGGCGGAATGCGCCGTTATGGAACCAGTCGTCTCCCATCCATCCATCGACCATGGGGTTCATGGGCACCGAAACTTTGAGCGCGGGATGCGGATTCACCAGCGCCATCAGCGGCAGAAATCCGTCATACGAAATGCCGAGGATGCCGACCTTGCCGTTGCTTTCCGGAATGTTCTTTACCAGCCAGTCAATGGTGTCGTAGGTGTCGGTGGCGTTGTCCACCGGCGTGGGATTGAGCGGCCCGTGCAGCGGACGGTTCATCACGAAGTCGCCTTCGGAGCCGTATTTGCCGCGGACATCCTGCACCACGCGGATGTAGCCGTCTTCGACAATCACGTCGGTGGCGTTGTCGTAGCCGTAGAGTATCGGACCGAGATGCGAACTGGCGGCGTGGCTGGTGAGTTCGTCAGCGTTATACGGCGTGCGCGTCAGGAGGATTCCGGCGTTCTTGGCTCCTTTGGGAACGAGGATCACGGTGTGCAGCTTCACTCCGTCGCGCATCGGGATCATCACGACGCGGCGGGTGTACTCGAAACTGTCGGTCTTAGGCTCAAACGTTGGCGGAGTTTCGCTGGGCATGTCGGGATACTTCGCGGCAGGAGCGGACTGCGCGGCGGCAGGCCCGGCCGACATCAAGCATGCGACGACAGTTGTGATACAGAGCAGAAGACTGACGACTCCAAGCTTTCTCATCCAATTGGTAACGCCGAAATCGACAGCCACGCCCAGCTTTCCCATGAACTCACCTCGCCCGAAAGTGTACTGATCGAAGGCGTCATGCACAACTGTGGGGACACGAATCGGTTTGCTGGGCGGAGCAGAACTCCAAAGTTGGCGACGAGCCGATGGACAGACTATAGAGATTTAACGTCCCGGGCCAAGTCATGTGGGATAATCTCAGGCCGAACAGCTCTGAATCATTTGTTGATATTGAAGGGAGGCTTCATTCCATGGGAAAGAGTTCTTTGACACGACGTAAGTTCATGCAGATCGGCACCAGTGCAGTGGCGGCGGGCGCGGCGGCCAAGGTTACGTTGCTCGATCCGACAGTGCTGGCGGCGATGCCGCGAGTTGCTCCAAGCGACGTAGTGCGCTTCGCTTCGATCGGCACCGGGGTGCGCGGCTGCGAGCTGCTTTCGGCCACGACTCATGTGCCGGGCATTGAATGTGTCGCGGTCTGCGATCTTTACGACAGCCGGCACACCGCGGCCCAGGAAGCCGTGGGCAAGAAAGTTCCATCCACCCGCAATTACAAAGAAATTCTTGACCGCAAAGATGTCGACGCGGTCATCGTCGCCGTCACCGATCACCAGCACCGCAAAGTAGTGGAGGACGCCTGCGCCGCCGGTAAAGACGTCTATTGCGAAAAACCGCTGTCGCATACGGTCGAGGATGGCTTTGCCATCATTGATGCGGTCCACAAGAACAAACGCATGCTGCAGGCAGGAAGCCAGCGGGTCAGCTCGATTTTGTACGCCAAGGCGAAAGAATTCTACGACTCCGGAAAGCTGGGCGATGTGTTCTCCATTAACGCGTACTGGGACCGCAATACCGCCAGCGGCGCATGGGTCTATCCGGTTCCTCCGGACGCGAGCGAGCAGACCATCGACTGGAACACGTTTCTCGACGGCGCTCCCAAGCGGCCGTTCGATCCAATCCGTTTTTCCGCTGGCGCTGTTTTGAGGATTACGGTGAGGGGCTGGCGGGCGACTTGTTCGTGCACTTGATTTCGGGGATCCACTTCATCACCGGCACCAACACGGTGGCGCAGCGCGCCCAGACTTCCGGCGGACTCTTCCGCTGGAAAGACGGTCGCGATTTCCCTGACCTGATCGAGACCCTGTATGACTATCCCAACTTCCGCATGACCCTGCGCTGCAATCTGAACAACGAAGGCGGAGAGTTCATCGGCTTCTACGGAACCAAGGGCACACTGATCATCAAGGACTCGACGCTCACTTACACCCCGCAGGACACGCGGCCGCAGCCGGAGTCTTACTCGATCTACGGCTGGCCGGAGTCGCTGCGCAGCCAGTACCTGAAAAAGTGGGAAGAAGAGCATCCCGAGCCCGGGCCGCACGGGACCCAGGTGAACGAGGATTCAGAGATGTACTCCACCTCAAAAAGCTATAGCGATGTGGTGGACCATCAAGCCAACTTCTTTCAGGCGGTGCGCACCCGCAAGCCGGTGGTGGAGAATGAAATTTTCGGCAACAACGCCGCGCTGGGCTGCCATCTGGCGAACTACTCCTATTTCAACAAGACGGTCGCACTGTGGGATGGCGATGGGAGGAAGATCGTGAAGGCCTAGCCGCACTTCGGCTGCATAGAAAGAACCAAGCCGGCGGTCAGCGATTCGCTGCCGCCGGCATTTTTGTGGAGTGCCGTCGAAGTATCGTCGCAGCGCCTTCTAACGAGTCCAGGTCAGTTGCGCATAGAAGCTGCGTTTGATGCCAACCGGACCGCCAGGATCGCCAAAGTATTCGAAGTGCTGCGGCTGGAATAGATTCCGCCCTACCAAAGAAATCTCCCATTGCGGAACGAATCGCCAACTCAGGCGGGCATCGGCGGTAGAGTACGCTGCCACCTTCTGGCCCGGATCGTTGATCGAACTCACATAGCGGTAGGTGAAATCGGTCTCGAAATGTCTGGGCAGGTTGAAAAGCGACTGCACCACAACTTTATGTCGCGGACTGTCGCCCTGTAGCTGGCCCACGGTCGAGGCGTCATCGCTGGTTGGCTTGTCTCGAGCATTGAGGTGCAGAAAGGAATAAGAACCTTTCAGGTTCCACCAGGCGGCTACCCTCCAGGCTGGAGAAATTTCGAAGCCCTTGCTGATGGCCTGCACTCCATTTCTTAGAGAAAGCGGGATCAGCAGGTGCGGCGGCGGCGGCGAAGTCTCCACCACTATTCCCGGGTTCTCGACACTGAGCAGGTCGTTGTATTGGTTGTAGAAGGCGGCGACATCGACAGAGAAATTGTCTCTCACGTATCCGCGGTATCCCACTTCATATCCCAGCAACTGCTCGGGCGAAAAGTCCCCGTCCCCGATCAGCCTGACATAACCGGGAATGGTCGGCAGGATCAGAGCTGTGAACTGGAATCCCTGTTCTATGCGCGAAGGCGTGCGCACCGCCCGGGTGGCTGCCATCCAAAAACTGTTGTGCTTGTTCGGAGTCCACAGCAGGCGGCCGCTGGGCTGGACATCGAAACCGCTGAAACTGTTGTGCTCCAGCTTGGTTCCAACCGTGAACGACAAGACGTGGGGAACCAGCGCAATCTCATCCTGCGCGAAGGCGCTGTAAATGCTGTAGGTCTGTTCGTGAGGAATGAAATCTACGGTTTCATATTTTTGAAAGAAGCGGCTGGGGCTGATCCGCGCTCCCGCGCCCCAGATGAAGGTATGGCGGTCCAGATTGATGTGGTGAATGAAATCAATATCGAAAGTGTTGCGGACCTCGCGGTAGTTCAAATCATTCCGGTCGGTACGGTCATAATAGGCCTGTAGCTGGATGTCTGAAGATGCATTGAGCACTCTGCGCCAGCGCCCCACAACGTTTTCACCCGAAAAATATCCGTTGGCTTCCAGGTTCTCGAGGGATGGCGGCGAGTAGAAACTGATCCCCAGCTTCTGGCCGGCGATCTCGGAGTACGCATCGCCTTGGATGGTGAGCGTATCACGTTTGCTGGTATCCCAATCGGTGCGGAAGCCGACCTGCCCCAGGCGCCAGTCGTCGAATTCGCGGCCGGTCTGGTGATACTCGGGCCCGCGGGTAAATCCCTTGGCATAGACGCGGTAATTGAAGCTGTTGCCGCCTCCACCGTAGCGTGCGTCCATGAATCCCTGTTCGACGTTTCCGCCTCCGGCACTCACCATGGCGCCGCGGGTATCTTTCGCATTCTTGGTGATGATGTTGATGACCCCGTTGACGGCATTCGATCCCCAGATGGTGCCGCCCGGTCCGCGAATGACTTCGATACGATCAATGTCCTCAATCAGCGTGCTTTGCACTTCCCAGTAAACCCCGGCGAACAATGGGGTGTACACCGAGCGTCCGTCGATCAGCACCAGCACCGACCTGGACAGGCGGCCTTCGAATCCACGAATGCCAACCGCCCACTTGTCGGAATCGAGTTGCGAGACTTCTACTCCGGGAGCGAGGCGCAGGATGTCGGGCAGAGTTCGGGCGCCGGACTGCCGAATGTCTTCCGCGGTGATGACATAAATAGCGGCAGGTGTGCGCCGGACCGTCTCCGGCTCCTTGGAAACCGTAGTGACTTCGATGTTGCCCAGCTGTTCAAGCGTGAGCTGTTTGAGGGGATTGCCGCTGGTCTGGTCGCCTGGCTGTTGAACACTGCTTTGTGCCGCAGAAGAAAACGACAATAGGCACAGAATCCCGGCTGCTGCCGGCCAAAGAGACAGTGGTCTCGATGATTTCTTCATCTCGGAGAGGGTGCGTCGCGTCGCCCTAATTCAGCTCTCGAACTCGAAACAATCAAAGCGCGGAACAAGCAATACAGACTACAACAAGATGCAGCGCGAGAGGAGTAGTGTTTGGAGATACAGACATCGCTCCGGATTGCCGGTAGGATGCCGCTACACCACGCAGGGCTGCATGGGTCCCGCGAAATACAATGGCGGCGGTGATCATGCTCAAGCCCCAGTCAAACGCTAAGCAACTTCTGTGACTCTGCCGCAACAAAGATTTGTGCACATCAACTGCAACCCACTTCTCGTTTCCATTCTGGTGCTTACAGCCGCCGTTGCCGGCGCCCAGACAGATGCCGGGCAAGCGAATTCCGTCCCGAGCACGCCTTCGTCCGTTAGCGGACAAAGAGTGGTGACTACTTCCGATTTGCCGTACCGCGCGATTACCGGTAAGCAGCGTTTCAAGTGGTTTCTGAAAAGCACAGTAGGGCCGGAAACTCTCGCGGCCGGCCTGTTCACTGCCGGCATCGGCACCGCGCGTAACGCTCCCGAAGAATACGGTCCCGGCTGGGCAGGATTCGGCAAGCGTTATGGGATCCGCCTCACAGGAACCTCGACCAGCAACGCCATTGAGGCGGGACTCGGCTCGATTTGGGGCGAAGACCCTCGCTACTTTCGCGTGCCGGATGAACCGTTCAAGTGGAGGGTCGGAAACGCAGTAATCTCGGCCATCGTGGCCAGAAATCGCGACGGCGAAATTATGCCGGCGTATGCACGTTACATCGCGGTCCCCGGCAGCAACTTCCTCTCCAACACCTGGCGCGTGAACAGCGAATCCTCGGCACGCGACGCCGGCATGCGGACGCTGTGGGGTTTTCTGGGACGCATGGGCAGCAATGCCTTTGCGGAGTTCTGGCCTGACGTGAGCAAACACATCTTCCATAAAAAGAGTCAGAAGTAAGAGAGATCGCTCCTCTGCGGACGCTTGCCCCAGCGGTCGCCTCGGTTCGTCCTTTATAATCAAGTCTCTTTTTGTTCTTCGCACAATCAGGACGATGCCATGGCTGTTTCCCTCGACCAGATCGTCGCCGCTACGCGGCGCAAAGTCGCTGCCGCGCGGCGTTCTGCCGATCTCCGCCGGCTCGAGCGCCAGGCGGCGGGGCATACGCCGCGTGGGTTCCGCAAGGCGCTCCAGGCAAAGAGCCGGTCCGGGGTTGCGGTGATTGCGGAATTGAAAAAGGCTTCGCCGTCGCGGGGGCTGATAAGGCCTGAGTTCCATCCGAGAGCGTTAGCACAGGACTTGCAACAGGCGGGAGCGGCGGCGCTTTCCGTGCTTACCGACGAAGAGTTCTTCCAGGGATCACTGGAGAACCTGCGGCTCGCTTCCGGCGCGACAACCCTTCCGTGCCTCCGCAAAGACTTCGTTCTCGACGAGTTACAGTTGCTCGAAGCCCGCGCGAACTGCGCCGATGCTGTGCTGTTGATTGCCGCAGCGTTATCGCAGACCGAACTCGCGAAGCTGGCAGCCAGGGCGCGCGATCTTGACCTCGACGTGCTATGCGAGGCGCACGATGAAACTGAACTGGCGCGGGCAGTGAACGCCGGCTGTGATCTGATCGGCATCAATAGCCGCGACCTGCATACATTCAACGTGAACCTGGAAACGGCACTGCGATTGGCGGAACAGATTCCCGCCGGCGTGCTCCGGGTTGCCGAGAGCGGGATCCATAACGGAGCTGACATCGGCCGGCTTCGCGCGGCGGGATATGAGGCTTTCCTGATCGGCGAGTCGCTGATGAAGGCGGCGTTTCCAGGAGACGCGTTGCGCGGACTGCTGGCAGAGGCGGGAACTCTGACTGCGGCTTCGAGGGTGTAACCGGCTCATGACGTGGATCAAAATTTGCGGGATCACGAACCTGGAAGATGCGCAGACTGCGGTGGCGGCGGGCGCGGATGCCCTGGGATTCGTGTTCTACGAGAGGAGTCCGAGATACATTACCCCGAAGAATGCTTGGGAAATCGTAGAGCGATTGCCGGCAATGGTCGAGAAAGTCGGAGTATTTGTGAACGAATCTGCGGAGCGAGTTTCACAAGTGGTAATGCAAGCCAATTTAAGCGCAGTGCAGCTTTCTGGATGCGAGTCTCACGCCCTAGCACAACATTTCCTTGACAGCACCGAGCATTCGCCACTGAAAGTCATACCGGTATTACCGGCGCAGAAGGCGGAAGAGGGCACTGGCCTGGGAGTGCTGGCCGGTCCGCAGGCGAAGAGGAAGTCGTTCGCGTTACTCATCGATTCAGCCTCAAACGGAACGCCCGGCGGTACCGGCAAGACCTTCGACTGGCTGAAAGCTTCCACTACCGTGCAGTGGCTTGGCTCTAGGATGCCGCTGATTGTTGCCGGCGGCCTCACCCCCGAAAACGTTGGCGAGGCCATCCGCGTTTTGAAACCCTGGGGCGTGGACGTTTCCTCGGGCGTGGAAGCCAGGCCCGGAAAGAAAGATCCGCAGAAGATCCGCGACTTTGTAGCCGCGGTCCGGCAGACGGAGAAGGGCGTTTAGTCTATGGCGACGGCGACCGTGCTGAGAACTCGCGCCAAGGCTGCTGTTGTCGGCCGCTTTGGCGATTACGGCGGCCGTTATGTGCCCGAAACCCTGATGGCGGCGCTCGATGAACTGGAGCGTGAGTACAAGAAAGCCCGGCGTGATCCCAAATTCAAACGGCGTCTGGATGAGCTGTTACGAACTTACGCGGGACGTCCTACGCCGTTGTTCTTTGCCCGGCGCCTCAGCCAGAAACTCGGCGGGGCGAAGATCTATCTGAAGCGCGAAGATCTGCTGCACACCGGCGCGCACAAGATCAACAATTGCATCGGGCAGGCGCTGCTGGTGGAGCGCATGGGCAAGCGGCGGGTGATCGCAGAAACCGGCGCGGGACAGCACGGAGTCGCTACCGCCACGGTGTGCGCGCTGCTCGGTTTCGAGTGTGTCGTGTACATGGGCACCGAAGACATGAAGCGGCAGGAATTGAATGTGTTCCGCATGCGCCTGCTGGGCGCGGAAGTTCGCGGCGTCGATTCCGGCTCGCGCACCCTGAAAGACGCCATCAGCGAGGCCATGCGCGATTGGGTGACCAATGTCCGCACCACGCATTATCTGCTTGGGAGCGTGCTGGGAGCGCATCCCTACCCGACGATGGTGCGTGATTTTCATAAGGTGATTGGGCGCGAGGCCAAGGCGCAGATACTGAAAGCTGAGAAGAAATTGCCTGCCGCGATCATTGCGTGTGTGGGCGGAGGCTCGAACGCCATCGGTATTTTTCATGAGTTCATTAAAGACAAGAAGGTGAAGCTGATCGGCGTCGAAGCCGGCGGCCGCAGCGCCAAACTCGGCGACCACGCGGCGCGCTTTCGCGGCGGTTCGCCCGGAGTGTTGCAAGGGACCTTTTCATACGTCCTTCAAGACGCCGCGGGCCAGATCGCCCTCACCCATTCGGTTTCCGCGGGTTTGGACTATCCTTCGATCGGGCCGGAGCATGCCTGGCTGAAAGACACCAGTCGGGCGGAGTACGTCGCCGCCTCGGACGCAGAAGCTCTTGAGGCATGTACCGTGTTGGCCCGCACCGAGGGCATCATTCCGGCGCTTGAGTCAGCCCATGCGGTCGCCGAGGCGATCAAAAGGGTTCCGAAGATGAAGAAATCCGAGATCGTCGTCGTCAATATTTCAGGACGCGGAGACAAGGACATCGGAATTTTGCGGGAGAACCTGAAGCTCGACTAAGTAGATTCGGACCTCCGAGAGCGTTTGGATTTGAGTCTGCGATTTACCTCCGGCACAAGCCAGGAGGCGCATCACGCGTCGTTGATCTGCCTCATGCCAATTTCATTGAACAAGCGGCCTTCGCTCGTCGCCTACGTGACCTGCGGCGATCCTAACCTGCCCGCCACGCGGGATATCGTGCTCGCCGCCGTCGATGCCGGGGCCGACGTGATCGAACTGGGAGTTCCGTTCAGCGATCCCCTGGCCGACGGACCGGTGATTCAGCGGGCCAGCGAGCGGGCATTGCGCCAGGGCACGACCCTGAAACACGTGTTGCAGGTGGCGGAGGATATCCGCAAGCGGTCCGCGGTTGGGCTGATCATCTTCTCGTACCTGAACCCGATCCTCCGCATGGGCCTGCGGAATTTCGCCACGGCGGCTGCGTACGCCGGGATGGACGGCGCTCTCATGACCGATCTGCCCGTCGAGGAAGCGGGTGAGTATCTGGGAGAGATGCGGCAGCGCAACCTGGCGACTGTTTTCCTGGCTGCGCCTACCAGCACCGATGCGCGCTTAAAAGGAATCGCCAAGGCTTCGAGCGGGTTTTGTTATGCGGTTTCGCGCACAGGGATCACCGGAACGCGCGAGCAGGTGTCAGATGACGCCCGCGCCCTGGTCCGGCGGATTCGCAAGTTCACCAAGTTGCCGATCGCCGTCGGCTTCGGTATTTCGACGGCGGA
Source organism: Terriglobia bacterium (assembly GCA_963798155.1). Lineage (GTDB taxonomy): Bacteria > Acidobacteriota > Terriglobia > Terriglobales > Acidobacteriaceae > CAWCSH01. The sequence goes on from CAWCSH010000014.1 coordinate 277,505, forward strand.
ACAATTTGCCGCCGTGGGAGAGTTCGCTGACGCAGCCGTGGTCGGCAGCGCAATCGTACAAACCATCGAGCGCAATCCGGGCAAAGAAGCCGCGTCTGTGGCACAATTCATAAACCAGCTTTCAGCCGTCAGCCGTCAGTCTTCCGCTGTGGGGCGCTAGGCGCTGCCTGCAGGTGGCTTCCGCCGCCTCAGTGCGCCTGATGGCCGCGAAATCGCGGCGCCGTGCGGTTGTGTTCCTCGTGTCCTTCTGGAAGACATGATCGGCGGCAGCTTTTGACGCCTGAATCCTGACAGACGCTTCGCCATGGATATCGCCGGTTGGCGTAAAAAAATCGATGACCTCGACCGCCAGTTGGTGGAATTGCTCAGCCTGCGTGCGCAGGCAGCCCATGAAATCGGCAGTCAGAAGAAGACAGCCTCCATGCCGATCTATGAGCCCGACCGGGAACGCGCCGTGCTGGAGAATGTGAAGAAGGCGAATCGCGGGCCTCTGTCGGACCGTGATCTGCAGCGGGTGTACGAGCGCATCATCGACATCATGCGCAACATCCAGAAGGAAGAGATCGCGCCAGATGCCGCGCCCGAAGGCGCGGGAGACACGGAATTGGAATCGGAGATCAATGATTAAACGCGGCCGGTAGTAAGCAGTCGCTGGCCACAGTCCAAGACAATGGATTCGCGATCAGCCGGCTGAAGCAAGTGAAAGCCAAGCGCGCCATGGACGACTAAACCTATGATCGTCGCAATGCAGGAAACCGCAACCGAAGAGCAGATTCAGAATGTGATCGAACATCTGATACGCATGGGTTTCTCCGTGCACCGCACCACCGGAGAGCGGCAATCCATTCTCGCTGCTGTCGGAGCACGAATTGATTTCGACACCCGCAACCTGGAAGTGCTGTCGGGGGTCGAGCATGTTCATCGCATCAGCGCGCCTTACAAGCTGGCCGGACGCAGCTGGCGGCCGGAGGGAACAATCATCCAATTCGCCAACGGGCTGAAGATCGGCGGCGACGAGGTCGTGGTGATGGCCGGCCCCTGCTCAGTTGAATCACGCGAGCAGATTTTCAAGGTCGCCGAACAGGTTTCGGGCGCGGGAGCGCGGGTGCTCCGCGGGGGCGCATTCAAGCCCCGCAGTTCTCCTTATTCGTTCCAGGGCATGGGCGTAGAAGGCCTCAAACTGCTGCGCGAAGCCGGAGACAAGTACAACCTGCTGGTGATCAGCGAGGTGATGGAGATTTCGCAGATCGCCGCCATGCTGCCCTACATCGACATCTTCCAGGTGGGCGCGCGCAACATGCAAAATTTCAACCTGCTGCGCGAGCTTGGCAAAGTGAAGAAACCGGTGCTGCTCAAACGCGGCATCGCGGCTACGCTTGAGGAACTGCTGCTCTCGGCCGAGTACATTCTGGCCGGGGGCAACTACGACGTGATCTTGTGCGAGCGCGGCATCCGGACCTTCGAGACTTACACCCGCAACACGCTTGATCTTTCCGCGATTCCGATCATCAAGAAGCTGTCGCACCTGCCCATGACCTCCGATCCTTCGCATGGAACCGGATTGCGCGATAAGGTGCCTCCAATGGCCCGCGCTTCGGTCGCTGCCGGGGCTGACGCGCTGCTGATGGAAGTGCATCCCGACCCCGACAAGGCGTTTTCGGACGGCGCGCAGTCGCTCTATCCCGATCAGTTTTCCAAGCTGATGGACGAGTTGCGGATGATTGCTCCGGCGGTAGGGCGGAAGATCGCTTAAGACGATCTGGTAATGTGTGATCTGGTAATTTGAAATCGTCACTGCGGCCTGACTTGCAAACTTCAAATTACAGGGACTACTAAGCGCGCCGGCACCTCGTTGTCCAACGTGTCATGCCCATTCGCCAAATCACCATTGTCGGCACCGGCCTGATTGGCGGATCGCTTGGCCTCGCGTTGAAGAAATATGGATTTCCCGGCCGCATTATCGGCTGCGACCGGGCTGCCGTGCTCGAACGCGCCCGCAACAAAGGCGCGATTAACAGCGGCCATACCAATCCCTCGGACGCGGTGCGAGGCAGTGATCTGATCGTTCTTGCCACTCCGGTCGGTGCCGTCATCGATATGATCGGCCATCTTGGTCCGGCGCTGCCGCCACGAACGCTGATGACCGATGTGGGCAGCACCAAGGCGCAAGTGCTGGCGAAGGCCAGGGCGGTGTTTGGCAGGAACATGGGTCGGCGATTTCTGGGGGGACATCCCATGGCGGGCAAAGAGCAGTCGGGCGTGGAGTTTGCCGATCCCGAGTTGTTTCGTGGAGCAGCCTGGTTTGTGACTCCAGCGCCGGGGCAGGATGTTTACCAGAGCCTGGGAGGAGAATTTCTGGAACTGGTGGAGAACATCGGCGCGCGTGTCGCTAGTATGGACGCCGAAGCCCATGACTTGCTCTGCGCCTGGATCAGCCACCTGCCGCAGATGATTTCGACGGCGCTCGCGGCCACTCTGGTGGATGAGTACGGCGATGACGCTCCGCTGCTCGAGGCCGGAGGGCGGGCGCTGCGGGAGATGACCCGCATTTCCTCCAGCCCTTATTCCATGTGGCGCGACGTTGCACTCACGAATAAAAAGAACCTGAGCCACGCGCTACTGAAGCTGGAGCAGCGCCTCGCGCATATTCGCGAGAACCTGGATACCCGCGAACTGGCGATGGAATTCGAGCGGGCCCATCAACTGAAGAAGATAGCCCCACGCAAGCGCGGCGGCGACAAAAGTAAGGCTTGAGCCTGGGGTTTGATTCGACTGTGCCGGTACGGGGGCTTTGCTTTAGAATCTCTGGTTCATCTTTGACCGACTGCTATGAATAAGGTCGTAGCCAGTGCAGACGAAGCCATTCAAGACGTCTTTGACGGCGCCACCATCATGTTCGGAGGCTTCGGCCTGTGCGGCATTCCGGAAAATCTTATCCGCGCCCTGGTAAAGAAAGGCACAAAAAATCTCACCACCATCAGCAATAACGTAGGGGTGGATGGTCTGGGCATGGGACTGCTGCTTGCCGCAGGGCAGATCACCCATCACATAGGCACGTATGTGGGCGAGAACAAGCTGTTGGAGCAGAAGATTCTTCAGGGTGAAATTGAGCTCGACCTGGTGCCGCAGGGAACTTTCTCGGAGCGCATTCGCGCCGGCGGCGCCGGCATTCCGGCCTTCTTTACTCCAACGGGAGTCGGCACGGTCGTCGCCGAGAACAAAGAAACGCGAGAGTTCGAGGGACGCAAATACGTGATGGAGCACGCTCTCAAAGCTGACTTCGCCTTTGTGAAAGGGTGGAAAGGCGACAAGTGGGGCAATCTGATCTATCGCAAAACGGCGCGCAACTTCAATCCCATGATGGCGACCGCGGCGAAAGTAACCATCGCCGAAGTCGAGCATCTGGTGGAACTCGGAGAACTTGCACCAGATGCGGTTCACACTCCCAGCGTGTACGTAAAGCGCATCTTTCAGGGGGAAGTCTACGAGAAGCGGATCGAGAGGAGAACTGTTCGAAAAGCGGCCGGTGGCTAGCCGCTAACAACAGATCCACAGACCACCTCCACATGCCATCTCCGACCAAACCCGGCAAAGACGTCGAAAAGCGCGAGCGCATCGTGAAGCGTATTGCCCGCGAGCTGCGCGATGGCTTCTACGTGAACCTTGGCATCGGCATGCCTACGCTGGTTGCAAATCACGTGCCTGCGGGCGTCGAGGTGGTATTGCAGAGCGAGAACGGCATGCTCGGTATCGGCCCGTTCCCTATCGAGGGCGAAGAAGATGCCGACCTGATCAACGCCGGAAAAGAGACGGTGAGCGAGATGCCCGGAACCGCCTTCTTCTCCAGCGCCGATTCCTTCGCCATGATTCGGGGCGGGCACGTTGACCTGAGCGTGCTCGGCGCAATGCAAGTGGACGAAGAAGGCAGCATTGCCAACTGGATGATCCCGGGCAAAATGGTAAAAGGCATGGGAGGCGCGATGGACCTGGTGGCCGGCGCACGCCGCGTGATTGTCGCCATGGAACACACCACGCGCGATGGCCAGCCCAAAATTCTGAATAAATGCACACTTCCCCTCACGGGCACCAAAGTCGTGAACACGATTGTGACGGAAATGGCCTATATCCAGGTGACTCCGGCAGGACTGGTGCTGGAAGAGATCGCGCCCGGCCTCAGCGCCGAAGAAGTACAGCGCGCCACCGAGCCACGGCTGATTGTCAGTCCGAGGCTGAAGCCCATGCAGACCTAAGATCTGCGCGGATCTGAGCGCCTACTTCCCGCGCACGATGTCCCCAACATCCAGCTTATAGACCGGCGTGAGCACTTCGAGTTTGCCCAGACGCACCACTTCTCCGGTATCCAGCTTGTATATCGCTTCGATTACGGTGAGCTTGCCATCTCTTAGGCCCTCGCGAAGCACTGCGCTGCCGGCCAGAACACCTTCGGCGCTGAGGTGAATGTTCTCTTCGATCGCAGAGTCGAGTAAATCGGCGGGCTTGGCATAGTTCTTTGCCTGCACCACAGCAGGCTCGATTTTATCGACTAGGGCCTGCAGGCCCGGAGTCGGCATCTTTTCTGCGGAACAAGCGTCGGCCACGGCGGTGCACTTTTCGTGGCCGAGAACCACCAGCAGCGAACTCCCCAGATGGGTGAAGGCGTACTCAATGCTGCCGATTCCCACATCGCCGGCGACGTTTCCGGCGGCGCGAATCACGAAAAGATCTCCCAGCGACTGGTCGAACAGTACTTCCGGAGGCACCCGGCTGTCCGAGCAGGCAAGAACAATCGCCTTAGGATGCTGTCCATTTACCAGCAGACGTCGCAACTGAGTAACGTCCGGACGTTGCGATTTGCCCGAGACAAAGCGCTGGTTGCCTTCCACCAGGCCGGTCCAGGTCTGTTCAGCCGAGGTCGATTCATTCTGCTGGGCATGGCCGGGCAGTCCAGTGGTAACAGCCAAGAGAAGTACTGCATAGCAGACGAATGAACGGGAAAGCTCCATGGTCAGAACTCCTGGGACGGACCGGCATGTTCAAGCCGGCGTGCCGGACATGATCGGACTATCGGCAGGGATTCAATCGACTGCAGCCGGCGCGGAGTTCCCGAAGGTTCGCAGCGAGAAGGTAGCGATCAAATGCGAAACGGGGCCGCCAGCAGGCGTGCCGGCAATGTAATGACGCCCCAAACCAGCGCCAATGCCCCATGCACCGCCACTCCCACAATGCGGAATGGAAGCAGGACAATCCAGATAAAGGGGTACAGAACCAACGCAAGCAGCGCCAGGGGCCAGCACAGGACAAAGAGAATGCACCACAAGAAAAAGGCGACCATATAGACCTCGCAATTCCCTCTGGATGGTTGTACGCAGCAATGCCGACAGAAGTTCCCGTCGTAAAACCACCTCTAGGAAATGCCGCTGGTTAGTTCTGTCCGCCCAGACTCTTCAGCCGCGCGGCTTCGAACTCATCTCCCTTTTGCCAGCCGATGAGTTTCGGCGTACTGGCCGCCTGCCAGCCCAGTGCAAAGCCGAAGCGGGCGATGGCGGCATCGCCGGTGAAGTCCATGCCTGGACGGTATTCATCGCTGGGCTGGTGATAATGCTTGGCGGTGTAATCCTCGGCCTGCTGCAATCCCCAGGCCTCATCGTGTCCCTTGTACTTCAGGCCCTCGGCGACCGAGAAGGCAGGAATGCCGACGCGAGCCAGGCTGAAGTGATCGGAGCGGTAGTAGTATCCCGCGCTCGGATTGGAGTCAGGACGAATCATCAGGCGAAATTCGTCCGCCAGCGCCTGCACCGTGGGATAGAAAGTCGTGCGTTCCGAACCCGAGACCTCAACTTCCTCGGGGGCCCCGAGCGGCGGGATGTCGTCAAAGTTCAGGTCAAGAGTGATTTTTCCGGCGGCGATGGGCGGATGCTTTCCCAGATACTCCGATCCTAGCAGTCCCTGCTCTTCACCGGTGACTGCGGCAA
>CAWCSH010000015.1:0-165207 GCA_963798155.1 Terriglobia bacterium
CATGCGCGCAATGCCTGAGGGCATCGCGCAAACGCGCGTGCTCGCCCCCACTGCGCGCCGAGAATGACAACTCCGGCAGCGAAAGGATCAGGTCTTTGGCTTCCTGTTCCAGGCGCTCGTTCTGGTAAGTGACGATGAGTTTTGCCCCTGCAGTATGCAATCCCTGGGCAATCGACCACGCAATCGAACGCTTATTGGCTACTCCGAAGACCACGGCGGTACGGCCTTGAAGATCCTGCGTCATGGAATTCTCCGCTCAGAAGTGAAGGCCTCAGATTGTGAAGGCCTCGGATTATGACGTCAAAGAATAGCAGCTTGGCTGGGTGCTTTGCAGATTGGGATATCAATGATGCGGCGGCGGAGTCAATCTGCCTCGGCCGGACGCACCGATACAGCGGCAACCGGCCAGCTACAGGCCAGGAAAGCAACCGCGTAAACCATTCCAATGATGGCAAAGCCTGCAACGAGATTCAATTGGGACACGGCTCCCACCGCGAATGCCAGCATGATCTGCAGCAGAGTGCCAGCAAAATAAAATGCGTTCTGGACTCGTCCCATAAAGTGCGGCGGCACCTGCTCCATAATGCTGGTGTTCATGGCGATACCGCTGATGCCGCGACCGGAACCCATGATCGCGTAAATCACCACGGCGGCGGCCAGAACGCGGGAAAGCGGCGCCACACTCATGCAGATAGCCAGAGCGCCGAGCGAAACTGCCATCGCCCGCCGCGCACCCAGCCATCGGATTGCCTGCGGTGCATAAAGCACGCTCAGAAACGCGCCCACTCCCCAGCCGCCATTCAGCCAGCCATAGCCGACCGCGCCGGCATGAAACACTTTGTCGCTCAGCGGTGGAGTCACCACCACCCCTGTCATCATCGCTCCCAGAAACAGCGCCCAGCCGGTTCCCAGCAATACCAGCTGTGGCCGTCCTCGCAGAAACTGCACTCCCTCCCGCATTTCGCGCCCGAACCGCTCCAGGGTGGTTTCCGCGGCAATCAGGTCGGCACGGAGTTCAGCCGGACGAGGAACCACGTGGCGCCCCTTGCGCACTGCGAAGTAGCAGAAGAACGAAATCACGTAGGTGGAAACGTCGATCAGCAACACCCCGCCCAGCCCGATGTGGTTGTACACAAATCCAACGATGGCTCCCGCGATCAGCCAGCCACCCTGTACTCCAGCCAGCAAGAAGGTATTGGCATGAATGAACTCTTCTCCCGGTGTGAGCTCCTGGATGAGTGCAGTGATCGTCGGCCAGAACATCCAGAAACCGGCCGCCACCAGCGTGTTCATCAGATAGACTTCCCAGATCTTCACTCTTCCGGCAAAAGCGAGGATGGCTACCACCAGGATCACTACCGCCCGCGCCGCATCGAGCACCATTACCAGCCTTCGCCGGTCCTCCCGATCAATGAGCACCCCGCTAAACGGCAGGATGAGAACGGCGGGGAGGGTAGTCAGGACCGCAAAGTAGCCCAGCGCGACCTCGGAGTGCGTGGCCTGCAGAATGTACCAAGCGACGGCGGCGGAATTCATGCCACTACCCAGCATCGAGACCATGTTGGCCCCGAAAACGAATCGCAGTCCAGGCTTCTGCAGGATAGCGCGCATACCCCAATGTAGCTGATCGGTTGGCCCTGGCCAATCAGGCCGCCTAGGGATTCGGCACGAAGGGGAATGCGCCGGGAAGAATATTCTAAAATCCTGAATTTCCGCCTTCCCTGGACGCACCGGGTTATCTAAAATCGCATCCAACCGGCGCTTGGATGTTTCGTAGGATGTTCGGAGGTACCCATGAAAACGGTCACTTCCTGCCTGACAGTTTTCCTGCTCATGCTGTTGACGTTACCGGCTCACGGCGACGATCGAAGGAAATCCCAAAAAGAAACCCGCAAATTTACTGCCATGGCGACCGACGCCACCGGCCGCCGGATCGTGAGCATCACCATGGCAGACCACTTTGGAGTGAAAAGAATTGAACTCGTCCGCCAGCGGCGTGCTATGAACTTGAACTATGGCTCCTTGTTCATTGCGCACGAATTGACTCGTGCCGGCGCGAAAATGCTCGATATCGCCTTAAGGCTTCATGCGGGAAGAACCATTTGGCAAGTCGCGGATGAAAAGAACGCAGACTGGAAGAGAATTGCGAACGACGCAAAAAAGCTAAATAAGGGAATTGATGCCAATCTCTATCAGTATTTTGTGGATGGAGGTGACTTCCAGGACCGTGATACCCAGGATGAATACCGTGTGATCCAGGATGGAGTCCGGGCCGACAACGACGTGTCATTGAACGATGTGGATGAGGCCCATCGCGTGTATCAATGGTGGCGTGAGCGGGCGTCGGTCAATCGTGCCGGCATGCTCGACACCTCCACCGAACGCGCCGCATACGATGACCACGTTAGGAATGGTGGTCCGCAGAGGTCCTCAAACGGAACCCTGGCTCCCGCGGCTGGCGGCTTGCCTCCGCGCTAAGTCCTCTTGTTCAGAGGCCGCCAGTGCAGCTGAACTTTCTGCGCCTCCATCAGCAGATAAACGATCAGCATGATCATCACCGGCTCAATCGGATGTTTGTATCGGGGAAAGGGATTGACCACATAGTAGGGAAGCGAATAGAAGAACAGAACGCACCCCAGCAGCACGCCTCCCTTGATACGCTTTTGCAGCGTCAGCCACAGGCCCGCAAAGGCCAAGGCACTGGTCAGCAGGAACAGAGTATGGCGCAGCACGATAAAGTCATACTTCCCCACAATGCTGATCTGTGGAGTTCCTGCCCAGTAGTAAACCGCGCGCTCCAGGGTAAACGCCAGGAACTCGCCGGGATGTTGCCGAATGAACTGGCGAACTTCCCGCTGCTTCGCCTTCATGAACGGAAGCTCGCCCATCTTCTGGAATTCACGCATTGCCTCGGGATCGTTGCCGGGGTGCTCGCTTCGCGTCCACAGTCCGTTGGAACGGCCATTGTTAGCCATGTGCATCTCCAGCGCCAGATTGTCGCGGATGAACACAAACTCGCCGAACGTGGCGTAGTTCCGAATCAGCCACGGGCTGATGACGACCACGATGGCCAGAGCACACCATGCGGCTCCCGCCAGAGTTTTCCGTGGCCTCGTGTGGCGGGAGTGATACCACAGCCACAGGAGCATGACGGGAAGCACTGAAACCAGTGCCGTATTGATCAGCATGATCAGTCCCCACAAGGCTCCGAACCCAATCCAACTCCAGTTGCCCGGCTCGCGCTGCGCCATCCTGAGAGTCAGCAGCAGCGCCAGTGTCAAAAGGAACGTGCTTAGGCTGGTTTCCCAAACCACCCGCACCGGCCAATAAATGGCGTAGGGAAATAAAACCCAGGTCCAGGCGGACGCCCGCGCTACCCCTGCTCCGTACATTTCGTGGGCGATGAAATAAAGCGGTACACAGGTGAGGGCGCCGAAGATGCTGTTAAAGGCAAGAATCACCCACGCCGAGGTTTCGCTGTATACCCCAAACAATTTGAATACGCCGGCAAGAATGTAGGGGTAAACGGGAGGCGCCCAGGCGCTTGGCCCGGTGTCTAAATCGGTCGGGCGAACTGAATCCGTGGCCGGTGGCGATGGACCGGGCAATGCGTCCCATTTCCCAGGCGAACTGAAAGTGGTCACGCCGCGGAGTAATGCGATAGGTATGCCCGACAGTAATGACCGCCAGTCGAAGCGCCAGTCCCACAAGAAAGATGAAAAGCAGAGACTGGCGCCAAAAACGCCTTGTGCCTGGGCGCTCGGGTGACGAACTGCGGGGCGTTGCGCCCGCTTCACGGGAGTGCGGCGGAACTCCTGCGACCTCTGGGAATTGACTCTGGTCGCGCTCCGCCATTGGGGCCGAATATAACACGAGACCTGCCGCCGCCGCCGGATGTGATCGAAGCGCTTGCGCCGGAGACCGTTCGGCGCTACGATTCGCCGCAAAAAAGGAGAGGATATTTATGAAGCGTCTTAGATGGCTCGCTCTGGCCGCCGTCGTACTGCTTCCGCTCTCAGTTTGCGCTCAGCTGGAAAAAATCGTGATCGCGGCCGGCACTCCCGAAGATCAGGCGCTGCAGGCCATTTCCAAAGAAGAGGATTCACAGAAGAAGATCGCGATGTACGAAGACTTCGTTCAGAAGTTTTCGTCCAACCCGGCAGCTGTCGCCTATGGAAATTGGCAGATGTCGCAGCAGTTCCAGAACACCGGCGATCTGCAGAAAGCGCTCGACTATGGCGATAAGGCGCTTGCCGGAGCGCCGCACAACCTCGACATCCTGGTCTCGCAAGCCAATATCGCCCAGCAGATGAAAAACAACGCCAAGCTTATGGACTATGCGGTGCAGGGCGGCGACACCTACAACTCTCTGGGCAAGCAGCCTAAGGGCGAAGGCTTGACCGACCAGGAGTTCGCCTCACACGTTGCCGAGCAGCAGGCTGAGGCAAGGAATTCCTGCGATTTTCTGGAAGCCGCTGCCTATAACGCCATCGTGCAGGAGAGCGACGCCAAGACCCGCATGGCCTACATCGAGCGCTTCACTCCTGCGTTTCCCAAATCAAGGTTCGAGGATTCCATTACTTCCTATGCGATGGTTTCGCTTTCGGAACTCAGAGACACGCCTCGGCTGATCGCATTCGCAGACAAGACGCTTGAGGCTGATCCGGAAAGCCTTCCCGCCCTGCTGATACTGGCGAATGCCTACGTAGACGACCCCAAACCCGGCAGCCTGGCAAAAGCCGTCAGTTACGCACAGAAAGCCATAGCCGTAGCCAAAGCCGACGCTCCTGACGCCGACCGCACCCGCAAGCTCTCAGCTGGAGCGGCCAGCTCCACTCTGGGCTACGCCTACATGAAGCAGGACAAGACCGCGGCTGCCATTCCCGAGCTGAAAAAAGCCGATGTACTGCTCAAAGGGCAGGACGATCAATCCTGGGCAGTCGCAGCTTACCGTCTTGGTTTCGCGTATGCCAAGCTCAATCGCGTGAGCGAAGCCCGCGCCATCCTGACTGAGGCAGTCAAGATTTCAGGGCCGGTACAACAGCCGGCTCAGGAATTATTGACCAAGGTGAATGCAGCCCGGGCGAAGGGCAGATAAGAGGCGCAAACATTCACCAACACAAACCTCCGCGCCCTTCGCGGTCAAAAGCTTTTACCGCGGAGTTTCGCCAAAAAATCTGGGACCGTCGCGAAAGCGATGCCGTCGGGCATCGCCGGTAAGCTATTCTTTGACAATTTCCTGTGAGAGCAGTTGGGCTTTGATGGCGAGATTGCGGGCGCTGACGAGGTCACCGGTTTCGGTAGCTGCCTTCGATTGCTCCATGTACGTGTGGATCTGCTTCACCATCTCTTGCTGGCTGGAGTTGAGTTGCCGCCCCGCGGCTTTCTTTAAGTTTTCATCCGCAGCCGCCAGCAACTGGTTGGTGTTTTGTACCTGCTGCGGCGCTTGCTGCTTGTTGGGGCCGGTGGAGAGCTGAATCGTCGGGTCGGGCGTACTGCCGTCTTTGACTACGACTTTGCCGGTTGCGGGGTCTGGACCGGGTGCCTCCTGCTTCGCCGGCTCGGTTTGTGCCGGTTCCTTAGAATCGTGCCGCTTCTTCTTTTTCTTTGTAGTGCTTTTCGCAGGGACCTTCTTGGCTGGCTGCTTCGATTCCTCACCTGCCGGAACTTGAGCACTCGAATTGGCAGGAGCGCCGGTCTTCACCTCGGGATTTTGCTCCGGAGCGGGTGAAGGTTTGCCATTGTTGTCTGACGGTTCCTGCAAGGCATTCTTGGGGGTTTCGCCGCCGGGCTTCTTTGATGTGGGCGGATTCTGCTGCTGCGCATCTTCTTTCTGATCTGGTTTCTGCTCTTCCGGGGCCGCGGTTTGGGATTGCGGCCCGGACTGTGCAGAATCTTGCGCAATGCGAGCGGACAGCGGCACCACAGGCATCGCTAGCGCCGGATTTCCCGGCCAGGCCAGCACCAGCCACATTCCGAATATGGGAGTAAATCGCATATTCCTGCTATAGATTTGGATGCCGACGCGCAGCTCCGCTCACCAGAATTCTAATCCTGACGGGACCGCGTCAAACATTACCTTCGTATTTTTTCGAACGAATTTCCGGCTCGAACTTTTCTAGGTTCGAAGCGCTGCTTCGCTGAGTGAATCTGAACGTGATTCCGCCAGCGGCAGGCGCAGGGTGAAAGTAGTGCCCTTGCCTTCTACGGTTTCAAAATCCACCGATCCGTAATGCCATTGCAAGATCTGATAGGTCTGCGCCAGGCCAATCCCGCTGCCGCCCTTTTTGGTGGTGAAGTAAAGCTCGAAAATCTTTTCCTGGGCTTCCGGAGGGATACCTCCCCCCTCGTCACTGATTTCGGTGACCACTGCCTCATCTTCAACCCGGGAGGCGATCGACAGGGTACCGCCGCTGCGGCATGGCCTGCACTCCATTGAGCACGACATTCAGAATCGCCTGTTTCAGGAAATCCGCATCCACTTTCACATTGCAGCGGGACGGACGGAAGCTCGCGGACAATGGTGACTCCATGCTGGGCGGCATCGGGAGCGGCCAGCAGGGCCACATCATCCAGCAAGTGCCGCAGATCGGTTTCTTCCAGCCGCATGTCACGGGGCCGGGTGAAGTCCACCAGAATTTGCACCACCCGATCCAGGCGGTGGATTTCGCTGTCGATAATGTCAATGTGGCGGCGGGTGTCGGGATCAATCTGCTGCAACTTGTTTTGCAGCAGTTGCAGGTGCAGCACGATGGCGTTGATCGGGTTCTTCACCTCGTGGGCGACGCCGCGGGTCAGCCGGCCACTGGCCGAAAGCCGTCGCGACATTTCTATTTCGTCTTCGATCCGGCGCACCGATTCGGTATCGCGCAGCGTCATCAGCGCCCCGATGGGAGTGCCCCGCTCCTGGATGAAGTCCAGCCCAACCTGCACCCGCTTGCCGTTGCGGGTATCCACTTCCCGTTGCGGCAGGCCGCGATGGAACTGGAAGGCATCCAGCACCAGCGCTCCCAACTCGCTTTCCCGTGAAAAAATTTCCTTCACGGTATGGCCCAGCAGATCACGGCGCGGACGCCCCAGGTATCGCTCCACCGAGGCGCTGACCAGCACCACCCGCGAATCATAGGTGAACAGCATCAAGCCATCCTGCAGGTTGGCCATGATCTGGTCCACATTGTCTTTGAGCGCGGAAAAAATCTCCTTGGTGTCGCGCATCTGCCGTCCGATGTTGGCGATCTTCAGCGTGACCAGGCCGTACTCGTCTTTGGCGACGTCTTCCTCGGCCACTACCTGCGCGTCGCTCCCCGTGACGCTGTCGAGGCTGCGATTGATCACTTCCAGCGGACCGAGAGCCATGTGAGAGAGGCCTGCAGCCAATATCAGAGAAAGCAGGATGGCGGAAATGGAAAAGATGAATGCGTGTTGCAGGCGGGGAGTAATTTCGCTCTTCAGAAATACCGTGGAAACGCCCACCCGGATGCTGCCGAACGGAGCGCCGTTCAATTGCAGCGGCATGCGCACGTCATACACCGTCGCCGGGCTATACACCAGCCGGAGCTGATCCGTGAACTTCGCGTTCTGCACCATCTTGAAATCGGGGCGGTCAGGCACTTGTTTTGCCCAGCAGATCGGGATTGGTGTGCAGAATCGCCTTGCCGTCGTCATCCACGATCGCGGCGTCATAGATGATCGGCCAGCTGCCCACCACCGATTCCAGCATGGCATTCAGGTCGCGGTCGGTGCCCAGGTAGTAGGCAATCGCCCGATGTACGGCTTCAGGATTGCTGGTGTCAACTTTCGTGCTGCTCAGATCGGGCGCGGCATTGGTCGCCAGATAGGCCAGTCTGCGAGGTCAGCAGGGAAGCGGTCTCCTGCGCGGTGGTGATTCGCTGGCGCAACAATTGCGAAATGTAAATGTAGGAGAACGTCGTGACCAGCGCCGCCACCATAAAGGTGATGGCCAGCACGATTTTGGTTCTACGGCGCATGACTGAATACTCGCCCGGCGCTCAGCGGATGCAGCAGACCCGGGCGCTCGCGGCTTACTGTTCTTCCTTCGGCCGAGCGCTTCCGCAGTTGCGCTGCCGTATTCCTTCAGCTTATTGTGCAAAGTTTTCAGGCTGATCCCGAGAATTTCGGCGGCCCGCGTCTTGTTGTTGTTGGTGGCTTCCAGGGTCTTCAGAATCAGCAGCTTCTCCGCCTCTTCCACCGTGGTGCCTACTCCCAGCCGGACCGCGTCAGGATCTTCGACCGAGGGCCGGATCGGCGCTTGCCCGAATCCCGGCGGCAGGTGCTTGGTTTCGATCACCGCCGCTCTCGCACACGATGACCGCCCGCTCCAGAGTATTGCGCAACTCGCGCACATTGCCCGGCCAGGAATAATTCTGAAACTGGTTCAGCACAGCTTCGCTGACGGTGGCGATTTTGCGTCTGTGTTTAGCGTTCATGTCGCTGAGCAGGTGCTGCACCAGGTCCGGAATGTCGTCTTTGTGCTCGCGCAGAGGCGGCATGTGGATGTTGAAGACGTTCAGCCGGTAGTAGAGATCGTTGCGCAATTCGCCGCGGGCGACGGCGTCTTCCGGAACTTTGTTGGTGGCGGCCAAGGACGCGAACATCCACCGTAGTCTCGACTTTGCTGCCCAGGCGCCGCAGCTTGCGGTCTTCGAGCACCCGCAGCAGTTTGGCCTGCGTCGCCACCGGCATTTCGCCGATTTCATCGAGCAGCAGGGTGCCGCCTTCGGCCAGTTCGAAACAACCAGTCCGCCGCTCCAGCGCTCCGGTAAACGCTCCCTTCTCGTGGCCGAAGATTTCGCTTTCGATCAGAGTCTCAGGGATGGCCGCGCAGTTGATGGGAATGAACGGCTTGGTGCGCCGCGGACTGAGTTCGTGAATGGTGCGCGCGACCAGTTCCTTTCCGGTTCCGCTTGCCCCGGTAATCAGCACCGACGCCGTACTGGGAGCGACCATCTCGATCAGCCGGAAGAGCTCCTGCATCTTCTTCGAAGAACCGACCAGAGCTTCCCAGCGAGCCGGCATCGCGCAGCTTGCGCCGGGTGACTTCCAGTTCCACCCTGGTTCCCAGCAGCGCAGAGGCGTTTTGCAGGATGGTGCGAAGCCGATTGGTATCAATGGGCTTGGTGATGTAGTCGTAGGCGCCCATGCGCATGGCCTGCACCGCGCTATCGATGGTGCCTTGGGCCGTGACCACGATCACCGCCATGGTCTGAGAGTCGCTGGCCAGCTTCTCCAGCAGCTCCAGACCGCCCATGCGCGGCATCTTCAAGTCGGTCACGATGATGGAAGGAGACCACAGGCTGTACCTTCTCCAGACCTTCTGCGCCGTCCCTGGCGGTCTCGGTGCGATAGCCCCAGGCGGAGATCAGTTCGGCGAGCCCGGTGCGTTCATTTTCTTCGTCTTCGACGATTAAGATCTTTTCCTGATTCATGGGAGAAGAGAGGGAACTACTGCCATTATTGAGGGTTCTGCCAATCCCCGCAAGCGGGAGAGAACCATTGTCCGGGACGCGACACCCAGCGATCTTTCCGCGTCCCGAAGACGCATCAGAGTATCAAGCTGAGACGAAGAATGCCAGCACACGAACAGTAAACATCTTGCCCGACTAAGTGCTGTTCAAATTATTTATGCTGTAAAATCAACGGTTGCATTGGATTGCGCATCTCTGTCCATGCTGGCCCCCATTTTCATTGAGCATGGAAGTCCCGGGAACGCCTTTTCCGCTTCGGAGGATCCTATGTCGGGTTGTCGCAGAGTAGTCAATCAAAGTGTGCTGCTTCGCATTTTCTGTGTGGTATGCGTGTCCGCTCTAATAACAGTGACGGCTGTAGCTCAGGATGAGCCACTCCCTAAAGTGGAACTCTTCACGGGATATCAGTGGATCAATCCCGGCGCCGATGTTCCGGCGCCCTTTCACCCGTCGAATAACCCAGTTTCGATCAAGGCCCCGAGTATGGGCAATGGCCTGGGTATCAGCGGAACTTACAATTTCAGCCGGGTGTGGGGATTCGAAACCGATTTCGGACATAACTGGAATGACTTTGGCTACGAGACCACGGTTGGTCTCGGACCCCGCCTAAGCTGGCGCAGCGACCGCACCAATCTCTTTGGCCACGGTATGCTGGCCTACAACCGCTTCAACATTAACGGTATTGGCCCGAGCAATGGCATCGGCGCCATCCTTGGCGGCGGCATGGATGTGCGGGCGTGGAAGCACCTGAGCATCCGGCTGTTTGAGGCCGATTATGTCTGGGCGCACCACAATTTTTCGGACGCGGTTGACCCTGCCTTCGGATCGCTTCGCCGTCCTAACCTGAATGGAGCACGGTTGCGCACCGGTCTGGTGTGGGACTTCGGTGGCGCTCCTCAGATTCCGCCGACTGCGAGCTGCTCGGTGCAGCCCAACGAAGTGATGGTGGGCGAGCCGATCACCGCAACCGCGACGGTCGCCAACTTCAACCCAAAACACACGCTTACCTATAACTGGAACAGCACCGGCGGCAAAGTCACCAGCAAAGATCAGACCGCAACCATTGACACCAACGGAGTGGCCGGTGGCAGCTATACGGTTACTGCGCGCGTGAGCGATCCTAAAGTGAAGAAGGGCGGCGAAGTCAGCTGCACTTCCAATTTCACCGTTAAGGAGCCGCCGAAGAACCCGCCGACCATGTCGTGCACGGCGAATCCCACCACGGTGCAGGCTGGGCAGACGCGAATCTGTCTTGCAGCTGCTCCAGTCCCGACAACGTGCCAGTAACAGTGGCCGGCTGGACGGCGACCGGCGGCAGCGTTTCCGGTAGCGGCGAGAACGCTACCCTCAACACCACGGGTGCATCGGCCGGACCCATAACCGTGAGTGCCACCTGTACCGATTCACGTGGGCTGACGGCTAACTCGTCGGCGCAGGTGACGGTGGAAGTTCCGCCTCCACCGCCGCCGCAAGCCAGCAAGTTGAGCGAGTGCGACTTCTCCAAGATGGCGAAGATCCGCAAGCCGTGGCGTGTGGACAACGAGTGCAAGGCCATTCTGGATGACGTGGCCGCAGGCTTGCAGCACGAGCCCGATTCCAAGCTGGTGGTGGTCGGCAATGCCGAGCCCACCGAGAAACGCAAGAACCTGGCGGCAGAGCGTGCCTTGAATGCCAAGGCATACCTCTCCGGAGGCGAGGCCAAGCAGGGTATCGATGCCAGCCGCATCGATGTCCGCACCGGCAACGCCGGCACCCAGACGGCAGAATTCTGGGTGGTTCCAGCAGGCGCGACCTTCTCGGAGGAAGGGCACCCAACCGGTGGATGAAAGCACGGTGAAGCCGGTTCCGGACCATCCAACCCATAAGAAGCCGGCCAAGCACTAGAACCAGGAGCCTGTTACTTTCGAACTGTGGCCGGTCGAGTCGGTTATGCTCGACCGGCCTTTTTATCTAATCCCTTACGTAACCTTGCCCGTACGCGCGGCAGGCTGGCAGTCTTGCCGAGCGGGCATCACACCATTGCCCCGGGGAGATGGCAACCATGGCGTCGGGCAGTTTCCTTCGTAAGTTGTTCACTACAATCAGCATAGTAACGATCTGTTGCGCAGGCAGCTGGGCTGCTCAATGGTCGGTATTGGGGCCGGAAGGCGGAGACGTTCGCAGCCTGAGCTACGACCCGCAGAATCCCGATCACATCTTTCTGGGTACAAGTTCCGGGATGATTTTCGCCTCCCACGACGGGGACAGCACTGGCTGCGCTTTGCCCACCTGGGCTGGCTCCGACTATGTGCTGGATCACATTGTGATTGATCCCAAAGACTCCAATCGCATGTACGTGGCGGCGTGGAGCGTGGAGAACCAGCAGGCCGGCGATTTGTTCCGCTCGAACGATGGCGGAAAAAGCTGGGAGCTTCTGCCGGGAATGCGCGGCAAATCGATTCGCGCCCTGGCTGTCGCCCCCTCTGATTCGAACGTGCTGGTCGCAGGCACCCTGGAAGGGGTTTTCCGCAGCAAAGACAGCGGCAACACCTGGGAGCGGATGTCTCCAGCCGCGCAGAGTGAAATCAAGAATGTTGAATCGATTGCAGTCGATCCCAAGGATCCGAACGTGGTCTATGCCGGTACCTGGCACTTGGCCTGGAAGACTCCCGACGGCGGCGCCAACTGGGAGCACATCAACAAAGGCATGATTGAGGATTCCGATGTTTTCTCCATCATCGTGGACTCTTCCAATCCCTCAGTGGTATTCGCCAGCGCGTGCTCCGGCATTTACCGCAGCGCCACCTCGGGGGAGCTTTTTCAGAAGCTGCAGGGCATTCCCTTCACCGCCCGTCGTACCCGGGTTTTGAAGCAGGATCCCACTGATCCCAACGTGGTGTACGCGGGAACCACCGAAGGTCTATGGCGGACCGCCGATTCGGGCAAGACCTGGAAGCGCATGACCACCTCCGAGGTGGTGGTGAACGATGTGCTGGTCGATCCCCGCAACCCCAAGCGGGTGTTGCTCGCTACCGACCGTGGTGGCGTGCTGGCCAGCAATGATGGCGCAGTCACGTTTGTGGCTTCCAATCGCGGCTATAGCCATCGCTATGTGACTGCCATCCTCACCGACCGTCAGGATCCCAATACGGTTCTAGTCAGCGTGGTGAACGACCGCGAATGGGGTGGAGTGTTTGTCTCTCACGATGGCGGCGACCACTGGCAACAGAAGAGCTCAGGGCTTGATGGACGCGATGTATTCAGCCTGCAGCAAGGGGAAAATGGCGAACTGCTGGCGGGCACCAATCGCGGCATCTTCCTGCTGAGCCGGAACTCCAGCCAATGGCAGCCGGTCAACACGATTGTCAACGAGAAGACCACCTTCCGCACCGTGCGCAAGGGGAAGAAGAAGACCTCGGTCGCGGTGAAGCATGCCGTGCGTTCGGTCTTGAGCGCCCGGGTGAGCGATCTCGAAGTGACTCCCGCCCGCTGGTATGCGGCCACATCAGGCGGCCTTTACACCAGTGTGAATCAAGGCAAGAGTTGGAGCGGCGGCCCGGTGCTGGGTAAGCAGGACCTGGTTTCGGTCCAGGCCAGCGGCAACCTCGTAGTCGCTGCCACTCGCATGCAGGTCATGATCTCAAACGATGCCGGGGACACCTGGAAGCAGGTCTCGGTAGCACCGTATGTGAACAGCATCCGCGGAGTGACCCTGGCTTCCAATGGTCAGATTCTGGTGGCGGCGCGCGAAGGCGCTTTCCGCAGCTCTGACGCCGGCGCAACCTGGGAGCACATGGTGAACGGCTTGCCCGACAAGAACATCAGTTCGGTGATTTACGACCAGGCCGGCAACCGTCTGCTCGCGACCAGTACCGCCACCGGGGTAGTGTTCGAAAGCCGCGACGCGGGCGTAACCTGGCATCGGGGAGCTGATGCCGGCTACCCCTTGCGCCGCGTCAGCATTGCTCATGGCCGGTTCCTGGCTGCTACCCAGTTCGAAGGGGTGATCGCGCAGCCTTCGAGCGAAGCCGAAAGTGCGGCCGTAACCTCGGCCGGAGCCAGCAACTAAGAAACCACCCCGTTTCTGCAATCAACCAGGAGGAGCCAAAAGCTCCTCCTGTTTTTTTGCTTTCTAATCGAATAACTCTCGCCCGCCCTGCACAAAATGCCTAGGTGTCTGGCTAAGGTCAAGGCTAACTTGTTGATTCTCTTGGCAGCGGAAATGGCATCAGCCTTGCGACTTGTGTAGCGATCTAGTGCCAGCGAACATTTGCAGTCATGTGGGGCAGTATGAAATGTCGAGGAGTGTTGGCGGTGTTCGCGGCGCTGATTCTGCTTACCGCCTGCTCCCAGCAGACCGGAATTAACGGCGGCCCCGGCGTCCATCAGAGCTTGCCCTTCGATCCTTCTGCTTCCAGCAATGACCCTGCGCCGAGCGCATATGGTCCACCGGCGGGAGTTCCAGCGGGCACGCTGATCGTCATTCGCTTGCGCTCTTCCATTTCAAGCGCCACCGCTCAGGCCGGAGACGTGTTTAGCGGGCTGGTGGATGAACCGGTAGTATGCCTTGGCCATACCCTCGTTCCGAGCGGCGCATCGGTCACCGGCAAGGTGCTCGACGCGCGAGCTTCGGCAGGCGATCCCGGATACCTGCGGCTGGTGCTCACCCAAGTTTCTATTCATGGCCGCGCTTTGCCTCTGCAGACCTCCAGCATTTTTGTCAAAGGCAACCTTGAGTGGGGCCAACCTTACGATCCGCAAAGTGCGGTCGTATCAGCCCGGACCTCAGCCTCTACTTTGGTTCCCGCAGGCGCCCGCCAAGTGGTTCGCACCGGATTGGCACCGGCCTCTCCGATTGGCAAGGCTCTGGTCAGACACTCGATTGCGCATGACGTAGCGTTTCCCGTCGAGCACCGTCTCACTTTCCGTCTGGGCGCATTTCTGCCGGTCTGATCCACGCCGGTTGGGCGACTGCGAGGCGGACTGCGGCCTTTTTGAAGTGCTCATTCTTTTCCCGCATTGGGCGAAAATTCCTCGCTGTCCCGTTTTGTTCGTACGTCACAAATTTCTGTGACGAACAACCTTAGCGAACAGAACCTTTCCGCCTACACTTCCCGAATGGGGAGCCCTCGCACCGCACCACCAGCCCGGCAGCAGAGTTCCAATTCGGAGCGCGCCGGGCTGGGGTTACTCCGGGAAGACGCAGCAGATTTGGGAATCGTCGACTCCATGCCCCGAGACTGCCGCCGGGCGGGGCCGGCGAAGGCTCTGGACTACAGCACGATTGCCGCCGCCATTGGCGCTTCTCCCAATGCTCTGGCCATTGCAGAACAGGGAAAGATTATCTACAGCAATCAGGCCTTCGAGAAGGTGCTGCGCGCCGCCTCCGATGCGGAGTTCCTTGCCGGGCAGTTCAGCGTGATGCAACTGGGCGGGCGCCGCCTGCAGGTCATCGGTGTCGCTCCGGCGGTACGGGAACACCCGAAAGCGGCGTCGGCAAATCTGCAGACGATTGGCCGGCTGGTGAGCGAGGTCGCCCACGACTTCAACAATCTGCTCACCGGAATTCTTCTCTCCTGCGAACTGCTGATGTTGCGTTCCAACCAGGAAGCCTGGGTCAAGCGGCTCGCCCAGCAGATGCGCGCCAGCGGAGAACAGGCCGCTTTACTAACCCACCAGCTTCTGGAAGTTGCGACCCGCCAGGGAAGCGAGCCGCAGCTGGTTTCCTGGAACGACGTGATTACCGGATGCGAGGCGCTCCTGCGTACCCTGCTCGGAGAAAACATCAGCCTCGAAACTCAACTGGCCCCGAACCTGGGCCACGTCAAGCTGGTCATCACCCACATGCAGCAGGTCGTGTTGAACCTGGTGCTGAATGCGCGAGACGCCATGCCGGAGGGCGGCCGCATCCGCATCCGGACCCGGAATGCGGCAGCCCGTGAACGTGCAAGCCGGCGCGGGAAGAGCGTCCACCGGACGGTGGAAGTGAGCATCGCCGACACCGGGAAAGGCATGCCGAAGCATGTATTGGAACGTGCCTCGCAGCCCTTTTTCACCACCAAGGGCGCGGGGCATGGCCTGGGCCTTTCTATCGTGCAGCGGATCGTCTCCGAAGCCGGAGGCAAATTGAACCTGCACCGTGAGCCGGATGGGGGAACGCGAATTGAAGTGAGATTGCCAAGGGCCGGGTAAGAGCAGCTGAACACGCAGCGTCGAACAAAATAATCCAGCGAGGTTTCTTCGAGATGAGCACTGCCGTCGCCACCGCAACAGCCGCATTCATTCCTCCTCAGATTGAGGGGGCAAATTTTCTTAACCTGATGATCATTGACGATGAGCGCGCCATACGGGATGTTTGCCGTGAGGTGGCGCAATCCCTCGGCTTCAATACCTGCGTGGCCGATTCCGCCGAACACGGGTACCGCATGCTGGAATCGCAAGGCACCGACGTTGTGCTGCTCGACCTGAGGCTGCCCGGAACCAGCGGTCTTGAGGCCTTGCGGCAGATCAAAGAACGGCGCCCCGATGCTGCGGTGATCGTGGTGACTGGATTCGGGACAGTGCAGTCGGCGGTGCAAGCCATGAAGAACGGCGCCTACGACTACGTGACCAAGCCGTTCAGCATGGAAGAACTTCGGCTGCTGCTGGATCGGGTTGCCGGACACCTCAAGCTCAAAAGCGAGAACCGCCTTCTGCGCGAGAAAGTGAAGTCGAAGCAGGGTTTCGGCGGGATCGTCGGGCGGGCCCCTGAGATGGAGCGGCTGTACCGCATCATCGCCAAAGCGGCGCACAGCACCCATCCCGTGCTCATTCTGGGGGAGAGCGGCACCGGGAAGGAGATGGTGGCGCGCTCCATCCATTTCTCAGGTCCGTATCGCGACAAGCCATTCATTCCGGTGGATTGCGGTTCGCTGGTGCCCACCCTGATTGAGAGTGAATTGTTTGGCTACGTGAAGGGAGCGTTCACCGGGGCCATGCAGGCCAAGGAAGGCCTGCTCGCCATTGCCGAGGGCGGCACCGTCTTTTTGGATGAAGTGGGCGAGCTGCCGGTGGACCTGCAGGCCAAACTGCTGCGGGCCATTCAGGAAAAGGAAATCCGGCCGGTGGGCAGCACCCGGCGCATCACTATCAACGTGCGAATTCTCGCCGCCACCAACCGCGATCTGGAGCAGGCGGTTTCCCAGGGAACTTTCCGGCGCGACCTCTACTTCCGGCTGAATGTGCTCAGCCTGAAGATCCCGCCGCTGCGCGACCGCCGCCAAGACATTCCCTTGCTGGCTGAATATTTTCTGGAACGGGTGATCCGTTCCGCCGGCCACGAACGCACCATCGCCGACGATGCCATGAAGGCGATGCTGGCCTACGACTGGCCGGGCAACGTCCGCGAATTGGAGAACTGCCTGGAACGGGCCTGCGCCCTGACCACCGGCCCGATGATTCACGTGGGCGATTTGCCCACTTCAATTCACAGCGCCAATATTCATACCCAGGAGGGGAACGGAAACAGCAAGATCGTCTCCATGGCGGAGCTGGAGAAGCTGACCATCATGAATACGATTGCGCAGTTGAACGGCGACAAGCTCCTGGCAGCGCGTCTGCTGGGGATCGGGAAGACAACCCTATACCGCAAGCTGAAGGAGTACGCGCAAGACTAGCTTTCAAACAATCGGCATTCTCAAAATGGTTCAGAACTGGCCCCGAGGGTTCCGGAGCGGGACTCCCGGAACGCGAAGCAATTGCTAAGTGCCAGCATTTTGAGCACGCCGACAATGGTTCTCGACGTGCAAAATCATTGGCATGATTCTACTGATCACTCCATCCGCCAAAGTGCAGGAATGTACTGAGGCATTACAGGAAGCGACCGCTGAGAGACTGCAGCTGGCGCCCTCGCTGCACCAGGCGGCCGGTCAACTGCGGGCGCAGGAATACTCCGCGGTCGTCATTGACCAGAGCCTGATTGAGGCCGAGCCGGAAGAGAGCGAAGTGGTGTTGCAGCACATCGGCTCCGCCATTCCGGTCTACATCAACTTCGGCATCAGCGGGCTCGACCGCGTCAGCCGCGAATTGCGCGCAGCCTTGCAGCGGCGAAAGCGGGAAATGCTTGCCGCCAGGCGTGCAGCCGAAGCCGACCTGCGCAACGAATTGAAGGGCACCGTCACTGCGCTGCTGCTCTCCTGCGAGCTGGCCATGCAGAGCGCCAACCACGGCCATGACCCGCAAACTGCGGAAGCAAAAATCCGCAAAGTTTATGAACTGGGGCTCGAAGTCCGCTCCAAGCTGGCGGTGACGGAATGATTTACGGCGTGCCCGGGGCGGCCACCTGAAGTCCTCGGTGCTCCTCTGTGGTAAGGCCTTTTTCACCACGGAGGTCACAGAGGAGCACCGAGCTGAGCGACTCACGAGTTTGCCGGAACTACAGCTGATGTCTCTCTTGGCCCGGAAGAGTTTGGCCCAGGAAGAGTCCGAAGTGCTCACATTGACGCCCTCCCCCCGTTCCCCGATGTGCAATTCCTTGCACCGTCACGCGCATCTGCCCTTCCCCGCCTGATTAAATTCGCATCCAAAGCTCGCTCCCCCATTAAAATGGTCGTACGTCCGGCAGGCAGGCGTTTGCTGCTGGTTCTCCTGGGGGATTTGGGTGCACGTTCTCGTCACCACCGATACGTTGAGTGGGGTGTGGACTTACACGCGCGAGCTCGTCACTGGGCTGGTGAGCCGGGGAACGCGCGTCACCCTGGTGAGCATGGGCGAGATCCCACTGCCCCACCAGACCGCCTGGATGGACCATCTCCACGGCCTGGAATACCACCCCACCGCCTTCCGACTGGACTGGATGCAGGAGGGCCGGTACGACATCGAAGACTCCTCTGCTTTCCTGTGCGGGCTGGTGCGCGATCTTAAGCCCGATCTGCTGCACTTGAATCACATTTCTTACGGCAACCTGCCGGTGGCCACGCCGCGCGTGGTGGTGGCCCATGGCGACATGATCAGCTGGTGGAAAGCGGTGCATGGCCGCGAGCCGCAGGAGAGTCCCTGGCTGCGCTGGTACTGGGAAACCGTGGTGCAGGGACTGGCCCACGCCGACGTGGTGGTCGCGCCCACGGTCTGGATGCTCGAGGCCATTCGTGGCTGCTACCTGCGGCCGCGGCGCGACATGGTGATCTACAGCGGGCGCAACCCGATCTACTTCAATCCTTATGTGACCAAGGAAGATTCGGTGCTCGCCATCGGTCGCTTATGGGACGTGGGCAAGCAGGTTTCGTTGCTCACCCAGCACACTCATCCTTTGCCGGTGTGTATCGTGGGCTCGGAGACTCCGGCAGAAGCCAGCCAGACCCCGATCCGCGCCGACGTGAAAGTTGCGCTGGACAAGCTGCAGGTCGCAATTAAAGGACCGCAGACCGAAGCTCAGTTGCGCCTGCTTTACAGCCGGGCAAGCATTTACGCCGCCACCTCGCGTTACGAGCCGTTCGGTATGAGCGCGCTGGAGGCGGCTTTCTCCCGCTGCGCCATCGTGGCCAACGATGTCCCTTCGTACCGCGAAGTCTGGGGTGATGCCGCACTCTACTTCCAAACCAACGACGCCGGCAGCCTGGCTGACGTGATTCGCCGCCTCAGCAGCGAGCGTGAGCTTGCGCTCTATTACGCCAACCGGGCCTACCAGCGGGCGCGCGAATGCTTCACCGCCAAACGCATGGTGGACGACTACGTGCAACTCTACCGCAGCCTGCTGGTGGCCAGGAGGGGTGGCGGCGTAGATCCGGCGTGGCGCTGCGTCATTCCTTTTCTCGCATCTTCGAATCAAATTTTCAGTCCAGAATTGCTGGACAGATTGTCGACATAAAAACCTCCTGCCCACCGCCAACCCAGAGCGACCCATCGTGCGGGCATCCGGCGGAGCCCATGTTATGGTGGATCGCGAAGCTAAAATTCAGATTTCGGAGGGATGAGGATGGCGGCAGTCAAAATCACCGTGCGGCCGAATGGCCCTTATCGCGTAGAGGCCCCGAGGGAAGCATCGAACTGGTGGATGCCAACGGCAATAAATACGACCTGACCGGCAAGCCGGCATTTTCCCTTTGCCGCTGCGGCGGCTCAGTCAATAAGCCTTTCTGCGATGGAACTCACAGCAGGATTGGATTTCAGGGCGCGGAGCTGGCAGTGAAGAAGGCGGAGGAGCAGAACCGTGCTACCATGTCGGGCGGATTTTTCAAATGTCTGGGAGAATTCTCCTTCTTCTTTTGCTTGTTTCATCTGTAGCGCTTTCGGTTGCGCGCGCGGAAGAAATCCATTTAAAAGACGGCACGAAGCTCACCGGTGTGATCACGGGGGTGGCCGGCGACGGCTTTCAAATCAGGACCGCGTATGGCGAGATCAAAGTTCCGCGATCCGACGTTGTTTCGATCACGTTTCCCGAAAATCAGCCAAAGCAGGAGATTGAGGGCGAGCAATCGAACTCTCTACCTAAGATTGACGAGTCGCTGGATGGCTCCAGCTACACGAACTTCACTAACAATTTTGCGCTTTCCGTTCCGGCGGGGTGGCGAATCGCGCCTGAACTCCGCACTAAGAAAGAAGTTGCGGCCGCATTAATGTCGGCCGATCAAACCTTGTTTTTTCTGGTTACGCCGGAAACTTTTGCCGGAACCCTGCAAACCTACCGCGTACTTGTAGAAAATCAGGCCCGAACGAATCTTGCCGACTTCGAGAAGCTCTCCGAATCCGATGCACCATTGGATGGTCGCAACGGCACCCGGATGATCTACCGGGCCAGCCCGCGGGACTCTCACACTCCATTGAAGTTTCTGATATACGTCATTCCCTATGAAGGCCGTATGGTACGCCTGACGTTCTTCACATTGGAACCATTGTTTAATGACGCGGTTCCAGTCTTTGAAAAGATCGCCCTGGCTTACCACTCGGTCAAGATGGGGGTTAAGGGAAATGAGAGGCGGCTCAGTGAATCGTCTTAGTCTTACGCGACATGTAATCCATCAGCAGGTACTGTCCGAGGGTGTACGGAGTAGTGAAGTAGGCCTTGCCGCGGCACATCTCGGTCACCTTCTGCACGAACTGCACCAGTCCGTAGTCGGACGCCAGCATGAAGGTATTGATCAGCACTCCGGCGCGCTTGCACTTTGAAACTTCTTCCAGAGTCTGGCTCACCACCAGCGGATCGAGCCCGAAGGCGTTCTTGTAGATGCGGCCGTCTTCGAGGGTGAGCGCCGACGGCTTGCCGTCGGTGATCATCACAATCTGCTTCATGTCTTTGCGCTGGCGTTGCAGGATGCGCTGCGCCAGCCGCAATCCCTCCCGAGTGTTGGTGTAATAGGGGCCGACCTTCACCCGCGCCAGCTGCGAGAGCGGAACTTCCTCTGCCGAATCGTGAAACAGGATCAGCGAGAGCGAGTCGCCGGGATACTGGGTGCGAATCAGGTGCGAAAGGGCCATCGCCACTTTCTTGGCGGGAGTGAAGCGGTCTTCTCCATAGAGAATCATGGAGTGCGAGCAGTCGAGCATCAGCACCGTTGCGCATGACGACTGATACTCGCACTGGTGTACCTGGAGATCGGAATACTCGATATTCAGCGGCAGCTCCAGGCCTTCACGCTGGATGGCGCTCGACAGCGTCGCCGTAATGTCGAGGTTGAGAGTGTCTCCAAATTCGTATTGCCGCGATGCCCCGCTGGCTTCGATTCCGGTGGCCATGTCGCGGGTGTCGTGACGGCCGAAACTGGATTTCCCCAGCGAGCCCAGCAGATCGCGCAGAGTTTTGAAGCCGAGGAAGTCGAGGCTCTTGTCGGTGATTTCAAATTTGGCCTGGGACTGTGCTTCTCCCGCCTGCCCGCCTACGCTCGACTGGCGCGAGGGATCGTGGGCCTGATCGATGCTGATGTAGTCTTCCTGCTCCATGCGCTCGATCAGTTGCTCGATCAGTTCATCGAGCTTGCCTTCCATTTGCATCTGGCGCAGGCGCTCGCGCATTTCCTCGTCCAGCAGGTCGCTCTCGCTTAAGGCTTGCTCGATGGCGCGGCGCAGGTCATCGAGGGTCTGCTCGCCCTGCGGCATGTCCCAGTAGGTGTAGTCCTGAAAGCCGCTCTGCAGCAGATAGTCCGAGAGCGCATTGAGCAGGTCTTCCATGCTCATTTCGCCGGCGGGATCGGGCACGTATTTGGAATAACGGATGCGCTTCATAGATCCAAGTGATCAGTTGCTGCCAGTGCAGTCAGGCTAGTTGCTAGTGATAGTTGCTAGTGATTAAGGCCAGTAAACCCGCCTCCGCAGATGATTCCAAACTCAGCGAGCAGCAACTAGCCACTGACCACTAGCCACTAATTAAACGTCCTTCTCTGCCGATACGGAGTCTCTTCCCGGTTGAAGGACGCTTCGGTCGCCTTCGGCTGTTTCTCTCCCGCTTTGAAGACGCGTTCTTCGTTGCGTCCGATGCGCTTGTGGGCGTGCAGTCCTTCAAGCAGGAACTCCGCAGCCGATACCTGAGCTTCAGGGCTGTCCTTCGGACCGACCCCCACCTTCACCGTCTTGTCCAGCAATCCCTGAATCGAGCGCAGGGACTGCAGTGCCTCGCAGGCGCTGGCATTGTCGGCCAGTTGAATTTCCCCGCCCAGGTCGAACCACTGCACGATCTGCTGGGTGTTCACCCCGTTGAAGTAGTTGTCGTAAGTCTTGGCGATGGCGCCGCGAATCAGTTCGCGTCCCACATGGTCCGCGCCCTTCATCTCACCTTCGTACTCCAGCTCCAGCTTGCCGGTGATGGCGGGCAGCGCCGCGTAAATATCACCGATGCGCGGAACCACCAGCTTCTCGTTGTGGCGGATGGCGCGGCGCTCGGCGTTCGAGATCACATTCTCCATGCAGGAAATCGGCAGGCGCTGGCTCACTCCCGAGCGTTTGTCGATCTTCTTGTCTTCGCGAGCCGAGAAAGCCACGCGCTCGATGACTTCGCGCACATATTTCGGAATACTGAGCTGATGTCCGTTGCGCTCGTTCCCAGGCCTCCTGGGTGGTGATGGCAATGCCTTCTTCGATAGTGGCGGGATAGTGAGTGCGAATCTCAGAGCCAATGCGGTCTTTGAGTGGAGTGATGATTTTTCCCCGGGCGGTATAGTCTTCCGGGTTGGCGCTGAACACCAGCGCCACATCGAGCGGCAGGCGGATCGGGATATCCCTTAATCTGCACGTCGCCTTCCTGCATGATGTTGAACAGCCCCACCTGAATCTTTCCTGCCAGGTCCGGCAGTTCGTTAATGGCGAAGATGCCGCGGTTGGCTCGCGGCAGCAGGCCATAGTGGACGGTCATCTCGCTCGAGAGTTCGTGGCCTCCGCGGGCAGCCTTGATGGGATCGATGTCGCCGATCAGGTCCGCAATGGTCACATCCGGAGTGGCCAGCTTCTCGACATACCGCGCCTCAGGAGTGAGATAAGCGATCTGCGTCTGATCGCCGTGCTTGGCCACTTCATCGCGGCAGCGGCGGCAGATCGGGGCATAAGGGCTGTCGTGGATTTCGCATCCTGCGATATACGGCATTTGCGCATCGAGCAGCGTCGTCAGGGCGCGCAGAATGCGGCTTTTGGCCTGTCCCCGCAGTCCCAGCAGAATGAAATTGTGGCGCGAAAGGATGGCATTGATGATCTGCGGCACCACGGTGTCGTCATAACCGACGATGCCGGGGAAGATCGGCCCTCCGGCGCGCAGCCGGGCCACCAGGTTGTCGCGCATTTCATCTTTTACGCGGCGGTCGCGCAGATTCTGTTCAGAGAAGGAACTACGGCGCAGTTCGCCCAGTGTCCGTGGGAAACTCATGATAGGAAAAACCCCCAAGGGAGCGGCCTTTGAACCCGATTATACGCTCTCGATCTTTGGATGCTGCACAGCGCTGAATCGCAATTGCCAACTAGCAATTGGAAAAATGAGACAGAGGACCGAGGCAAAAGCATACAAGAGCGAGACCAGAGCCACCAGGCTATTTTGCGATCGAACCGGGCGGGTGCGACCACATCTTCAAACTTGGACTGAGTCTTCAGAGACTGTCTTCAGAAACTTCCGCCCAGACCACGACCCTGGAAGGGCAAATGCCAATTGCCAAATGCTAAGTGCTCCTAATGCACATGCCCGTTTCCCCCGGCTTTTTGCCGGGCATGCACGGTTCTCCGCAATCCTGGAATGATGGCTTCGAGATAAGAAACCAGGGCCTGAATCCGTTCCGACTCCGACTTCAAGCCCAACAGCGTCTGCTTGAAATCGAGATCCAGCGGCAGCGATCCGGCCAGATGGAATGACAGGCCCTCGTTACTGATCTCCGTCTCGCCGCTGACCTCGGCTCCGGCAAGGCTCATGATTTGCCGGTGCAGATCGATTGCCTTGGCAATGTCCTCGGGAGAGGCCTGTTCCGGCTCATCCTCGAGGTAAAGCACTTCAGCCTGCAGAAAAGAGCGCTCCTGGCTGACGTTCATCACCTCGAAACGCCGCTTGCCCTCGGTGCGAATGTCCATGCGCCCGTCGGGATAAGTTTTGACCACTTCGAGAATGCTGGCGGTACAACCGATTTCGGCAACGCTGCCTTCTTTCGACCGCACCACGCCGAACGAGTGCTTTTCTGAGAGACACTCGGCGATCATTTCCTTGTAGCGCGGCTCGAAGATGTGCAAAGGCAGGGGAATGCCCGGCAGCAGCACGACATCTAAGGGAAACAAAGGGAGCAGGGTGGTCACAAGCTCCTCCGGGCGGTCGACGGTTGCTGGCGAACGCTCAGGTACGACCCGTTGATTGTACGCTCCATCTTGACTCCTCCTGCCGCTTGCAATACAAGCTCGACATGGAACTTTCCGGCAAAGTAGCAGTGGTGACTGGCGCTTCCATGGGCATCGGCGAAGCCATCGCCAGAATCCTGGCTGAGAACGGAGCCGGAGTAGTGCTGCTTTCCCGCGACACCGCCCGCGCCGAAGCCGCCCGCACCCGTATCGCGCACCCGGATCGTACTCTGGCGCTTTCCTGTGACGTCCGCCACCGCGAGGAGATCGACCGCGTGCTGGCGCTCACGATGCATCACTTCGGTCGGGTGGATATCTGGGTGAATAACGCCGGCCATGGCCTGCTCGATTCCGTGGCCCAGGTCGATCCAGCGGCGTGCCGGGAGACGTTTGAAACCAACTTCTTCGGAGCCTTGGCCGGCATGCAGGCCGTCATCCCCCTGATGAAACGCCAGGGCGCGGGCGCTATCATCAACATTTCGAGTGTGGCCGGCCACCTTCCGTTGCCTTACCACGCCATTTACAGCGCGACGAAATTCGCCATGAATGCTGTGGGAAAGGCCGCACGTGTCGAACTCAAAGGAGAAGGCATTCATGTAATGACGGTGTGCCCGGGGTATGTCCGAACCAGCTTTGGGGAAAATGTGATTCGCGGCAGGGAAATGAGAACAGTGCGGCCCTCGAGCACACGCGGCATCAGCGCCGAACGCGTGGCCCAGGCAGTGCTGCGCGGCTACCTGAAACAGAAAAGGGAAGTGGTGGTGCCGTGGACCATGCATCCCGCCATCAAGGTGTACCAACTTTTCCCTGCGCTGGTGGAATGGGCGATGATGAGAATGGTGAAGGCGCCGAGTTGAGGGTCAAGCGCGATACTGCCGGTCGGGATTTATCCCAGTTCCGCCAGCATGGCTTCCATCTCGGCCAGCGCGTGCTGATTCCCGCTGCGCCGGGCGGAAGCGATCCCGTTTGCCAGCATCTGCTTCGCCTCATCTCCGCGGTCGGCCCTGGCCAGCGTCTGCGCTGCCATGAAATATCCGGCGGTGTAGTCGGGATGCGCCGCTAACAGCTGCTGGAATTCCGCCATGGCACGCTCGATCTCGCCCTGGTTCGAGAACTCCATGGCCAATCCATAGCGTGCAAAGGCGTCCTGGGGATTTTGCGTCAAAATCTCGGTCAGCATTGCAATTCGATCCATAAAAGCGCCATCAGCCTTCGGCTTTCAGCCGTCACTGATGAGATTACTACAGGGCACCAAAGGTAGGTTCTTTCCCGAAACTGCCGAGTTTCGACTTCTCCGCGATCTCCGCGAGAGATTCTCATCCGGTCCCGCTGGCATGGGAGCAGCGTCCCTGAGTACAATGGCTCCTTCAACCACACCACATCGAGGAGACGGTGAATGGCTTGTCCATTCTTTGTGCCGATTGCCAGATTGGAATCCGGAGGCTGGCTCCACCCTTCTCGTCTTCCCCTGGGCGCGGGATGGGAAGGCCACTGCTCCGCTCCGGGGCATGAAGGATCGATCCCTTCCGATACGGAGCTGGAGCAATTCTGCAACCTGGGCTACGCCGCGAAGTGCCCCCGCCTTCCAGGGGAACGAATGTGCGATGCGGTGCGGTTTTCGGTTGCCAGAGATCGCGGATCGCAAATTGTGCTGACTTTCGTGTGTGAATCGGGGCACCGTCCCACTGCGTGTGGCACCCTGGAGTACGACGTCGGCTCGCAAAGCTGGCTCTCGCCCCACCATGACCTGGGAATTCAAAAATTGGCCGAGTCGTACCTCTTCTGTTATCTGGAGCGCAGCCGGCATGGAGCCGGCGCCGCGCTTGAGAACATGATGCCATGAACGATCACGAGCAGGATCACCTGCTGATGCCGCGCCCGGTGCGCGACTCGCAGTCGGAAATGAACGAGATCGTCCTTCCCAACGATGCCAATCCGCTGGGATCGCTGCTCGGCGGCCGGTTGATGCACTGGATCGATGTGGCCGGCGCTCTGGCTGCCCATCGACACTCCCGCAGCTACGTGGTGACCGCTTCGATCGACCATCTCGATTTCTGGGTCCCGGTCCGGGTCGGAGACCTGGTCATCCTGCGTTCGTCGGTGAATCGGGTGTTCCGCACTTCCATGGAAGTTGGAGTTAAGGTGTGGGTGGAAAACTACCTGGAAGACGAATCCAAGCACGTAAGCTCCGCTTACCTCACGTTCGTCGCCGTTGACAAGGCTGGTAAGCGCCTGCCGGTTGCTCCTGTGATCCCCGAAACCGATGAGCAGCGCCGCCGCTACGACGACGCTGGCCGGCGGCGCGAAATCCGCCGTGCCGAATTGGGACGCAGACCCAACGTGCGTCGCTGACCCGCAATAGCTTTCAATCCCAAATTAGAAGCAGTGAGATCAATCGGCTGCAAGTGTGACGGAAATCACATCCAGCCGGACGCGGGCTCCCTGATAATCCCCATCAGCATCCTCGGAAACAACTTATGAACAGCGCCTTGCTGGTTCACCGCCTGCATTTTGCATTCACGGTGACCTTTCACTACCTGTTTCCCCAGCTCACCATGGGCATTGCGCCCTTGATTGTGGTGCTCAAGACCCTGGCTTTACGGCGGAAGGACGAGACTTACAATCGGGCCGCCCGTTTCTGGGCGCGCATCTTTGGAATCAACTTCGTCCTGGGAGTTGTGACCGGAATTCCCATGGAATTCCAGTTCGGCACCAACTGGTCGCATTTTTCACGCTATGCCGGAGGAGTGATCGGCCAGACCCTGGCCATGGAGGGCATGTTTGCCTTCTTCCTCGAATCGGCGTTCCTGGGCCTCTTCCTGTTTGGAGAGAAGCGGCTCAGCCCCCGCGCCCACTGGTGGTCGGCGGTGGCCGTGTTTGCCGGATCATGGCTTTCCGGATACTTCATCATCGTGACTGACGCCTGGATGCAGCACCCCGTGGGATATGCCAATGCCGCCGATGGCTCGGTGCAGCTGCAAAGCTTCTGGCAATTGGTTCTGAATCCCTGGGCCTGGTGGCAATACGCTCACAACATGAGCGGAGCCGGCATTACCGGGGCCTTCGTGATGGCTTCCGTGGGAGCTTTTTACCTCTTGTGGGGCAAGCACATCGAGTACGGCAGGCTCTTCGTAAAAACCGGGGTGCTTGCCGGCTGCGTGTTTTCGGTCCTCCAGCTTTTCCCCACCGGCGATGCCCAGGGACGGATGGTCGCGCAACATCAGCCCGTGACCTTGGCCGCCATGGAAGCGCTGTTTACCGGCCAGCCCGGCGCTCCGCTGGTCTTGATCGGGCAGCCAAACGTCGAGCAGGGGCAAATCGACAATCCCATCGAAATTCCCCGGGCTCTTAGCTTTCTTACTTATCGCCGCTGGGAAGCCGTGGTGCCGGGGCTGGATTCATTTCCTCGCGACCAGTGGCCCGATAACATCCCGCTGCTCTACTTCAGCTATCACATCATGGTCGGCCTGGGCACCATCTTTATCGCCATCATGCTGATATCGGTATTTCTGTTATGGAAGCGCAAGCTGTTCACGGCCCGCTGGATGCTCTGGATTCTGCTGCTGAGCTTGCCCTTTCCCTACATCGCCAATACCGCCGGGTGGATGACCGCCGAACTGGGACGGCAGCCCTGGCTGGTTTACGGATTAATGCGCACCGCCGACGGGTATTCGAAAACGGTTTCCGCCGGAAACGGAACCTTCACACTGCTCGGGTTTATGGGGATGTACACCGTGCTGGGAATCCTGTTTCTGTTCCTGGTCCACCGCGAAATCCAGCACGGTCCATCGGAAATGGGTGAAGCCACGACGGCTGCGGCACACTAGATTCTTCGGCACAGAACTCTATGGAAACGCTCTGGTTCATTGTTGTAGCGCTGATGCTGACCGCTTACGTGGTGCTCGACGGTTTTGATCTCGGCGCCGGCGCCATCTACCTGCTGGTAGCAAAGAACGGCCACGAACGGCGTTCAATCCTGCGCGCCATCGGTCCGGTGTGGGACGGAAATGAGGTCTGGCTGCTGGCCGCAGGTGGCACTCTCTACTTTGCATTTCCCCTGCTTTACGCCTCCAGCTTCAGCGGCTTCTACCTCCCGCTGATGATGGTTCTGTGGCTGCTGATGCTGCGCGCCGTTGGCATCGAGTTTCGTACCCACATCGACAATCCGGTTTGGCAGGGCTTTTTTGATGTGGTGTTCTTCGGCTCCAGCGTGCTGCTGGCGATTTTCCTGGGGGCTGCACTGGGCAATGTGATTCGCGGCGTCCCCCTCGCCAAAGACGGTTATTTCTTCGAGCCGCTCTGGACCAACTTCCGGGTAGGCGACCTGAATGGCATTCTCGACTGGTACACCGTACTGGCAGGAGTCGTTGCGCTGGTCACGCTCACCATTCACGGCGCGCTCTACATCGCAGTAAAGACCGAGGGCTTTCTCGGACTCCGCTCCCGCCACCTGGCTGTCATGCTGTGGCCCGTGCTGCTGATTCTCACCGGATTGTCGCTCTACGCTACGTATTCCATTCGTCCGGAGATCATGAACAACTACCTCACCCACCCGGTCGGCATGCTCGTTCCCTTACTGGTCACCGCAGCCCTGGGTTTGATGTTGTGGGCAGGATTGAAAGAGAAAGACAAGCTGGCATTCGCCGGTTCCTGCGCCTACATCGTGGGCATGCTGGTGGGGGCCGCATTCGCGCTCTATCCGGTGGTGCTGCCCGCCAGCACCGATCCTGCCTCGAGCCTAACCATCTACAACACCGCCGCCGGCCACCATGGCCTGGTCGTGGGCATTACCTGGTGGCTCATTGGAATGGTTCTCGCGGTCGCCTATTTCGTTTTCATTTACCGCATGTTCCGCGGCAAAGTGCAAATTGAAGGCGAGGGATATTGAAATACCCTCATCATCAGGGACCACGCGACGATACGACCTCCACTACCGAAATCATCTGAAGTTCCGCCTGTATAATCAGGAAACAGTCTCCCTCTGCGGGTTTATTCCTGGAAAGGCGGTACCTTGAGCGCGCACACACACAATGCCGGACAGCAACCTCCCCCTCCTCAACCTCTTCCCGGAGTGGGGGCCATTGTCGCTGTCGGCTCCGGCAAGGGAGGCGTCGGCAAAACCACCCTGGCGGTGAATCTTGCGGTGGCTCTGGTCAAGCTCGGCCACAAAGTCGGTCTGCTGGATGCCGACGTATATGGCCCGAACGTCCCGCTCATGCTGGGCGCGACCGTGACTCCCAAAGTGCTCGGCGACAACCGGATTGAGCCTCCGGAGGTTCAGGGCCTCAAGGTGATTTCGGTTGGGTTTCTGAATCCGGGAGATAAGCCGCTGATCTGGCGTGGTCCCATGCTGCACTCGATTATCCGGCAATTCATCGGGTCGGTCGTGTGGGGTGAACTGGATTACCTCATAGTCGATCTGCCCCCGGGAACCGGCGATGTTGCGCTCTCGCTGATCCAGACGGTGCCGCTTACCGGCGCAATCGTGGTCTCAACCCCTTCCGATGTTTCTCTGCAGGACGCTCGCAAGGCCATCGAAATGTTCCGCCAGATGAAAGTCGATCTGGTCGGAATGGTCGAGAACATGAGCTATTTCGTCTGCCCTCATTGCAATCACGAGATCGACATCTTTTCCCGCGGAGGCGCTGAAAAGACCGCCACCCAGTTTAATGTGCCGTTTCTGGGCAGCATTGAACTCGATCCCGATATCCGCAAGTCAGGAGACAGTGGAAAGCCCGCAGTACTGGAAGGCGAACAATCCCCACATGCCAAGTCTTTGTTCGCGTTTGCGCACCGGGTGGCCGAGCGGGTGCGGGAAATCAGGGCCAATGCGCCCGATAGCGTCATCCAGATTCAGTAAGACCTCCGATTTTCTCACCGAGTGCCCTGCCTGGGATGCGATACCGGACGGACGCATCGTTTGCTTCCACAATAAGGGCTTGAGCATCCAATCAGTTAGGCTTGGCATTCTTCTCGGGAGAGTGCTAAAAGATTGACAGTGTCCGCTTTGGTTCCTAAAATCCAAGCTGAGCGGTTCTTGTCTTTTTCTGGCTAACTTTTTGATTTAAGGTTACTTAGCTGCGGAGTATTTTCGACGCAGGCGCTCGGGTATGCAGACTGGCCCCATTCACGAACGGGAACGCGAGATCCTCACGGCTATCGTAGAAACCTTCATTTCTACGGGTGAGCCGGTTGGGTCGCGAACCCTGGCGCGCGGCAGCCGGGAAGGATTGAGTCCGGCTACCATCCGCAACGTGATGGCCGACCTTTCTGAAGCCGGCTTTCTCGAACAGCCCCATACATCCGCCGGCCGGGTTCCTACGACCGAAGGTTATCGCTATTACGTGGAGCAGCTTACGGGGAATGCCCGGCTCTCGCACGAGAGCGAGACCATGATTCAGGATTCGTTCCAGGGCGTTTCGGACGCGCAGGAATTTCTGGAGCGCACCTCGCACGTGCTGTCGCTCATTTCCCGCAATGTGGGAGTTGCGATTGCCACTGGAGGGCCGAAAAACGCGCTCGAACATGTTTATTTTTCCCGCCTTACCGATCAGAAAGTGCTGGCGGTGGTGGTCACGAAGTCAGGAGTGGTGCGGGACCGCGTGTTGCGCCTCGACCTGCCGCAGGATGCGCTGGATGCCGCGGCGCGCTACATCAATGAGAACTTCCGCGGCTGGACCATGGAGTCGATGCGCACCGAACTGGCCCGCCGCATCGAAAGAGAGCGCGGCGAATACGATCGTCTGATGGCCTCGGTGGAGCAACTCTACAAACAGGGTGCGCTCGCCGGCGAGGATGCCGTGCAGGTGGTGTTCGTCGAAGGCGCCGCCAATCTGGTGGCCAGCGAGCAGGACCGCCAGCGGCTGCAGGAACTGTTAAAGACGCTGGAGGAAAAGCAGAAAATTGTCGAGCTGCTGGGTGCGTATCTCGATGCCAGGCAGGAGGCAGTCCGGGTGGTGATCGGGCTGGACGAGGCGATGCCGTCGCTCCGCAACCTGGTTTTGATCGGTGCTCCCGCGCGGGTGGGCGACGAGGTACGGGGATCCATCGCGGTGATTGGTCCGACTCGCATCGACTATCAGCACACCATTACGGCGGTGTCATACATTGCGCGCCTGTTTGACCAGGTGCTTAACGATTCGGAGTAGCAGGTGAGTATGGCAAGAGGAAACGGAAAATCGGAAGCGGAATCTCGCGATCTCGATCTGGAGCATGAGCTGCCCTCGGGCGATGAGAGCGAAGACGGCGGGGAACTCCGGAGTGAGAATTCGGCGCACGGCGAGGAAGGCCGGGTCTCTGAACTGGAGAAGCTGAAAGCCGAGCGCGACATGCTGCTCGACCGCCTCGCCCGCCTGCAGGCGGAGTTCGATAATGCCCGGAAGCGGGCAGCGCGGGAGCAGCAGGAATACCGGGATTATGCCCTGACCGACGCCATCAAGGTATTACTGCCGGTTCTGGACAGCTTCGAGCGCGCGCTGCAGGTTGGCTCCGGCGAAAAATCTGAAATCCGCAGCGGGGTTGAACTCATCTACAAACAATTGCAGGATGCGCTGGGCAAGCTTGGGCTCCGTCCTGTCCCGGCGAAAGGCGAAATTTTCGATCCCCATCTTCACGAAGCCATTGAGATGGTGGATACCGAAGATGCTCCCGATCATCAGGTGCTGGACGAATTGCAACGCGGCTACAAGTTGAAAGACCGGTTGCTTCGTCCTGCGATGGTGCGAGTGGCCCGCAACGGCAGGCACTGATTTCGATAAACCAGTTCGTTACACCAGTTCGATAAACCAGTTTCACGAATCTCAAGAATTGAGGAAGTACCATTCTGGCCGGCAACGGAAAACGTGATTACTACGAAGTTCTAGGCGTCCAGCGCGAAGCGACGGATCAGGAGATCAAGAGCGCTTACCGCAAGCTCGCGCTGCAGTACCATCCGGACCGCAATCCTAATAATCCTGACGCGGAAGAACGATTCAAGGAGTGCAGCGAGGCTTACGCCATTCTCGCGGACGGCGAGAAGCGCTCAGTGTATGACCGCTATGGCCATGCCGGACTGGGAGGCATGGGTGGCGGCGCCGGGTTCGATTCGGGCGTCTTTCAGGACTTCAGCGATATTTTCGGGGAGTTCTTCGGATTCAACGATCTGTTCGGCGGAGGCAACGCCCGCCGCCGCAGCCGCGCGCAACGCGGCGCTGACCTGCGCGAAGACGTAACCCTGGAATTCGACGAAGCAGTCTTCGGAACCGAAACCACGGTGTCGCTGCGCCGCCACGAATCCTGCACGGATTGCCGTGGCTCGGGAGCCGCACCGGGCAAGAGCGCAGTGACCTGCCGCTCCTGCAACGGGCATGGCCAGGTGCGTTACCAGCAGGGCTTCTTCAGCATTGCGCGCACTTGTCCCGCATGCCAGGGCGCAGGGACTGTAATCTCCGATCCTTGCCCGAAGTGCAAAGGCGAAGGCCGGGTGCTGCGCCAGCGCTCGGTGGAAACCAAAGTGCCGGCTGGGGTCGAAGACGGCACGCGAATCCGTTTTGCCGGATTGGGCGAAGCTGGAGTGCATGGCGGGCCGGCTGGCGATCTGTATGTCGTACTGCACGTGAAGGAACACCCGTTCTTTGAACGCGAGGGCACCAACCTGCACTGTGTCGTTCCGGTTTCGTTCAGCCAGGCTGCTCTGGGAACTGAAATTACCGTACCTACTCTCGAGGGCGACCAGGTGCTGAAAGTTCCCGAAGGCACCCAGTCGGGCACCACGCTGCGGGTGAAGGGTAGAGGAGTGCCGGTGCTGAACGGACGCGGCAAAGGCGATCTTTTTGTCGAAGTGCGGCTTCAGACCCCTGCCAAGCTTAACAAGCGGCAGCGTGAGCTGTTGCTGGAACTCGAAGGCATCAGTCAGGTTGACAACAAACCCCAGCACCGCACCCTGCTCGGCAAAGTGAAAGACATGTTCGGGTGAGTGCGGGCCCGGGCAGTTGTTTTCCTGCTGTGATCTAATTCTTCAATGACACGCCGCCGCTGGATTGCCGATGAAGTTTCGGGCAATCGCGCAGCTCTCCTCGGCTCCCATGCCGACCACCTTGCCACCGTCCTTCGCGCCCGTGTGGGCCAGGAATTCGACGTCGTGGCCGAAGGCCGGGTTCACCATGCGCACATCATAAAAGTGGAGTCAGGTCGAGTTGATTTTGAACTGGGGCCGGAACTCGCGGCACCTGTCCTTCCCGCACTCACCCTGGCAATTTCAGTTTTCAAATTCGACCGTATGGAATGGGCGATCGAAAAGGCCACCGAACTCGGCGCTGCTCGCATTGTCCCGCTGATTTCCCAGCGGACTGAGAAACATCTCGCTGTCGCGGCCCTCAAGCGCGTCGAACGCTGGCGCAGAATCGCTGCCCAGGCTTCCGAGCAGGCTCGCCTTCCGGCTACTCCCGAAATTGCGGATCCAGCAAAGCTCAAAGATATCGCGCCGGACTTGAACGCAACCAGAATCGTTTTGTCGGAGGCAGAAGAAACGCTAAGGCTAAAGGATGCGCTGAGTGTCCCGGCCAAAAAGGGTGTCTGGTTGGCTTTTGGCCCGGAAGGCGGATGGACCGAAGCTGAGCTGAAGCTCTTTCGCTCCGAACATTGGATTTTGGCATCTCTCGGCCCCACGATCCTTCGAGCGGAAACTGCTGTGATTGCCGCCCTCTCGGTCGCCATGGCTGAACTGGTATAGTCCCCTCTCGTCTCAGTTTTTTGAGCTCAATCATCCTCGGCCAAGCTGCCAGTTATCCTCAAGCAACTCTGGTATGCTCCAGCCAAGTGGTTGCCTCGAAGCCCATTGCGTCTCCGGCGTTTGTTCCGGACGAGCGGCAGCGCCAGGCCATTGAGCATGTGTCCGGTCCCATGCTGGTGGTGGCGGGCGCCGGCACCGGCAAGACCACGGTCCTCACCCAGCGGCTGGCCCGCCTGATTCGCGAATCCCATGCTCGGCCCGGCGAAATTCTGGCGGTCACGTACACCGACAATGCTGCCAAAGAAATGCGGGACCGGGTGGAGGGGGAACTCCGCGGCATCAATCTCGAAGGCTTGCAGGTCAAGACCTTTCATGCCTACTGCAATGAGCTGTTGATCCGCAACGAGCGCGGTTTCGGAGTGCTTGACGACAAGGACCTATGGATCTTCCTCCGCAAACGCATTCGCGAGCTGCGTCTGCACTACTTCATTCGCGCCGCCACCCTGAGCAAATTTCTTGAAGACCTGCTCGATTTCATGCGCCGCTGCCAGGACGAACTGGTCACCCCCGAGAAGTATTCCGAGTATGTATCCAGACTCGAGCGCCGGGAGCTTCCGGTTCCGCGGGTCAGCCGGTCGAAAGATGCTCCAGACTTGTCGGAGCAGGAAGTGATCGGGCGGTGCCGCGAAATCGCGTCGGTTTACGCCACTGTGGAGCGCATGCTGCAGGAACGCAACCTGGGCACCTTCGGCCACATGATCACCCGCGCTCACGATCTGTTGCAGCACGACTCCGGATTGCTGGAGAGTGAGCGCCGCCGGGCCCGCTTCATGCTGGTTGACGAATTCCAGGACGCGAATTTTGCCCAGGTGAAGATTCTGCAGAAGCTGGCCGGTGAGGAGGCAAATCTCTTCGCCGTGGGCGATCCCGACCAGGCAATTTACCGCTTCCGGGGAGCTTCGAGCGCCGCCTTTGGATTGTTTCATCGCCAGTTTCCCAGTGCCGGACTGGTGGTGCTGGAGAAGAATCGCCGCTCCCTCACTCCGATTCTGGAATCCGCCTATGCACTGATTCAGAAGAACCCTTCGGTGTTTCACGGCGGCGGCGCCGGCCTCGGCTACCAGCGCAGGCCCCTGACTTCGGCGCGAGATGAGCAGTTGAAATTGAATGGTCAACCTGCCGTAGATATTCCGGTTGAGGCCGTCGTGGTTCGGGGAAAGGAAATCGAATCCTCTGATCTGGTGAACGTGATCCGGCAGAAGAAGAAACAGGTTCACTGTGCCTGGAGCGACTTCGCCGTCCTCTACCGCACCCATCTGCATCGTGACGATACGGCGGAAGAACTCTCGGAGAAGGGAATTCCGTTTGCCATCGAAAACATGGACGTGATGGATACCTCCGAGGTCCGCGATCTGCTCGCCTGCCTGGGCGCAGTGGTTTCGGCTGCCGATGATGCGAGCGTATTTCGGGTGTCGGCCCTGCCCCAGTTTGCTATCGATCCGAAAAAGCTGCGGGCCGCGATCAAAGCTATTCCCCGCGACGCGGATGGCACCGGCGTTGCGGACGTGCTCGCCGGAATTGAGGGTGGTCCCGCGGTGCTTGAAACCATTCGGCAAACCAAAGAGCAGATCGCACAATTAAAGTTCAAAGCTGCGGACGCGCTGGAGACCATCATTCGCCGCTTTGCCTTGAACCGGGCGTCTGCGGCGATTGATGCGGTGGTGCAGTTTGCCCGGAGCTGGGAATCGAAGCCGGTTACCACCACCGGCGAGATTGCCGAGTTCCTCGAATATCTGGAATATTTTCGCGAAGCCCGCGGCTCCATCTGCCTGCAGTCCGCCGAGCCGGATGCGGTGCGCCTGATGACCGCCCACTCCGCCAAGGGATTGGAATTTGACCACGTGTTCATCTTGCGGGCGAACTCTGGACAGTTTCCATGCTCCTACCACGAGTCGCTGGTCGAGTTCCCCAACGATCTTCGCGATCCCGAATCCATGGCGGAAACCGAAGGCAAGGCGCTCAATGATCAGGAAGAGCGCCGCCTGTTCTACGTGGCCATGACGCGTGCTCGAGACTCGCTGACCATGTATGCCAAAGGCGGGACCGGGAAAGACGACACGCCCCCCGGATTTCTACGCGACCTGATAAAGGATGCCAAACTCGGCCGCTGGCTTCGCCGGCGCCCGGGCAAGCCGTTCCAGACCGATCTTTTTGCCGAAGCTCTGGCGGTCGCAGTGCCTTCGCGAACCAGCCAGTGGCTGTCGCTTCCTCCCTCCACCGACTTGAACCGGCGACTGAGCGTAACCGCAGTGGAAAAATATGAGACCTGCCCGCTGCAGTTCAAACTGGAGCGGGAGTGGAGAATTCCCGGCGAAGTCCCCGGCGCCATGCAATATGGCGCCGCCGTCCATCGGGTGATGAAGACATTCTTCGACTCGGTTCGGATCGGCCGCGCAATTCCCGATGAAGAACTCATCACACTGTTTCGCACCGATCTTGCGGGTGCCGGAATTCAAGATCCCTACCAGTTCGAGCTCTACGAGAAGCAGGGGGTTGAACAGCTGCGCGAATTCCTGACCGATTACCACGCTTCCTCCGCTCCGGAGGTGTTGCATACCGAGGAGTGGTTTGAGATGCAGGTCGGGGATGCGACGGTGGTAGGCAGGATCGATCGCGTGGATCGCGCTCCGGATGGCGTTCGAATCACCGATTACAAGACCGGCAAGCCGCGCTCTCAGGAAGACGCCGACGAGAGCCTGCAGCTTTCCATTTACGCGATGGCGGCACAGGAGAAGTGGGGCTATCACCCGTCGGCGCTGATGTTTTACAACCTGGAAGAGAGCAGCCCGGTGATCACCGTTCGCAGCGAGGCGGAACTGGAGAGCGCGCGCGCCAAAGTAAAGGCGGTGGCGGAAAATATTGCGGCGGGGAAGTTTGCTGCGACTCCAGGCTTCCACTGTAGCTTCTGCGCTTACCGCAATCTGTGTCCTGAAACCGAGAAGCGGGTGTATGCCCCGCCTGCGCGGAAAGCTTCCTCCCAAAAAACTTAAGGGGACGCTTTCGCGTCCCCTCGGTTTGTTGTGTTGCTACTGCTTAGTGCTTTTTCTTTTTCTTTGCAGCTTTCTTCTTGGTTGCCATTGTGATCTATTCTCCCTTTCCATTCTTCATGGATGATGCAACGGTGTTTTGTTGCGACTGATTGAATGTATAGAGTTAATAAAAAATGATGTCAAGAGAAAAATGCTGCTTGACTGCGCGTGTGAGCCATGCACCAAAGTCACCATCGAAGAATTCGCAAGAAGAAAAATCAAAACATGGCACAAAAGTTTTCAGGGACGCAAGAAATGCTGCGCGAGATCTAACTCTGCGTCTCGATTGTGCTCGCTGCTTCTTTTTTTGCAGACGCTGCCTGCGGCGGCATGGCCGGCTCATCGGCGCATCGCTTTTTCGCGCCGCACATCTATAATTCAAGAGAACGAATCAGCAGAGGGAGCACATAAATGGCTGCGATGGACCAAGTCGTCATCATTTCCGGATGCCGCACCCCGGTAGGAAAATTTCAGGGCGGCCTCTCTGACCTGAGTGCAACTCAGCTCGGTGCGATCGTGGTGCGAGAGGCAGTGAAGCGCGCCAACCTCGATCCCGCTCAGGTGGATGAATGCATCATGGGGAACGTGGTCTCCGCCGGGTTAGGACAGAATCCCGCGCGCCAGGCTGCGATCTACGGAGGGCTCGCGCCCGAGGTAGGTGCCATGACCATCAACAAGGTTTGTGGCTCCGGATTGAAGGCGGTGGCTCTCGCGGCGCAGGCAGTGCAGACTGAAAACAGTTCGATCGTGGTCGCCGGCGGCATGGAGTCGATGACCAACGCGCCCTACCTCTTGCCGCAGGCTCGCAAAGGCTACCGTCTCGGCAATGCCCAGATCGTTGACTCCATGGTGCATGACGGTCTCTGGGACATCTTCAACGATTACCACATGGGCATCACCGGAGAGAACGTCGCCGAGAAGTACGGCATCACTCGCGAAGATCAGGATGAGTTCGCCCTCAGCTCTCACCGCAAGGCGGTTGCCGCCATGAAGGAGTGCCGCCTGAAGTCGCAGATTGTTCCGGTGGAGACTGGTCCCAGGAAGAAGGGCGGGGAACCGGTGATCGTCGATCGAGACGAATCACCGCGGGAAGACACCACCATCGAGATTCTTCGTTCGCTAAAGCCCGCGTTCAAGAAGAATGGGACGGTCACCGCAGGCAATGCTCCTGGAGTAAACGATGGCGCGGCTGCCCTGGTGGTCACCAGCGCAGCGCGTGCCGCCGAGCTCGGCGCCAGGCCCATGGTCAGAATCGTTGCCCAGGCGACCAGCGGCATCGATCCGCAATGGGTGATGATGGCCCCGGTTGGTGCAGTGCGAAAGATCTGGCAGAAGACTGGCTGGAAAAATGAGGACGTCGATCTCTACGAGCTGAATGAAGCCTTCTCGGTGCAAGCCCTGGGCGTGATGCGGGAACTGGGCCTCAA
The DNA here is from genome assembly GCA_963798155.1 of Terriglobia bacterium. GTDB lineage: Bacteria > Acidobacteriota > Terriglobia > Terriglobales > Acidobacteriaceae > CAWCSH01. The sequence continues at coordinate 38,459 of CAWCSH010000015.1, forward strand.
TCCTGACAAGGTAAACGTGAATGGCGGCGCGGTTGCCATCGGACATCCCATCGGGGCAAGTGGCGCTCGAGTTCTGGTGACGCTTATCTATGAAATGATCCGCCGCGATGTCCACCGCGGGATTGCCGCTCTCTGTTTGGGCGGAGGAAATGCCGTGGCCATGGCAGTAGAGCGGTAGGAAGTCGGCGTCTTGCCGTCGCGTCCTAAGCGGACTGGTCAGTCCGCCATGGCCGCCGCGGCGGTCGCGATGGGAAGGGTTACGGTGAAGACGGCGCCGCCGCCAGGTCCCGATGCCGCATCCACATTCCCCCCGTGCTCCCGCAGAATAGCTTTGCAGATGCTGAGGCCTAACCCGGTTCCCCGGCCGGGGCGCTTGGTGGTATAGAACGGGTCGAAAATCTTCGTCAGTATTTCATTGGGAATTCCCGGCCCGTCATCCTGCAGAATAGCCAGCACCGCACCTTCGCCCTTAGCGAGGCGAATGCGTAGCGTGCCTCCATCGCGTACCTCGCGGATAGCCTGTTCAGCGTTGAGAATGAGATTGAGAAAGACCTGCATCAGCTGGTGCGGGTCGCCGCTGATCTCCGGCAGCGCGGACTCCGGCAGAAAGTCCACCGTGATGTTGCTCTTGCGCAGCGAATAAGCGTGAAGGTGCAGGGTTCTCTGCATTAACTCGCTGAGATTCACGCTGCTCTTGCCGGGAGCCGGAGGCCGGGAGAAATACATCAGGTTCTGCACGATCTCCACAGCGCGGCGGGCCTGCTGTTGCAGCACCGTGATCTGCTTGCGGACCGGGGCGGAGACCTCGGCATCCTCCAGCAATTCGGCTACTCCCAGCACGCTGGTCAGGGGATTGTTGAGTTCGTGGGCGAACCCGCCGATCATCTGGCCCATCGCCGCCAGCCGCTCACTCTGGATGATCTGTTGTTCCAGCTTCTTCTCCAGAGTAATGTCCCGCACCGACACGATCATGCCGCTCACCCGGCGCTGGGCATCGAACAGCGGGCTCGACGAAGCCCGGAGAGTACGCCAACTGCCATCGCGGTGCCGGGCTGCGTAGTCGCACAGCCCCGCCATGCCTTCACCGTGGCTGGCCTTACGGTAAAAGTCGGCGAATTCGGGAGAGATCTCCCGCAAGTCCTGAACCTTCTTGCCAAGAAATTCTTCGGGCTGGTAACCCAGCAGGTCTCGCATGCGTGAGCTGACAAAGCTGTAGCACTCGTTCAGATCGATGACCAGGATCAGGTCGGGAAAGCTTTCCAGCAGATAGCGTTGAAACTCTTCCTGCTGCCGCAGGGTGCGCTCCATCTCGCGGCGCTCGGTTACGTCCACCAGCGTTCCCTGATAGCGCACCACCTTGCCGGTCCCGTCTTCTGCGGCGCAGGAGGTGTCGAGGAATGCCACCGCCGATCCGTCGCGCCGCCGCATCACAATTTCGCGGGTCCGCACTCCGCCTTGGTCACCTTCAGTGCGCTTCAACACTGGGGCTGCATTCTGTTCATAGCTCAGACCCTGAGGTTCCTGTGCCAGCAACTCGTCCTTGCTGCCGTAACCGAGCATGCGCACCAGGGCGGCGTTGGCATCCAGCAACTTTCCTTCCGGACTGCTGAAGTACACCCCCTCCTGCAGGTTCTCGAACAGCTTGGTAAAGCGCTTTTCTTTCTCGTGTTCTTCGGTGACGTCACGGGCCAGAGCGCTCACTCCTACGACTTCCTCCCCCTTGATGATGGCGTTCAGCACGCAATCGAAGTGCAGTACCCTCGGGTATTCCTTTAGCCGCACCCGTACGATTCCGGACCAGCGGCGGCGCTCCAGAAATCGGCCCAGGCCCGACTCCAGGGTGCTGCGGACCGGCTCTTCGAGGAACATATCGATCTTGCGCCCCACCACATCGGTGTAGGGCAGCTCGAGAAACTCGGTTACCCTTCGGTTCACGGTCCGCAAGGTGCCGTCGAGCGACATGGCAAAGGCAATGTCATCAAAGGAATCGATAAGATCCTTAAAGCTTCGCTGGGAGCGGGCAATCGCCTGCCCCAGCTGGTCGATCTGCTCTTCAGTGGGAGTAGCCCGTTCCTGCAGACCCTTTACCAGCGCTTGCATCTCGGTCATGCGCTTCTTGCGGCCATAGCTGAACGCGGCAAAGGCAATGGCAATGCATAGCACCGCGATGGGTAGCAGGCCAAGGTGATAGGGAAGGGATTGCAGGCGTTCCCAGGAGACCGCGGCCAGCGCGGTGGCAAGAAGCACTACAAACAACAGGGCAAGACGCCACAACCGGGCTTCTTCTTTTTCCAGGTGGCCGGGGATGCGGTCCGGAGTGGCGGACTGCTTCTCGTCTGACATAGGGAATGTACGGCGCCTTTCCGCAGTGTGCGATTCCTGAATCGTAGATCAGATTGCAGCCGCCTACAAACAAAAGCGTATTACGGAAGTTGACCTGGACGCGATGAAAGCGGCGCCGATACTGCACGAGCAGGTCGTGAGGCTGCCACCCTGAAGCAGTATGTTGGCAACTCTTCCCATATTGGGCAGCCAAAGCCACCAGATGTTCATTGGTCACAGCAAGCGTTGCACGAATGCGCCAGAATTGACATGAGATTCCAACCGAATGGAACTGCGCCGCACGCAAGCAAAGTGGTCCGCCAGATTGCTTCTCATCCTGGCCATGGCGGGAGCGAATCGCGGTTTTCCTCAGGAAACTGCCGGCAAGCTTGCTCCACAAGAGCAACCGCAGCGGCAGGAAGCAGAAGCATCACCTTGCGATGTTCTGGCTCACTGTGTGAATAGTGAAGACACGTTTAGTGCCGTCCTAACGCAAGTAATTGAAAGTGACACCAGCAGGTCTCGCTTGGTTCGCTTGAACATCAAATTCCACAACTTGGCTGGCCGAACGATTGTCCTCGCGGCTAGGGCGCATTCCAGTTTTCTCATAGATAGTTTCGATAGCACCTACTTCTGTTGTTCGATAGTGGAAGCGGTGGACAAGAGTGTCATCGGCATGGGGATCAACGCGGACAGCAAAGTTGATCCCCAATTCAGGCTGGAGGCGCAACAGAGCGATGTTGCCACATTTCAGGTGTCGAGGCCGCGACCTCCTGACCAGCCTTCATCCTATCTTCGCTACGATGTCACCATCGAAGAGATCGATCCTTACAACCTCACGGTAGCAAGGCGGCACATCCTGACCTTCAAACACTTCACAGCGACTTGGCGTGAGCCGCGCCACTGAAAAGCAAGATTCAGATCCTCCCTCAATATTCACCGAGCCCAATTCCGCCCCGACCGCATCGAAAAAGCAATCACGCCAAATTCATACCTTAGGAGGAGGTCCTATGCACGACAAAAGTTCTACGTACGTCATCGTGGGCGCAACCGGACACACGGGCAGCGCGGCGGCAAGCAAACTGTTGGCGAATGGAAAAAAGGTGCGGGCGATCGCGAGACATGCCGATCATCTGGCGCCGCTGACCGCCAAAGGAGCGGAAGCCTTCGCCGCCGACGCCACTGACAAGAACGCCGTCACCAAAGCCTTTTCCGGCGCGGAGGCGGTTTACCTCATGTTCCCGCCGGACCCGAAAACTCCCGACTATTTTGCTTACGCCAATCGCATGATTGACGCCTTTGCCTCGGCGATCGAAAAGAATGGAGTGAAGTACGCCGTCACGCTCAGCAGCATTGGGGCTGAGAGAACGGAAAAGACCGGGCCTATTCTCGGCTTGCATCATCTTGAAAAAAGGTTGAACGGAATCTCCGGCTTGAACGTTTTGCATCTACGGGCAGGCTACTTCATGGAAAACACGCTGGGCCAGGCGGATGCCATCGCGCAGATGGGGTTTGCGGCCGGGCCGCTGCAGCCTGATCTCAAGCTTCCGGCCATTGCCGCCCGGGACATCGGCGAGTACGCGGGCGACGCGCTCACCCGGCTCGACTTTGCCGGGCACCAGGTGCAAGAGCTGCACGGGCAGCGCGACATCAGCTACGCAGAAATTACCTCCATTCTTGGCAAGGCCATTGGCAAGCCGGACTTGAAATATTCGCGAATTACATCGGAACAATTCCGCGCGACTCTGATGCGGATAGGAATGTCAGAGAACGCTGCCAGCCTGCTGACCGAGATGGCGGAGTCGCTGGATTCGGGCTATATCCGGCCGCTCGAGGCGAGATCTCCACGCAATACAACGCCCACGTCGTATGAGACTTTTGTGGCGGAAAGCTTTTTGCCGATTTATCGAAGCAAGCGGCCAGCGGCGTGACTGAGCTTATTTCGGAATAAGGGTCGGCGATACCCGGCGTTAACTGATTTGTTCAACGACTGCGCGGGCAGGACTGTCCGCGCAGCGCCTTTGGCCCTCGTTCTTCGACCGTAACTCCTCAAGTCCAGGCAGCAGAGCATTTCGCTGCCGCAAGATACCAGTTCTCGCCCTACTGCTGTACGCCAAGACGGGGCGACCGTCGATCGCGCCAGAGAAGTTATTGCGAGCGCTCCTGCTGCAAGCGCTGTACTCGGTGCGCAGCGAGCGAATGTTGATGGAACAACTCAACTACAACCTGCTGTTCCGTTGGTTCGTGGGCTTGAACATGGATGACTCGGTCTGGGACGTGACCGTATTCACCAAGAACCGCGAGCGGTTGCTCGATGGGGACATTGCCGAAGCCTTCTTCCAAGCTGTACTGCAGCAGGCACGCGAGCGGAGTCTGCTCTCGGACGAACACTTCACGGTGGATGGAACGCTGCTGGAAGCGTGGGCGAGCGTGAAGAGTTATCAACGCAAGGATGCGAAGAACGACGTTCCGCCCGACGATCCCGGCAATGCGACGGTGGACTTCCACGGGGAGAAGCGGTCGAATCAGACGCATGCATCGAAGACGGACCCGGATGCGAAGATGGCCCGCAAAGGCAAGGGCAAGGAAGCCAAGCTGAGTTACAACGGGAATCTGCTGGTGGAGAACCGCCACGGGCTGATCGTGAACAGCAAGGTGTTCGAGGCCAACGGAACGGCGGAGCTGCGATGCCGCGCTGGTGATGCTGGAACAGATTCCGGGCACAAAACAAGTAACCGTGGGCGGCGACAAGGGATATGACACTGCGGATTTCGTGGCCGAGTGCAGAAACTTAAGGGTCACGCCGCACGTGGCCCAGAACCGGAGCGGCCCGGTGGGAGTGCCATTGATGCTCGTACGACGCACCACGCCGGATATGCCATCAGTCAGAGGAAAAGGAAACGCGTTGAAGAGTGCTTCGGCTGGCTGAAGACGATCGCGCTGTTGCGGAAGGTTCGGCATCGTGGGGTCTTCAAGGTGGGATGGGTCTTCACCTTCGCGGCCGCGGCCTACAACTTAGTCCGGATGAGGAATCTGGCGATTCAATCGACGTAAGCCGAGGTCGCACTGTGTTCGCAGGCCCGAAAATGAATCAGCGGGACACCAGCGGATGCAGCCAGAACCCTTCCCGAATCACAAAATCACTGGGACTGGAAGAGAATCTAAGTCGCGGAGTCATTTTTCCGCAGCCTGCTAGTCAAGCCGCTTGCGATTAAGCCAGCGACGGCCGTACATATCGAGCCATTCGCCATCGGGCTCGCCGGCGCGCGGATCGGAACCCAGGCGCAGAATGTTGCCGTCGAGATCCTCGACCTGCATCTCCAGCGCCCATGAATAGTTCGTGGGAGGATGTCGGACTTTCGCTCCCGAAGCTTTGTATTCCTCGTAAACGGCGCTCACATCTCTGGCATCGATCCAGACCCAGGAGCCGGGGTTCCCCTGATCGCCTTGGCATAGGAAAAGACAGCACTGTCCGCGAGAGACGGATACGAAGTCTTCATTCTGGAAATTTACTTTGAATCCCAGAATTTGAACGTAGTAGTCACGGCTGGCGCCGATATCACGCACTCGCAATACAGGAGTCACTCCGCCGAAGGTGAGCGGGGCAGTTGGTGCGGGATTGGGCATAAGGTTTCGAACCGGTCCTTTCTGTGTTCACTTGCAGTGGGAAAAATTCAGCATAGTATGGGAGCTCGGTTGCTGTACAGACCTGCACGATCGCAGTTGGTTGCATGCAGGCTGGCGGGTGAGTTCAGGCGGTGCGAACTATGAAAAACATGCGGCAAACCATCTCGCGCACGGCCATAGCGGCGGTATTCCTGTGTACTATGGCGGGATTCGCCTACTCGCAGACTGTAAACCTCTGGCCGGGTGCTGCTCCCGGCTCTGAACATTGGAGGCAGAAGGAAAGGACGCTTGAGAACACGCCCGTCGGCACTGTGATCCTCAGTGTGGTCACTCCGACATTGACCGCCTATCTTCCCGAGCCAGCCCGAGCCAGCGGAACCGGCATCATCATCGCGCCCGGTGGAGCATGTGTCGCATTGGCAATTGATCTCGAAGGCAACGAGGTAGCGCGCTGGCTTCAGAAGAGAGGCATAGCGGCGTTCGTGCTCAAGTATCGGATTATGGAAAAGCGGCAGGAAGGAATTCCGCAGTTGAACATGGACGACGCCTGCAAGTACGGAATTGCCGACGGAATTCAAGCCATCAAGGTGGTTCGGGAGCACGCAGCGGAGTGGGGCATTGCTCCAGATCGTGTCGGATTCGTGGGGTTTTCCGCGGGAGGTATGGTGGCGAGTGGAACCCTGCTGCAGACTGACGCCGCGGCGCGTCCGAAGTTTGCGGCACTGATCTATGGCGCTCCGTTTGGAAAGGTGCCGAGCATTCCGGCCAGGCTTCCTCCAATTTTTATGGCGTGGGCGCAGGATGACAATCTGGCACTCGAACCCGTAGTCAAGTTCTACGACGCACTCAAAGCCGCCGGCAATGAGCCCGAAGCTCATATCTTCAATGCAGGCGGTCACGGTTTCGGCATGAAAAAGCAGGGCACTACCAGCGATCATTGGATCGAGGAATTCTATTTCTGGCTGCAAGCCCGGGGCCTGGCCAAGCCACGCAAAAAATGAGAGCCGCTCATTGCGAGCCACCGATCCACCGATCAGCCGCCCAGTCCTTCAACTCTGAGACCAAACATCCTCAATGGTGAGATTCTGTGGGAGCCTTGCGGCCCGCATGCGTTTCGCTCCATTTCTGAAGAGTGGAGCGGCCGTCAGGCTCACTTTGCCCGAAGGCCCGACATGGAATTGACCTTGATGCGGAAGAAAAGGGGCGTAATCAGATTGTCTCCTGACTTGATCTGGCGTTCGCCGAGTGCGTTCTTCCACCAGTGGTGCCGCTTCTCCAGGAGCTTGCGGGCGGTCGCGACCTCATCGGAATATTGTGGTTCGGTCAGTTCCTGGTACTGTCCGTTGGCAATTACGCTGGCCCACTCCGACTGCGCGGCGACGTCATCCACTTGCACGCAGACGTTGGGATTGGCTCGCATCCATTCAACCTTCTGTCCTATCGTAGAAAGTACATAGATGAAGTCAGGTTCGTACGCGAAATACACGGGCACGACATAGGGCTGGTTGTCGAGGCAGCAACCCAGCCGGGCAATTGAGCCCCGGCCCAGAAGCGCACGGCATTCGTCTTGAGTCATTTCATTAATCATCATGGGATTCTCTCTGGGCCTCTCCTGTTGCAGAGTCGTATGCCTTTGAGATGCCGTGGAATCGAAAAAGACCCATAGCTTTGCCGGTGATCGTACTCTGGCACACGCAGTACAATGGGTGCCACTGTGCGGGTGAAGCGGAGCTTTGAATTCCAAGCTTGAACTCTGACCGGAGTCCCTGCAAGAAAATTCAGACGTACCTGTGGGCCCTGCGAAATACTGACCTCAACCAGCAGAAAGGATACGGACCATGATTCTCGGGATGTCAACCTCAACCTACACGCTGATTCACGTGTTGATCAGTCTCACTGGAATCGGCTCGGGACTCATCGTAATGTTCGGACTGCTTACCCGCCGGCGGATGAACGGCTGGACTGCGATTTTTCTCGTCACCACGGTGTTGACGAGCGTGACCGGCTTCGGTTTTCCAGTTGACCACCTTCTACCATCGCACAAGGTCGCCATCATCTCTCTGGTGGTGCTGACCGTCGCGATTCTGGCACGTTACGCATTTCACATGGCTGGAGCCTGGCGCAGCATCTATGTGATCAGCGCCGCCCTTGCCCTCTACTTCAACGCGTTTGTCGGGGTGGTCCAGGCATTTCTCAAGATTCCAGCCTTGAAGGCTCTGGCTCCCAAGCAGACCGAACCTCCCTTCCTGGTCGCGCAGCTTGTGGTTCTGGTGATTTTCATCGGTCTTGCGATTTCGGCGACGGTGCGATTTCATCCCGACCGCGCACAAGCTCGCGCGGCGTAGCTGCCAGACCAGGTCACATCAGCTCACGAAGCGATCAACAGATAATGAGATAGCTTTACGCGGTTTGTGGACACTCCATGCCAAAGGCACTTCGAACCCAAGTAGGAATTGTCGGAGCCGGACCTGCCGGACTCGTTCTGTCTCAATTGCTCCACCTGCACGGGGTTGAATCGGTAGTCGTCGAGAATCGGAGCCGGGAATATGTGGAAGGCCGGGTGCGGGCGGGAGTTTTGGAACAGGGGACAGCCGACCTGCTGGTCGAGATGGGAGTGGGCGACCGGCTGCGGCGCGAAGGCCTGGTTCACTATGGAATCGAATTGCGTTTTGGCGGCAGCGGGCATCGCATCGACTTCAAAGAGCTTACCGGCGGAAAGGGCATCACCATCTATGCCCAGCACGAAGTACTGAAAGACTTGAATGATGCTCGCCTGGGGGCAGGAGGCCAGGTGCTGTTCGAGGTCGAAGATGTCAGCGTGCACGACCTGAAAGGTCCCCGCCCCAGCATTCATTACCGCAAAGATGACGAGAGTTATGAGCTGGCGTGCGATTTCATCGCCGGATGTGACGGCTTCCACGGCATCTGCCGGCCCAGTATTCCGGACGGCGTCCTCACCGAGTACGACCGCAGTTATCCCTTCGGATGGCTTGGTATTCTGGCCGAAGCCCCGCCTTCCTCCGAGGAATTGATCTACTGCCATCATGATCGCGGCTTTGCACTGCTCAGCATGCGCACGCCCCAGATCAGTCGCCTATACCTGCAGTGCCATCCGGACGAGGACATCCAGCTCTGGAGCGACGCGAGAATCTGGCAGGAACTTCAGCTGCGCCTGGCGGCGGAGGGATGGAAGCTGACTGAAGGTCCCGTCTTGCAAAAGGGAGTGACAGGGATGCGCAGCTACGTGGTCGAGCCCATGCAATACGGCCGCCTATTTTTGGCGGGAGATGCGGCCCATATCGTCCCCCCGACTGGAGCCAAGGGATTGAACCTCGCCGTGGCTGACGTTCGCATACTCGCGCGAGCCCTGAAAGAGTTTTATGCCACGGGACGCACGCATCTGCTGGAGAGCTACTCAGCGGTTTGTCTGCGGCGGGCGTGGAAGGTGCAGCGTTTCTCGTGGTGGATGACTTCGATGCTGCATCGTTTTCCCGAGGAGAATCCGTTTGACCACAAGCGGCAACTCGCCGAATTGGATTACGTCACCAGCTCACGCGCTGCCTCGCAGAGCCTCGCGGAAAATTATGTTGGCCTGCCGCTGGAATGAGCGCGGTATACAATTCTGCTGCAATTCTATCGTTGAATGTTTACGGGAGAAAAAATGCGCACAAGCCGGAGGCCATTTCTGCTGTCAATCGCAGGGCTGACTCTTTTCGCATGGTCCGCAAGCAGTCTGGCAGCGAGTAGCGCATCCGCCACTCCGGCCACGAGCGTTTCTGATATCACCAAGGTCCGGTTCTCGGTTTCGTTTCCCAGTGCGCAAAGCAAAGAAGCGATTGATGGGCGTCTGCTGTTGGTGCTCTCCAGCGATCCCTCGCAGGAGCCGCGCATGCAGATCGACGATTCTCCACGAACCCAGATCCTGTTCGGAGTGGATGTGGACGCGATGAAGCCGGGCCAGCAGGTGATGGTGGACGACAGCGCGGCTGGCTATCCGATACTCAAACTGCACGACGTTCCGGCAGGCGACTATTTTGTGCAGGTCGTGCTGCACCGTTACGAGACCTTTCATCGCTCTGACGGGCACACGCTCAAGCTGCCCATGGACCGGGGGGAAGGGCAGCACTGGAACCTTGCGCCGGGAAACCTGTACTCGACCCCGCAGAGGATTTCTGTGGGCAGTGAGGCGAAGACCATTGCCATCGTGCTCGATCGCAAGATTCCGCCGATTCCTCCGCCGCAGGATACAAAATACATTCGGCACTTGAAGATTCAGAGCCAGCTTCTCACCAAATTCTGGGGACGCCCGATGTATCTCAGCGCCAATGTGCTGGTGCCGGAGGGCTTTGATTCGCATCCCGAAGCGCGCTTTCCGCTGATGGTGGCTGAGGATCATTTCAATGCCGACTTTGAAGGCTTTCGCACTGAGCCTCCCGATCCCAACCTGAAGCCCGATTACAGCGAGCGATTTCACATTTCGGGATATAACCGCATTCAGCAGGAAGAAGCCTACAAGTTCTACCAGCAATGGATTGCTCCTGGCTTTCCTCGTTTTCTGGTGGCGGAGATCAACCACGCCAATCCCTATTACGACGATTCGTACGCGGTGAATTCAGCCAACCTGGGCCCCTACGGCGACGCGATCGAGACTGAGCTGATTCCCGCCATCGAGAAGCAGTTTCACGGCATCGGGCAGGGATGGGCGCGATTCACTTATGGCGGTTCCACCGGCGGGTGGGAGGCGATGGCGGTGCAGATGTTCTATCCCGACCACTACAACGGCGCGTTTATCGCCTGTCCCGATCCGGTGGACTTCCATGCCTACACCACCGTGAACATCTACGAGGACAAGAACGCATTTCACCTGCAGGGGGCGCACACCCAGATGCCGAGGCCGGCCATGCGAGACTACCTTGGCCGTACCTTCGCTACGGTCGAAAGCATGAACCAGTACGAGTTGGCGCTGGGCAGTCACGCCCGCTCCGGCGAGCAATTCGACATCTGGCAGGCGGTGTTCGGGCCGACTGGCGAGGACGGATATCCGCAACCGATTTTCGACAAGCGGACCGGAGTCATCGATCCTGCAGTCGCCGCCTACTGGAAGGAACACTACGATCTCGACGCCATTCTGCAGCGCGATTGGGGGACGCTCGGTCCCAAACTGCGCGGCAAGCTCCACGTCTATGTGGGGAGCGCCGACACTTATTTCCTGAACGACGCCGTGTACTACCTGGAAGATTTTCTGAAGACTACGGTGAATCCTCCGTACGAAGGCGAGGTGAAGTACGGAGATAAGGCAGAGCATTGCTGGAACGGCGATCCCAGCCTGCCCAACTATCTTTCACGCTTGCACTACAACACCATGTATCTGCCGAAAATACTGGAGAGGATCGAGAAAACTGCGCCCGCCGGTGCGGACCTGACCTCGTGGCGTTACTGAGGGTGGAAAACAACCCGCTGCTTGACCATCGCCGCGTTCACAAGCTGGAGACGATTTTAAAATGGTGCACTGGAAAATAGCGGGACACAAGCCTCCGATGCCGCAGGAGGTCACGACTGGACGCTTTGAGATTGAGCGCGACGGCCAAGTCGCGTACCTCGACTACAGCATGACCAGCACGGTGATCGAATTAATCCACACTGAAGTTCCGAAGGAATTGCGCGGTCAGGGGCTGGCGTCCGCCCTGGCAGAGACGGCGCTACGGTTTGCCCGCGAGCATCATCTCAAGGTGGATATCATCTGCCCTTTAGTGCAGGACTACATCTCGAAACATCCGGAATACGCCGACTTGGTTTTGTGATTTCGGCGGTAATCAAAAAGTGTTCGGCGGCAGCGGCTGACCCTCATGCCTCCCACTGCAACACCGTATAAGACCGCGCGGGCACTTCAAATTTCGTCTTTCCACCACTGGTCGCGGGCTTCTCAAATGGCTGCGGCGCCACCCGATTGGGAGCTTCAAAGCTGTTTATCGCTTTCAAATCATCCCCGGTGAGCAAGTTCGCGCTTACCAGGCGGTCGGGCGGTTTGGCTTCCCAGTTCACCTCCACGGTGTGCGGCTTCGACAAGTCACGGTTGAGAACAAACATGGCAATTTTGCCGCTGGCCCCATCCTGGGTAGCAGCGACGTCGAGATAGCTGACCTGTCCCATTTCTGCGACCTCGTAGGTTGGCGCTTCCACCTCCAGGTCGAGCACGGTGCCCTTCGCCAGCTCAAGTGCCAATGAAAAAGGGTAGTAGATCGTTTGTTTGAACAAGCTAGTGGCATTGGTCATAACCGGCGCAATCACGTTGATGAGTTGGGCCAAGCAGCGTTTACCGGAAAGAAATTCAATGAGAGTCTCGGGCAATCTGTTCGGCCTGAAACCAGAACGGCACTCCCTATTGATATGGAAACAGAACTCGCGCTTACTACTTTGCCAGGGGATCGAGCACAGAAGCGTGGGGGTGCAGGCTGAGCGTCAGTGACCGGGCGGGTGCGAGGCACGAATTTTTCCAGAGATCACGGATGCGGTACTCTCCATCCTCAAGCTCCAGCTGCTTCCAGTCGTAGTGCAGCGCCTGATCCTGGGAAGAGATGTTGAACACGGCCAGATAGTACTGCTGGTCCTCAGGCGCTTTCGCCAGCCAGGCAATTGCGTTTTCGGTGGCGCTTACCTGATGTCCGCCGTAAGAGTGCTGATCGACGGCGAGTACTTCGGAATTGGTAAGCAGCGAAATGGTCCACTGGTCTGCGGCGGTCAGGTCGCCGCCCGATCCTCAGTGGAGACCGCATGATCGACCAGAACGTCAGCATCGTGTGCTGCTCGTCGTGAGTCAAATTCGTATCGCGCGGTTTGCCCCAGCCTGGCGCGGGACCAAGGCGGCCCAGGGGCAACATGTCCGCATCCGGTCAGTGGCCGGTTTCGCTGACGTGCTCCCACTCGGCGGCATTGGCAAACTGGTCGCCCACGCCCTGGGGATAGGCCGCGTCGTTAGGCCATAAGTCCCGGCTATCCACATTCAAGCAGCTTCGCCGGCCGCGGCTATCCGTTCGCTTTGGCAACCAACAGAATGGCCAGGCCGTAGAACACAAACATGAGCGCCAGATACAGCTTTGCGCGGCTGCCCGCCCCGGCGAATTCCTTCCACGCCAGCACGCCCCACAGCGCCGCCACCATGGGAGCGGACTGGCCGATGGCATACGAAATGGCTACTCCGGTAAAGTTGGCGGCGACCAGGTTGAACACCATGCCCGTCCCCCAGATGAGGCCGCCAAACAGGCCGAGCATGTGGCCCGAGGCAGGTCCGCTGAAGAATCCGCTGAAGTCCACGGGTTCTCCGACTAGTGGCTTCTTCATGAAGTAGATGTTCCAGATGAAGCAAGAGAGCAGCGCTCCCAGAGTAAGAAATACCGCGATGCTGTAGGGGCCAAGTGTATTGCCGTGAGTCATGCCATGGGCGACGAAAGGAGCCCACAAACCCATCAGCACGCCGGAAACGATGCAGGTCACAATGCTCTTCTTCGAGGTGGACCGTCCCGCACTCGGAAGGCTGCCGTATGCTTTGCCGTCAAGCACCACCGCCACAACGGCGCAAGCCACGCCGATGGCCAGCAGTCCAAGGTTGCCTTTTGGTTGCAGCCCGTAACTTAAAACCACGCCGACGACCAGAGCGATTCCGATCGAAACAGGGAATGCGATCGCCAGGCCCGCCATGTCAATTGCGGCCACTAGCAGCAGATTGGCAAGATTGAAGATCGCTCCGCCCACCATGGTCCAAATAATGTTGGAGGTATCGGCGGAATGAACGTTGTTCAGAAAACTATTGGCGTCATGCCCGGAGCTTCCCATGGTGAACGCGAGCACCAGCGAGATCAGGAAAATTCCGACGGCATAGTCCCAGTAAAATAGCTCAAAGCGATAATTCTTTACTCCTTTATAAGTGTTGGCCCACGATCCCCAGCAAACCGCGCTGGTAATCATCATTAATAACGCAATTCCCAAGCTGCTTGGTGTGAACATCGTTTCTCCTTGAGCGGGCCGCGCATCACTGGCCGCGGGAAACGCTGAGTTGCTCGAACTGTAAAGAAATACTGGCCGCTACTTGCCGCGAATTCTGGAAACGTAGAGTTGCAGCAACCGGTCGGCGTCCACGTCCACGCAAACTTTCGCATTGGGTTGGACCATGTCCACGCCTTCGATCACGTAGCGATCGCCGTGTAAAACATTTCGCTCCACCGCATTGTGGCGGTTGGCAACAGTCTCGCCGCGGGTAAACTCTCCCCTCGTTTCTACATCCACGTGCATCTCTTTCGTGGTCACCAGGGTCGGATCGATAGCAACCGCGACCGCCGAGGGGTCGTACATTGGAGCGCCGTCAGAACCGAATTTGGCCGACAGTTCCACTAAATACTTGTCCACGGCATAAATGAAGTCATTCATGGGGCCGTGAGTCTGGCCAAGTTGATCGAGATACTTGTGGGTGAGCAGGGCCTTGTCGCCGACTTCGAGACCAACCATGGTGACCGGCCATCCTGCCTGGAACACAATCTGCGCCGCCTCGGGATCGTTATAGATGTTGGCTTCTGCCGAAGCATTCACGTTGCCGCCACTGATGGAGCCCCCCATGAGGATGACTTCCTTGACCAGCGGCACGATCGACGGATCCTTTTCCGCCGCGAGCGCAATATTGGTCAGAGGGCCGACCGGTACGAGGGTGATCTCATGGGGCGACGCGTGCACCAGTTGAATGATGAGGTCGGGACCGAAGCGCGAATCGGCTTTGCACTTGCTCGGCGCCAGTTCCACGTCACCGAGTCCATTCTTGCCGTGCCAGAACTCGGCGGTGATCAGTTTCTGAAACAGAGGGTGCTTTGCGCCTCCGGCCACCGGGATGTCGCACCGGTTGGCGAGCGACACCATGCGTAATGCGTTATCCAGGCCCATCTCCGCGGTCACGTTGCCGGGAACTACCGTGATCGCGCGAACGTCGAGTTCGGGCGAGTTGAGCGCCAGCATCAGCGCCATCGCGTCATCGGTGCCGGGGTCGGTATCGAAGATGATCTTCTTGGCTGCTCCAGCTGGAGGCGCCAGGCCGAGCACAAGAAGGAGAAACAGCGCAATCGAAGGGAAGGGAATTCGCCAAGCCGAGACTTCCACAGATCGGAAATTTGTCATGGGTGTGGGGAAAAGATTCGGCGATGTAGCCTAGCGTCGCGAGTTGGGAGTGTCAAGGTCAAACTGGCCTTCCACCGCGAATTCGGGGTGCGATGCATGCGCTCGCGCATCGCGTTGAGCCCGGCACTTTCCTTTTTCGGGTTCTGCTTTACAATTGCCTGCGCGGCTATCGCTCAGCAGCTTGTGAATCGCTGCTGGTTCGGGAAACATCCATATGGCGGTGGAAAACGGCGTGAACTACGGCATTCGCGAGGGTGCAACAAATGTTTCATCGCAAGATCTGTTTCCGCACGCCGCCCAGCCGCTTGCGGTCCTGAACGGCAGGCCACTGCTGTCGAACCGGGGTATCCCTCTTGACTTCGATTGGGTCCGGCAGGCGAGAGTCAACACTAGCGCAGTCGAGCGCCGCGCGCAGAGTCATACCGCCCGCCGCAGCGTGAAGAAGGAATGGCAGGCCGCATGGTTGCTTCGGGCCATCAGTTGCATGGATCTGACCACGCTTTCCGGGGATGACACCGATGACCGAGTCCGCCGCCTGTGCGCGAAAGCTCGCCATCCGATTCAGCCCGAGCTTGTAAACCAACTGGGCATTGCGGACCTGAACATCCAGGTCGCCGCCGTCTGTGTTTATCACCGCTTCGTGGAGACGGCGCGCCGCGCGCTGGAAGGCAGCGCGGTTCGTGTGGCCGCAGTTTCTACCGGATTTCCGGCAGGGCTCTCGCCGCTGTCAGAGCGTATTGGTGAAATTCGCCGCTCCGTCGAAGCCGGAGCGCACGACATCGACGTGGTAATCACCCGTTCTCACGTTTTCGGCGGCCGATGGCAGGAACTATACGACGAAATTGCAGCCTTCCGGCAGGCTTGTGGCGCAGCGCACATGAAGGTGATTTTGGGCACCGGCGACTTGCTCACTCTCCGTAACGTGGCGCGCGCCAGTCTGGTGGCCATGATGGCGGGAGCAGATTTCATCAAGACCTCCACCGGCAAAGAACCGACGAACGCGACTCTGCAGGTCGGCTTGGTGATGACTCGCGCCATTCGCGAGTATGCCCAGGAGACCGGGATGGCGGTCGGTTTCAAGCCTGCCGGCGGCATTCGTACTGCAAAGCAATCGCTGGAGTGGCTGGCACTGATGAAAGAAGAACTCGGCGTCCCCTGGATGAAAGCGGAACTCTTTCGCTTCGGCGCGAGCGGTCTGTTGAATGATATCGAGCGGCAACTGGAGCATCACGCCACCGGCCGCTATTCGGCCGGGTATCGTCACCCGCTCGCCTAGCAAGACTTGCCACTCCGGAGGAAGTGAGGAATCTGCTTCTTCCGGTTAGAGCGTGAACTCGTCAAACGGAAGGACGTCGCAGAGCACGACATGACCATCGCTGAAAAATTCGTGACCATGGAATACGGCGCGGCGCCCGAAGATCCCAAGGAGGCGATGACCTGGCTCGATCATCACCAGCGCCGTTTTGGCCATTTCATCAATGGGGTTTGGGCGCAGCCTTCCACCGGAGAGTATTTCGAAACTGCCGACCCCTCCACTGGTGAGAAACTCGCCTCGGTTGCGCCAAGGCTCGGCAGCCGATGTTTACGCCGCAGTGAAAGCCGCGCGGAACGCATATCCCACGTGGCGGTCACTCCGTCCGCACGCTCGAGCGCGCTACCTCTACGCTCTGGCAAGGCAGGTGCAGAAACACTCTCGCCGATTGGCGGTCCTTGAGACCATGGACAATGGCAAGCCGATCCGCGAGAGCCGCGACATCGATATTCCGCTGGTCGCGCGACATTTCTATCATCACTCCGGCTGGGCGCAGCTCCTGTCACAAGAGTTTCCCGACTACACTGCCTGCGGTGTAGTGGGACAGATCATCCCGTGGAATTTTCCGCTGTTGATGCTGGCCTGGAAAATCGCGCCGGCACTGGCGACCGGAAATACTGTCGTGCTGAAGCCAGCCGAGTTCACGCCTTTGACTGCGCTTGCCTTTGCGGAAATCTGCCACGAGATTGGTCTTCCTGCTGGAGTGGTGAACATCGTTACCGGAGATGGTTCAACCGGCGAAGCGCTGGTCAAACACCCTGATGTGGATAAGATTGCTTTCACCGGGTCGACCGAAGTGGGGCGCGCCATTCGCAGCGCCACCGCCGACAGCCACAAGCGGCTGTCACTCGAACTGGGAGGCAAGTCTCCCTTCATCATTTTTGACGACGCCGATCTCGACAGCGCGGTCGAAGGCCTGGTCGACGGCATCTGGTTTAACCAGGGGCAGGTCTGCTGCGCGGGTTCGCGCCTGCTGATGCAGGAAAGCATTGTCGAACCGCTGCTCGCAAAGATTCGCGACCGCATGAGCACGCTCCGCGCCGGCTCTCCGCTCGATAAGAGCATCGATATCGGAGCCATCGTGGACCGGGTGCAGCTTGACCGAATTCGGCGGTTGGTGGAGCAGGGCATCGCGGAGGGCGCTACTTGCTGGCAGCCGCAGATCGAGCTCCCTTCTCGCGGCCTTTACTTCCCACCCACCCTGCTCAGTGACGTCCATCCAACCTCGATTGTGGCCCAACAGGAAATCTTCGGTCCGGTGCTGGCCGCGATGACGTTCCGCACTCCCGGCGAAGCAGTCGAACTGGCAAACAATACTGTCTATGGTCTTGCCGCCTGCGTGTGGAGCGAGAGTATCAATGTTGCTTTGGATGTGGCCGCACAGCTCAAAGCAGGCGTGGTCTGGGTAAACAGCACCAACTTGTTTGACGCCTCCTGCGGATTCGGTGGATATCGCGAAAGCGGCTATGGCCGCGAGGGAGGCAGGGAAGGATTGCTCGAATATCTGGAACCGGTATGGTTCAAGAACGCTCCGAGCGTGCCGGCCCCGAAATCGTCACGGTTGCCAGAAACGGGCGATGAGGACAGCAGTGCCTCAGCTGGAAGCTCAGGGTTGCCCGCCATCGACCGCACGGTAAAGCTCTACATTGGAGGCAAGCAGGCGCGGCCCGATTCCGGTTACAGCATGGAAGTCCGCGGCGACAGGGGGGAAGTCCTGGGGGAAGCCCCGCTGGGTAACCGTAAAGACATTCGCAACGCCGTCGAAGCTGCCGGCAAAGCCTCAGGTTGGGCGAAGAACACTGCTCACAACCGCGCCCAGATTCTTTATTACATGGCGGAGAATCTTTCGCAGCGTCGCGACGATGTCGGCCGCCGGTTGGCGGCTGCGGTGGGAGAAAAGCAGGCCGAGGCTGAAGTCAATGCCAGTATTGAGCGCATCTTCTCTTACGCGGCGTGGGCTGACAAGTTCGATGGCGCGGTTCACAATCCGCCATTCCGCAACGTCACCATCGCAATGAATGAGCCGATCGGTAATGTCGGGGTGATCTGCCCCAACGGGACGCCTCTTCTGGGTTTCCTGTCGCTAGTTCTTCCGGTTATTGCTGCCGGAAACACAGTAGTAGCGGTGCCATCCGAGACGTATCCGCTGATCACTGGAGACCTCTACCAGCTCTTCGACACCAGCGATCTGCCTGGCGGAGTTGTGAACATCGTCACCGGGTATCAGTCGCAGCTCCTCAAAACTCTTGCAGAGCACGAGGACGTGGACGCCATCTGGTGTTTCGCCGATGGCGCCGCAGCTGCCGCGGCTAAAGCATATTCCGTGGGAAATCTGAAACAGGTTTTTACCAACGAAGGACGCGCCATCGATTGGTTCAATGTGAAACAGGCGGAAGGGCGCTGGTTTCTGCGGCATGCCACTCAGGTAAAAAATATCTGGGTTCCGTACGGAGAATGAGATCGTGGATTGGAAGGTACAACAATCTTCCGCGCCGCTTCCCCGTTGACACATTCTCGCGCCCTGACTAGACTCGCCATTCTTTGGCTTTTCCATTTCTAGAAACAAAAAAAGCACCACCTTTTCCTGGGAGCCGCATGGCAAAACGTCCTCGAATTGCGGTAGTCGGAAGCGCCAACATCGACCTCACTACTTTCACCGAACGCTTTCCCCAGCCTGGTGAAACCATCTTCGGGCAAAGCTTCGATCTCGGCTTTGGTGGCAAAGGAGCAAATCAAGCCGTTGCCTCCCGCCTTTGCGGAGCCGATGTGTTCATGATCGCCCGGGTCGGCAACGATCTCTTCGGACCGGCAACCATCGAGAACTTCAAAAAGCTCGGAATCGACGCGACTCACGTCAAGCAGCTTTCCGGAGTTTCCAGCGGAGTCGCTCCCATCTTTGTCGAGCCCAATGGCCAGAACCGCATCTTTGTGGTCAAAGGCGCGAACGACATGCTCAAGCCCGCCGACGTTGATGCGGCCGCAGAATTGCTTAAGACCGTGGATTGCATGGTGCTGCAGTTCGAAATCCCGCTCGATACGGTCTATTACTGCGTCAGCTTCGCCGCCAGGAACAATATCCGCTGCATCGTGAATCCCGCGCCAGCCCAGCCTATGGACCTGCACTCGCTTTCCGGACTGGACTACTTCGTACCCAACGAGACCGAAGCCCAGGCCATTACCGGGCTGCCAGTCCAGAATGTAGATCAAGCTAAAAAGTGCGCCGAGAAGCTTCTTTCCGACGGAATCAAGCGCGTCATCATCACCCTCGGCGCAAACGGATCACTGCTGGCCGGCCACGATGGCATGGAACATATTCCCGCCTTCGATGTGAAATGCCTCGACAGCACGGGCGCCGGTGACGCCTTTATCGGCAGCTTCGCCGTCTTCCTCGGTGAAGGACTGCCCGAGCGCGACGCTGTCCGCCGCGCCAATCTGTATGCTGGCTTGTCCACAACCGGTGTAGGCACCCAGAAGTCCTTCTACGACCGGGCCCGCTACGACGCCGAGTGGGCGGCACGAAACAAATCCTAGAGCCGAAACGTGCTGCCGAAGCTGCCCCTGTGCGCCCTGTCTCCACTGTGGTGAGCAGACGAAGCGGTTCGAGGAGTGGACCTAGAAAGAGAACGGAGCCCGATTCCCCATGAAGCGAATCTGCGCGATTCTTGTGGTTTGTGTCCTCCTCTCATCTCTGGCACTGGCGCAGCAGAAAAAGATTAAAGTGATCGCCGACCAGGACAGCGCCGGTCCGCAGGGCACCAACCTGCTGTCGCTGCTCATGCTGCTACGTGCTCCGCAAATTGATCTGCTCGGGATCACCACCATCAGCGGCGATCAGTGGGTGGATCCAGCCACCATCTTTGCGCTCTGGGCGGAAGAGCAGGCTGGGCGTTCTGATGTGCCCGTGATCAAAGGCGCGGAAATGCCGCTGCTGAATACGCCACGGGAGCAGGAACTCCGCGAAGCCATGTTCGGTTCTCACCCGACCTGGCACGGCTCCTTCAATCCCGACGCGCCCGATCCCAAGCGCACCTGGGCTCCTCCGGGCGGCTACCCTAAACTCAAAGCTACCCCCGGCCGGGCCGCCGATTTCCTCATCGACACGATTCGTGCCAATCCCGGAGAAGTGGTTCTGTTTTGTCTTGGACCGCTGACAAATGTCGCCCTCGCCGTCACCATGGACCCGGGCATTGTGCCGCTCACCAAAGCCATTTACATCATGGGCGGAAGCAGCAGCGGAGGCGCTGAACTTAACTGGTGGTGGGACCCTGAAGCCGCCGCCATCACTATGCGCGCGCCCTGGAAACAGATTGTCGTCTCTCCGTTCGAAGCGGGAGCGCAGGTGTGGTCCAGCCAGCAAATGATGCGCCGCATCGCCGAGTCGGGCGGCCCACTGGCCCGGCACGTCAAGAGCCTGTATGTGGATTACCCCTCAACCCCGGACGCGCCGCTGTGGGGCATGATGTGGGACGAACTCACGGTCGCTTCGTTGATTGATCCCTCGGTGATTACGAAATCCGAGACCATATATCTTGACGTGGATATTACGCATGGCCCCGATTACGGACACACGGTTGTCTGGAAAAAGCCCGATAACATCCCCCATTTCTTCCCGTCTTACAGTGGTCCTGATCCGATGGACCGCAACAAGTGGTTGGGCCATTTGAATCCTCCGGCCAATCTCCATCCCGCGAGCGTTCAGGTGCAGGTGGACGTCAAGAAATTTGAGGATCTGTTTGTCGCCATGATGAGCCGGTAGGCGGAATATCGTTATTATCTGAGAGGCATGCTGAGACGGGTCAGAATTCCGGAAGGAGAATCCCGATTCTGATTGTGACCATGGAGCCCGGGTGCAATCATGTCAGCGCGAGTGATGGCAAAGATCGCGCAAAATGGTAGTTCGCGGATTGGGCGTAACAATTGTTTCGCGCATGGGGGACTGCGGCCACGGGTCACAACCAGATTGAGTTGACAGTGGTTCCGGCAATGGCATATGTTGCTGCGATCAATTAATTCGAAAGTAACGAACTGCAGCGCATCAAGGGTCATGGCGCCGGATAAGGTCGAACTTTAAGGCTTACAGGCCCGGGACGAGCATGGAATGTTCCGGGCATTGCGTTGCGCGTTTGCTTTTGAATCGCGGTGGGGAATTGCAGTGGGGTAAAAAGGCGGGTCCTCAGCATCTCTCCAGCAGGGCCGCCCAGGGGGAAAAATCGTGTTGCTGAAGAAGTCTCTGCTGTCCGCTGCCTTCTTGACACTGGTGGTTTTCATCTGTCCTTCATTGTTCGGCCAAGCCACAGGAAGCTTTTCCGGAGTCGTAGTCTGACAAGACCGGCTCGGTCATTGCCGGATCTAAAGTGAGCGTGACCTCGCAGGATACCGGAGTTTCGCGCGAGGCCAAGACCGACGACACCGGCCACTACCTGTTTCCCTTGCTGCCCATCGGGCAATACACCATCCACGTCGAGGCGCAGGGATTTCAGGCGGCGACGCCAGAAAGACATCCGCCTGCAGGTGGATGAGCACCGCGACGTGGATTTCACGCTTTCTCCCGGCCAGGTCTCGGCAGAACGTGGAGGTGAACGCGACGGAAGTCGCGGTACAGACCACGAACTCCACGCTGGGCCAGGTCATCACAGAGCAGCAGGTGGCACAGTTGCCGCTCAACGGCCGGAACTTCGTGCAGCTTGCGACCCTCACTCCGGGCACCACCCAGGAGACCAATCCCGACAGTTTCTTCAACGGCGGTCCCAGCAGCGAAGTTTCCACCCGTGGGTCCTTCTCACTTTCCGTTGGCGGCTCACGCGCCAGCAGTACCGACTGGCTGCTTGATGGCAACGACAACAACGAGCTCACAGCCGGCGGCATTGCCATCGTTCCTTCGATCGACGCTATCCAGGAATTCAAGGTTCTGACCTACAATTACTCGGCGCAGTATGGTACGCGCGCGGGTCCGACGGTGCTGTTGACCACGAAGTCTGGAACCAATCAGATACCACGGATCGCTGTTCGAGTTCTTCCGCAACACCGACCTCGACGCCACGCAGCTATTTCGCCAAGAGCACCGAGAAATTCAATCTGAATCAGTTCGGCGGTTCCCTTGGCGGTCCGATCAAGAAAGACAAGACGTTTTTCTTCTGCCGATAACCAGAGCAAGTGTCAGCGCCACGGCATGAACTTTATACGGCCTGGTGCCCAGCGTCGCGCATGCGCAACGGGGATTTCACGAACGACGCATTCGGCAATCCACTTTCAACCGGTTCGCATCGTAGAATCCCAATGTCTCGGCGCCGCCAATACTGATCCTTCCAGTGCGATGCCGCCGGCAATCCCTTCCCGGCGAGCGCCGACGGCAGCCAGGCCGGCGGGCGTCAATTGCAATAACATCCCCCACAGCCTCATCAACCCCATCGCTCAGAAGATGATCAATCTGTTATCCATTGCCGAAGCCAACAATCCGGGCTCGGATACAACTATGTCAATGCCCCGTCTCGCAAGCTCGATGAAGGCGAGTTCGATGTGCGCGCTGGACCACAACTTTTCCCCCGACGATTACGCTTTTGCCCGCTTCAGCTATGACCAGGCGGTTGTCTTCATTCCCGGCGGCGCGCCTGGATTCGCCGAAGCTAGAGCCTTTGGCAGCACCAAAACATCGAAAACCACGGGCGCAATGCGGCCCTCTCGGAAACTCACATTTTTTCTTCCAATACCGTCAATCAAATCAACGCCGGCTACAACCGCATCTTCAACTACATCGAGTCCTTCGGCAGCGGCACCTGCGAATCGCAGCAGCTCGGCATTCCCGGAGCCAACCTCGGTGGCATCAGCTGCGGCCTGACCTCCACCAGCATGGACGGAGGCTAGTGGTCTCTCGGCGATCGCGGTTTCGCACCATTCCAGGGGGGAACCAACGTGTTCTCGCATCTCCGATTCCTTCGACATGATCCGCGGCAAGCACAACATTAAAATCGGCGGCGAAGTTCGCGCCAACCAGATGAACGTCAGGACCAATGCTTTCCAGGACGGGTTCTGGGTTTACAGCAATGCTTGGACCAATTCGGTTGCCGATCTTGGCGGAGGGATTCCTGGCGGCTACGGGTAGCGGCGGTGACAATCTCGCCAGCTTCCTTCTCGGCTTGCCCGACCTCGCGCTTCACGATCAGACATTCAAGGGCGAAACTACCGGCCGCCGTTGGAAGCTTTTCCGTCCTTACGTTCAGGATGACTGGCGCGTCACCAATAACCTGACCCTGAATCTCGGGCTGGCGTGGGCTTTTGTGACGCCCATTACTGAAGCTCAGGATCGCCAGGCAAATTTTGACTTCGCCACCGGCACATTCCTCATTCCTGGGGTGAATGCCGGGTCGAACGTCGGCGTCAAGATGGACAAGACCGCGCTAGAGCCCCGTATCGGCTTTGCCTGGCGGCCCGGTGGGAGCGACAAGATGGCTCTGCGCGGCGGGTACGCCATCTTCCACGACTCTTCCTGGAACCAGGGCGGCCAGGGACTCTGGGAGAATCCGCCGTTCTTTGCCGAATCTTCCTTTGCTTCCTTCTTCCCGGACGTTTGTCCGACACCGTTTGCTCCGGCGGGTTCGACCTCTAACTGCGCCGCCCAGGGACATCATCTCGAGAAATAGATCCGTTAAAATGGAACCGGCAGGACCATGTCGGATGGTTTCCCATCCTGACTCAGCCCACTGATCCCAGCACTTTGGCGGCAATATTCAGTCGCAGAATCTGGATTTCAAGCTGGGCATGGTCCAACAGTACAACCTCAACGTGGAACGCCAGATCCCCGGCGACGTGCTGGTGACTGTGGGCTACGCAGGCTCCCGCAGCACTCACATTCTCGTGGACGGGATGAACCTAAACGTGAACTCACCGCAAGCTTGCGGCAACGTCTCGGGATACACGCTAGGCTGCGGCCGGCCGGACGTTCCATATCCACAGTTCGTTACCATTGCCAATGCCAACGACATTGGTTCGGCCCGCTACAACTCATTGCAGGTGAAGGCGGAGACCAAGAGCGCCCGCCATGGCCTCTACGCTCTTCTCGGTTATACCTACTCACGCACCTTCGACAGCGGCTTCGCCGACGGAGTCGGGACCGGCACGGGTTCAACCTACTATCCGTTGCCCGGTACCGCGAAGGCTGATTGGGCCCTGTCGCAGATCAACCTTAACAATAGCTTCACCGCCAGCGTGATTTACGACTTGCCATTCGGGAAGGGCAAGCATTTCGGCAACAGCTGGAGCGGCCCCGTCAACGCCGTTCTGGGAAATTGGCAGGTCAATGTCATCGAAAAGGTTACCTCCGGATTCCCGCTCTTCCTGGTTTCGAGCAGCAATGGTTCCGGCGTGAATTTCGCTAGCGGTGTGAACCGGCCAAACCAGACTTGCAACGGCCATCTCAGTAACGCCAGCATTAGCCAGTGGTTCGACACCAGCTGCTTTGCGGATCCGCCAAGTGGCGAGCTGGGAAATGCCAGCCGAACTCCTCTGTACGGGCCGGGATTCTCCAATACCGACTTCTCCGCCGTTAAGAACCTGCTGTTGACGGAGCGGACCAACCTGGAATTCCGCGCTGAGTTCTTCAACGTCTTCAATCACCCACAGCTCTTCATCCCTGGGGTTGACGTCGATTCTTCGGACTTCGGCCAGATCACCAGAACGGTGAACAACCCGCGTCTGATCCAGTTTGGCCTGAAGCTTACGTTCTAGCCACAAACCAAAGCAGGCTGGGGACCATTTCGTGATGGTCCCCAGCTTGGCTGCTTTCTCGAACAATCCCGGTTCCTGAAGTAGCGTTGGTGATCGCAGAGCAGGGGCAGCAGTTTCGGTCGAACCACTGAAAAACCTGCCTGGGTATTCTCAATGCCTGAGACCAAATAGACAGAACGTGTTCGCGAAATCACCGGGCTACGACCACAAGGTGAAAATGAAACGATCTCATTACTTTGTTCTTCTTCTTGTTCTCTTGGCTGCCCTCTTTTGCTTCCGCCCAGTCCCGCCGCAAGGTCATCATCGATCAGGACTGCTCCGGCGCCGGCGGCAGCAACATGCAGACGCTGCTCACGTTGATCCAGTCTCCTCAAGTTGAAGTTCTCGGTATTGCGGTGGTGAGCGGAAACCAGTGGCGTGATGAAGAAGTCGCGCGCACGCTGCGACTGCTTGAAATCATCGGGCGCACCGACATCCCCGTATTGCGAGGAGCGGCGTTCCCTCTGGTCCGCCGGCCTGGCGAAGCGCGGCTTTGGCAAAAACGCTACGGCAAAGTGGCATTTGCGGGTGCGTGGGATGAACGATGGTGGCACGAGCCCTTCGTCATCCCAAAGCTCGATGAGGGCACGCCAAAGACCAAGGCATCCGATGAGGACGCAGTTCACTTCCTGCTGCGAATGGTGCGCCGGTATCCCCATGAAGTCACCATTTATGAGGGTGGCCCGATGACAGATCTCGCGCTCGCCATCACCATCGATCCTGAGTTTGCCGAACTGGCGCAGGAACTGGTTTTCATGGGAGGAAGCATCGGACCGCAAACTGACGACCCGGAATTCATCAGCAATCCCCGCCACGAATTCAATTTCTGGTTCGATCCCGAAGCCGCTCACATCGCGCTGCGCGCGCCGTGGAAGAAGATCGTGTGCACTCCGACCGATATTTCCGTGAAAACCCGTCTGACACCGGAAATGATCAAGCAGATCGCTGCGGCCGGAACTCCGCTGGCGCATTACGTCGCGCAGTTCTATCAGACCGGCCAGGGTGGCGAATACATGTGGGACGAACTCGCGGCTGCCGCCTGGATTGATCCCAGCCTGATCACCAAGACCGAAACCCGTTACATGAGTGTGGAGATCGATCACGGCGCAGAATACGGCGACACCCTCACCTGGATCGGAAAAGACCAGGCAAGACTCGGCGCGCAGCCGGTCGATATCCAGGTGGATCTGGATAAGGCCAAGTTCTACGACATGTTCATCAAGCTGATGAGCGCGCCGACACCGCCAGCCGACCAGAAGCAATGAACCAAGCCGGCGAAATCGGGTATGGCCCTCTTCGGCTGACGCGCTTACCAGAGAGGTTCCGAGTGCTCTGGACCTTGCAGCGTATAGACGAACTGCTGGATTTCCCGGTGTTCCCGCTCTACCTGGGAGGCGGCTTCCTTGGAAAGTTGCTCGTAGAGTTGAAGCTCCTTTTGTGCTTTGGCGGTCTCTCCGGTGCGCCGGTAGGTCTGGGCGAGGCGGTAATGAGCCGCTTCCAGTCGAGGATTGGTCGCAGCCGCTTTCTGATAAGCGGCGATGGCCGCAGGAAAGTCTCCGCGATCCGAGTAAAGGATGCCCAGCTGCAACTGTGCGGCCGCCAATGTTGGATCAAGGAGGACCGCTTTTTGCAGCAGTGATTCGATTTGTTGCAACTGTGCGGGATCGCCGGGGGTTGTGCGCCGCTTCCAGAGATTGATGGCGTAGTAGTAGTTGGCCCAGGCGTTGTCCGGATGGAGTTGGGCGAAGCGTTGCAGGTGCGTGGAAACACTCTCGGAGCGAATGCTCTCGACACTTTGGATTTTCCCGAGAAAGACGTAAGGGTTCGGGTCGGCCGGATTGAGATCGGAAGCGTCGCACAGCCGGCGTGCCGCTTCCTCATACGATCCGCGCGTGTAGGCGGCGACCCCAGGCCGATCAGCATTCGTGGCGAGTGCGGGAACAGGCGGTTGCCCCTGTCAAAGACTTCGATCGCAGGCTCGGGAGCGTGATGAAGTAGCAGCTCCGCTCCCCAGTCGAAGAGATTGCGCTCACTGGGGGCAAGTTCCGCCGCCTGCTGGTAGTCGCGCACGGCCTGAAGGGAGTCCCCTGACTTCTCTTCGGCGTCGGCCAGCAGATGATGAAGCTCTGCCCGATGTGGGTTGGCGAGGCCGGCGGAGGCGACCTGATCGGCGTGCTTGAGAAACAGAAGTGCTTCTTTGGGATTGCTGTTGGCCACGAGAAGCTTGCCCAGCTGAAGGTTGGCCTCGAAGCTGTCGGGATTCAGCTGCTGCGCTTTTCGGAGCGGGGCTTCCGCGGCTGCATCAGGAACCGGCGCTTGCGGACTGCCAGGTTGCTGCGTGCTGAGTGAGGCGGCCTCTTTCGCCAAGGACTCTTTAGTGCGAACGACCGTGTCGGAACCGTGCCCTCCGAGATTGGTAGTGTCAGTCACGCCCGCTACGGTGAATTGCGGCGCATCGTAAAACTGCGGTTCCGTGGAAGAACTGAGTGGGCCAGACGGCCCGGTGGGGGTGAGGGTCAGATCAACGGTTTTTGTCTCGTGGGCTGCCAAAGCGAATCTGTTTGAAGTTGTGTTGCCACACCCCGTCTTCTCGGCACGCACGCTGTAGGAGCCATACGAAACGGCAGGGAAGCGGTAGGCTCCGTTGGAATCGGTCAGAGCGGTTGCAACTTTCGCCTGTCCCGCCTGAAGCGAGATCGTGACGCCGGGGAGCGGGTGGCCGTCGTTGGTACGGACGGTGCCTTGTACGGTGGCGGTTCCGGAGGAATTCGAGGCCTGGCATTTGGCCGGAATCGTAGCGGCAAGCATTATGCTGGCAAAGAGGAAGGCTACGTAAGCCAGTCTAAGTCCGGGTCGCTTTGCAGTACCGCAGAGAAGCGTCATTAGAGCACGAAATCGAAGGCGCCCATTGGCTCGGGCAAGGCTTTTGAACGCTCATTCTATTCGGCTGGGTCTCGGCCTGCAATAACGCAACCGAACGCCCAACTGAAACATTTGATTCACCCGATTGCGGTTTCATCCATGAGTGACCGCAACAACGGCTGGAAATCTGCTTAAACGCTGGCAGAGCGAAGGCCATACGAACTACAATGCCATGCTTTCTGAATTGATCCGCTGGAAGGCAGCGAGCCGTCCAGCCAGTCGTGAAATAGGTTGTTCACCACTCGAGGGGGTGTCTTCCATGATGAAGGTACGTGCCGGAATAATCGTGCTGTCTGCCTTTCTAATGTTGGTCATGGCTGGCTCGCTTCATGCTCAGAAAATAAAGGTTATCGTCGATCAGGATGCGCGCGGTCCGGCAACCACCGATATGCAGTCGATCCTGATATTTCTGCAGTCAGACAAGTTCGACGTGCTGGGCATCACCACGGTGAGCGGAGATCAGTGGGTGAAAGAAGAGACTCAGCGCACGCTGCGGCTGACCGAAATCGCCGGACGCACAGACGTGCCGGTGATTCAGGGCGCGGAATTTCCTCTGCTGAATTCCAAGGAAGAAAGCGAGCGCTGGGAACACCTGTATGGCAAGTTTCGGTACAAGGGCTGCTGGAGTGATTTTTCCAAGCTGCCTGCCGGCACTCCTGCGGCGTTCCGCGCTGGTTATCACGATCCCGACGTTGTTCCCACGCTGGTGGAGGGTGAGCCGCACACCAAGCCGCTCGACGAAGCCGCGGCCAACTTTATTGTTCGCATGGTGCACAAGTATCCCGGCGAAGTTGTGATCTGGGCGGGGGGCCCATTGACCAACATCGCCCTGGCGTTGCGGCTCGACCCGCAGGTGGCGACGCTTGCAAAAGAACTCGTGCTCATGGGCAGCGGCATGTATGCCGACGACGGGGGTATCAACACCATCGACGGACGGCGTGAATTCAACTGGTGGTTTGACCCCGAGGCAGTCCACATCGTGATGCGCTCACCCTGGAAGAAGATCACGATCACTCCGATTGATATCTCGATCAAGACCAATGTCAACAAGCGGGTGCGCGAGGAGATCGCCAAGGCCGACACTCCGGTTGCAAAGTACCTCACCAAATACGCCGCCGACAGCTTCATGTGGGATGAGCTTTCCGCCGCGGCCATGATTGACCCTTCCATCATCACCGGGGAGAAAGAGCTCTATGTGGATATCGACGTCGATCACGGGCCCAGCTACGGAGAAACTTTGTTCTGGGATCCGAAGACCGAGCTGCCGCCCTACGAGCAGAAGGCGACTGTCCAGTTCGATGTGGACACCAAAAAACTCTATGACCTCTATATCAAGCTGATGACCGAACCGCCACCACATGCGCAGTAACTGGTGATGTAGTCCTACTGAAGAATTTACGAGGAGACTTTCTATGGATTCTACGCAGAAGTCTGGAGTGACACGCCGCCAGTTTGTGACCACATCCGCGGTAGCTCTTGCGGCAAGCGGACTGGCGAAGGGAGCACGAGCCGCCACTGCGCCGATGGAGGGCCAGGCAGGAGAGAAGCTTGGTCCGGGCACGCATCGCGTCATCATCGATACCGATCCCGGTGTGGATGATGCTTTTGCCCTGCTGCTGGCCATGCGTTCTCCCGAATTGAAGATTGAAGCCATCACCCCAGTAGCGGGGAACGTGCCGTTGTCGGTCACTCTTCCCAACGCATTGCGCATGGTTGAGATCGCAGGCCGCACCGACATCCCCGTAGCTGCTGGCGCGAAAGAACCGCTGGTGCGCCGCCTGGTGACGGCTGCCTATGCGCACGGCAACAACGGCCTGGGCGGAGCCGTGTTTCCTGAGCCGAAGACCAAGCCGGTTCCCCAGCCGGCAGCAGAGTTGATTCGCCAGATTGTGCGCAAATATCCCGGCGAAGTCACCCTGATCCCGGTTGGGACCGCTGACCAACATCGCCACTGCGTTGAATCTCGATGACGAACTGGCCGGCCTGGTCAAAGGCATTACCCTGATGGGCGGCTCGCTCTCAGGAGGGAACATCACCCCAGCGGCCGAATTCAATCTCTATGTTGACCCGGAAGCGGCGCGGATCGTGTTTCAGTCTGGAATTCCCATCACCATGGTCGGTCTCGATGTCACTCGAAAGACCTCGCTCACCGAAGATCACGTGCGCACCCTGCTCGCCGCCCACAATCCCGTGGCCGACGCAGCCGCCAAGATCGCCCGCAATGCCATCGATCACAATCGCGCCCAGGGCTTCATGGTGGGGCCGAACATGCACGATTCGCTGGCGATGACTGCATTCCTTGATCCCTCGATCCTGAAATTTCAGGACTATTACGTGGACATCGAGACCACGGGCGAGCTGACCGCGGGTGAAACCGTCGGCTACAGTCCGAGCGCGGGTGATCTGAAAATTACTCCCGAGATGGAAAAGAAGATGGCGGAGAGCATGCAGATTCGGGGCTCCGCGCCGACTCTCGCGAGCGAGAAAACTTCTCCGGTACTGCGCGATAAGTTTGTCCCGAACACCCGGGTTGCGGTGGATGTGGATTCGGCACGGTTCTTCGATCTGTTGATTGGCCGGCTGGCAGGGAAGGCGTAAGACTCCGAACTCGCGTTTCTAATTTTTGAGGTGACCATGAAATCAGTCCGCTTCTTCATCACAGCAGTCATGCTGTTGGTTTGCTCTGCGGCTTTGTCCTGGGGGCAGGGTAAGAGAAAGATCATCATTGATCAGGATGCCGGCGGCCCCGCGGGCACCGACCAGACCTCCATGCTGCTGCTGATTCAATCACCCAAAACCCAGGTGCTCGGAATCACCGTGGTGACGGGGGACCAATGGCTCAAGTCGGAAGTGGCCCACACGTTGCGCATGTTGGAATTGGTTGGCCGCACCGACATTCCGGTTATGGCCGGGGCTGAGTATCCACTGGTACGGCGCAAGCAGGAGACCGAGCTTTGGGAAGAGCGCTACGGGTCAGTGACCTGGCTCGGCGCGTGGACGCCGAAGTTCTATCACCCTGCCGACGACCTGGGAGACATGCCGGAGGGTAAGCCCACTACCAAACCCGCCGAGGAAGATGCAGCCCACTTCCTGGTCCGCATGGTGCGCAAGTATCCGGGGGAGGTCACGATTTATGCCGGCGGCCCGATGACCAACCTGGCCTTGGCTATTGCGATCGACCCCGAGTTTCCCAAGCTGGCGAAAGAACTGGTATTCATGGGCGCCAGCCTCAATCCTCAAACCACCAACCCCGAGTTCATCAACATGCCCCGGCACGAATTCAATATCTGGTTTGACCCGGAGGCATCGCACATAGTGCTGCGAGCGCCATGGAAGAAGATCGTCTGCACGCCGGTGGACATTTCGCTCAAGACAAACTTGAATGCGGAGTTGCTTAACCGGGTAAAGGCCGGCCATTCCGCCGCCGCTAACTACACCGCCAAGTACTCCCGCCTATATGGGGAGTACAACTACCTGTGGGATGAACTGGCCGCGGTCTCATGGCTTGATCCCAGCCTGATTACCAAAAGTGAAACCCGCTACATGGATGTCGATCTCGGGCGCGGCGCTGGATATGGCAACATTCTCACCTGGATGGAGAGCGACAAGCCGAAAGTTGAAGTGCAGCCCGTGGAAATTCAGGTGGATCTGGACACCCAACGCTTCTACAACGAATTTGTGGAGCTGCTGACCTCGGAGACGCCGAAGCCCTAGATGCGAGCTTCGCAAGAGTAAGACACAAGAAAGCCCCTCAGGAGAGGGGCTTTTCTGCTTTTCCTCGTTCTCTGTTCAGCTTTAATACATGATGGTTTTCGTCAGGTGATGCGGCCATGTGGTGGCGTGATAGTGCGTCCACAGACGGGCATCAACCTGAGGAATAATGATCTGAAGTTCCGGCGGGCGTAATTTGTTGATTTCTTCCCTGAGCAGGGCCGTCGCATACAGGCAATGGGCGCGGATCTCTACCTCTTGCGGGCTGTCCCGAGCAATCATCTGGTAGGAATTGATGGCGTGCTCCAGTTCCGGAGAGTAGCTGGTCATGCCCATCACCCGCAGCGCCACCGGCACAATGTAGTCCGCGAAGGCGGTCAGTTTGTGGACGTCCTCCAGGTTGAACGCCCCAGTGCCGACCAGGCCCGAATACAGGCCCCATGAGCCGAGCTGGGCTAGCTTATAGAACTTAACTTCGTGACCATCGTATGGGCTGACGTCCCGATAGCGGGGAAACTCCTTAACCAGTCGATCAATCAGACCGTCGCCGTTGTCGTAAAGGCGCGGCGGGCAGGAGCGTACGAAATTCAGGAACCTGCCGTCGTATTTCGACACCAATATTTGCCCGATCTGATGGAAGACCTCCATCTTCTCCTCCAGCATCGGCATCTCTATATTTCCCGCAAAGACCTTCTCCAGCTCCGGCCTGGTAACACTGGCGAGAAACTTGCCATCGAGGATGGGGACGCCGTCGTCCATGGCGCGCTTAACGCAGGCCAGCATGGCATCCGCGTCGAAGAAGTGCTCACCTTTGTAGTCGATCTGAAATTTGATATGGCTCTTGAAATCCGTGAAGGCGGTGTCAATCGTGTTGGTTACCATCACAAAATCGATGGCGACATCCGGTGTCTTGTCGAGGCCGAAAGGAACGGAAATCTTCGGCATGGGAAGTTCCTCGTAAGCCATCCAGTGCGCCACTTCGACGATCCGGTCGTAGTGAGTGAAAACATCGCGGGAGTTCTCGATGACGGGGCGCAGACTTTCCAAGACCGGACTGCCGATTGGTTTCGGCCATGGGATCTGTCTCGCCGCGCTTGGTGCTGCATTACTCGTCAAAGGCAAGCTGCCGGTTGCGGCAATAACTGCCAAAGCTGGAGCTGCTTTCAACAGATCGCGGCGCGTGGTCATAGGGCTCTCCCAGTGGATATTGAATTGCCTTGCTGTCTGACGGGGTATTGGGACGACGAAACGGCAGTCTCGTCAGTGCACGGAATTATAACGGCTGACCCGTCCGCACGGAGCTCAGATTTCGCTTAATGCGGTAATTGCGCCAGCATCTGCTGCGCGAGCGAGTGCTGCGGGTGCTGCTTGAGCAACTCGAGCAGCACGTCGCGGGCCTTGCCGGGAGTGCCTTCCAGCGCATAGACCCGTGCCAGATTGAGGTAGGACTGGTCGAACTGGGGCGCGACTCGGATGCATTCCTCAAAACTGGCGACCGCTTGATCGCGACGGCGAGTACGAAGATATAAAACACCGAGGTTGTTGAGAGCTTCGGGATAGTCCGGCCGTGACCGCAGCGCGTTCTGAAAATATTCGTACGCTTTATTCGAATCGTCGAGTTGCGCGTAAACCATGCCCAGGCTGTAGTTGGCTTCCGCGTCGTCGGGCTTCAGTGCGAGGGCATGTTGCAGTGTCTTCTTAGCGTCCGCCCACTGCTTCTGCTGGCGATAGGCGCTGCCAAGGTTTTCGAGTGCGACGAGGTGATCGGGATCGAGTTGCAGCGCGCGCTGGAAGAAAGGAATCGCCTCGGCGACCCGCCCCTCATGTGCGGCAAGCAGGCCAAGGTTGTTCCAAGCGTTCGGGAGCGTCTCGGGATAGCTCGCCTTTAGCTGAGTAGCCCGCTCAAAGGCGTCGCGAGCTTCGGCATTCTTGTTCTGCTTCAGGTACACGCTACCCAACCCATAGAGGGCCTCAGAGCTTGAGGGATCATTATGGAGGGCGAGCTGAAAGGCTGCTCCAGCCTGGTCGAAATATCCGTGCAGGAAGTAGACCGACCCGTAAGAGAGATAGTTGCGGCGGAAGTCTGGCGAGTCCGACAACCCAGAGAAGGGCAGCCCCTTGGCCATGCGCTCGGCGGGAGTTAGCGGAATGTGGCGACAGTCATCCTCGAGATGGTCTTCGTTGAGCGGACCCTGATACACCTTCACGATGTCGCCCTGCCCGTCGATCAGGAACGAAGTAGGCAACGTGAGATCGCGGTGGCGCTCGAACAGGTGCCGATACAGCAGGTTGTAAATGGCGCCCACATCATTCGTTGCCTGGACGATCGGCAAGGTGAGGCCACGGGTGCGGACCAGCGCGAGAATGTTCTTGAGTTCTCCGGCGTTGTCGAGATTGACGGCCAGGAGTTGTGGATCCTGGTCGGCCCTGCGGCGGTGCATCTGATTGAGAAGGGCGAGATCTCTGTCACAGTCGGGCGAGTCTTTAATCCAGAAAGTCAGCAGCAAGCGTTTGCCGCGTAGAGCCGAGAGCGTGCGGGTTCTCCCGTCGAGATCGGGCAGAGAGAAATCCGGTGCGGCGATGGGAGCCAGCAACCAGGTCTCAATCGTAGTGGGGAGTAACTCCGCGTGCATCATCCTTTCGGTATGGGCCCGTGACGCTCGGGAAAGGCGGAACTGAAGCTCCGAACGCTTCGACACGGGTCGAAGCGGAACCCTCCTCGACCCATATGCGATGGTTGATCGGGAGATCTCGGAATTCCTGCAACAGCCCGCTCGGCCATCTGATCGAAGCCTTTACGGGTCCGCTCGCACTTCCCAGGCCGAAAAATATTTCCTTGCTGTGTTGCGAGAGAAAGCCTGACCCGGCCTGAAGGGTGCGAGTCTGTTTCCCGGCTTCAGTCTCGACGGTAATCAGGGCTCCGATGGCGTCGCGATTGCTTTTCGTGCCGCGCAGGCGGAAAGCAATTGCGGGTGGAAGGCCGGGCACAATATTCTTCAGCAAACGCAGCTGCGGGCCATTGCGGTTCTTGAGGAAGACTTCCTGGCGGCCGTCGTGATCGAAGTCAGCAAGGGCGAAAGAGCGGCCGTCTTCCGTAAAGTCCAGACCGATCGCTCCTGAAACATCGGAGAATGTCCCGTCGCGATTGTTGGCATAGAAGACATTCCGTTCGTAGCCGCTCCAGGTACCGTCGGAGCGGAGGAGTTCGTTGATGCCGTTCCATCCCTGCTCGTAATTGTGCGAGGGCCTGGCTTCACTGGGCGAGTTGCCAACGACTTGCCGCCAGAAAAAGCTGTTGAGATCTTCAGCGCCTGTGCCTTCCGATCGTGGTCCTGAAACCATACCGTTCGTGACATAAAGATCGAGGTAACCGTCGTGATCGAAATCCCAGGCATCACTTGACCACGACCAGCGCCCCATCCCTGTTACAGAGGCGGTGGTGGCGTCGCGGAACGCGGCGTCTCTGGACGACCCACTATTTCGGAAGAGAGAGTTTCCCATCGCGTGCTTCTGGTACAGAGCGCGCACCGTTTGGGGAGCGGACTTCTGAAATACGTCTTGCTTCGAGATGCGCTCGCCGGCGGCGGTCCACATGTTGGCGACATACAGGTCTTCGGCGCAGTCGTTGTCATAATCGAGCCAGCTGACGCTCATTCCGGCGCCGACGTCATCCACGCCAAGTTGCTCAGCCACATCGGTGAAGGTGCCGTCGCCATTGTTCTGGTAGAGGTTCTTGCGGCCGAAGTCATTGACTACGTAGAGATCGGGCCAACCATCTCCGTTGTAGTCATTCCACCCACAGCAGAAGCTATAGCGGGTGTTGTTTTGGGAGAGTCCGGCGGCGGCGGTCACGTCGCGAAAACTACCATCGCGGTTATTACGGAGCAGGAAGTTGGGCGGCCCGTTGTTGGCGTCGTAATAAGGAGAGGGATATTTGTACTGTCCCGTGCCCTGGTAATAGAGATAGAGGCAGAAATAGATGTCGAGCCAGCCGTCACGGTCATAGTCGGCGATGGCCGCGCCGGTAAACGTTCCCTGGGGCGGTGATGCAAACTGAAACGCTCCCGGCTTCGCGATAAATGCGCCCCCGCCTTGGTTCAGGAAGAGCAACGGCCCACTGGTTCGGACCACGATCAAGTCTTGCAGACCGTCATTGTTAATGTCGGCAAAAAGAGCGCAGGCAGAGTTCTCTAGAATTCCGGTGCCGGAGGATTCGGTGATGTCTTCGAAGGTCCCGTCGCTACGATTGCGATACATCCGGTTGGGGATCCCTGCCGGCTGGCAAACATAGAGATCGTCGAAGCCGTCGTTATCGATGTCGCCAACCGAAACTCCGTTATGCCCATAGATATCGATGCCCGAAGCTGCGTCGAGTACGGTGCGCCAATAGTCTGCGCCATGAAGGAGTTGCGCAGAGTAAGAAGAATTATTGCCCAGGGCTTGATCGGTAATATCTGCGAAGAAGGGAACCGTGGCGCGACTCACGGTCTCGCGGGAACCCTGCCAGCGATTGACGCGAAACGGCTGAGTCGTGGATGAACCACCTGTGTCTGGTGAAGGCCGCCATTCAAGGTCCCAGCATCCAACCCGTTGCTCGCGATGAAAGACCTTTCCGGAGCCTACGAGTTCATAGCGGACGCGGGTTTTGAGGTTTACCGAAGTCGAGGAATCCCTGGCTGAAATAATCTTTCCGGCAGCATCGGTCGCTTCAATACTTGTGATCTGGAATTCCGCCGTGAGGATCGTCGAGAACCCGATCAGCGTTGACCGCAAATCCCGAAGAAATGTATCTGCGCCAAGAGTGGCATCGCCGGCAAATCGGTTTTGATGGACGGTGAGCGTCGGGCTCGACCGCGCGGGCCGGGAATCTGTCGGGAGAAGCGAACATCCCAGGAATTCTGGGGAGAGACTGGCCCCAATTGTCTTCACCTCAGGCGGCGACTTCCGTAAAGCAGTGCTCCATGTAGCAAGCACGGCTGCAATCTGGTCCGCGTATTTCTCGGTGAGAAAATCGTCGAGAGCGGCGTCTGCCTTCCGCAGCAGAGCGTCGAGTGGGGGTTGAGCACGGTAGTTTGGGTGGAAATGGAACACCGGAGCGGAAGCGGCAGACGGGAGATTTGCGTCGGCGGAATCAAAGAAGGGAGTCAGCCAATTCCGAAACGGCGGCGTGGGTAGGAGGGCAGCAGCAGAAAGTCCCTGGCAGGAGCGCAGAAGAAAGTCACGCCGGCTCGGATTGCGCGGCTCTGGCGCGTCCAAACCTTGCCTACATAAGGCGGGGTCATTCCCGTGTGGAGCGTTCCGCCGACACTCGACTTGCTGCCGCGGTTTCACCCCTCGACTCAGACCGTCCCCCCAGACATCACGCGCAGGCTGAAATCTAGCAGTCCTCATGCAGAGGGTCAAGGTTGGGGGACGCCACTTTCGCGGCCCCGACCTGCGCCACAACTTATAATGTTGCCTAACAGAAATGAAGAATCGGGCGATGGCGAACCGTACATGGCGGTGGAGTGTGGCGATGCTGGTGCTGCTGATCCTGAGTTTCGGCGCACAGCAATTGCAAGGCCAACAGGCTTCCCGGAGTTCGCCATCCGCCTCGCCGGAGGTCCACCTGGGCAAGGGTTACGATGCCCTGAAGCAGGACCGCTACGATGCTGCAATCATTGAGTTCCGCGCGGCGTTGCAAGGCAATCCCAAGCTGGTATTGCGCGCCGGTTTCCCCTTGGCGGTCGCATTGTTTGAATCGCATCAGTATGCGGAATCACGAAAAGAATTTGAAACCGTGCGCCGGGAAGCCGGTGATCATCCCAACCTGCAGTACTACCTGGGACGGCTTGACCTGCAGGACCGAAACTACCCGGCAGCCATTGAGAAGTTGACCAAAGCATCCATCAAGCCGCCATTTCCCGACACTGCGTACTACTTGGGCTTTGCATATTTCAAACAGGGAGAGCTTGAGTCCGCCGCTAAGTGGCTCGAAGAGGCAGCCCGTGTCATGCCGCAGGACGCGCGAGTGCCTTACCAGCTTGGACTGGTCTATCGCAAGCAGGGAAGAGAAGAGCAGGCCAAACAGGCAATCGCAAAATCAGAGGAGTTGCGCCGCCGCGACGACTCCCAGAGCCGCCTCAAGCTGGAATGCTCACAGAAGCTGGATCAAGGGCCGCGCGAAGCAGCGCGCGCATTTTGCGATCAACTCTATGATCCCGACGACGCCGAAAAGCTGACAGCGCTGGGAATACTCTACGGCCAGCACGGCGATCCCGAGGCTTCCCTGAAGCCGCTGAAGCGGGCAGCGGAACTGGCTCCGCAGAATCCGCAGATGCAGTTCAATCTTGCGCTGGCCTACTACTATCTGAACCGCCTCGATGACGCGCGGGCTCCGCTTGAAACCGCCATCAAGCGCTGGCCAGACTTGTTTCAGTTGAATGCGCTCTATGGAGCCGTGCTGCTGAAACAGGGTGAGCTATTGCCCGCGTACCATGCACTGCATCATGCCAACCAGATTAATCCGCAGGATCCCGCTACTGCCGAGCAACTCTATGCCGCTGCGATGCTGCTGGCGGAACAGGACCATTCCGGTGGCCATTATTCCGAATCGCTCGGCTATCTGAAGGAGGCTGCCGCATTGCGCCCTCAGGAAGCTGAGCCGCACCGCAGAATGGCGGCGATCTTCAAAGCCATGGGTGAAGCCGGCCAGTCCGCGTCGGAAGAGAAGCAAGCGGAGCGTTTAGCCGGCAGCGGGGCGCAATGAGCGCTCTGTGCTATTGGGCAGTCACAGGCCGCGCTCATGGGTACCGTTGATCTTGCCCGTGTTCGCAGGATGCTTAGTTCACTCCCGGGCTGTGTTATAAATCTGTCAACATGCCGAGCGGTCGCCAAGGGTCGGTTCATCTCTTTCGTGTTCTAGGGATCGACGTATTTCTTCACTGGTCCTGGTTTCTGGTGGCCGCCTTCGAAATCGAGGGGCGCACCAGCGGCTACTCCTCGTTGTTGTTCAACGTGCTGGAATACCTGGCGCTCTTCGTGATCGTTTTGCTTCACGAATACGGGCATGCGCTGGCGTGCCGGCAGGTCGGCGGAACTGCCAACCGGATTGTGCTGTGGCCTCTCGGTGGCGTCGCCTTCGTTGATCCGCCCCCGCGTCCTGGGGCCAACCTGTGGAGTATCGCCGCCGGACCGCTGGTGAATGTTGCGCTCTTGCCGATACTGTCTCTGGCGTACTTTCCCGGCCGTGTATCCAACTTGGCTTTAACGATGCCCGATGTTTACGGCTTGCTGCGCGCGGTCTGGTTCATCAATCTGGTCCTACTGCTCTTCAACATTTTGCCGGTCTATCCCTTGGATGGCGGGCAGATTCTGCGATCACTTCTCTGGTTCGTAATTGGCCGCGCCCGCAGCCTGATGGCCGCGACCATCGTCGGATTTCTGGGAGCCGCCGGGTTCATCCTGCTTGCGGTATGGCTGCATTCGATTTGGTTGGGCGTCATCTCCATCTTCATGCTGATCAACTGCTGGAGCGGGCTGAAGCATGCGCAGGCTTTGTCGCGCCTGGCGAAGTTGCCGCGGCGGCACGGCTTCGCCTGTCCGCGCTGCGGAACCCCGCCTCCGGTCGGAAGCATGTGGAAGTGCGGCGCGTGCCAGCAATCTTTCGACACCTTTCAAACCCAGGCCGTCTGCCCGCACTGCGCAACTCAGTTTGCTGTAACCGGGTGTCTGGACTGTGGCGGGCAGAATCCCATTGCTCAGTGGGCCACCGCAGTGCCTGCGGTTCCTGCGCTTTCCGGAATGTAAGGAGACTTTGCTCGCAGCCTGATGCTTCAGTTCCGGCTGGAGCCCTGTCCAGCGGCTGCCACCATCACCAGGTGTTCTTCAAAACTGACCTGAGGGTCATGAGCAAAACGCTCGGGATAGGATGTTAAGGCTTCGAGGAAATCGTGAAGTTTCTGCTCGGCGGCGCGATTCGCTGAATTCTCCGGGCCGGCAGCGTGCTTTGCACAATCGTCTCTGAGTTTTGTATCGGCGGCCACAGAATGCTCCTGGAGAGCTAGAGAACAACTCCGTCGGAAGCACCGCTTGCTGACTTCTCGCGGAGGGGGATAACAAAAGTCTACGTTTGTACCTGCTGGCTGTACATAGCACCACGGTGCTACCCTGCGCCGGGCGCGGTGTTCAGGCCAACTGTGCCGAAAAAGAAAAAACCGGCCCGCAGGCCGGTTTGATGCAACGCTGAATTGCTACTGCTTCCGGCTGGCGGGAGGGATGATGCCATTCATCCGCAGATACTCGACCATCTGGCCGTAGTGATCGAAGCAGTGGCCGACCGTCAGGGTTGCCATTCCTAATCGGGTGGTCTTGCCTTGGCCAAATGGACTCGGGATGGGCTCAACCGCATTCTTGTCGTTGATGGAATCGACTGCCTTGTGGACGTAGCCGAACGAATCTTTGATGTACTTCATGATCTCAGCTTTGCTCTTGACCGATTCCGGTCCATTTTCATCCTTGAATTGCACCGGTGGCTTCTCACCCAGAATCGCAGCTCCAAACATGTAGTTGGCGGTTGCCACGTGTTTAACCTGAGTGCCGAAGTCGCGCACCCCCTTGAATTCGCCGCTGGTTGGGGCAAAGGAGTACTTGTCCTCCGGCATGGCATCGGCGGCCGGAACGAACTCGTGCTCCACGTTGGAAATCCATACGTTTAATTCGCTACTGATGGTGGGATGCTCGTTAGACATCGCCATTTGTGCCGAAGCCAAAACGCTGCACGACAGCAAGAACAAACCGGCAAACAGATATCTCCCTTTTCTCATGACCTTTCGTCTCCTTGAACAAGATTCAGACTGAATGCAGGACCCGAGTTACTGAAAACAGACCTAGTCGCGTACTACCGAAGGCGCCAACTCCAACTCGCGCGACGTGAGCCGGAACCATTTCACTGAGAACAACCCCACCACAAGCGCGCCCGCCGAGCACAGCAGGGTCGTGGGCACGCCAACCCGCGTAGCCAGGGCCCCCCAGGCGGCGCTTCCCACCGCCATTCCACCCTGCAATACCAACAGATACATGGAGAGGGCCCGGGCCCGCAAACGCGACGGGGACATAGTTTGGGCCGCCACATTCAGGCATGCCAGGATTCCGATCCAGGCCGTGCCGCTGGCAAACAATACCAGACACAGCCAGCCGAACTCCTGCACGCGTCCGGCGGCAAACACCATGGCCGCGAACAGCAGAGTGGCAAACACCACCAATCCATCCACCGACAGACGGTATCGCAACCGCGGCAGCACCGCCGCGCCGGCGAGAGCACCCACTCCAAATGCGCCAAGCAACAGGCCGTAGCCAGTTGCGCCATGGGGACGCGCCACCAACGGCAACAACGCCAGCAATGCGCTCGCTCCCAGGCTGAACGCCCCGGTGCGCACCAGCACACAGCGCACTACTTCAGAGCCACGAACGTGACGAAATCCCGCCCAAATCGCGTCCCAGATCCGGCCCGACTCTCCGTGCTCAAAATGGGGCCGCTTCCACCGGTAGAGAAAGAAGATCACCCCGAAAAATGACGCTGCATTTAACACAAACGCCATTCCCGAGCCCATGGCCGCAATCACCAGTCCGCCAATCGCCGGGCCCACTGCGCGTGCCACATTGTAGCCCACCGAATTTAACGCAACTCCGGGAGCATGCTGCTGAGGCGAGACAATCTCTGGAGTGATGGCCTGCCAGGCAGGGTCGTTCATGACCGCGCCCAACCCCAGCAGGAAGGTGAACAACAGCAGCAGCCAGGGAGTGACGTGGCCGACCAGCGTCAACACACTGAGCGCCGCCGCTGCAATCACCATCCAGCCCTGGGTGATCAGCAGGAACCTCCGCCGGTCCACCATATCGGCGAGCGCGCCCGCCGGCAGAATTACTAGGAACACCGGCAACGTAGTCGCCGCCTGCACCAGGCTGATCATGAGGGGAGACATAGTGAGCTGAGTCATCAGCCAGCCTGCGCCCACGTTCTGCATCCAGGTGCCGGTGTAGGAAATGACCGAAGCAATCCAGAGCGAGCGGAAGAGAGGCTCCCGCAGCGGAGCCCAGGGCGAGCCTCTCCGTCGTGCGGGCAATGCTGCCGGCGGAGTGGCTTGCATATCCGACATGGTCAGTTGCTCGGGACCTCTTTGGCCGGAGCAATCACCGGCTGGCCGAACGGCCACTCGCGATTGCGCCAGGCTCGAATCATATAGATAAGAACGCCGGTGATGAGGATAACCAGCGCGTATCGGATTTGCTTGAGCGAGTTGGTGCGGTAGATCACGATATAGAGAAAGCCGAGAGACGCGACCAGAGCCGGCACCGGATAAAGCCACATCCGGAACGGGCGCGGCAGGTCAGGCCTGCGGATTCGCAATACGATCAATCCAATCGCCTGCACCAGGAACTGCAGCGTAATGCGAATCACCACCAGCGCCGCGATCACATCCGCCAGGGTGAAAAAGCAGAACAGCATCGCCACGCCCCCGAGCGCGATCAGGGAAACATGGGGAAAGCGGTGCTCGGGATGCACCCGGGCGAACGCCCGAAAGTAGTTGCCATCGAGCGCGGCCGCGTAGGGCACCCGCGAATAGCCCAGGGTCAGCGAAAAAACCGAGGCAAACGCAGTCCACATGACCATCGCAGTCACCAGCTTCGCTGCCCAGGGCCCGTAAATCCGCTGCATGAAAATCGATACCACGTAAAGCTTGTTGTTCGAATCGCCGGCGTGAATCAGTTCCTGCCAGGGCACCACGCCAAGAATGCTCACGTTCATCACCACGTATAGACATGCCACCAGCACGATGGATAGCAGCAGGGCGCGTGGGATAGTCTTTCCCGGGTCCTTCACTTCATCGCCCAGAAAACACACGTTGTAGTAGCCCCAGTAATCGTAAGTCGCCACCAGCATGGCTGAGCCCAGCCCAAGAAAGAAGTTGTGCGAGAGGGTAAAAGCCCCGGGGGGAAAGCTAAAAGCCCGCGAGATGTCGAAGTGAGTCAAGCCTGCGATCACGATCCAGCCGATGGTTGCAACCACCCCCACCAGCAGCAGCTTCGACATCCATCCGATACTGGTGATTTTGCGATAGAGCAGCAGCATGGCCAGCAGCACCATGCCGAC
Source organism: Terriglobia bacterium (assembly GCA_963798155.1). Classification (GTDB taxonomy): domain Bacteria; phylum Acidobacteriota; class Terriglobia; order Terriglobales; family Acidobacteriaceae; genus CAWCSH01. Next base: position 81,400 of record CAWCSH010000015.1, read on the forward strand.
GGCTAGAAAGCTCGCGCCCGAAATCAGCCAGCTTACCTGTAGCGGCCCCACACCGGGAATACCTATGCTCCAGTTGTGAGTTGCATACTGATGCTCCAGGCCCGGCCAGAAATAAGCGGCATAGCCCGCCAAACCGATTGCTCCGGAGGCAATCGAAAGCGGCGCGCTAAAGGAAAGCTGCCAGATGAACAGGAAAGAAATCAGCCGCCCCATTCGCTTGGAGCCGTAGATCTCCCGCAGGTATCGGTACGACCCGCCGGAACCTGGCATGGCCGCGCCCAACTCGGCCCAGACCAGCCCGTCGCACATGGCGAAGATGGCTCCGAGCACCCAGCCCAGCATGGCCTGCGGACCGCCCATGGCTCCGATGATCAGCGGGATGGTAATGAATGGACCCACGCCGATCATGTCGATCATGTTGAGCGCGGTGGCGCTGCCGAGGCCCACTCCCCGAATTAATCCCGGCGGGCTGGCTTGTTGGCGAACTGGCTCGGGTGTGTTGGCGGCGGATGGCTGCATTGAGGAAGACTCGTGTGCTCAGTGGGCCGGCCTAAACCCGGGAACAACTCCTCACCCGGTGATCAAATTGCGAGAATCAAACTGTGACAATCACGCTGCAAGAATCATGCTTTGTGAACCGTGATTTATTTCTCGTGACCTGCTGCCAGCAGGTTTACATACAGCCGCACCGCGCCCGGAACCCCGGCGGGCAGCTGCCGAAAGAATGCATACCCGGTGTAGATGTAGGTTCCTTTTCCATACTGCGCCTGTAACAGACCGCCTTTCTGTTCCGGTTCTCCCGGATCATGGCAGGCCAGCAGTGGCTTGAAATGGCTGTCCCACGAATCCATGAAATAGAGACCGCGCTCCTGCACCCAGCCGTCAAAATCCTGCTTCGTGATCTTGTTGGGATGGTGGAATACACCATCTTCCGGCGCCAGAATCTCGACCGCAGCCTCTTCCACTGAAACCCGTTCGCGGCTAAGCTGTGCCGGGTACGGTGTGAAGTGTCCGCTATTGAAATCCGATACCCCGGCGTCGTACTGCACCACCAGCGTGCCTCCCGCGGAAACCCAGTCGAGCAGCTTCTTGTTGTTTGCCGCGACTTCTTTTTGCGTATCGTAGGCGCGAATGCCAAGCACGACAGTTCCGTACGAACTCAAATCAGTGGTTGCCAACATCTCGGCGGGAATGAGGGTGACATCCATGCCAATCTGTTTCAGCACTGTGGGAATGTCATCGCCGGCGCCCATAATGTAGCCGACCTTCAATCCGGAGGGCACCTTTACATCGACCATGCTCACACGTTGCAACGCCGGCTGATAGTAATAGAAGGCCCGCAAATCTTCGCGGGTGACCAGACTGTAGCCCTCGCTGTACTTCTGTCCGGCAGATTCCAGCACAGCGCGTATCTCTTCACGTCCTTCTCTAACTTTTCCGGGGAACACCTTGAAATTGAAATCATGCTTATCGCCGCGATGTTGGAACTCGACCGGCAGTGAGGCGGGTTCGGCGCGCCAGCCGTGTGGCAGTTCGAGGTGCAAACTCCCCATGGCGGGAGCGGAGAGGTTGTAGCTGACTCCAACTTTTACCTCGGAGGCTGATTGCCCTTCGACCGGAATCACCTGCTCCCCCGGCTCGAGCATCACCGAAAACGCCGGAGCCGTCGCCAGAATCCGCTCATCCGGCGCGCCGTTCTCTCCCAGAAAATGGACGATCACCGGATTCTCGATCTGCCCCGGCGGAGTAGAGTCTCCACCCGCCCCTGCGCTTTTCTTACCTGTCGATGGGGAAGGCGAAGTCCGGCTCTGTCCGTCCTGCTTCATCCGGTACTTCGCCATCGCCTGCAAGACCGGAGGCGGGAATGGAAGCGTCGTGAAACGGTCGTCATCCACGATGTTGACACTGTCGGTCTCCGGATTCGCCCGGTGCCAGTACGGACGAGTAAACCGGGTTTCCTTAGGAACCGTAACCGCAAAAGTCGTGATCGAGTCTTGGCCCGGCTGAACCGTCGATTTCGGAGTCTGCGAAAGCTCTCCCCACGCTCGCGAAGCTTCCAGTTCAACCTCGTCTAGCTCGAGCGGCGAAGTTGAGCCGTTGTGGAGCTTCACCCCAACCGTAAACTTCTGCCCCGGAGAAACTACCGTCAACGCCTGTTGTTCCTTCGGCAAAGCAGCATTCGAGGTAGAGGCGGCTGCCTCCGCGGCGACCGTGGCTTGCAAGGTCACACCGAGCGCCAGATTCTGCGCCGCCCGCGCCTGGTCTTCTTTTTCCTGCAAACGGCTGAGGACTTCTGCCCGCGCAGCGTCCGGAATTTCGCTGCGCTGCAGCTGGTTCATCAGGGCATACAGCTTCTTCGCGACCTCACTCAGCGGCGCGGCGGCGCTCGCGGGGTCCTTTGCAGCGTTTGCGGTCGCCTCATCAATCAGGCCGGCAATTGCTGTCAAGGCAGGATGCAGGAAGGGAACCATGCCCTCAGTCTGGCCGAGCCGCGAAGCCAGCGCCGGAAGACTGCTATCGATGCCATCAAAGAAACTTTCTTCGTGTCCTGTCGAAGCTGGCACGGTGGAGGCCAACAGTTTGTAGAAGGTGTAGTGCGGCCCGGCTGGGAGCGACCAACCGCCCGCTCCCTGCGAAAGCTGGTGTCGCAGTCCCTCCATGGCAAACTGCGCGTACGACATTCCCAGGATCGGATCATCCTGCCCGGTGTTCAACTTGACGGTGTAGTTTTCGTCGGGACAGCTGCTGGCTCCGAATCCGCACACGTTGCCGATATAAAGCTTCTTCGGCTGCCAGGGCGCAAGCCCGTCGGCAAATTGTTCTGGAAAGCGATGGGGATCGGCAGCGACGCGAAAAGCCTCCATGGTGAGAATCGCCGATGCCTGGTGGTGTCCATGTCCATCGCGTTCGGTGCCCGAAAATCGTGCGACCAGCACATCCGGGCGGAATGTTCGAATCACCCGCACCATATCGGCCAGCGCAATGTCGTGGCCATGCCATTTCTGAAACGTCTCGTCTGCGTTTTTGGAAAAGCCGAAGTCTGCCACCCGGCTGAAACGCTGGTGGACTCCGTAGTAACGGTCGGCGGCCGTCAACTCCAGGGTTCGTACCACGCCCAGCACATCGAAGAGATTGCTCCCAACTTTGTTCTGGCCGCCCTCTCCGCGGTTGAGCGTCATCAGGGTCACATCGACGCCTTTGCCGCGCGACTCCAGAGTCAACATTCCGCCATCTTCGTCATCCGGATGGGCGGTCGTCTGCATTAGCCGAGCAGTGGTGTGCAGCCGGCGCAGCATCTCAGTCAGGCCGGCGGTACCTGTATCCGGAGGAAGCGGGGTGAGCGGCCCGGCGGGTTGAACTGGCGCTTGCGCCAGCGCTGCGGTCAGCAGAATAAAAAGGAGAAAGGCTGTGCAAATCAGGGATCGCCGCGGACCGGGACTTTCTCTTCGCATGTCTATGGGATAGATACTCCAGGAGATGGGTAGCAAAATATTTCCTGAGGCGGCTATGCTATGCCACCGCAGGCGGAGGGTCAAATCGTTACTCCGCGCCATTTCGGTGGCAGATTTCTCCCCGCTGTTACAGGGCTGCACCGCAATTGTATTCCATAGACCATATTCCCCAGACCTTGACCGAACCTCGCTGCATACCTCGGTGTGTTCGGAGATCCACGCAACACCGGCACTTTGGTTTAGGATAATTAGTTCTCTTCAATTATGAAGTTTGCCAAGGTCCGCTCAATTCTGCAGCAACCGGCTGTCGTGATTGGCACTCTCATTGTGGTAGCTGTACTGGCGTTTCTCGGAGTCAACCGCCTGGTAGTCCGCTATCGCGAGCAGGAGAAGGCCCTGGCCCGCCACATGTACCGCTTGGGACAGTCGCAGGTCACGGCGGGCAAGCCGGAGGAGGCAGTGCAGAGTTTTCGCGCGGCGCTTTCCTACGATCGCGATAATTTTCAATATCAGCTCAGCTTGGCGAGAGCCTTGCGCGATGCCGGCCACCTCGGCGAGGCGGAAACCTATCTCACTGGATTGTGGGAGCGCGCCCCTCAGGACAGCGCCGTCAATCTCGCGCTTGCCCGTCTCGCCGCGCGGCAGAACGATCAGGACAAGGCCATTCGTTACTATCACAATGCGATGTACGGAGTGTGGCAGGCCAATGCCGATGTGAATCGCAGGAATTCTCAGCTCGAACTGATCGATTTTCTCCTCAGCCGCAACGCCGTTCCGCAAGCCCAGGCGGAACTCATCAGTTTGCTGCCGACTCTCCCCCCAGATCCGCAAATGAACCTGCAAGTGGCACAGTTGCTGGCAAAAGCCGGCGATTATGAACGCGCCTACAACCAGTACCGCCGTGTACTGCAGCGCCAACACGACAATCCGGAGGCATTGGCCGGGGCCGGCGAGGCCGCTTTCCATCTCGGCCGCTACGGGACCGCCTCCGCTTACCTGCAGAACGCCGTGCACAGGAACACCCAAGACTCCGACGCGGCCCAGCTGCTGAAGACCACGAATCTGGTGCTGCAGGCCGATCCCTTTGCTCATCGCCTATCGAACCGGGAGCGCGCTCGCCGCATTCGCGATGCTTTCGACCAGGCCGGCGCCCGTTTGGACGATTGCGCAAAAAGCAAGGCAATTGATCTCACCCAGTCTCCACCCTCCACCGATCTGGGAAAGCTTCACGCCTCATGGGAGGACATGAAACCGAAGCTGGCTCATCTGACTGCATCGACGGAATCGACCACGGGTGATTCTGCTATGGATCTGGTCTTCCAGATCGAGCAACAAACCCAGAAGCAATGTGGCCCGCCTCAGGGAATGGACGAAGCGCTGGCCCTGCTTGCCCAGGAGCACATGGGGGCTGAGCGATGAGCGGCACAGCCACACCACCGCCGGTCGCCGTAGCAGAGCCGCAGTCCACGCTGGAGAATCATCGCAACACAGTTGCGCACTGGTTCACCCTGGCCACCAGCTTCCGCGAAGAACGCTTCTTCCTGATGCTGGCAGTCTTTATTGGTGTCTTCTCCGGCCTGGCGGTGGTCTGCTTCCGGTTGGCCATTGAGTGGAGCCGCATTGCCATTCTTGGACCAGTGTCCCAGCCCCACACCTGGCGCGTACTGTTCGCGCCCGCGCTGGTGAGTCTTCTGGTAGCGGTGCTGGTCGTGCACGTGTTCCCCAGAGTCCGCGGCAGCGGCGTCAATCAGACCAAAGCGGCTCTCTACATCTACAACGGCTACATTCCATTCCGCACCGCCGTGGGAAAGTTTCTCACTTCCGCATTGGCCATTGGCGCCGGGCACTCTCTCGGTCCCGAAGATCCGTCTTTGCAGATCGGCGCTAGTCTGGCATCGGCGCTTGGCCGCAGGCTTGATCTTTCCCGCGAAAAGCTGCGCCTGCTCGCTCCTGTCGGAGCCGCCGCAGGACTGGCCGCCGCCTTTAACGCTCCCATCTCCGCCGTGCTGTTCGTGATTGAGGAGGTCATCGGACGCTGGAGCGCCGGGGTCCTCGGCTCGGTGGTGCTCTCCGCAATCTCCAGCGTGGTGGTGATGCGCTGGTTTCTCGGTTCCGAGCCGCTGTTCCGCATTCCCGCGGTCGGCGTGGTCAGCCCTGCCGAGCTCTTGGCCTACGTCGTACTCGGCGTGGTTGGAGGTCTGGCCGCAGTCATTTTCGCCAAACTGATCGGATTTCTCCGTCCTCGGCTTCGCGCCTGGCCCAGCTGGACCCAGTACTTCCAGTCTGCTCTCGCCGGGCTGATCATCGGGCTAATCGGTTTTCTGGGCGCGCCGCAGGTGATGGGCGCCGGTTACGGATTCATGGACCAGGCCATGCACGACCAGTTCACCTGGGAGATGCTGGGAATTCTGGCCGGCCTGAAGATCATCGCCACTACGCTCTCGTTCTCCAGCGGCACGCCCGGCGGCATGTTCGCTCCCGCGCTTTTTGTAGGCGCGATGCTGGGAGGCGCGGTGCGCGGCGTGGAACAACACTTTTTCTATCCCGGACTGACCGGCTCAACCGCCACCTATGCCCTGGTTGGCATGGGGGTATTGTTCGCGGGATTTTTACGAGCTCCTATGACATCGGTGTTCATGGTGCTCGAGGTAAGCGGGAACTACTCCATCGTGGTGCCGGTGATTATCGCGAACACGTTCGCCTACGTGGTGTCACGCGCCCTGCAGCCCACCCCCATCTTTGACCTGCTGACGCGACAGGACGGCCTTGTCCTTCCCTCGCTTGAAGAGCAGCGGGAGCAAACCGTCTTGCGAGTCGAGGACGCTATGCGTACGGCGTCGGTGCCCCCATTCAATTCGGAAGAATCGGTGGAGCAGGCGCTGCGCCGGGTGCAGGATTTGCAGGAAGAAGCGTTTGTGGTGCGCATGAACCCGACCGGCTGGGGATGCATTACCAAAGCGGCGCTGAAGACGCTGGCGGGTGAAGGGAAGGGAGAGCTTCACTCTGGGCTCCACCGTGCCCGTCCGGCAACTCCCCTATCTCTACCCGGACCTTCCTCTCGAAGCGGCGTTGCGCCACGTGTATCAGGTTCCGATCGTCCCTGTGGTTCATCGCGCAGACCGCCGCAAGCTCGAAGGGACGGTTTCGAGAGAAGATGTGCTGAAGAAATACCAGTTGTTTACGCCGGAAGAGGAAGACTGAAGCAGCTTCTGTCGACCCGCTTATAGCGTGATATTGATCGCCGCTACAGGTGTTTTACCAACTCCTTGGGCGCTTCGCCCTGGCGGCCATTCAGCAGCCAGTCCACTCTGGTCTTCGGATGTCTTTCTCCCGCGCCTGTCCAAGCACTCTTCCGATCACCTCTCCCCGCGGATCGAGAATGATGGTCGCGGGAATCATTTTTCCCAGGTCAAACTGTTTCAACGTGTCGGGAGTGGCTCCGATCCAGATCGGCAGGTGCACTTTCTTCTTCTCGAGGAATTCGGGAATTTTGGGCCGGGTGTCTGCCTCGTCGAGTGAAGCAGCCAGGAAGACCACATCTTTTCCGGAATATTGTTCCGCCAGCTTGCTCAGCATCGGCATTTCACGACGGCAGGGGATGCACCAGGTTGCCCAGAAATTGAGCACCACGATCTTCCCCCGGTAGGAAGAAAGCGATTGCGGGTTGCCGGATTGATCGTGCAAAGAGAGCTGGGGAGCTTCGGCCGCAAACCCGCCGACCGCCAAGGCAAGCAGCGACAAGAGAACAGCAAGCGAGCGGGGCACTCGCTTGCTGTGGCTTGCGCAGGGGCGACTAGAAGTGATGAGACAGCGAAACAATGAGTGTGTAGTCGGCAAAGGCTGCGTCTCCGTGTCGGTCGTATTGCAGGTCAGGAACGCTGGTGGTGCGGTTGCGCTCGAGCGCCCACGGTCCGTAAACCGAAAGCACTTCGCGGTGGAAGCTGTACATGAGGCCGGGGTCGAGCGAAATAATGTAGCCGGGACGGCGGAAGCCGTTGCTGCTGCCGAAAGCGTCGCGAACCGGGACGCCTTCGATGCGTCCACCGAGGCTTAGCGACAGGCGGCGGATTTTCGGCACAGCGTGCGCGAAGCCGCCGCGGAACAAGTACTGGTCGGGTACCGACATAATTTCTTCGCCGGGCTGGGTGCGGTAGGTCTGCACGCCGTTGGTATCGCGCGGGTTGAACAGCCAGGAGCCTTCGAAGTAGAGCATGGTCTGGAACCAGATCTGCTTGTAGGACTGCGTTCCGAGCTGGAATCCCCAGCTTCCGTCGCCGGTTTGGATGGATTGGTCGGCGGTGGTGCCGGCGGGAGTGAGAGCGTTGTCGGTCCCGGTCGGAATCTTCAGCATGAAATTGAAGGCAATGTTGCCGTTGCTCTCGGTGGGTGGACGGAAGAGCCAGGTCTGGCCGCCGATGAGGATGTCGCCAACTCCGGTGACGCGGGAGCCTTCGGGCTTGGGACGGTTGCGGCTGGTGTTGAAGATGGGGACGTCGGCGAGGATGCTCCAGCGCGGCGACACGCGGTACTCGACGCCGACGTTCCAGATGTTGGCGTGGTTCTCCACTTGGGTGTGCTGGATCTGACGCTGGACCTGCTCGACGGTGCCGATGTAATGGCGGAAGGAACTGTAGTTGCGGTAGCCGACGTCAACGGTGAGCCGGTTGTGCAGCCAGTTGGGGCCGACGGAGCCTCCGTCGGAATCGGTGCTGCAAAGCTGATCGATGGTCTGCTGGCCGCTGCGGGCGGCTACGCAGCCCTGGGCATGGGCGGCCACGAGGCTGCCGGAAATCAGGACGGCGGCGGCGAGGGCGGCGAGGAATCGCAAAGCTTTTGGTATCACGATGGAGTGAACCGCAGACCGGACAGAGGACTGTATCGGCGTCATGGCACTGCTCCTCAGATTGTTTTAAGGTACGAGCCCCACTACAAATTCATCCCGAGATGGAAGGACCAGCCTGGGACGAACCCCACAGATTGGGGAGGATTAAACCGTGAATGTAGAAGCCGGAGCAATAGCATAAAAATACTAGGAGCATCCAGGGAGTTCGCCGGTAGGGTGGGCGACCACGGGCAGGGTTGCAGGGGAAACGCTAATGTCGGTTCGGCGGGCTGCGGGAGAAGCGTTCGGTGCAGGGAAGTGCGGTTGCGAAGTCGCGACGCCAGCCAATCTCGCTTTGATACACTCCATAGCGCCCCGAAACATAATGAAAACGTTGAAACCGAACTCGGGGATGGAGGCTCTTAATGGTCCGGACCCTGGTGCTGTGGCTGTGCTTGCTGCAACTCACAACTTATGTGCTGTCGCAAAATACAGTCGCCCCAGATGTAGCGGAGCCGGGATCGAGCGAAGCGATCGCGGCTGCGACCACGGAAAAGCAGTTCCTCTCTCCCTGGGTGTCGTACGTGCCGGCTTCGAAGACGGTGCCTTCGCCGTCGGCTTTCTGGGGACGGATCGCGGGAGCGCCGGGCGAACTGGCGGGAACCGAGAAGGCATATTCCTACTGCCGTGCCCTGGCCGCCGCTTCTCCGCGGGTACGCGTGTTCACCATCGGAAAGAGCGAAGAAGGCCGCGACATTATTCTGGTGGCCATCTCCGATGAAGCCGGCATCCGGCAGCTGGATCAGCTCAAGGCCGACACGGCGGCGCTGGCCGATCCGCGAAAGACGGATGAGGCGGCGGCAGACAAGCTGATTCAGTCGGCGCGTCCGATCTACTATTTCAATGCGGCACTGCACTCCGATGAAACCGGATCCACTGAGGCGATGATCGAGCTTGCCTACCGGCTGGCGGTTTCGGAGCAGCCGATGATCCAGCGCATCCGGCAGCAGATGGTGGTGCTGATCAATCCGGTGTCGAACCCCGACGGCCGCGACAAGATGGTGGACTGGTTCTACCGCTACCTGAAAGGCAAGACGGACCGCGCCAACCTGCCGCGGCAGTCCCCGCCTTACTGGTCGAAGTATGCGTTCGTGGACATCAATCGCGACACTCACCAGCAGACGCACGAGACGACGAAGGCCGTGCATCGCATGTTCCACGAGTGGCACCCGACGGTGGTGCATGACCTGCATGAAGGGTCTCCGTTTCTGATGACGTGGAATGGGACGGGCCCTTACAACCCCAATATTGATCCCATCACTTACAGCGAATTTCTTGAGTTGAGCTTTCACGAGGTGGAGGCGCTGACGGCGATGGGCATGCCGGGAGTTTCCACGTGGAATTTCGGCGAGGCTTTCTCGCATCTTTATCTGGACTCGGTGGCGATGAACCACAACAGCACCGGGCGGGGATATGAAACGTTCGGCAATGGCACGGCGGAAACGCTGCACCGCGACATTAATCCGGATGAGACCACGATGGAGTGGTACCGGCCGGTGCCTCCGCCGAGTGAGGTGGTGTGGTCGGCGCGCGACAACCTGAATTACCAGGAAACGGCGGCGCTGGCGGTGCTGGATTACAGCGCGCTCAACGCCAAGCATCTGCTGCACAATTTTTACAAGAAGGGCTGGGACTCGTGGCAGAAGGGGCTGACCGAGGCTCCGTACGCGTTTCTGATTCCGCAGGACCAGGGCGACCCGATGCGGGTGGCGCAGATGGTGTCGCGGCTGATGCGGCAGCAGATTGAAGTGAGCCGGGCGCAAGCGGCCGCTGCATTTGAAAGACGGCAGCTTTCCGGCGGGGACTTACGTGGTGAAGCTCGACCAGCCGTATCGCAACTATGCGGTGGACCTGCTTACTCCGCAGCGCTATCCGAAAGATGGCGGCGAGCCTTATGACGATGTTTCCTGGGAGCTTCCGGCGAACTATCACCTGAAGGCAATTCCCACGGCTGACCCGTCAGTACGTGCGGCGGCGCTTACTCCGCTGACCGAGTTGCCGCATCCCGCAGGGCACGGTCTCGGGCGCGGGCCCGGTGTTTCTTATGAAAGACAGCGGCGAGGAAAGCCTGCTTGCGGCACGTTACCGGCTGGCTAAATTCAACATCGAAATTGCGGAGCATCCGTTCAAAATTGGGGATGTCGAATATCCCGAAGGCTCCTGGATCATTCCCGCACAGGATGGGCTGAACGATGCTTTGCGCGGTGTGTCATCGGAGCTCGGCCTGAGTTTCGTGAGCACTGCCACCCCGCCAGACGTCGCGCGCCATACTGCCAAAGCTCCGCGTATTGGGGTATGGGTTCCCTGGGCCGACACCGATTCCATCGGATGGGTTCGCTATTCACTCGATCAGCGGAAAGTTCCCTACACCTATCTGCGCGATGAGGACATTCGCGCAGGGTCGCTGCTCGACAAGGTGGATGTGATCGTTTATGGCCATGTCGATCTCGAGCTTGCCGGCGCAGATTCAGGGATTGCCCAAGCGATGGAGCCCGATGCCGTTCAAGAAGACTCCGCAGACCCCCAGCTTCGGCACGCCCGCGGAATCGGACGACATCACCGGCGGCATCGGCTGGGAAGGCGTCGGCAAGCTGCAGGAATTTGTGGACAACGGCGGGCTGCTGGTGACGCTGGGCAGCGGCTCTATGCTGCCGCTCGAAGGCGGCATGGTGCGCGGCGTCCGGCGTTCCTCGGGAGGCGTGCCCCGCAGCACTCAGGGAGGAGGCGCCGATTCTTCTGCTGCGGCGCAGAATGCCGCGACCCGCACACCGGGTGCGCATGTGCGGGTTACGTTCGACCGGCCGGACCATCCGATTGCTTATGGGTACGATCCTCACACCTGGGTCTTTCGCCAGAATTTTCCGCTCTATGATGCTCCCAAGCGCTGGCTGCGCATGGCCTATTGCACCACGTGCTTGGACGGCCCGGTGGACCGGCATCCTATCGTGCTGGAGTGGGGAGACACTGCCGGCGCGCCGTTTGTGGTGAGCGGCCAAGCCTGGGGCGAGGGGCGGCTGATTGGACGGCCCGCAATTCTCGACATGCCGGAAGGGAAGGGGCATGTGGTGGCCTTCAACTTCAATCCCATGCACCGCGATATGAATCGCGGCGACCAGCGCATGTTGTGGAATGCCATCATCAACTGGCAGGCGATTCTCAACGGACAGTGAGAATTCGCGAAATTGCCAATTGCCTGGTCTCTGTGTAGATTCGTCAGCGGGGTTTTCACCGCCTCCTCCAGGAAAAAGTATGCGTCGCCGCGTCGTTTGTATCCTGCCAGTCCTCACAGTTTTCAGCCTGTTATCCGCATGTGGCGGGGGTTCCAGCACGACCAAACCTGTCATCCCTCCTTTCAGCGTAACCATTATTCCGACTCGTGCCACTACCACTGTCGGCGGCACGGTGCAATTTTCAGCGCTGGTGAGCGGCAGCACCAATCACTCCGTGACCTGGCAGGTCAACGGAACTGCAGGCGGGGATGCCACGAGAGGCACGATTGATGCCAATGGCATCTACACCGCGCCCAGCGCCATCCCTTCACCGGCTACTCTGACCGTCACTGCTGTGCCGCTGGCGAATCCCTCCAAGGCTTCCACTGCGAGCGTCACCATTACTTTTGAGATTCTTCCGGCAGCGGTTTCCCTCCCTCTGCGTGACGCCCAATGCACTCAGCCTGAAGTTGGGATGCAGCAATTTACCGCCAGTGGCGCGACCTCGCCGGTGACCTGGTCAGTTGCAGGCCGGGCGACGGGAAATCCGGACACTACGTTCGGGAGTATCGATGCGGACGGGCTCTATACCGCGCCCCAGGTATGGGCCAGTCCTCCGAGTTTTAACGTTACTGCGACTTCCCAGAGCGATGCGGCGCAGACTGCGTCGGCGCACATCACTATTTCGAGTGGATCGCCCGCTACCCACCGGTTGTCTCAGGCTGTTCCGATAGCATTGGGAACCAGCGGCGGCAATATTGACGATCACACCGCCAGTTTTTGCTGCTCGGGGACTCTGGGCGCATTGGTGAGAAGAAATGGCACCAATTATATTTTGAGCAACAGCCATGTGCTGGCGCGCAGCGGCAGCGCCCAGCCTGGTGAGCCCATTGGCCAGCCCGGCCTGGTCGATAACGCTTGCAGCCCCGGAACCAGCGTCGCGAATCTCAGCCAGGCGGTGAAGCTGCAGAGTTCTACCTCGGGCGCTCCCGCAGTCGACGCCGCTATCGCGGAGGTTGTGGATGGCCAGGTCGATCCCTCAGGCGCCATCATCCAGCTGGGAGACATGGACTGCGGGGTTGCGAAATCGGCGCCTCCAGCCAACACTACAGTGGCCCCGGCGCTCGGCATGCCTGTGGCAAAGAGCGGGCGGACCTCCGGGCTAACCTGCGGCGCGATCAGCGCCATCAACGTCGATATCACCGTGCGCTACGACAATGCCTGCGGATCGTCGGGCGGCTTCAACGTCAATTACACCAATCAGGTAGAAATCGATGGATCGAGCTTCGCGGCGGCCGGCGATTCCGGTTCGCTCATCGTTGACGCCGATACCGCGCAGCCGGTTGCGCTTCTGTTTGCCGGAGACAGCACGTTCGGCGCGACTTTCGCCAATCCTATCGCCGACGTGCTGGGGGCGCTGATAGATCCGACTGACAAAAACAAGACCCAGCCGCGGTTTGTCGGTGGAAGTCCGCATCCCGTCAGTGTCTGCACCGGCACCGCTACGAATACAACCGTCGGCTTGAAAAGTTCAGCCGCCAGCGTGCTGTCACTGGCGTCGCCGGAACTCTCGCGCGCGAAGTCGGCGAAAAAGGCCCACGTTGCGGAACTGTTAGCAGATCCAGCAGTGCTGGGGGTCGGCATCGGAGCAGGAGCCGCCCCCGGAAAAGCGGCCATTGTTATATTCGTTCAAAAAGGCAAGACCGCGAAACGGATTCCCTCAACCCTTGATGGAGTTGCAACCCGCGTCAAGGTTATCGGCCCGGTGCATGCCTTGAGCGCGGCCTGCCATCAGAGTGAGGACCAGCAGTCACAACTCGATTTGCTGCGCTGATCTTCACTGCGCGGGTATCCGTTACAGGCAATTGACTGGTGCTGGCTGCTGCGGTTGTTTATAATTGCGCCCGCTTCACAAACCATCTGTAATTGGTACAAACCAGCAGCAGACCGGGGATCCATGCACCTGTTCCGTCCGCGATTCTCTTCTTGCACCGCAATTTCTTCTCTTCTCATTTTCCTTGGCAGCGCTGCAATGTCTGGTTTTTCGCAGCAGAGCATGCTGGGCTTTTCCGCCCAATCGGCGTCCCGGCAATCCGAAATCGAGAAGAAGTTCAAGGCCATTCCCAACCCCGAAGAAGAGCGCCGCCAGCATCGCATCTTCACCCTCGAGCCGCACATCGCAGGCTCGAAGCGCAATAACGACCTGGCCCGCTACGTCGCCGACGAATGGCGCAAGCAGGGCATGGAAGATGTGGTCATCCACGAGTACGACGTGTACAGCACGGAACCGGTCAGCACTTCGATGGAGATGGTCGCCCCGGTCCACTACACCGCCAGCCTGCGCGAGCAGCCGTATGACGTGGATCCCGACACCAAAAATCCTCGTGTCTCGCCCGCCTGGACAGGGATGTCCATCTCCGGCGAAGTGACCGCGCCGGTGGTGTATGCCCACAGCGGCAATCCCGAAGATTACGACCTGCTGCGGAAAAACGGCATTGATGTGAAGGGAAAAATCGTGCTGGTGCGCTACTCGAATCCGTACAGCTATCGCGGTTTCAAGGCGCTCACCGCGCAGCGCGAGGGCGCAGCCGCCATGCTGGTGTACAGCGATCCCGCCGAAGACGGATACAAGAAGGGCAAAGTTTTTCCCGATGGGCCGTGGGGACCGGAGAGCCACATCCAGCGTGGCGCGATCACCTACGACTTCATGGTGCCGGGCGACCCACAGACTCCAGGATGGGCGTCGGTACCGGGAGCGAAGCGTATTCCGCTGGACCAGGCAGTGTCGCTGCCCAAAATCATGGCGCTGCCGCTATCGTGGCATGACGCCAAGCCCCTGCTCGAAAACATGGATGGGCCGGTTGCTCCGGATGACTGGCAAGGCGGGCTGCCGCTCAAATATCACCTTGGCGGCGAGCGAGTGAAGGTCCATTTGAACATTCAAATGGATAATTCGGTGAAGCCCTATTACGTAGTCGAAGCCCGCGTTCGCGGAGCGGAACTGCCCGATGAGTGGGTCGTACTGGGCAATCACCGCGATGCCTGGGTTTTCGGCGGCGTGGACCCGAGCAGCGGCACCGCTTCGATGATGGAAATGACGCGAGCATTCGGGCAGTTGCTCAAGCAAGGCATCCGGCCGCGGCGCACGCTGGTGGTGTGCAGTTGGGATGGCGAAGAAGTCGGGCTCACTGGCTCGACCGAGTGGGGCGAGCAGTATGTGGACGATCTGCGGAAGAAAGCCGTCGCCTACATCAACGTGGATTCCTCCACCTCAGGGCCGAACTTCCAGGGTGATGCGGTGGCGTCGCTGGTGCCGATGCTGGTGGAAACCAGCCATTCACTTCGAGATCCTTCGGGCAAGTCGCTTTATGAAGCCTGGAAAGACTACGCCGAACACAGCCGGCGGCACAGCGAAGATGCGGCTCCCATTACCGACGCGAACCTGCCCGACACCCGCATCGGAAGCGGCTCCGACCACACCGTATTTTTGAATTTTGTCGGACTGCCGGTGATGGGCCTCAGTTTCGACGGGCCATACGGCGTGTATCACTCGATGTATGACGACTTCTATTGGATGAACCACATCGGCGACCCAGGTTACCGCTACCACACGCTAATGTCGCAGTTGTGGGGAGTGCTGGCGCTGCGGCTGGCCAACGCCGACTTCCTGCCATTCGATTTTGCCTCGTATGCCGACAACGTTCGCCAATTCGTGAATGATCTCAGTAAAGGCAAAGACATGAGCCAACTCGACCTCAAGCCGGTGATGGACGAGATTTCGCAATTCGAGGCCGCCGGCAAGAGCGCTGGACACGTCAGTCGCCAGAGCTACCCAATCAGGTAAGGCCGATGCGAAGACCGAAGACGCGATCAATCGGGGCATGATGCAGGTGGAGCGCAACTGGCTGAATCCCGATGGCATTCCGGGACGGCCATGGTTCAAGCACATCCTCTACGGAGCGCGATTCACCTACGCCCACCTTGAATTGCCGGGGCTCACCGAAGCGGTTGAGAAGAGCGACTGGGCCACGGCGCGGCAGCAAGCGGAGATATTGCGGGCGGCTCTTGCCAAAAACACAGAGCTGCTGCAAGAGCTCAACTCCGAGCTCCAGCAATCCCACCCCACCAGGACCGCGGCCGCGAAATGAAACCGATCCGGAAATCATTCTTCTTCATTTCTACCATTTCATTTTTCCTCGCGTTGAGTTTTGCTGAAGCAGCTTGTGCTCAGGCCGCCCCGGCAGCAAAGCCAGCGGCTGAATCCTCGCCCGCATCGCTCCAGCCGTTGCAGGCCGAATTGCAAAAGATACGCGCCGCATTACCCGGCGATATGTCCATTTACATGAAGAACCTATCGACCGGGGATGAGATCGCGATTGATTCCGACACAGTGTATGAGACCTTCAGCGTGATCAAGCTGGCCATTGCTGCCGAACTCATGCACCAGGTGGAAGCCGGCAGGTTCTCGCTCTCGGACCGCATTCCGCTCAAAGCGGAGAACGAGCGGCTTCCCTCAGGCGTTCTCTACGCCATGGATCCCGGACTCGCCCCCACCGTAAAAGACCTGCTGACCCTGATGATCGTTATCAGCGACAACGAGGCCACCGACGTACTTGGAGATAAAGTCGGTCGCGCCAACGTTACCAACTACGTCCACAGCCTGGGCCTCACCAAGACATCAATTCAGTTCTCGGACCTTGATTGGGACCGCACCTGGCTGGGCACGCTCGATCCCAGCTACCGCCACGCTTCGGGAGATCAGACGATCAAGTTCCCCTTCGGCAAATATTCCGAGGAGCAGGTGCGCGCCGCCTTCGGGCACACCATTTATGATGCGGGCATTTATTTCGGACACAGCACCACCCGTGACATCGGCCATCTTCTGGAGCTGATGGCCACCGGCAAGCTGGTCTCAAAGCCGGCCAGCGACCTGATTCTCGGCACCATGGAGAAACAGCAGGTCAACGACCGCTTCCCGCGCTATCTCCACAACATTCGTATCGCCCACAAGACCGGAGACGGCCAGCCATTTATCGCCAACGACGCCGGCGTGCTCTGGGTAAAGGATCAGCCAATCGTGCTGGTAGTCTTCACCGGTCATCACCGAGGCAACACTGCATCGCTTCACGATTCAATTGCCCGCGTCGCTGCTCTGGTGGTGAAGCATTACGGCGGCGAGCTGTCACCCGATTTCACATCAACTACCAAGGACCAATGAAAAAACAACTCGGCATTGTTATTGCAGGACTTCTCGTCACAGCCTTTCTTCTGCCGGTAAGTGCGTGGGCTTCCGATGTCCTGCTGCAAAACGTCGTCATCTACGACGGCAGCGGGGACAAGCCCTATCACGGCGATGTGCGAATTAAGGAAGACCGCATCGCCGCCGTAGGCAAGCATCTCAAGCCGGAGAACGGTGAGGCGGTGCGCGACGAGCACGGCCTCGCACTCTCGCCCGGCTTCATCGACATGCACAGCCACGCAGATCGCGGCATCTTCGACGACTTGAACGCCGAGAGCGTCGTCCGCCAGGGAATCACTACCGTCGTCGTCGGCCAGGACGGGGATTCCGATTATCCGCTGGCCGATTTCCTCGGCAAGCTCGACAAGACCCCAGCGGCCATGAACGTAGCCAGCATGGTGGGCCAGGGCACGCTGCGCGAGCAGGTGATGGGGCACGACTATCTGCGGCCCTCGACTCCCGAAGAGTTGGCCAAGATGGAAGAATTGCTCAAACACGAGATGCAGGCTGGTGCGTTTGGCCTCTCCACCGGGTTGGAATATGATCCGGCGCACTTTTCCACGACCGACGAAGTGGTCGACCTTTCGAAGATTGCCGCGAGCTACGGCGGCTTCTACATCAGCCACGTGCGCGACGAAGGCGACAAGGTGTTCGATTCATTCCATGAGTTGATGGAGATCGGTCGGCGCGCGCACCTGCCGGTCGAGATCACCCATATCAAGCTCGCAACCACTCCGGTGTGGCACATGGCACCCACGCGCATGCCGCAACTGTTCGCCCAGGCCAAGAAAGCTCACATTCAGCTGTGGGCGGACGTCTATCCCTACACGTTCTGGCAGTCCACCATACGGGTCATCATTCTCGACCACGACTATTTCAACCCCGACAAAGTCGCGAAGGCGATTGCGGAGAACGGCGGCGCCGATCACATTCGCGTAACCCGCTATGAGCCCGAGCCTGCCATGGGCGGCAAAACCCTCGACGAGATTGCCAAAGCGTGGAACATGACTGCGGTCGATGCTTACATGCGAATTGTGAAAGCCACGCTGCCCGGCCCTGACGGCAAGGCCCCCGATGAGGGAGTAATCGTGACCTCGATGAGCGAGGACGATGTCCGCTGGTTCATCGCTGATCCGCGAATCACTTTCTGTACCGACGGCTCCCTGCATGACAAGCATCCGCGCGGCGCAGGATCGTTTGCGAAAATTCTGGGATATTACGTGCGCGAGCAGAAGGTGCTACCGCTTACGCTTGCCATCCACAAAGCGTCGCTGCTGGCAGCGGAGCACCTCGGCCTGAAAGACCGCGGCAAGATCGCCCGAGGCTACGTGGCTGATCTGGTGGTATTCGATCCTGCGACCGTGATCGACCGCTCGACGGTGGAGCATCCCGAAGCTGCGCCGGAAGGCATTCCGGATGTCATGGTTTCCGGCGAGTGGGTGGTGAAGGATGGAACTGTCACTGGAGTGCATTCCGGCAAAGTGTTGCGGAGATCTGCACACTAAACCGCGCGAACAAGAGTGTCCGCGCTACATCGAACCTATGCGGCTGCGCTACCGTAGCCTTTGCCTTCGGGACGGACGTGCGACACCGGCTTCTCATGCAAGAGCAATTCGGTCGCCTGCACCCGAGGATCGGCGTGGAACCATTGCTGGACCACGCCTTCACGCAGGAAGTTGGCGATGGAGAGCAGGCTCATGCCCTGGTGGTGCGCCATCCAGCACTTCACCAATTCATAACGATGCCGCCAGGAGCGCCGCTGCGGAGAGCTGAAGTCGGCGGCCTCGTAGAAGCCGTAGGAGCCGAACCATTCTTTGTCGTCCATGGTGTGCAGGTTGGCGAGCGCCGCGGCGGCATCGACGCTGAGCGATAAGAAGGTCGAATAAGGGGAGATTACCAGCGCATTCAATTCGCGCTTGCGCAGCGCCAGCTGCGGCAACCCGAAGGCGTGATACTGGTAATTCCCCGCGCCATCGAGTTTGAAATAGGCCGACTCCGAAATTCCCCACGGAATGCGCTTGCCCGAGACGTAAGCCTGTTGCGAGCGCACGGCCGCGATGCGCGAACGGTCCAGCAGGGTGTTGGGATAGGTGTGCATCCAGAGCGCGGGCATCAGATATTCGAACATGGTGCCCGTCCACGACAACAGGACAGGACGTCCGTTGTCGACGGTGTGGGCGCGACCGAGCAGGAACCAGCTCTCCTGCGGGATATCTTCTTTGGCGATCGCAGCGAACACCCCGATACGTGATTCCGAGGCGAGCAGGTCGTAGCAGGCAGGGTTGAGCTGCCCGGTCTGAACATCGTAGCCAACCGACAGAAGCTTGCGGCGGGAATCGAGCAGGAGCGTGAAATCCATTTCATCCGCCAGTGTGCCGGCTTCGGCGGCGATGCGCTGTACTTCCTCAATCAGACGCAGCACATTGGCCCGTGCTTCGGGCAAGCGTGTCGCCAGCCGCTGGTAAAGC
Source organism: Terriglobia bacterium (assembly GCA_963798155.1). Lineage (GTDB taxonomy): Bacteria > Acidobacteriota > Terriglobia > Terriglobales > Acidobacteriaceae > CAWCSH01. Next base: position 100,650 of record CAWCSH010000015.1, read on the forward strand.
AGTTTCTTGTCATCGTTGCCAGCTGAGCGCAGCGCCCGTTGCAAGCAAAGTGCCAGGGTGTCGATGAATTCCGGCACCGCGTCCAGGGCGAGCTCGGCGACTTCTGGTTTCAGGTTCAGCGCCGGGTCGGGCCGCAGCGCGTTGAATTCCGGAAGCAGCCAGGGAGCGTAAATGTTCACCGCATCCCGTATAGCGGTCAGCCGCCGTCGTATTTCCGAGGAGAACCACGTCACATCCTGGGTATGCCCGGCGGTAGCGTCCGGCTGCTGGAATTCATCGCAAACCGTATCCTGCAAGTTCAGCAGGCGCTCCATCCAGTTTGCAGCTTCGAGATCTTTCTCCACCCTTGACAACAGGCGGCGGGAACAGGCGTGCAGGTCCACCATGGCGCGGAAAAAATCCAGAAGGCCTTCGGCGGCGTCACGCCGCAGGATCGGACAGCCCAGAAGGTCCACGCAGCCCTGCCGCAGCGTCCACAGCGAAGCCACCAGGTTACCGCTATCCACCGACGAGATGAACATCGGCTGCAGCGGTTCCAGCGTTCGGGTGTCGTACCAGTTCACCAGATGGCCGTGATAGCGCCTCAGCTTCGCGATTGTGGCCAGAGTGCGCAGATTGATCGCGGCAAATTCCGGAACGGTAAGATAGCCAAACTCGCATGCCACCTGGCGCGCGTTGACCAGGAATCCGAGATTAGTGGGCGAAATCCGAGCCGCGACCGCTGGCGGTTCTTCCTGCACATTGTCGGGAACCAGCCAGTTGTGTTCTTCGGTGCTGAATTCCGCAAAGTAACGCCAGGTACCGAGCGCGGCCCGGCGCAAGAATAAGCGGTCTTTCTGCGGGGTCTCATGCAGTTCGCCGGGTGAGCTGTTCAGCCAGACCGATACCGGTTTGCTGCATGCCCAAAGCAGCAGGATAGGCACGGCGGCGGCAAGAGCGGCAGGCTTTGCCAGCCAGACCAGCATTCCCAGTGCGATTGCGACTACTGGAGTCCAGTTGAGATACATGTCCACCGGAGCGCGCCGGGCCGCTCCGCTTTCCGCCTCGGCTGCGGTTTCCCATTCCAGCAGGCGGCGGCGGGTGAATGCCTTGCGAATCAGCGTCCGGATCACGGCATCCAGCGAGAGCAGTGCCTGGTGCGCCAAAAACGTCAAGGTAAGAAAGACGGTGACGTTCTCCGCGAAAAGCGCGTCTACTGCATCGCGGGCGACTTCGGACTTCTGCGTGACCGCCGCCCGTACCAGGGTGAACAGAAATTGGCACCACGTCGGGACGAACAGTATCGCCACCGTGGCGATCGTCCAGTAGATTGCCGGGCCGGGCAACAGCAGCCAGCCAAATACGAACAGCAGGAACGTCGCCGGCTCGACCAGGCTACGGCGCAGGTTGTCGAAGATCTTCCATTGCGAAATGATGGAAATCGGGTTCGCCACCTGCTTGCCCGATTCATCCCACACCCGCGAGAAGAGCCAGCCCACAATCTGCCAGTCGCCGCGCAGCCAACGGTGTTTGCGCCGGTTGTAGGCGCTGTAATGCGAGGGATAGTCCTCGATGATTTCGATGTCGCTCGCTAGCCCCGCCCGGGAATAGGCGCCTTCAATCAGATCGTGGCTGAGCAGGGCGTTGCGGGGAAAGCGGCGGTCGAGCACGCGGTGAACGGTGTCCACCTCGTAAATGCCCTTGCCGGTGAAAATCCCTTCGCCGTAGAGATCCTGGTAAATGTCAGAGATGGCCCGGGTGTAGATATCGAATCCGGTTTCTCCTGAGTAGATGCTTGCCAGCCGCGAGCGGGCGGCGCTCGATACGCTCACTCCCACGCGGGGCTGCAAAATGCCGTATCCCGCCACCACAATATTTTTCTCAGGATCGATGATTGCCTGGTTTAACGGATGGGCCAATGCCCCTGCCATACGCTGTGCGGTGCCGCGAGGCAGTTCGGTATCGGAGTCGAGCGTGATCACGAACCGCACCCTCTGCAATACGGCCGTGTCCCCGACTTTGACGGGAAAGCTGTCGTATTCATTGCGCAACAGCTTGTTCAGGTCCAGCAGCTTACCGCGTTTTCTTTCCCAGCCCATCCATGAGCCCTCGCGCGGGTTATAAACCCTGTGGCGGTGCAGCAGCAGGAATGCGCCTCGCTGTTCTTCGCCGTATTTGTCGTTCAGGTCGCCAATCAGCTGCGCGCAGAAATCGATCAGCGGGCTCTCTTCGGTGGAGCGCTCGCGGGCATCAGGCAAATCCGAAAGCAGAGCAAAATGGATGTTGGGATCGTGATTTCCCAGGTAGCGGACTTCCAGGTCATCGACCAGCCGGCGCACCTGGCGCTCGTTGAGCAGCAAAGTGGGGATGGCTACCAGCGTGACGCAGTCATCAGGAATTCCGTCTTCGAAATCGAGCTTGGGAAGAATCTGCGCCGGCAGAAGCGTGGTGATCAGATAGTTGACGAGCTGCACCGCGCTTTGCGAGCAGGGTACGATCAACACAACCATGGAGAACAGGATGAGCCAGAGCGAGCGATAAGGCGCTGCCAGAAGCAGCAGGATCGCCGACATGATCGCTAGCGTGAGTAGTTCGACTGCCGGAAGATAGAGCTCGTCCGGGTGGCTGCGCAGAAAACCGATGATCTTCGGGCCCAGAGGCGGGCGGTAATTGACGCTGCGGTGCAGCAGGGAAGTACCAGCCTGGTCGAGAAGGTAGAAACCAATGTGCGATTGGCGAAGCGCCACCCGCGAATCAGAATAAGTTTGTCTCTGCGCTTCCCGGGCCAGAGCCAGTGCCTCGATTGCAACCTCCATTTCGGTGAGGTCCGAGTATTTGGCGACCTTAACCAGTTGATTGCGATAGAGCTCACGGCTCTCGTAGTCCATGCGGGAGTAAGCGCCCGCAGGATCCTGCCGCAGCACCCGGTCAAACAGAATCAGCGGTTCGATCACGCCTTTCCAGCTTGTCTGCCCAATGTCGCGAAGGCTGCGGATGCACACCCCAACATTGTACGAACCTTGAGGATCACCCAGCAGCGGGGCGGCGCGGCGGGCGATTTCCTCCAGCAGCGCCAGCTTCAGCGACGGCACCAGGGCCCATAATTCTCCCAGATTAAGCACCGTATCCTGCTGAAATGCTTGCACGTACGAGGCAAGTGTCTGGTCGGTGAAAAAGTATTCCACCGCCGCGAGATATCCATTGGCCAGCGCTGCCACCCGGGGGGCGACTTCACCGCTGGGCATGCGAACGTGGGGAGTCTCCTGAAAAGGCTTTAGGCTCTCCCGCGCGCTTTGCACATCGCTGTACAGAAGCCGCAGGTTGTCATAAAGCCAGCGGAAATCGTCGGATACAGGGGTCTCAGGCAGCGGCGACTGTAAAGCCGTGAAAACCGGCTCCAGGGCGGAGCTTACTCTTCGGCAGCGATCGGGGAAAAAGTGCGAAGAGCGAGTCCCCGGCAGCCATGCCAGGCTGCGCGCCTGTTCGGTCGCGTGCATCTGCAAGACCCGCAGATCGGAGGCCTCTTTCGAAGGTTCCGGCATCCGCTCTGCTTCGGCAGCGACGATATCCAGATGGGTGCTTTGGGGCATTCTGCTCCGTAGATCCTTAACGATAGCTGGCTGCCTGCATTTCGAACATCTCGGCATAACGGCCGCCGAGCCGGGCCAGCTGCTCGTGGCTACCCTCTTCCGCTATATTGCCGTTTTCGAGCACTACGATGCGGTCTGCCATCCGTACGGTTGAAAACCGATGAGAAATGAAGAGCGCCATCTTGCCAGCCGTAAGCTCGGCAAACCGTTGGAAAACCTCGAATTCGCTGCGCGCATCGAGAGCAGCCGTTGGTTCATCGAGAATTAGCACCTGGGCATCGCGCAGGTAAGCGCGGGCCAGGGCCACCTTTTGCCACTCCCCGCCCGAGAGGTCTACTCCGCCTTCGAAGCGGCGCCCCAGCATCTGGTCGTAGTCGCCGGGCAGTTTCGCAATCACATGATTGGCGAGGCTCTTCTCCGCTGCCATCTTGAGGAGCTCGACATTAGTTAACTCCTCAATTTTGCCTACTGCAATGTTTTCCCCTGCCTTCATCTCATATCGCATAAAGTCCTGAAAAATAACCCCAATCTCACGGTAGAGGCTTTCCAGGTCGTACTCGCGAAGATCCACTCCATCGAGCAGGATTTGGCCTTCGGTGGGATCGTAGAGACGGGTGATCAGCTTGACGATAGTGGTCTTGCCCTGCCCGTTTTCGCCGATCAGCGCCACCCGTTCCCCGGGATGCAGGTGAAAATTCAGGCGATTCAGCACCACCCGCGAGTTTCCCGGATAGCGAAATGAGACGTTACGAAATTCGAATCCCTCCCGAATAGGCCGCGGCGCCGGCAGCGCGTTGGGTTTCGAGCGGATGGTCGGCTGCATTTCGAAGAATGCCAATAAGTCAGTAAGAAAAAGCGCCTGGTCAGCGATGCTCGACACGGTCGAGAAAATCTGCTGGATATTGCTGCTGGCCTGCATGATCGCGCCCGCCAGAAAGGTCAGGGTGCCGATGGTCATGGCGCCCTGCACCGTGCGCCAGATCACGTACACGTAAGCGGCATAATAGCCAACCGTCCCGATCAGCGAGAGGCCCGAGCCGGCGACCAAACGTCGGCGCGCCAGATCCACGTTTTCTTCGTAAATCTCGTCCGACAAGCGGGTGAAGCGGTCGGTGAGGAACTTGTTCAGGCCGAAGAGTTTCAGCTCTTTGGCGGCTTCGCGGCTGCCTCCCAGTACCCGCAAATAGTCCAGCTGCCGTCGAGTCGGAGTCTGGCGAAAGTTCTTGGCGTATCCCAAAAAAGCGAAGTGACTCTCGCCCAGGAATGCGGGAATTACACCCGCAATCAGCAGCAGCATCAGCCAGGGCGAGAACAGCATGATCGAGACCGACAACGTCACCGTTGTGATGGCCTGCTGCACCAGCCGCCCGATCGACTGGATCATCCCTAGGCGGTCGGTTGCCTGTACCCTGGCGCGCTCCAGGCGGTCGTAGAATTCAGGATCTTCGTAGGCAATCAGGTCCAGTTCGGCGGAGTGCTGCATTACCCGTATGCTGACGTGCCGCGTGTACTTGTCGGCCAGCAGGGCGTCCAGATAATCGATTATCCGGGCAATCAGGCTTCCCAGGACGGCGAGCCCAAACTCACCCGCCACCAGCCACCAGAAACCCGGCGCAACCGGGTGATGCTGCGAAAGCGCCTGATAAACGCCGTCAATGATCAGCTTGCCGATCCAGAGCAGGGCGAGGGGTAAGAGGGAGGCGAATAGCCGAAAAACCAGTCCCAGGGTGACTACCAGGCGTCCGGATTCCCACACGATTTTGAGGACCGCGGGAACGTTGCGCAGCGCCGCGAGGCGCTCCTGCCATCCGCTCCAGAAGCCTTCCTGGTTTTGCATTCCTAGTCCTGAGAAGTCCTGAGTTGCCCTGAGTCGAGTGCAGTGGAACCGTGTCTCTTCTCAACTTTTCGCGCTACGAGAGATGCCGGAAACTGGCCTTAAGGTTTGTTCTCACAGATACATAGAGTGCCGAAGCGAGCATCCGAAATGGGCTCGCCGGCCCGGAAAGCATTCTACTGATTTTCAGCCGTAAAACACAGGTAGTTTCAATGTCTCGAAAATCATGCTTTTCCCTTGATTACATTGCACTTATATAGCTCAGGGGTTCGCCCGATTACGCGAGTGGAACGAGCTGGCAGCTTCGGGCCATTGACTGCGGTTGCGGCTCTGCTAAATTGGTGTCGCCTGCGGGAGTTCCAGCCTGATTCAAGAACTCCCCAGATTGCGTTGGAACACCTAGACTTAGCGTTGCCACTTTGATGAATTGGAATCGACGCGAATTTATGCGCACGATTCTGAGCGGGGCTGCGATCCTTCCTCTGGCCGGGAAGAGCCTTACCTCAGACGTGTTTACGCCGCGCAATCCTGCGGAAGCCGGCGACCTGGCGCTGCTCGATGATCTGGAGCGCGCATCTTTCGATTTCTTCTGGAATGAAGCTCATCCACAGACCGGGTTGGTGAAGGACCGCGCCCGCGCGGGAGGGAACGATAACCGCACCAAGAGCAGCATTGCTGCCACCGGCTTTGGGTTGACCGCTCTCTGTATCGGGCATCATCGCGAGTACGTTTCCCGTCAGGAAATTACCGCCCGGGTACGCAAGACCTTACGTTTCCTGGCGCACGAGGCCCCGACCGTCCACGGCTTTTTCTACCATTTCGTGGAGATGGATAGCGGCAAGCGCCATGGCATCTCTGAGGTTTCTCCGATCGATATGGCGATCCTGCTCTGCGGCGTCCTGACCTGCCACGAGTATTTCGAGGACGATGACATCCGCACCCACGCCCGCATCCTCTACCACCGGGTGGAGTGGCCCTGGGCGCTTAACGAAGGCGATACGTTCCCTCTGGAATGGACGCCGGAGGCCGGGTTCAGTTCGCTGCGCTGGGATTCCTACAGCGAATCCATGATGCTCTACCTGCTGGCAATCGGTTCTCCGACTGCGCCGATTCCGCCGGAATGCTGGCACCGCATCCGGCGCCCTGAGATCCAGTACGCCGGCTACCGGTTTATTTCGGTTCCGGCGCCGCTGTTCATTCACCAGTTCTCCCATGCCTGGTTTGATTTCCGTGGCAAGCGCGATGACTATGCCAATTACTTCGATAATTCGGTGACTGCTTGCAAAGCTCACCGCCACTTCTGCGAGGAGCTGAGCGATAAGTTCCCCTGCTATTCCGACCAGGTTTGGGGCATCACAGCTTCCGATTCCAGCCGGGGATATGTGGCATGGGGTGGACCGCCGATGCAAGGCCCGATTGACGGTACGATCGTTCCATCAGCTGCTGCGGGGTCGCTGCCGTTCGTTTATCGAGAGTCTTTGGAAGTCCTGCAAAATCTGCGGAGCTACTACGGGCAGAAGATCTGGAAGCGCTACGGATTTGTGGATGCATTCAACCCACTCACCAATTGGGTCGCCCCGGATGTGCTGGGCATCGACACCGGAATCAGCATGCTGATGGCGGAGAATGCCCGTAGCCAGTTCGTGTGGAACACCTTCATGCGGAACCGGGATATGAATACCGCAATGCGAAAGGCCGGCTTCCATTCCGGCGGGGTGGTGAGCAATATCGCCGGGCGTTTGAGTGCGCGACCCAGCCCGTTCACTCCCAAACCTTCGTAGCGGCGCAGCTTCAGAGAAGGCCTCATCCGGGGCCGATAATTGCTCACCAGAAAACTTCAAAAAATAACGGGCGAAGACGGCCGCCTGGCCATTGTCTTCGCCCGTTGTTAATTTGGCGACTTCACCCGCGACACTAGCCGCAAGGCCTAGTTCGGTATTGTCGCAACCACCTGGTTCGAGTGATTGCTCTCCATACCCTTGGTGCTGACGGCCGTAGTTACGTAGTAGTAGGTTTGCCCACCCTGCACGGATCCATCGGTGTAGTTGGTGTCTCCGTTCAGAGCGGAATTGACCTTCGCGTAAGGCCCACCGCTGGTCGATCCCCGGTAGATGTTGTAACCCGAAACCGCGGAGCTGCTGGCCTTCCAAGAGAGTGTGACTTCGTGACTCGCGGCTGTGGCTCCGGTGCCGGAAACAGCGGCGGTGGCAGGCGAGTTCGATGCATTGCTGGGGAACGTCAGCTTGCCGCTGGCAACGCCGCTCGCTTTGGGAGCGAACTTCACTGTGAAAGAAGCGGTGCTCCCCGCGGCAATGGTCATGGGAAACGTGGCGCCGGTGACAGTGAACTCAGTGTTGGTGGTAGTGGGCGATGAAACCTTGACCGCCGCTCCCGTGGCCGCGAGCTTCAGAGCTTTCGTCGTGCTCTTACCAACCGTGACGCTGCCAAAACTCACGCTCGCCGGAGATGCGGAGAGGTTGCTGGCCGTGGTTGTGCCGCCCTGCCCGGTGAGCGCAACCATTACGTTCGGGTGGAGCGCAGTGGTTGTAAAAACGACCGTGCCCGTCTTGGCCCCGGCCGCGCTGGGAGCGAACTTAATGGTAAAGCTAGCGGACTTTCCGGCTGCAACACTGAGCGGAAGCTTCGGCCCGGTGATACTGAAGGCCGGTGCACCGGACTTGCTCAGGCTACGAATCATCATGGCACCGTTGCCGCTATTTTTGATGGTCTCCGTCCTGGTGGCGCTCGCGCCCACCCTTATGGTGGGGAAAGCAACAGTGGTTGGAGTGGCAGCAGCCAAGCCGATCCGCCCCCAGCCAAAGGCCTTCAGAAACATCCTGGGAGTACTGCCGTTGTTCTGAAACAGGATGTTGTTTTGCCACTGCTGCAGACGCGTAGGCGTGAAGCTCACCGTGATCACGGCGCTCTTTCCCGCGGCCAAGGTCAAGGGCAGCTTTACGCCAGTCACTTTAAATACTGCAACCGGCGATTTGATTGCCGAGACCTTCAATGCCGAATTGCCGCTATTCGCCAGGTGGGCGGTGAGGCTCAAAGTGTGGCCAACAGTGACATATCCAAAATGCAGGCCAGCAGGATTTACCGTCAGCTTGCCTGCAGCAAAACTCTTGGCTGGCACGGCCGACAGACAGATCGCAAGCACGAATGCCGCGACGAGAGAATGAGAGCTACGCTGGGGGAGGTTGCGCATGCCCCAAGTCTCATCGAACCGGCCGCCAATGTAGAAGGTCTCAGCTGGACATGGTTACGCACACTAGTTTGCATACCCTTATCCTGGGATACTCAGAAGGACATGCTATGGGCAACCCGAAAACGCGAGTCAGGAAGTGAAAATCAACAGTCCGAAATGCGCATTATGCGATGGTGTACTGGCGCGCCAGCTCGCGAAAGCTGGCGGCCTGCTCCGCTTCCCAGGTGGCAGTGCGGCCGAGCTCCTGCGCCATCAGGCCGGCAACCTGCGAAGCCATCTCCGAAGCTGCCCGCGCATTGAGAAACAATGCAGCGAGTACGACGCGCGAGTACGTCTTCTACGCTGCGCGCCATCTCATCCCTGGCTGCCCAGACAACCTCGGCCCCACAATACGGCAGCCCAGCATGAAGCGGCTCTCCCATCCGGGCATCTTTGTCGATCAGTCTCCGAATTGCTATTGCATCGGTGCCGTAAGCGCCGAGACTCTCCAGATTGCTGCTCTCCGAGCGCGAACCATGAATGTTCAGATGAACCGTCGGGCAGCCGATTTCGGGCAGGCGGGCCAGAGTGGCCGCCTGGTTGATACAGTCCTCAGCCATCCGGCGATAGGTTGTCCACTTGCCTCCGGCGATAGTGAGCAGGCCTGAGTTCTCAATGCGGATGGTGTGGTCGCGCGAAAGTTCCGCCGTGTTGTTTGCGTTGCCGCTGTTCACCAAGGGACGAATGCCGGCGAATACGCTCAACACATCATGACGTTCGGGAGGCCTGTCGAGATACTTGCCGGCAGTCTCCAGGATGAAATCCACTTCCTCTGCCAGCGGACGAGGCTCAAGCGACGGAGCGGAAATCGGAGTATCCGTGGTGCCGACCACTGTGTGACCGTTCCAGGGGATGGCGAACATCACCCGTCCATCGCGGGTATGCGGAACCATGATCGCGCTGTCTCCCGCCAGAAATGACCGGTCAAAGACGAGATGGATACCCTGGCTGGGCTGGATCATCGACGTAACCGACGAGTCCGCCATGCGGCGTAAATGGTCACTGAACGGGCCGGTGGCGTTGACGACAACCTTGGCGAGCGCCCTCAGGCTCTTCCCGCTTTCGGAGTCGCGGGCTTCTACTCCCGCTACAAAACCATCCGTAGCTTTAACCAGGCCGGTAACCGGGAAATAGTTCAGCAGCGTCGCTCCGTGTTCAGCGGCGGTTTGTGCGAGATTGATCAGCAGGCGGCTGTCGTCGAACTGGCCGTCGTAATACACGACGCCGCCCCGCAATCCTTCGCGCTTGATGGTTGGCAGACGAGCAAGAGTTTCTTCGCGCGACAAGAGTTGTGACTTGCCGAAACCGTATTCTCCGGCCAGCAGATCGTAGATTTTCAGGCCAATGCCGTAGAAAGGAGCTTCCCACCAGTCATAGCGAGGAACGACAAACGCAAGATCACTTACCAGATGGGGGGCGTTTTGCCGCAGAATGCCGCGCTCGCGCAGCGCTTCCATCACCAGCGAGATGTTGCCTTGCTCGAGATAGCGCACTCCGCCGTGCACCAGCTTGGTGCTGCGGCTGGACGTGCCCTTGCCGAAGTCGCTCTGCTCGAGGAGCAGAACCTCGTAGCCTCGGGCGGCCGCATCCACTGCCGCGCCCATGCCGGTGGCTCCGCCGCCGACGATGAGAATGTCCCAGGGCTCGGTTCGAGTGAATGCCCGCTGTAGCATCGCGTCGCGGTTCATGGCGCGGGCGCAGCCTCCCAGGCTTTGGAGCGTGAAACCGCTTCTTTCCAGCGCTGCTGCAGCTCTTTGGCCTGGGACCGGGGGATACGTGGTTCGAAACGGGTTTCTTTTTGTGGGATGGCCGCGATAGCTTTCACGTCGTCGCCAGACTCCGGTGCTGAGGCCGGCCAGGTAGGCTGCCCCGAGTGCCGTAGTTTCGGTCACTGCGGGCCGGACGACAGGTATCCCGATAATGTCGGATTGAAACTGCATCAGCTTGTCATTTCGGCAGGCGCCGCCATCCACCCGCAACTCCTGCAGCGGCGTTCCTGCATCGGCCTGCATCGCATCAAGCAGATCTGCAACCTGGTACGCAATGCTCTCAAGCGCTGCGCGGGCGATGTGGCCGGCTTTGGTGCCGCGGGTGATGCCGAATAATGAACCGCGCGCATACTGGTCCCAGTGGGGAGCGCCGAGCCCGACGAACGCGGGAACAAAATAGACTCCGCCATTGTCGGCAACCGAGGCGGCCAAAGGCTCGACTTCTTCGGAGGTGCGGATCAGGGCCAGTCCATCGCGCAACCACTGCACTACTGCGCCACCCACGAAGACACTGCCTTCGAGCGCGTATTCGGTTGCGCTGCCGATTTTCCACGCTACCGTCGTGACCAGCTGATTTCTTGAAGCTACCGCTTGCGTCCCAGTGTTTTGCAGCAGAAAACAGCCGGTGCCGTAAGTGTTTTTCGCCAGTCCCGGCGCGATGCACCTCTGTCCAAACAACGAAGCCTGCTGGTCGCCCGCGATGCCAGCGACAGGGAGGCCACCCAGCCCGAGACTGGAAGTAATATCCGCGTAGATCTCGCTGCAGCTGCGCACTTCCGGCATCATCGAAGCTGGAATTCCGAACAGGCGCAAGAGCTCGTCATCCCAGTTTGCGGTGTGAATATTGAAGAGCATGGTGCGCGAGGCGTTGCTGATGTCCGTGGCATGCAGGTTTCCGTTAGTAAGCTTCCAGAGCAGCCAGCTGTCCACGGTGCCGAATGCCAGTTTGCCGGCCTTGGCACGGTCTCGCGCGCCGGGAACATTCTCCAGAATCCACACAATCTTGCTCGCCGAGAAGTAGGAATCGATCAACAGACCGGTGCGCTGCTGGATGAAGCGACTCTGGCCGCCGGCCTTAAGCTTGTCGCAAAACCCGGCGGTACGGCGGTCCTGCCAGACGATGGCGTTATAAACCGGCTTGCCGGTCTCGCGGTCCCAGACGATGGCGGTCTCGCGCTGGTTGGTGATTCCCACCGCAGCCACGTCCTTCGCAGCCAGCTGAGCGCGGCTGAGGGCTTCAACCGCCACGCTGATTTGTGAAGTCCAGATTTCTTCGGGATCGTGTTCGACCCATCCGGGTTGCGGAAATATTTGCTCAAACTCCCGCTGCGCCACGGCGCGAATCGTCCCTTCATGATCGAAGAGAATGGCCCGCGAGCTGGTTGTGCCCTGGTCCAGAGCGAGAATGTAAGCCAAGAGCCCTCCTTGTATTTCTAGGCGGGGCGAAGCGCCTTGGATGCGGGTCGCAAGAAGCGTCGAATCCCGAACTCATAAAGCGCGGCTCCCACTAAACCGCCGAGCAGCGGAGCCACAACCGGGACCCACCACACGTGAGTACCGTCGGTAATGCCGTTGTTGCGGAATCCGGCAAGGACGGTAAACAGGCGTGGCCCGAGATCACGCGCGGGATTGATCGGATATCCGTGCATGCCTCCGAAACTCATGCCGATGGCGACAACAACCAGCCCGATCATCAGGGGCGCGAGATTGGCCACTGTTGGAACATTGAAATCATCGGTGATTGCCAAAATGAGCAGCAGCAACAGCCCGGTTCCGATTACCTGATCGAGAAACCCTGCCTGTGGAAGTCCGGGAAACGCCGGGAAGGTGGTAAACACGCCGGCAGTCTTTTCGAGCATTGGATCCGCCTGACGAAAAGCGGGCAGATAGTTCCAATACACCACCGCAGCCGCCAGAAATGCACCTGCGGTCTGGGCCAGCGAGTAAGGAATTACTTTGCGCCAGGAGAATCCACGGAAGACGGCGAGGGTAAGGGTGACGGCCGGATTGAGGTGGGCTCCGGAAGTTTTGCCCGCCACGTAGATGCCCATGGTGACTCCGAGACCCCAGCCCAGGGTGATGTTGGTATATCCGCCGTGTACCAGTTCACCGGGAATCTTCGCCGGGAACAGCACCACCATAGCTACCACGCCGGTGCCAAATAGGATCAGCACAAACGTGCCGAGAAACTCAGCTACTAATTCGGCCCACAGCGTCGGCTTCCGGATCATGAATTGCTCTCTCCCGGCTGACGTTTACCAGCGTGGAGTAGTCTAACCGCGGAGTAGTCTAACAATGAAAGTGCCGGGCTGCTCGATTTAACCGGGGCCAGCCGGAGTGTTGCCGGTCGTTTGGATTTCTTGCTTTGGGGCGCCATCCCAACATAGAATCCGCAGTCCGTCCCAGGAGATATTCGGTGAGTCTCGCATCGATCGTGCATCTTCATGTTTTTCTCGCGGTGCTGGTTCTGCTTCCGATGGCGGCAGGTGCCTCCACAACTGACAGCGAGGAGTACGACATTGTCATCGTGAACGGCCGCGTCATGGACCCGGAGAGCGGCCTGGACGCGGTGCGAAATGTCGGAATCGTTGCCGGGAAAATCCGCGCCATTTCCGCTGCTCCTCTGCGCGGCCGGCGGACCATTGACGCCAAGGGACTGGTTGTGGCTCCGGGCTTCATTGACCTGCATGAGCACGGGCAAAGCCCGCGCAATTACGAATTCCAGGCGCATGATGGGGTAACGACCTCCCTCGAACTGGAGGTTGGAACCGACGATGTGAATGGCTGGTATGCGGAGCGCGAAGGCAAGACGCTGATCAACTTCGGAGTGAGCATCGGGCACATTCCGGTGCGCATGAAAGTGATGCACGATCCCGGAAATTTCCTGCCGACTGGGGACGCGGTACGCCACCAGGCCAGCGCGGGGGAGCTCGACGAAATCCGTCGCGGAATTGACGAAGGTTTGCGCCAGGGTGCTTTGGCGGTCGGCATGGGGATTAACTACACTCCAGCGGCTTCGCATCAGGAGATCGTGGATGTATTCAAGATTGCCGCTGAATACCATGCCCCGGTTCACGTCCACTTGCGCTACGCCGGAATCAAGGAACCGGAGACCGGCCTGGCAGGATTGCAAGAGGTGATCGCCGACGCCGCTGCGACCGGAGCGCCGCTGCACGTGGTCCACATCACCAGCATGGGATTGCGGGACACTCCCCAGCTTATCGCCATGGTGGAAGGAGCGCAGAAGCGCGGGCTGGATGTCTCCACTGAGTGTTATCCCTATACCGCAGCTTCCACCAATCTGGAGTCGAGCGTGTTCGACCCTGGCTGGCAGGAGCGTTTCGGCATCACCTACAAGGACCTGCAATGGTCCGGAACCGGCGAGCGCTTGACCGCCGAGAGCTTTGACAAGTATCGCAAGCAAGGCGGACCCGTTGTCATCTATTCCATTCCGGAGGAGGCGGCTCGCGCGGCCATTGCCAATCCTATGGTCATGATTGCGAGCGACGGCATGCGCATCACCGGACCTAAGATTCATCCACGAGGGCAGGGAACCTATGCGAGGCTGCTGGGCCACTACGTTCGCGAAGAGAAAGCACTGACGCTGATGTCGGCGCTGCGGAAAATAACCCTGATGCCGGCGCAGCGCCTGGAGAAACGGGCGCCGGTGTTTGCCGATCAAGGCAGAATTCGTGTGGGGGCCGATGCTGACATTACCGCGTTCGATCCGGAACGGGTGATCGATCAGGCCACCTTTGACGAGCCTTTACGGCCGTCAGCGGGAATTCAGTTTGTGCTGGTGAACGGCCAGCCGGTGATCGAGAACGGAGAGTTGGTAACGGGAGTCTTCCCCGGGCATGCCGAACGGGCGCCGCGTTCTGACAAATAGTTGCTCCGCAGATCATTCGTCTGCGCAACTCCCCTTCAGGGCAAGGGCATGAACTTGATGCAGACTGGGGAGGGTACCTTGATCACTTCGCCCGTAGGGGTGAGGCCTCCGGTACTCGGATTGATGTCGAAGACCGTGATGTCTCCGGAATCCTGATTGGCCACCAGCAGCCGCTGGCCGGCAGGATCGAACTCGAAATTCCGCGGAGTCTTCCCCTGGACTGAAACACGACCGGCGGCGGTCAGAGTGCCTTTCTCGGGATCCACCGCAAAGATCGCAATGCTATCATCGCCGCGATTGGAGGCGTAGAGGAATTTGCCACTCGCGTCGATTTTGAGTTCCCCGGCATCGTTGCTCCCGGAAAAGCCTTTCGGAAGCGATGAGATTGTCTGGAACGGTTTCAATCTGCCATGCGCGGCATCGAAGGCAAAGGCCGTAACCGTCGAGCCCATTTCGCTGAGCACGTAGACGAACTTGTCATTGGGATGGAACACCGCGTGACGAGGTCCCTGGCCCGGCGCCACGTTGGCCGACGGTGGTTGATTAGGGGTAAGCGAGCCGTCTTTCGCGTTGAACTTATAGATCAGCAATTTGTCGAGGCCGAGGTCGGAGACAATCGCAAAACGGTTATCGGATGTGGTCTCGATCCAGTGAGCGTGAGGGCCTTCCTGTCGCTCATGATTTGGGCCGGTGCCGGTATGCTGCACAAAAGCGGAAGCTTTTCCCAGGGTTCCATCTTCGAGAATTGGAAAGGTGGCTATGTTGCCCGAGGTGTAGTTGGCTACCAACAGGTATTTGCCGGTCTTATCGGTGATGACGTAGCAGGGGTCGGCTCCGAGAGAGGCGACTTCATTTAGGAATGACAGCTTGCCGGTCTGAGGATCGATCTTGAACGAACTGATACCGCCGCTCTTCTTGCCCTCGTAGTTGCCGACTTCATTGACCGCATAAAGAAAGTGATGGCTTGGCTCGATCGTCAGATAGGACGGGTTCTCAGTTTGCGCGGCCAGTCCGAGAGGGGCTGCCTGCCCGGTCTTTTCGTCGTAGCGGTAGGCGTAGATCCCCTTGCTTTCACCCGCTGTGTAGGTTCCGACAAACAGGAGATAGCTGCCGGATTCCGGTGTTTGCGCAGCTTGCAGAGTGAGCGGCCCTGCCACGAAGGTCGTGAAAAGTATCGCCAGGATGGGCAACAAGCTGCTGATGCAATGAGAGTTGTGCGAGGCCATGCCGACCATTGAACCACAAAACGGTCGCGTCATCAGCAAGGCCGTCTCTGATGTAAACAAACAGAGCGCGGAATGGGTGCGCTAGCTGCCAGTCTTCTTCAGCGGAGCTTCCTGCGGCAAGGGCTTGGATGGAAACAGCAGGGGCTCGAGGATCAGCCGCCGCGCCTGCTCCGCAGTCACCCGCTGGTCGGCGGAATAGAGATCCACAGAATTGCCGGAGTCTCGCAGCGAGAGCACTCCTCCCTCGGGAACCGCAGTGCTCTTGGCTTCTGGTTCGTAGCTGTAGTCGATGGTGTGCGCCGAGAGATCGGCGGTAACACGGGCTGCGGTGCTCGACGCAGCATTCGAAATGCGGCACTCGAATTCCGAAAGACGAGTGAAGTCCGCCGTGCCGTTGAGTTGTCGGTACTCTTCGGCATCCTGCTCAAAACCAGTGAGCAGGCTGTTCCATTTTCGAGCCGCCCGGGCTTCAAAGGTGGCCTCGGCCTGAGTCTCGGCCCTAGCGGAAGCGTTTGTGCGGTCTTGATTCTCGAACTGGTCTTCTACCCATCCCATGGTTGGTGGCCTCCCTGGTGTTGGAGTTTTGAGATGCAGCCCAGGTAGAGCAGGTAGTCTGGCGTGTGCTCTCTCGGAGACAGGGCGCGATAGACTTGAGCCGCACTAACCTGTGAGAATCAGTGTTGCAATGAAAAACCTCTTATTCGCCGGACTCGCATTGGTTGCACTCGCGGCCACAATCGTGTTTGCGGGCCGCTACTCCAGTTCGCGGCCGCAACACATCGGCGCGGCCGCCGCCGATTTCACCCTAAAAGATTCGGATCGCAGCGTCACTCTCAGCCAATTTCGCGGACAGGTGGTAGTGCTCAATTTCTGGGCGACGTGGTGCCCGCCGTGCGTGGAAGAGACGCCCTCGCTGGTCAGCATGCAGCAGCGCATGCGCAGCCGGGGCATTACCGTGGTGGGAGTGAGCATTGATGAAGACGGCGACGCCTATCACCGCTTCCTCCAGGCCCATGCCATCGATTTCATTACGGTGCGCGACCCTGCCGAGAGAATCAGCACCATGTACGGCACCTTTGGCTGGCCCGAAACCTACATCATCGACCGGCAGGGAATCATTCGCCGCAAACTGATTGGTCCAGTCGATTGGAACTCCCCTGAGATGACGCAGTTTCTCAGCGCACTATGAGGGTGGGAAAGCGCGCACCCGAAACGTTAAGTATTTTTGCAACTGTCTACCAGGAAGGCATTCCGCAACTGCCCCGAATTGGGTAAGATGCCTGCATGATGGCGGAGAAAAAGCAAAGCAAACCAATGTTGTGGGTGCTGACGATCGTGCTGATCGCCCTGGCGGCCTGGGTGTATTTCCGCTGACTTGTGCGGCGGTCTGCTCCAGGTCGCGGTTCAAGTGCTGCGAATGGGACGGCCTCAGCGCGCTGTAGCGGCGCTTAGCCGGTCGTCTGCGGCGCCATAGCAGACGCGTCCAAGTACTTCCACGCTGAGAAGTCGCGGTCAAGCAGGGCTTCCAATGCTTCCATTTCCGGACGGAACAGCTCGTATAACTCCTCCTTCAACTCTTTCGGAGGCTCTCCGAATGCCGGCCCTCCCCCCAAGAACAGCTTGATCAGGCGGGACTGTTTTACTGCAGCCACTACGCCGTCCAGACGCCGCGCCTTGCACCATTCCGCCATGGCGGTGGCGCTGCGGGTGCGATAGTAGCTGCGCGGATTCGTCATCTTCTCGGAGGCATGCACATAGTTGCAGTTCAGGAGCCGGTGAGTGAAAAGCGCGGAATCCCGATGAAGTCAGCCAGCCGGTCCACATAGTTCTGGGGATCGTCACGCAGGTCGTCATACACCGTGGCCAGCACCTGATGTTCCCCGAGGTCGCCTTGCCACGCTTTGAAATAGGTGCCGTACTTGCTCGATTCGACGAGTTCGGGATCGCGTCTGACAGCTTGTTCCAGGTTCCAGGGAATCATTCCGTACGCGCGCTTTACCCGGTACAGCGAGAGCACCCGATCCACAGGATTGCGAAACAGGCAAACAACCCTCACACCGGGCAAAGTGCGTGCGATGTTGGTTCGCGCCTCAGGCGAAGAGAAATAAGTGGGGCAAATTTCGCCCATAATGCGGCGGCCGTCGGGTTTAGGAAAATGGGCGCGATACCAGGCCGTCCCACGCTGAAAGTGAGTGTCAAAAAAGCGAGTCTCTTTCGTAGGACTGGGAAGCAGGGTCCGGCTGCGCAGCACTTCGTGCAACCAACTGGTGCCGGTGCGCGGCGGACCGATCACAAGGAACGAAGGCAACAACTCCGCAGCGTCAGCAGTAGCGTGACTCGTGCTTTGTACCCTGAAGTTATTGATGGCCGTCGCCTCTATGGAACAGTCGTGTTTCTGTAGCATCAGCTGTCTCGATCCGGTCACCGGCTGAAGAGAGAATTACAGCCTCCTGCATCCGGCGGATTTTTGCCCTGATTGCATCGCACGGCCAGAGCGATTCTGAGCATTCTGAAACTGCAACTGTGACTACGTGGCGGCCTGGGTCGCCCCGGCTCTGAGGCAACGCTGAAATTCCCTCGACGTGTAGATATTCAGGTGCATTTTGCCGGTGCGGTTGCTGAACTCGGCCCGGTGCAGAGCAAAAATCAGCAATCCTCTTATCGGGTTCGCCTGAACCCGATAAACGTGTCTTTATGCCCCAAGAAACGCGGTTTTCACGTCCCAGATCTAGCATCAGTCCGTAAAAAATAGGGCAGCGTCAGCCCACTCAACAAAACACGCGAGTCTGCTTCCGGGGCTTGGATGGCTGAGTTTCGGGGTAGGTTGTTTCTGGCCGGCACTGGGACTTGACCAACCAGATTTCAGGGGCGATAGCGGTAAGTGACTGAAGCCAAAAGGAAAGCTGCTGAAGCGAAGCCTGTCCGTAGCGGGAGTGGTTGCCCTATTGGTAGGGATCTCGCAGGTAACCCTCTACTGCGAAGTCCTCCCCGAAGCGGTGGAGCTTGAGACTTTTCACATAGGCAGCATCGCTCATGCGAGGAAAGCCCGCCCCGGCAGCGAAGGGCACCGAGCCGGTGCCGGCGAGGATCTTGGGCGCGTAATACAGAAAGACTTTGTCCACGATTCCGGAGGCCAGCGCGGCCCAATTCACCAGCGCGCCGCCTTCGATCAGCAGGCTGGTGATTTCGAGTTCACCCAGGCGCCGGGCAATTCCGGTCATCTCGGGGTGGCCATCGGCGGCGAGCGTACCAATCTGCTCGACGCGAATGCCACGGTCCTGCAGCTGCTGTTTTCTTTTTTCTTCGGCAAAAGAACAAAGCACCAGTACGTCGCTGTTCACGGTTTGAGCAATCCGCGATTCCAGCGGCAGGCGCAGCCGGGAATCCAGCACGACCCGGAGCAGGGGCCGCCGCCGCGGCAGTCCAGTGCGATCGGTCAGCAGCGGATCGTCCGCAATCACCGTGCCGACGCCAACCATGATGGCGTCATGCTGATGCCGAAGCTGTTGCACATGGTCACGCGCCGGTTCGCTGGTGATCCATCCGCCAGTGGCGCCGCCTGCGCCCTGAGCCGTGGGATTGTGCGATTCGCTTGGGGGCGGCGCAATTTTCCCGTCGAGCGTCATCGCCGCCTTAAGCGTGACCAGTGGGGTGTGGGTGCGGATGTACTTGGCAAAAGGTTCGTTGAGGACCGAGGCTTCCTCTTCCAGTATGCCGGAAGCCACTTGAACTCCGGCCTCGCGCAACCGCGCGAAGCCTTTGCCGCAGACAGTGGGATTGGGATCAGCCATGCTCGCGACCACGCGACGGATACCGGCTTGCACGATCGCATCCGCACAGGGTCCGGTTCGGCCGTGGTGGGAACAGGGTTCCAGGTTCAGATAGAGGGTGGCGCCACATGCCTTCGATCCCGCCTGCTCCATGGCCAGAATCTCTGCATGCTTCCTTCCCTCATAGGTATGGATGCCTTCGCCCAGCACATTGCCTGAATCGTCCACAACGACGGCGCCGACCCGGGGATTGGGCGAGGCCAGCCCTGTCCCCTGTCGAGCGAGTTCTAACGCCCGGCGCAGAAATCTTTCGTCGGCTTCGCGGCTCATCATGTGAGTGTCCGTGGTCTTCCGGTCGCCTGGGATGATGTCTCGTCCTGTATTCCCCGGTGACGGCTGTGCTTCACGATCGCCGCGGAGGAAAGAAGTTGAAGGACTCCGGTTCCGGCTCCGCCACCGCCGCTCCACTTTTACCTCTCGGTCCACGCCGCACCGGGGCCATTCGATCGGCATAGGGATCAGGGGACTCTGAGGACGCCGCCACAGACGGCGCAGCAGCGATTTCAGAGCTTGCGGCCAAGACGGTTTCGAGGGCATCGGCATGATTCCTCCTATGCGAACAGCGAATCCACGAACTCTTTGGCGTCGAAAGGCAGAAGGTCGCCGATCTTTTCTCCCACGCCCACATAGCGGACGGGCAGCTGCAACTCCCGGGAAATCGCCACCACGATGCCGCCTTTCGCCGTGCCATCGAGCTTGGTCAGGACGATCCCAGTCACTCCGGCGGCCTGGGTAAAAAGACGCGCCTGCTGCAACCCGTTTTGCCCGGTGGTGGCATCCATCACCAGCAGCGTCTCATGCGGAGCGCCCGGAATAATTCGCTGTGCAGTGCGCCGCATCTTCTCCAGTTCGGTCATCAGATTGGTCTTGGTGTGCAGACGGCCCGCGGTATCGACCACCACATAGTCTGTGTTGCGGGCAGTGGCGCTTTGCAACGCGTCATACAATACCGCCGCCGGGTCGCCACCGGGTTTGGTGCGGATCACTTCCGTTCCGGTTCGGTCTCCCCAGACTTCCAATTGCTCAATGGCCGCCGCGCGGAAGGTATCAGCCGCGCAAAGCAGGACGGTCTTGCCCTGCGAACGCAGCACCTGCGCCAGCTTGCCGATCGTGGTCGTCTTGCCGGTCCCGTTAACGCCCACCACGAGAATCACTTCCGGGGTTCCTTCCACTCGCCGCACCGGTTGCTCTTCCGCAACGCTCAGGATCGCGAGCAGCTCCTCTTTCAGCAGCCGTTTGAGTTCATCCACATCCTTGATCTGCTTGCGATCGGCTTTATCGCGCAGCTTCTCGAGCACTTCGTGGGTGGTCGCAGAGCCCAGGTCGGCGCCGATCAGGGTGGCTTCCAGATCATCGAGCGTGTCGCGGTCTATTTCTTTGCCGATGGATACGACGTCATCAATGCGCTCGGCGAGGTTCTCCCGGGTGCGCGTGACCGCTTCTTTCATGCGGTCGATAAAGCTGGGCTTCTGCTCCTGGTCTAAACTGCCGAAAAGGGTCTGAATCATAAGAGGAAATGCGGGATACGCACTAAGCATCAATTATAGCGATGCATTCCCGATGGCGTCCGGAGTATGCTGAGTTGCCATGAAGCCGCACTCGCACCTGCCAAATTCTTCTATTCCGCAATCCTCATGCAGCCGCCGCTCATTTCTGGGAATGGCGGCCATGCTGCCAGCCGCGTGGGCGGCAAATGCGGCAGCATCTAATCTGTTCCCCGCAGCGTATTTGCATGCGGCGGGCGGTGACGGGGCCATTCCCGTCGGACTCGAAATGTATTCCGTCCGTGATGAGCTGCAGAAGGATGCTCCCGCGACAGTGAGGGCGGTCGCCGGCATGGGTTACCAGGGGCTGGAGTTCTATGCTCCCTATTTTGAGTGGAGCGAGGCCGAGACCAAGACCATGCGCGAGCTGCTTGACAAGCTCGGCGTGCGCTGTTTTTCAACTCACAACGATAGTGCGTATTTTGGCCCGGACAAACTCAGCCGTGCCCGCGACATGAATCTGCTGCTCGGCAGCAAGTACATGGTGATGGCGAGTTCCGAGGCGGAAGGCACGGGACTCGATAAAATGGAAGCAAGTGGCCGAAACCCTCAACCATGCCGCGGACGAACTGGAGCCGTCAGGATTGAAGGTTGGGTATCACAATCACCAGCCGGAGTTTCGGACAGTGGAAGGGAAGCGGCCGATTGAAGTGCTGGCGGCAGAGACCGAGCCATCGGTGATGCTGCAACTGGACGTTGGCACCTGCCTGGAGGCGGGCGGGAGCCCGGTGGAGTGGATCCGGGCGAATCCAGGACGGATACGATCCATTCATTGCAAAGACTGGAGTCCGGAAAAGGGCTATGCCGTGCTTTTTGGTGAAGGCTCGGCGGATTGGAAAGGAATTTTCCAGGCAGCGGAGAATGGCGGCGGCATCGAGTATTACCTGATCGAGCAGGAAGGCAGCCGCTATCCCGAGTTGGAGACGGCCAAACGATGCTTGACCGGGTTTCGGGATGAGAAAGCGACCCTAGGCATGAAAGTGCTCAGCTGACCGCGCATTCAACGACCCAGATCTGCGAAGGGTGCCTCCGGGCACCCTTTTCGTTTTTGGTTCCGCAGGCTTTGAGCATCGCAAAGCTCTGCTAACCTTGGAGTCTGCAACTCAGACGTGTGGGGGGACGATGAGGCGATTGCTGATTTGCTTGTGTCTGTGCCTGGGACTGCCGCTTGCAGTTTGGGCGCGTCCGAAACAACTGCAGATCTACTCGATCGATGTGGAGGGCGGGCAGGCGACGCTGCTGGTGAATCCTTCGGGCGAATCGCTGCTGATCGATACCGGATGGAGCGGATTCGGCGGGCGCGATGCCGACCGCATCGTGGCTGCGGCCAAACTGGCGCACGTGAAAAAGCTCAACTACGTGCTGATCACGCATTACCATGTCGATCATGTGGGCGGAGTCACGCAGCTGGCACAAAAGATCAAGATTGATGCATTTGTCGATCACGGTCCCAATCAGGAGGATTCCGACGATACCCGGCGGGACTACGCTGCCTACGAGAAAGTTGTCGCAAAGGGCAAGCACCTGGTGGTGAAGCCGGGCGACGGCATTCCGTTCGGTGATGTCACGGTACGAGTCATTACTGCGGCGGGTGAGCATATCGCTACGCCGTTGCCCGGAGCCGGAATCGCAAACCCTTATTGCTCAGGAGAAGCTCAACCGGAAACGGATACGACCGAGAATGCCCGCTCGCTGGGCGTGCTGGTCACTTATGGCAGGTTCACCTTCCTCGATCTGGGAGACCTGACCAAGAAGAAGGAAAGAGAGTTGATGTGTCCCGACAACCTGATTGGGACGGTGGATGTGTTCCTGGTTTCGCACCACGGGTGGGACCAGTCGAACTCGAAGGCGCTGGTGTGGGCTCTGCATCCTAAAGTTGCCATCATGAACAACGGACCGCACAAGGGCGGCAGTCCTGAGGCCTGGCAGACGGTGGCGGACTCCCCCGGGCTCATCGATTTCTGGCAGCTGCACAAAGCCGAAGACGCGGGCGAAGACCACAATGTGGCCGCCGCGTTTGTGGCCAATTCGGGCGATGCCGACGGAAATTACATCAAGGTGCTGGCGCGATCGAGCGGAACGTTTACGGTTTCGAACTCCCGTTATAGCCAGAACAAGACCTACGACCACTAGAGTTCCCAGCCTGCGCGGCAGAAGTGGCTGGCGGGGCACTATTCCTCATGATCGTCATGCTGATGGGCGTGGTGGGAGCAGGCAAGACCACCATTGGAGAGTTGCTGGCTGCCCAGCTGGGTTGGGAATTCGCCGACGCTGACAATTTCCATTCCGCCGCCAACATCGAAAAGATTCGGCAGGGGATTCCGCTGCAAGATGCCGATCGCGCTCCGTGGATTGCGGCGATCCACAACGCAATGCTGCAATGGAGTAGAGAACAGAAGAATGTGGCGCTGGCTTGCTCGGCGCTGAAGCGCAGTTACCGCGAGCAGCTCTCGGTGGGCGTCGATCTAGAAATCGTATATCTGCGAGGCAGCCGGGAGCTGATTTACCGGCGCCTGCTGGCGCGCCATGGACACTTTGCCACCGAGCAGTTGCTCTCCAGCCAGCTGGCGACTCTGGAGGAGCCCGACTCCGGCATCGTTGTCAATGTCGATCAGCCTCCGCTGAAAATCGTGGCGGATATTCGCCAACAGCTCCGATTAGCGTAGAATCGGGCCTCGCAAACGGAATTTGGGGCTGCTTCTCATCCTGTCCACTCAACCGAAATCCGGCGCCGACCTTGAAGCCCAAGTCGTCAGGAAGCTTACCTTGCGGCTGGTGCCGTTCCTGTTCATCCTCTACATCGTTGCGTACCTGGACCGCATTAACGTCGGATTCGCGGCGTTGCAGATGCAGTCGCAGCTGCACTTTAATGACGCGGTTTACGGGCTGGGTGCAGGAATGTTCTTTGCCGGATATTTCTTCTTTCAGGTTCCCAGCAACCTGCTGCTGGAACGGGTGGGGGCGCGGCGCTGGATTACCGGCCTGATGGTGCTGTGGGGCTTGATTTCCAGTTCGATGGTGTTCGTGAATTCTCCGGCCAGCTTCTACACCCTGCGCTTCCTGCTGGGGGCGGCGGAAGCAGGATTTTTTCCTGGCGTAATTCTCTATCTGAAGAACTGGTTTCCGGCGCGGGCGCGGGCGCGAACAGTAGCCTGGTTCATGACTGCGGCGCCACTGTCAGGTGTCGTCGGTGGACCAATTTCCGGGGCCTTGTTACGGCTGCACCAGCTAGGCGGACTGGCGGGCTGGCAGTGGTTGTTTTTGATGGAAGGAATTCCGGCGGTGGTTCTGGGGATCGTGGTGTTCTACTTTCTCACCGACCATCCGCAGAACGCCAGGTGGCTTCGGCCGGAGCACAGCCAGTGGCTGCTCGAGACGCTGCGCCGCGAAGGAGAGGCTCTGTCGGCGGCGGGAGGCGGAAACGTGCGCGCCGCCGCGCTGAATCCGCGGGTCTGGCTGGCGGCGTTTATCTATTTCGGAATCAATACCGTAGGTTACGGAATCAGTTTGTGGCTGCCCAACCTCATTCGCAGTCTTTCCGGAGTCAACGCTTTTTTCATCGGCTTGTTGTCCACCATCCCTTATGTCGCAGCGGCAATCGCCATGGTGATTGTTGGACAGCATTCCGACCGCACCGGGGAACGGCGGTGGCACGTGGCGTCATTGGGCTTTCTGGGTGCGGCTGCGCTGGTTACGGCAGCCTACATGACCTCGGTGACTCCGATGATCATCGCAATCAGCGTGGCAGTACTGGCTGAGTTCTCCATGTGCGGACCGTTCTGGGCCATGCCCTCCAGCTTTCTGACCGGGACGGCCGCGGCCTTTGGGATTGCCCTGATCAATTCGGTGGGAAATCTGGGAGGTTTCTTCGGCCCCTATGTAATCGGGATTGTACGGAACTCCACCGGCGGCTTTAAAGGCGGGCTGATTGTCGTGGGCGCGGCTCTGGCCATGAGCGGAGTCTTGACTCTGTTCATGAAGATGGACGCGACGCCTGCACGCATGGCGGCAAAATGAAAAATTGGCGACCAGGCGCAGAACTCGCTCGGCCGAACCGTTTGCGCTTCTGCGAGCTGGCTTTATTCGCAATCCTTCTAGCGTTTGGGCCAATGCCTTTCGCTTACGGCCAGTCCGAAGCAGGCCGCCAAATTCATCGTGAGGACTTTCAGGTCGCTGGCGAAGCCGGAATCCAGCTGTTTGTTCGCGAAGTTGTGGCCGCTCATCCCTCGGATGCCAAACCGTTACTGCTGATCCACGGAGCACGCGTGCCGGGTGTGGCGTCGTTTGATCTGCAGGTTCCCGGAGGGTCATTGGCAGCCGACCTGGCGCAGCGCGGCTTTGCAGTTTACGTAATGGATCTGCGTGGATACGGCGGCTCAACCCGACCGGAAGAAATGAATGAGCCTCCAAAGCCAGGTTCTCCTCTCGTGCGTTCCAGCGACGCGGCCCGCGACATCGGGTCGGTAATCGATTGGATCCGCCAACGGCGGCATGTGTCGCGAGTGGCCCTCCTGGGATGGGCTACGGGTGGCCAGTGGGCGGGCTACTACGCCAGCATTTACTCCGATAAGGTCAGCGGGCTGGTGATGCTGAACAGCTTGTACGGAGGAAGCTCCGAGCATGCATATCTCGGCCACGGCACTGATCTGGAGGATGCAAAACATCCCGGACAGTACAACGAAGCCTCCTGTGGCACCTATAGATTCAATACCGAGAAGTCTTTGTTCGGAGTGTGGGACAAGAGCATTCCCCTCGAGGACAAAACCGCCTGGCGCGATCCGGCGGTCGCGAGCGCCTACGCAAAGGCAGCCCTGGCAAGCGATCCTAAAAGCGGCATGCGAACTCCTCCAAGTTTTCGTTCCCCTTGCGGAGCACTCGAAGACAGCTTTTATATGGCTATCGGCCGCCAGTTATGGGACGCGTCTCTCATTCGAGTTCCCACGCTGGTGATCGCGTCCGAACGCGATTTTTGGTCCCGGCCAGCCGACCGCGAGACCTTGGCGACCCATCTGGTCCACGCTCCGCGGGTGAAGGTCGTGGTTATTCCCAACGCAACTCATTTCGTGCACCTGGACCGGGCTGATCGAGGGCGAGATCGCCTGTTGGAAGAGTTGACATCGTTTCTCCTGGAAAGACCCGCCTCACAGCAGCCCTGAGAGCAGGTCGGGCCTCCTCAGCCTTCCCCTAGGCGGAATATGGCAAGCCACCTTCGCCCTTTGGGCACAATTGTTTACAATGGTAAGCTTCATGGGCGGCCCCTTCGGGGGCTTTTGCCTGTCGTTAAAATTATCTTGCTAACTGCTGGCACAAATTCTGGCCCGGAAGGCTCCGCCGCAAAGGTTTACTGGCGGGTCGAAGGCAGTCTGCTGGAACTCACCACCGTGCGCCCGGTCGCGTTCTTTGCCTGGAACGCACAAACCTTTTCCGAACGCTGGATGCGGCGGCTCTCGGTATTCGTAATGGCTTTGGCGCGGCCTTTTCTTTACGCAACCAACCGGGCATTTGCCACCCGGGTGTTGCACATGCCGCTGCGCGGCGTAAGCCGGGACCGGCTTGATTTGCTGGGTGAGGAGTACTTTAAGTATCGCTTACAGCCATTCCTCAAAAATGATGGTTTGAAGCAACTTAAAGAAGTCGTCGATTCCGGTGCTCAGGTTGTCCTCGTGAGCCAGGGATTGGGTCATGTGATGCGGCCCCTGGCGCAGCATCTGGGCGTCAGCTGGGTGATCGCCAATCGCCTGGAGTTTCGCGACGGAATTGCCACTGGGCGATTGCTGGAGCCGGTGATTCGTCCGCGCGGACTACTGGCCTGGATTACCGGTGCCGGACCAAATGGCAGGCGTTCCGCCGAGCAGTTGGTGAGTGACCTCGATCTCGTCGGCGTCGAACAGCTCGAAGCTGCGGTAGTGCCTGCCGAGAGGAACGTGGCGCCGCGGGAACGGCCGATTGTGACCTTCGAGACACGACGCGAGAGTCGTCCGCTGTCTGTGCGCAAGGCGTTCGCGGGCAAGCACGTAATGCTGGTTGGGGTAACCGGTTTCATTGGCAAGGTCTGGCTGGCGAACACGCTGATGGACTTGCCGGAAACCGGTCGTATCTACCTGTTGGTTCGGCGGCAGAAATCGAATCCGGCATTGCATCGCTTCGAAAAGCTAGTGGAGGCGTCGCCAGTCTTTGATCCACTTGTACGAGAAATTCGGAGCCGATCTCCCCCGGTTCCTGAGCGAGCGGGTGGAGGTAGTCGAGGGCGATGTCACCCGGGCGGGGCTGGGACTGTCTGCTGAAGTGGCGGATCGCCTGAAGAAGAATCTCGACCTGGTGATCAATAGCTCGGGATTGACCGACTTCAATCCCGATCTTCGTGACGCGCTGCTTACCAATGTGGACGCCGCGGTCAATGTGGTCGAGTTCGTGCGCAGCTGTGACCATGCCGGACTGCTGCATTTGTCCACATGTTATGTGGCGGGGGCGAAGGATGGGCGGGTGCTGGAGAGACTGCGACCCGATTACACGCCGGCGAACATACCTGGATTTGACGCCGAGAAGGAATGGCGATCGCTGCACGAGTTGATTCGCAGCGTGGAACAGAAAGCCGAAGCGGGCGAGGTCACCGCTGAGCTGACCAAACAGGCGCTTCAAAAAGAACACGCTGCCAAGGATCTGAAAGGCATAGCGCTCGAGAATCAGGTGAGAAAGAACCGCATCCGCTGGCTGCGGGAGTACATGACCGAAGCCGGTACCACGCGCGCCCAGGAACTCGGGTGGCCGAACACCTACACCCTGACCAAAAGCCTGGCTGAATCGCTGATTCATAAGTTCGGGGCCGGGCTGCCGATTGCCGTGGTCCGGCCGGCGATTGTCGAGACCTCGGTTCGCAAGCCCTTCCGGGGATGGAACGAGGGCATCAACACCTCAGCTTCACTTTCTTACCTGCTGGGAACCTACTTCCGCCAGTTGCCCACCAACGAGCACAAGCGGCTGGATATCATTCCGGTGGACTCCGTCTGCCAGGGCATGACGCTGATCGCGGCAGCGATTATGGAGCGGCGTAATGAGCCGCTGTACCAGCTGGCGACTTCGGTGACCAATCCCTGCGATATGGGCCGCTCGATCGAGCTCACCTCGCTGGCCCATCGCAAGCACTACCGGGCACAGGAGGGGCTGGAATACTGGTTGCGGCTGCGCTTCGATGCCATTCCGGTTTCCAAAGAGCGCTACCAACGGATGTCGGCGCCGGCGCAGAAGGCCATCATCCAGTCGATTCAGCGGATCATGTCGCCTCTGCCGCTGCGCAAGACTCCTCTCGCGAGAGCCGAACGAAATCTGGAGCGGGTGGAGAAGCTGATTCACTTATTCGAGCCATTCATCCTGCACAACGAGCAGGATTTCATCGCCGACAATGTCGAGAAGCTTTCGCTGGCGCTGGTGCCGGAAGAAAAGGATCTTTTCGGCTACGCAACCCGCTCGCTGGACTGGTGGGAATACTGGGTGAATATCCACATTCCGGCGCTGCGCCGGTGGACGTATCCTCTGATTGAGGGGCGTCCGCTGGAAGCGCGCCCGGCGCGCAATCTGCAGCTGCCGGCAGCGCCGGCGAACGGCGAGACAGTGAACACGGGGACGAACGGAGCAACGTGGCGATATTCCTGACCGGATCCACTGGATATATTGGCGCCCACATCGCCGCCAACCTGCTGCAGGGCTACGGCGCGTCCCTGAACGTGCTGGTCCGCGCCCGCGACTTGCGGGAAGCTGAGCAGCGGCTGTGGCGGTCGCTGCAACTGCACATGAAGTTTCCCGAGTTCTACGAGCACATCCAGACCCACTTGCGTGTCTTTCTGGGAGACATTACTGTGCCGCAATTCGGCCTGGACCGCGACAGCTATGACCGGCTGGTGCACACCACGGACTCGGTGATCCATTGTGCCGCCTCGTTGAACCGCAAGTCGGAGAAGAGTTGCCTGAATGTGAATCTGCGGGGGACTCTCGAGGTGGTGCAACTGGCGCAGCGCTCGAACTATTACCACGGGCTGCGGCGCTTCAGCCACGTGAGCACGGTTGCCGTCGCCGGGGTGCGCAAGGACGAAGTAGTGACCGAGGACAAGTCCATCGATTGGGAGCGGTCAGACTATGATCCCTACGCCCGCACTAAGAAATTCTGCGAGCACATGATCCGGCAGCTGCTTCCGGACACGCCCAAGACCATTTTCCGTCCCAGCATCGTGCTCGGCGACAGCCGCTTTCCCGAGACCACCCAGTTCGACATGGTGAAGTCGTTTGTCTTTCTGGCCGGCTTGCCGGTGCTGCCGTTCCGCGGCACCGACCGGGTGGACATCGTGAATGTGGATTTCGTGGCCGATGCCGTGGCCGCGCTGCACCTGAAGGACAATCCGCAATACGACACCTACCATCTTTCGTCAGGGCGTGACTCTCAGACTTTCCGCCAGCTGACGCAAGCCCTCGCTGGAGCGCAGAACAAGCGTGCGCCAATTTTTCTGCCCTTTCTGGAGCGGCCATTTGCGGCAGCGGTGAATTTTCTGTCGAACCGCCGCAGCAATCTGGGCCGCGGAGCTGCGCTGATGAAAGTGTTCATGCCGTATCTCACCTGGAACACCGTCTTCGATAACACCCGGGTGACCACGGAACTGAGCAGAAAACCGGTTCCATTTTCGCAGTACAGCTATCCCTTGCTGAAGTTCAGCCGGGAAACCAGTTTCTCGTACCGCTACCAGGACTGGCCCGCAAAAGTGGGAGGGTCGGCCGCATGATGGACCTGGTTCTCGAGGCCTGGGTCAGCGCCGCGGTTGAGCGCTCCAAGCTGGCATGGATGCTGGGCAGGGGCAAGCCCTGGCAGCCGGGAGAGAAATTGAGGTTGCTTTTCGCCGGGTACAACGGCGCGCGCAACATGGGCTCAGACGTCCGGGTAGAAGAGATGCTGCGCCAGATCCGCCACATTCTGGGCGCGGAAAAAGTTGCGCTCAGCGTCATGACCCAGAACTTCGAGCTGACTGACGGCTATTTTCTGGAAAGCACACAGGTCCGCTTGCCCGACATTTTCCCACCGTTTCTGGCTGAGGAAGTGCCGAAACATCATGGCGTGGTGGCCTGTGAAGGTTCGATGTTCAAGAGTAAATTTGCCAATGCGCTGACCACGATGATGATCGGCTCACTGGGAATTGCGTCGGCGCAGAACAAATTGTCGGTGGGTTACGGGGCCGAGGCCGGACACATGGATCCCATGATCCGCAAAATGTGCGCCCGCTTCTGCCAGAGTTCGCTGGTGATCACGCGCAACGAAGAGTCACGCAATGTGCTGCGCGAGTTGGGAGTTCCCACCGAGCTGGGCACCGACACGGCGTGGACCTTCGACCCCGCCCCGCCTGAGATTGGGCAGAAGATTTTGAGGGATGCGGGTTGGGATGGCAGCACGCCGGTGTTGGTGGTGTGCCCGATCAATCCCTTCGAATGGCCGGTGAAAGCCTCAGTGGCGAAGTTCGCGTTGCACGGGATTGCGGGGGCTTACAAAGACAGCCACTACCGCTCAGTGTACTTTCACAATTCGGGACCCGAAGCCGATCGAGCGCTGGAGCACTATCTCACTTCCATCGCCAACGCCGTGGATGCGTTTCGCAAGCAGCACAATGTTTTCGTGATCATGGCGGCAACCGAGCGGCTGGATGCTCGGCCCGGGCGGCGCATCTCGGAAAAGCTGGGCGGGGTTCCGGTGATCAGTTCCGATGACTACAACATGTACGAAATGGTGAGCGTATTGCGGGCTTGCCACATGATGGTGTCGTCCCGCTATCACGGCATTGTGACTTCCATGCCGGGACTGGTGCCTTCCGCCGGCATCACGATGGATGAGCGCATCCGCAATCTGATGAAAGACCGTGGCCACCAGGACTTGCTGATGAACGTGGACGATCCTGATCTGGAGCAGAGGCTGGTCGCGGCCCTGGAAAAGTTGAGCCGGGAAGGGGAGAGCATCTCGACCGGGATTGCAAAGACGGTGGTGCGCACTCTGAAGGTGATGGCGCAGATGGGTGTCTTCTTCGAGGAAGAAGTGCAGCGGCGGTATCCGGACTTTCCTACGCGGCGGGGCGAGTGGAGCTGGGAAGACTACCTTCCGCCCATGAGCGCGAATTTGAGAAATCTCATCGAGGCATTTAGCTAACCCGGCATGAGCTTCCTGCATAACATTTTTGACCACCTGGAGGCGGCACGGGAGACTGTGCTGCTTCAGGAACTGCGCGACGGCCAGACGATTGCCTGTACCGGGGGAGACCTGCTGGAAATGATCGGGAAGGCACGCGCCTTCCTCTCGCAACGCGGGCTGAAGAAGGGCGACCGCTGCGGATTGCTGGCCCACAACGGCATCCGCTGGATCGCCATGGACCTGGCGATCATGGCGGAGGAGCTGATCGTGGTTCCTCTATACGCGCGGCAGGCTGCGGCCGAATTGGTGGCGATGATGAAAGACTGCTCGCCCTCCCTCATCTGCTGCGGCGATGCGGCACTGCGCGAGGGTATTGCCGCCCTCTGGCCGGAGGCTCCGCCACAATTCCTGCTGGATGACATCCTCGCCAGCCGGGCGAGTGCATCTTCAAAGCCGCAACTGAACGACGGAGATCCAGTAGCGATTATCTATACCTCAGGAACTTCGGGCGAGGCCAAAGGAGTCGTCCTGAATGCCGGCAATGTTGCGCACATGCTGGGATGCACCTCAGGACAGCTCGACATTCTGATGGAGAAGTGTCCGGGACAGGATCGCGTGTTTCACTACCTGCCGTTTTGCTTTGCCGGCTCATGGATCATGCTGCTGACGTGTTTGTTGCGAGGCAGTTTGCTGACGCTGAATACCGATCTCACCAAGCTGGCCGAGCAGATGCGTGCCGCGTCCCCCGATTATTTCCTCAATGTACCGGCGCTGCTCGAGCGCATGCGGAAAGCCGTGGATGAACAACTGTGGAAGACTGGGGGCCTGGCGCTCACCATCTACAGCCATGCCAAAATCTCGTGGTTGCGGAAACACGCGGGAGAAGGGCGGTTGGCCGATTCGATGTGGCTGGCGCTGGCTGATGCCATTGTTCTGCCGACGATCCGCAAGAAGATGATCGGCAACAATCTGCGGGCATTGATTTGCGGGTCGGCTCCTTTGAACATTGAGACCCAGCTCTACTTCATGATGCTCGGCATCCCCGTGCTGCAAGGCTATGGTCTCACCGAGACGACTGCGTTGTGCACGCTTGACGATCCGCGACACGTCGAGCCCGGCCGGGTCGGGCCGTCGATTCCGGGAGTTGAGATGAAGCTCGGCGAAAATGACGAGATTGTGGTGCGCGGTCCGAATATTTTCCCGGGTTACTGGAATCGCCCGGACGAAACCACGAAGGTGCTGCGGGATGGTTGGTTCTACACCGGCGACCAGGGAAACGTGAATGGCAGCGGGAACTGGAAGATTAGCGGGCGCATCAAGAATCTGATCATTCTGGGCTCGGGCCACAACATCGCTCCTGAGCCGATTGAAGACGAAGTGTTGCAAAGCTTGCCGGGAGCGCAACAAGTGGTGCTCGTCGGCAACGGGCGCGGCTATCTCTCGGCCATCGTCACCGGAGATGTAACTCGCGAGCGGGTGCAGGTTGCAGTCGATGCCGTCAATGCGGGGCTGCCGCACTATAAGCAGATTCGTGCATTTCATGTGCAGCCTGAACCGTTTTCCGTCGACAACGGGCTGCTCACGGCAAACGGCAAGCTGAAGCGGGATGCCATTGCCAAGCGGCTTCAGGCTGAGATCGAAGACATGTACGGGGTGAAACAGGCATCGTGAACCAGTTCGCCGGGAAGGCAATTTCGTGGGAGGTCAAAGACGGCGTCATTGAACTGGCGCTGCACCGCGATCCCTGCAATGAAATCGGCAGTCTGGCGCTCGAGGAACTGGAGAAATTTACCGGGGCATTGCGCGAGCTTACGTCCCTGTCGCATGCCTTGATTCTTCACAGCCGGCTCAAGTGCGGATTTTGTGCAGGCGCTGACTTGCGAGAGCTGCATGAACGCTCGAAGGACATGGCAAAGGCGGATGCGGTGAAGGGAGTGCGAGAGTTCCTGGAGCGCATTCATCGCGTCATGAATACCCTGGATGCGTCGCCGCTGACCACGATCGCTGCGGTGCATGGAGTGTGTTTCGGGGGAGGGTTCGAACTCGCCCTGGTCTGCGACCTCATCATCGCCGACAGGATGGCCCGGTTCTGCTTTCCGGAGCTGCGGCTGGGCCTGGTCCCCGGATTCGGAGGGATTCCCCGACTGAAGCGCGATTTGGGGAATGCCGTGGTGCGCGATCTGCTCCTTACCGGAAGGAGTTTCAACGCCACCAAGGCCCAGCAGATCGGGTTGGTGAGCCAGGTGGTCGCCGAAGGCGAAGCATTGCGGGTGGCGCGTAGCACGGCAACTCAACTCGGAAAGTTTGACCGGCAGACGGCAGCCGCGGCCAAGCAATTCATCAAGCCGATTCCATACGATGAGTTGCAGCGGGAAATCCACATCTTCTGCGAGCTGTTCGAGAAGCCGGCAGTGCAAGAGGGTTTGCGCAAGTTTGTCGAGAGCACGGATGCACATCCATACCTGCCATAGCTGTCTTCGGGAGTATATGGCTGGCGAAGTTCCCATGGTCCCGCAAGCACGGGACGGCGAAGCTTGTAAAATCAATACTTATGCAGACTACAGATCAGACGCTCGATGAAATTCTGACGCTGGCGGCAGCGCACTTCAAAGTTCCACGCGAGAAACTGGCGCCGGACGATGATTTCTTCAAGACCCTGGGCATTGACAGCCTGCAGGCGCTCGATCTCCTCACCCGGTTGGAACACCATTTCAAGGTTGAACTGCCGGATTACGAATTACAGGGAGTGTCTGATTTCCGCACGCTGGCGAGCCGCATTCAAGCCAGGCTGTAGAATTTTCGATTGCCGATTTGCAATTGCCAATTGCTGGCTACACAAGTCCCGGCTGGCGAGTCCGGTCGAAAATTGGCAATCGAAAATAGACAATCGAAATCCCTCTGAATGCTTGATCTCAACCAATACACCAGCCTGGGAGCCGCGCTGCGAGCGGCACTCGACCAGTGGCCCAACGAGACCTGCCTGATCGAAGCCGACCGCGACCGGGAGCGGGTGCGGCTGACCTACTCCGATTTCAAGGACCTGGCATTGCCGCTGGCGCGGGCCCTCGAAGACGCGCACTTCGCCGCAGGCGACAGGGCGGCCATCATCATGACCAATCAGTCAAAGTGGCTGATCTCCGCGTACGCCATCTTTCACTGCGGTGGCGTACTGGTCCCTCTGGACTACAAGCTGACCGCGTCGGAACAGCTGCAGTTGCTGGCGCACAGCAAGGCGAAATATGCCGTGATCGAGTACTACATCTGGCGGGCGATGATGCAGGCGCCGGAATTCAAGAACCAGAAGTTGCCGGACGTGCTGGTGACGGAAGCTCCGGTCAGCGTCGAAAGCTCGGATCTTGCCGGGGCGTACCGCTGGGAGGATTTCCGGCGCAAGGGCGATCCGGTGTTTGTGCCGCGGAAGCTTGAGGACGTGGCGTGCATCGTGTATTCCTCCGGCACCGGTGGCCGTCCCAAAGGCTGCGTGCTCACCCACGAGAATTATCTGGAGCAGTGCAAGGCCCTGTCCGCCTGGTATCCCTTCTGGCCCGGGGTGCGTTATCTGAGCGTGCTGCCCACCAACCACGCAATCGATTTTATGGTTGGGTTCATCGGGCCGTTCGTGTGCGGAGCCTGCGTGGTGCATCTGCGCTCGCTGCGCCCGGAATACGTGCGTGACGCTTTCATTCGCTACAAGATCACTTACATGAGCCTGGTTCCCATGGTGCTGAAGAACCTGGAACGCGGGCTGAAAGCCAAGTTCGAGGCGCTACCTGCGACAAAGCGGTTCGTACTGAACCGCATGATTGGCCTGAATCGGACGTTGACACGCAATCGTCCCAATGTGCGCCTGAGTCGCAAATTGCTGGCGCAAGTGCATCAGGCTTTTGGCGGAGAACTGCAGGCCCTATTTACCGGCGGGGCTTTCATGGAGCCCTCCACCTTGCAGTTTTTCTATGATCTGGGAATCCCGGTCTCCAACGGGTATGGTCTCACCGAAGCAGGGACGGCGGTGACCCTGAACGATTTCAAGCCGTTCCGCGCCGATACTGTGGGAAAGCCGCTGCCTGGAGCGGAAATCCGCATTCTCAATCCGGATGGAGAAGGAATCGGCGAGGTGGCCGTCAAGAGCAAGACGGTGATGTCGCACTACCTGGACGATCCCGAATTAACGGCGGAGACTATCGTGGATGGCTGGCTCCTGACCGGAGATCTGGGTCGGTTCGACGACACCGGCCATCTGCAGCTTTTCGGGCGCAAGAAGAACATGATCGTCACTGAAGGTGGCAAGAATATTTATCCCGAGGATATTGAAACCGCATTCGAAGGACTTCCGGTCAAGGAATATTGCGTGTTCGCCTCGAATTATCTTTGGGAAACGAAATCCCTGGGCCACGATCAGCTGGTACTGGTGCTACGGCTGGAAGAGGGAGAGCGCCTGGGGGCGACGCTGGAGGATGACATCCTGGCCCGCAATCGCAAACTGCCCGACTTTAAACGGGTCGGCGGCTGCCTGGTGTGGGAAAAAGATTTTCCACGAACCGCTTCGATGAAGATCAAGCGAAACGTGCTGGGTGAAGAGATCGGCAAAATTGTGGACCGTTCGGCTGTGACTCCACTTTGAACCTGATGCCTGTGAACCAGAAATTTCTGGCGGTGGTAAATCCCGCGGCCGGGGGCGGCCGGTGCCGCAGGATGGTGGGCCCGGCTCTCGAGCAGTTGCGCGCCGGCGGTCTCCAACTCGAGGTGAAAGAAACCGGCGCCCGCGGCGAAGCCACGGCCATCGCCAGAGACGCCTACCGAAAAGGATACAGGCGATTTATCGCAGTGGGCGGCGACGGCACTTCCTACGAGATCGTCAATGGCGTGTTTCCCGAGTCGCAGGGCGGGGAAGCGGCTACTCTGGCCTTCCTCCCGCTAGGCACAGGAAATTCCTTCCTGCGTGACTTCAGCGATCAAGGTGTGGAATTCGCCATGCGGGCCCTGCTGGAAGGCCGCTCGCAACCCTGTGATGTGTTGCGACTGGCTCACAAGCAAGGCGTTCTTCATTACATCAATCTCTTGAGCATTGGATTTTCCGCCGACGTCGCCACCATGCGGGCGCGCCGTTTCAGCGGCTGGGGAGAGTTGGGTTATCAGTCTTCAATCTTCATCTGCCTGGCGCGTTTCCGCCGCAGGCCCTTTCCCTTGAGCGTGGATAGAGAGGAAAAGGTTGACGGCCGCCCCTGCCTGTTTCTCACCTTCAGCAACAGCAAGTTTACTGGGGGCACCATGATGATCGCTCCCAAGGCCGAGATTAACGATGGGCTGATCGAATACGTGCGCTGGGGACCGATCGGGCGCATCGGGCTGATCCGCAATCTTCCGACTCTGTATGACGGAACTCACATCAACCATCCCCTGGCAGAACGGCGTGCAGCCAAGCGGATTGATTTCCATCTGGATGAAGCGGTCGATGCAATGGTAGATGGCGAGGTGCTGACCTTGCATTGTGAAACGTTGGATGTGCTGCCTTCGGCCCTGAACGTCGTGGTATAAGAATTCTGCACATGTCAGACGAACGCAGAATTCGACAGCAGGAGCGCTCCGGCAGCACCACGCCGCCGGCCTGGCGCAAAGCGGTGCTGATTGGCATTCCGCTGCTTATCCTCATCGGAGTGGCTGCGTATGTGGTGATGGCGCAGAAGCACAAGGTGGAGCACAAGTACGACGCCTTCGCCCAGTGCCTGACCTCAAAGAACGCGAAGATGTATGGACTCTACTGGTGCACCCACTGCGCGGAACAGAAAGAAATGTTCGGCAAGTCGTTCGAATACGTGAACTACATCGAATGCGGCATTAAGGGAGAACACGGGGAAGTGAAGGCCTGCGAGGAAGCCGGCATGAAGAACTTTCCCACCTGGCAGTTTGCTGACGGAACCCGAGTAGAAGGCGCGCTCCATCTCTATGCGCTCAGCCAGAAGACCGGGTGCCCGCTGCCATGAATCTCGCGCAGCGGCGCATCTTCCTCGGAATCTCGATTCTGGCATTGGCGGGAATTGCCGTGTCTTTCGTCTCCCTTTATCACCACTACGGCAATTCACAATCCTCCTTCTGCGATTTCGGCGGAAGTTTCAATTGCGACATGGTGAACCGCAGCATCTACTCCTCGATTCTGGGAATTCCGGTCGCGCTGATCGGGGTGGCCGGCTACGGAGTGCTGCTGGCCTTGGCAACGGTGTACCGCTCGAAGGCGGAGACTCCGGGCATGTTGCTGATTGCCGCGCTGATTGGGTTGGGATTTGCGCTGTATCTCACCTACGTCGAGGCCTTCATCCTGGCGGTGTGGTGCATTCTCTGCATGTCGTCGCTGGGGCTGGTCGTGCTCATCTTCACTTTGTCTGGATGGTTATTCTTTCGCTCCAGAAAGAGCGGCCACATGGCGCGGAACACTGCCTGAATCTTGAGTGCCGAGGCGCAGCATCATAAAATGGTGAGCGGGCCGGGGTGGTGGAATTGGCAGACACGCAGGACTTAGGATCCTGTGCCTTAAAAAGCGTGCGGGTTCAAGTCCCGCTCCCGGCACCAGAATCCCAAAGAACCTCGAGCGGACAGGTGCAGAGGAAAGAGGCGGCCAATGAAGGCCGCCTCTTCTGTTGCGGGATGAAGCCCGATGTCCTTCCAACTCTAGAAGGGAATATCTTCGTCGCTGATCGGCGATGCTGCCGCCGGTTCCGGCTCGCGCTGGTCGAAGTTATTGCCTCCCGCCGACGCCCCGCGGGAATGCCCGCCTGAGCTTTCTCCGCCGCCTTCCCCACGCCCGCCGAGCAGGACCAGGTCGCTGGCCACCACTTCGGTCATGTATTTCTTCTGTCCGGTCTGCTTGTCGTCCCAGGAGCGGGTTTGCAGGCGGCCTTCGATGTACACCTTGCCGCCCTTCTTGAGATATTCACCGGCGATTTCCGCCAGCCGCTGCCAGAGGACAACGTTGTGCCACTCGGTGCGGTCCTGCCACTCGCCGCTCTTGTCTTTGAAGCGCTCATTGGTGGCGAGGGTGAGTTTTGCTACCGGCGTACCGCTGGGGGTGAATTTGACTTCGGGATCTTTCCCGAGATTGCCGACCAGAATGACTTTATTTACGCTTTTGCCTGCCATGAGTGCTGCTCCTTTGCCTGCGCTGGATTATGCCGGGGCCTGAATTTCCCGAGATCAGAAAATCTGGATTGTGAACCTGGGGCTGGAAGCTCACTATATCAGAAGGGGTTGGAGTTTCGCACAGTCAACCAGCGTAAGCGGCCCAAAACGGGATGTAATTTTCAACCAGGCCACGGAGATTGATATGCCGGTCACTCCGGAAGAGTTTCGGCGGATGGCAATGTCGTTTCCCGATGCCGAAGAGCGGGAGCACATGGATCATCCGGACTTCCGGGTGGGCGGAAAGATATTTGCGACCTTGGGCTATCCGGATGAGAAGTGGGCGATGGTGAAGCTTTCGCCGGAACAGCAGCGCAAGTTCATGAGGGCCTATCCTGAGGTTTTTGCCCCTGCGGCGGGCGCGTGGGGCAGGAGCGGCAGCACTACCGTACAGCTGAAGGCCGTCGGCAAGGCGGCATTGCGCGAGGCGATGAGTGTGGCTTGGGAAGCGCGAGTGGCGAAAAAGCCTCGAAAATAGGGCCTACTAAGGTTCTCCCGGCTGGCAAGTTTGGATATGGCGGCTGGCGGACATGGGGTATAATCTGCAGCCATGTCTGCTGAGACTCCGGCCCTGGGCATGGTTCCCGACGAGTTGAAGTTTGAACCGCGGTCCAAAGGGATCGCCACTCCTCGCAAGAAGAAACCCAAAGAATTAGCGGTCATCACTGAGTGCTGCACCGGGTGTGCCGGATCTCCGGCCTGTGTGGAGTACTGTCCGGTCGAAGATTGCATGTTCTGGGTACCGGACGAAGACCATCCACCGTTCGGCCGGATCCAGGTGGATCCCATTCTGTGCATCGGCTGCAAGAAGTGCGTCAGCAAGGGCCCGGATGGCTGCTTTCTTGACGGCTGTCCCTGGGATGCCATCGTGATGGTGGATACGACTGAGGTGGAGAGGGAAGTGGGAGTAATGCCGATTTAGCTGGTGGCTTCTGGCTACTGACTTTCAAAGCGCGCCTTGAGCGCGCTTTTTGTTTCGGCTGGATCGATTTGCCGGGCGATGCTGCCTTTCCATCCCGGGTCGCAAATCTCAGTGAGGCCCCACTACATCCGGCAATTTCGCAGCAGCCGCGGGCACTGCCTGGCGAAAATCCTTTCCCAGAAATGCGGCGACCGTCGCCGCAATTTGAGCCTGGGTGACCGGCGCAACATTGAAGCGCTCGCCGGACGGCGCGGTATCCGGACCCATCACCGCAATCCAGATATTCTCCGAGCCCTTCTGGTCCACTCCGTGCTCCTTCCATTCCTCCAACCCGCTGCCCCGGCCGTGGTCAGGAGTAATGATGAAGGTGGTCTGATCACGGTATTGCGGCATCGCCTGCATGGTCGTCCACAGCTGCTGAATGAACTGGTCGATACCGTGGGCACTCTCCAACACGAGGTCATAGCGCCCGGAGTGCGCCCAGTTGTCGGTTTCGCCATAACCCACGAACAGCACGCGTGGATGCTCCGCCTTAACGTACTCCAGCAAGGGAACCTGCAAGAAGGAATCGTAGAGGTCTTCGTCGTCGAGCTTCGTAGTGGTGGTGAACAGATCGTTTAACAACTGCTGCCGGGGAGACAGAGTGCCTTTCTCGGGCAAGTCCCATCCGGCTTGCATCACCAGATGGCTGCGCCTCTCGTTGAAGATGTCGGCGAAAGTACTCCAGGTGCCATAGACAGCCACCTTACCCTTGAACTCAGGGAAATGGTTCAGCCATTCATACACCGTCATGTTGGGGTTGGGACCGAACTCGTTGCGGTCGATGCGCGGGTCGGGATGTCCGGTGAGCATCTCGTTGTATCCGGGATAAGAGAAGGCCAGCCCGTTGGTGACGTGGGCGATGCTGCCCTTAGTCTGGTTGCCGAAGATTTGCCCTTGTTTCGCCACGACGCTCCACAGGAAAGGAAAGAGGGCAGCCCGGCGTTCAGAAACATCATCCCGCCAAAATTCCTTGCGCAGCACTGCCGGATCGGCCCAGATTCCACCATGTTCGGAGTTCATCAGGGTCGGATCGGCCCCGGTGAAGACTTCCTGCCAGCGGAGCCCGTCGGCAACAATTAACACCACGTTCCGGGTCTTCCGCGCTCCTGACGGTTGCTGGGCGAAAGCCGACAGAGCCAGCCCACAGGCAATCAGGAAAGCTGCGACGGTCAGAAAACTTGAGCGCAGGAATCGGTGCACCTTGTTCCCCTTCATTGTCGGAATGTGGCTAGAAGCTGTAACGCAGCGCGAACTTACGGGCGGCTTGGTAACCAGAGAAGGCTGCTAATACATAGTAGCCGACAATGCCTTGCCGAAGAGTGGCGCTGGGGACCGATTGCGTGACCTGCGCCGCCCCGATCTCCGGCAGTAGAGAGGGAAACTCTTGACATTTCCCATGCCTCGCGCGAATAATACTGACTGATAGTCGCTATTGGACTATAGGTCACTATAATGAAATCTACTCCCGTATCTGGTCTTGCCGGTCTCGTCCAAACGCTCGCATCAGAAGATCTCCCCCATCTGAAGAGCATGGGTCGCCGCCAACGGAAGGCAGCCCAGACCCGGTTGAAACTGTTCCGTTGCGCCCTGCAACTCTTTGCCGAGCGCGGATTCCCCAACGTTACAGTCGAAGACATTACAGAGGCCGCCGATGTCGGTAAGGGAACCTTTTTCAATTACTTCAAGGGCAAGGACCACGTCTTGAGCGTGATGGCTGAGATTCAGTTAGGCAAGGTCCGCGAAGCGCTGCAGGCAGCCGAGGCCGGCAAGGACTCCATTCGATCCGTCCTGCACGATTTGTTCACCAGGGTGTGCGAGGAGCCCGGACGCAGCCCCGAACTAGCTCGTGCGCTTCTGACCGCATTCTTGTCGAGCACGATCCGTGCCCTGATTGCCCAGAATATGTCGGACGGCCGTCGGATCGTAGGCCGGGTTCTGGAACTTGGGCAGGAGCGTGGACGAAATCGACCCCAGGTTGAAAACGGGACAAATGGCGCTTCAGCTTCAGCAGAGTTTCATCGGCACCATGCTGTTGTGGTCCCTACGCGCTGAACCAAAGCTGCAGACGGCGGTTGAAGCTAGTTTCCAGCATTTTTGGAGAGCCGTTAGCGTCAGGAACTGAGGGCACGCGCAATGAGAAGGAATCCGTGCAGTTGTTTGCTCCTCGTGGTCGTATCGATCTTCGTTTCGCGCGGAGCCGCGCAAACAACGCCCTATCGTTTGACGCTGCGCGATGCGATTCAAAAAGGGCTGCAGGCGAATCTTAGTGTCCTGGTGGCGAACACCCGGGTTGAGGAAAGCGAAGGCACTCGCACCCGGCGCTTGTCTGCCGCACTGCTTCCACGGGTTCGTTCGCAAAGCTATGCAAATTTCCAGAACCGCAACCTGAACGCCTTTGGGATCACGGTACCGGGACTCCCGGCCGTCGTCGGACCCTTCTCAAACTATGACTTCCGCGTTTCAGCAGATCAGAACATCTTCGACCTTCAGAGCTATCGTGGCTACAAAGCGAGTCAGGATGCGCTCGAAGCGAGCAAGCTCGACTACCAGGATGCACGCGACCTTATCATCCGCTCGATTGCCGGCCTTTATCTCGACGCCCAATCTGCTGCGGCTCGGGCAAATGCGGCGCAGACACGCGTGAACGATTCCCAGGCATTGTATCGGCTGGCTCAAAGCAGGCACGACGCTGGCACGGCCACGGGAGTCGACCTTCTCCGTGCGCAGGTGCAGCTTGCCAATGATCAGCAGGCGCTCCTGGCGGCGCAGAACCAGCACAAGCAAGCTTTGCTGGTGCTCGCGCGGAATCTGGGATTGAGTCCAAGCACGCCGCTCGAATTGGCTGAGCCGCTGCTGTTCCGACCCTTGAGTCATCCCGCTGCGGATATCCTCGCAGGTTCGGCGCTCCTCGCGCGCTCCGATTACCTCTCTCTTGCAACCCAACGTCATGAATTGGTCGAGCAGCAACAGGCGAGCAAGGCGCGGTACTTCCCCAAGCTCAGCCTCAGCGGAAATTATGGTGGCCTCGGCCGCAGCATCGGTAGCGTGCAAGGGACGTATGTAGTTCAGGGCCAAATGGATTTCACCCTGTTCGATCGCGATCGGAACGGAGAAGCTCAGGAAATTGCGAGCCGGATTCAACGAATCGACGATCAGATAGGCGATATGCGACGCGGCATTGAGCAGGAGATCCGTGCAGCGTTGTTGAATCTTGAGTCCACGGCCGAGCAGGTCGCGGTCGCGCAGCAAGGGCAAGATCTCGCGCAACGAGAGCTGAAGCTCACCCAGGACCGTTTTAGCTCCGGCGTTACTAACAACATCGAGGTCACCACTGCGCAGGATCAAATGGCAAGAGCGCAGGAGAATTACATTCTTGCCGTGTCCAGCTATGTGGACGCGAACGTTTGCCCTGGCGCGCGCCGTCCGGCGGGACTGAAAAGAACATAGATCAATATCTTGGGAATCCGTAGTCATTCGATTTGCGGATTGGTCGCGAAGCCAGTCCGGAGAGGTCGGAATGCCATGAAAAAACGCCTACCCATCCTGATTGTACTGGCGGCATTGATCGCCGCCGGGGTGTACTTCTATCCGCGCTTCACGCAAGACTCCAAGCCACAGAATGAGATCGTGCTGTCGGGAAATATCGAGGCGCATGAAAGCCTGGTCAGTTTCAAAGTGCAGGGGCGCGTCGTCGAGTTGCCAGTCGAAGAGGGCCAGTCGGTCGGGAGAGGACACCTTGCTGGCGCGCCTGGACGATGCCGACTACAAGCAGCGGGTACGCATCGATGAGAGCCAGCCGTGCGGGTGGGTCAATCAAACCTCGCCCTGACTCTGGCCGGCACGCGCGAGCAGGAGATCAAAGCTACGCAACAGAACATGATCGATGCCCAGGCCGACACGCAACAAAAGAAGCTGGACTACGATCGCGCCGAGCGTCTGTTCAGAGAAGATGCGATTTCGGCGCAAGATCGCGATCTGGCCGGCACCGCCCTGAAGCGGTCGCAGGCGGCTTTTCGGGCCGCTCAGGAAA
The DNA here is from genome assembly GCA_963798155.1 of Terriglobia bacterium. GTDB lineage: Bacteria > Acidobacteriota > Terriglobia > Terriglobales > Acidobacteriaceae > CAWCSH01. The sequence goes on from CAWCSH010000015.1 coordinate 143,878, forward strand.
AGTACAGCCAGGCTCTTGAAGGTAGCCGGAAGGAAGATATCGCGATCGCCCAAGCCAATCTGACAGGAGGCCAGCGCAAATCTCGGCATGTCGCACGTGAACCTGGATTACACAGTGTTGCGAGCACCGACTGCTGGGGTCATCACGGTTCGTCAGGCAGAACTCGGAGAGGTTGTCGTACCCGGAACGCCAGTGGTTACGCTAGCTGATCTTGATCACGTCTGGCTGCGCGCCTATATCGCCGAGACTGATCTCGGCCGGATTCGCTGGGGGCAGGATGCGGTGGTTACAACGGACACCTATCCCGGGAAAAAGTACCAGGGACGCATTTCCTTTATCGCGTCAAGTGCAGAATTTACGCCCAAGAGTGTCCAGACCTACAAAGAGCGTGTCTCACTTGTGTACCGGATAAAGATCGACATCAACAATCCCAATCACGAGCTAAAACCGGGAATGCCCGCCGACGCGCACATCACACTCGCCTCTACGACTCAGACCCAGAGCACGGGATCGCAACACTAATGCCGGTTCAGTTCCAATCCGCAATCGTTGCTGAAGGGCTCACGAAGAGTTTTCCGGGCATCGTGGCCGTCGATCACCTTAGCTTCGATGTCCGTCCCGCAGAGATTTTCGGCTTGGTTGGACCCGATGGCGCCGGCAAAACCACGACCCTGCGCATGCTCGCCGGGGTGATGCCGCCCGATGGGGGAAAGGCAGCGGTTGCTGGTTTCGACGTCGTCCGTGATCCGGAGAGCGCGAAGCACAACCTCAGCTACATGCCGCAGCGATTCGGGCTTTATGAGGACCTTACGGTAGATGAGAACATCCGCTTTTATGCGGACCTCTTCGGCGTAAACAAACGAGAGCGAGATGAACGCGCTCCGCAACTCCTCGGCGCAGCCGGCATGAGCGAGTTTCGGTCGCGTCTGGCAGGAAAGCTCTCAGGCGGGATGAAGCAGAAGCTGGGATTGGTCTGTGCGCTCATCCATCGACCCAAAGTCATTCTGCTTGATGAACCGACCACCGGTGTCGATCCGGTATCCCGACGCGATTTTTGGCGCATCCTTTACGAACTGATCGCCGAAGGCGTAGGCATTCTTACTTCGACCGCCTATTTAGACGAAGCGGAGCGCTGTCACCGCGTTGCCCTCCTGCATGAAGGCAAGCTTTTGTTCTGCGATACGCCCGACAACCTCAAATCGAAGCTCGGCAAGGGCGTTCTCTCGGTCATTTCTCCCGAAGCGCGCCGGGTGCGCGAAGAGCTTGAACGTGCGGAGGGTATCTCAAGTCTGACGGTTACCGGCGATGGACTGCATGTCGTGGTGGATGACGGAAAGCGTCGAAGCCAGGAATTCGAGACGCGATTGAAGAAAGGCGGGGGTCCCTTTCGAGAGCATCCATCAGGTGACGCCGACGATCGAAGACCTGTTTGTCGACGCGGTCACGAGCGGTGCCGGGAGTCAGCGTCATGGCTGAGAACCACAACTCAGTTGTGATTGAGGAGCTCGTAAAACGCTTCGGGGATTTCGTGGCCGTGGACCACATCAGCCTCGAAACTCGCAAAGGCGAAATCTTTGGCTTCCTCGGGCCCAATGGTGCGGGGAAGTCTACGACGATCCGCATGCTCTGCGGCCTGCTTACACCCACATCGGGACGTGCCATCGTTGCCGGTTACGATGTCAGCCGTGAGCCGGAGGCGGTGCGGCAGAACATCGGCTACATGTCGCAGAAATTTTCGCTGTACAACGATCTCAAGGTAATCGAAAACCTACGGTTATTCGCCGGCCTCTATAGCGTTCCCTCTGACAAATTGAAAGAGCGCATTAATTGGGCGCTTGACATGGCAAATCTCAAAGGTCAGGAGAACCTGATCGTGAGCACGCTTCCCGGAGGATGGAAGCAGCGCCTGGCTCTGGGCTGCGCCGTACTACATAAACCACCCGTCATCTTTCTCGATGAGCCGACCTCTGGAGTTGACCCGATTTCACGGCGCCAATTTTGGGACCTGATCGACCAAATGGCCGGCGACGGTGTCACAGTCTTCGTCACGACCCACTATATGGAAGAAGCGGAGTACTGCAATCGGCTGGCCCTCATCTTCCGGGGAAAGATGGTCGCACTGGGAACACCGTCGGAACTCAAACACAAATCGATGAAGGGGGATCTCCTTCTGGTGGAGTGCGATCCTCTCGGCCCCGCCGTCGAAGCACTGCAATCGGCTCCCATGGTCATGGATGCCGCGGTGTTTGGCAATGCGCTTCATCTTGTCGTTGAGCGGGCCGGCGCGGCGGTTCCCGAAGTGAAGAGATATCTCGGCGAACGCGGTGTAACCGTTCGCCGCATTGAAAAAATTCGTCCCAGCCTGGAGGACGTTTTCGTCTCCCTCACCACCCAACCGCAAAACGGAAAGGAGCGAAAAGCATCATGAGCTTCACTCGCTTCCTCGCCGTCGCTAAGAAAGAAATTGTGCAGGTCCTTCGCGATACGCGCAGCTTGATCATTGTGCTGATCATGCCAGTGATTCTGGTTTTGCTGTTTGGCTATGGTGTGAATCTGGATCTCAAACACCTGCCGATCTACGTCTATGATCTGGAGGGAAGCCAGCAGAGCCAGGATCTGCTCAAGCGCTTTCAGGCCAGCAACTACTTTGAGATCGTGCGCGTGGTCCACAGCTACCCGGAACTTACTCCCGCCATCGACGGGGGCCAAGCCAAGATGGGCATCGTCATTCCCTGGGACTTCTCGCACCGCCTGCATGATGGTCGTCCCGCACAGATCCAGGCGCTCGTCGACGGTACCGACGACAACACGGCAAACGTATCGATCGGCTACGCCCAGGCTGTGGTGCAGGGATATTCGTCGGATATCCAGTTGGACTGGTTGCGCGATCGCGGGCAGATCGCTCAACCGACAGCGGTTAGCGTCCAGACCCGCACCTGGTACAACGAGGACCTCGAAAGCAGCGCCTTCATCATTCCCGGAGTCCTGGCGCTTGTGATGTCGGTGATCGGTGCATTCTTGACTTCGCTGACCATCGCGCGGGAGTGGGAGCGCGGCACCATGGAGCAACTGATTTCGACTCCTGTTACCCCGCTGGAAATCATGCTTGGCAAGCTTGTGCCGTATTTCGCCATCGGCATGATCGATGTGGTCGTCTGCGCTCTGATTGCACTTTACTGGTTTCAAGTGCCATTCCGCGGATCGTTCCTGACTCTTCTGTTCAGCTCTGCCATGTTCATGATCGTCGTACTCTCGATGGGATTCTTTATCTCAGTGATCGCGAAGAATCAACTGGCGGCCAGTCAGATTGCATTGATCGCCACCTTTCTTCCGGCGTTTCTCCTATCAGGATTTCTGTATGCGATTGAGCAGATGCCAATTGCGCTGCAATGGATCACGCGAGTCCTTCCCGCGCGATACTACGTCTCGGTATTAAAGAAGATATTCCTCAAGGGGTCGCCGGCCGGGGTGCTTTATGCGGATTTGGTTCCGCTCGCGATGTTCACGCTGGTGCTAGGTCTGCTTGCCACGCATTCATTCCAGAAGAAGCTGACTTAGGAGAAAACGATGCTTTCCCGGCTCAAGCAGATGCTCATCAAGGAATTCATCCAGGTGTTCCGTGACAAGCGCACTCGCTTTCTGCTCTTTGTACCGCCCATTATCCAGATGCTCGTCTTTGGATATGCAGCAACCTTCGAGATCCATCATGTGGCGACAGTCATTCTTGATTTGGATCACACCCAGGAAAGCCGGGAACTAATCTCGCGCTTCACGTCCAGTCCCTATTTCGATGTGCAGCACCAACTTACTGACTACCGCCAAATCGGCGAACTCATTGATCGCGGCCAGGCAACGGTGGCCCTGCAGATCAATCCTGGATTTGCACAGAACTTGCGCAAAGGCCGGACCGCGCCATTGCAGGTGATCGTCGATGCCACCAACTCCAACACCGCGTTGATCGCTTCTGGTTACATTAACCAGATTGCGCTGGGTTTTGCCAAGCACTACCAGCAGGACCGAATCAACCGCATTTCGCCGCAACTGAGCGAGCGGATTCCGTCCGTGCAGCTCGAACAACGGCCGTGGTACAACCCCGATCTGCGGAGCCGTTGGTTTTTTGTGCCGGGAATCGTGGGCAGCCTCACTCTCGTGCTTGTCGTAAACCTGACGGCGTTTGCTGTCGTGCGTGAGCGTGAGATCGGCACGCTGGAACAGATCATGGTGACCCCGATCCGCCCAGCCGAGTTCATTCTCGGAAAGACTCTCCCGTTCTTCTTGATCGGGATGTTCGATGTTTCGTTAATCGCTGTCGTCGGTACCCTGTGGTTTCAGGTTCCATTCCGAGGACAGCCCCTGGTCTTGTTTGCCGGGTCAGTTCTATTCTTGCTTTGCATGCTCGGGGTTGGCTTGCTGATCTCAACCGTTTCCGCAACGCAGCAGCAAGCGCTGGTGACCTCATTCTTCTTCATTATGCCGGCGGTGACGTTCTCAGGTTTTGGGTTCCCGATTAGCACGATGCCGCAATGGCTGCAGTATCTCACCTACGCAAGTCCGTTGCGGTACTTCCTGGTCGTGTTGCGTGGCACGTATCTGAAGGGTGTTGGCATGGATATCCTTTGGCCGCAAATGTTGGCCATGTCTGTCTTGGGTGTGGGACTCCTTACAACCGCCGTTCTCCGCTTTCGCAAAGCGATTGATTAGCGGCCGCCGCGAGGGAGATTAATAACGGCGGAGTTCCATGTTGAAAGTTTCCATTTGCGCAAGCGCGGGAGGATGGTTGCCTCGCGGACTATGAAAACCACTCTGGCCAGGAGCAGCGGCCGGGACCCCCTGCACGCTTCCGTAAATCGGAGCCGCATAGTTCGGGCGTGCGTCGGGCTGAATCGCGGTCAGTTCAGTGATCATCCCGCCAGCGGCAAATCCCGTGAAAACGATGCGATCCGGAGAGATGCCCCATTCGGAGGCGTGAGCGCGCATCCCCGCGTGGTCGTCTAGCTGGGCCATGAAGGCTGTACGCGCGGATTGGCCCCGCTCAGCGGCATTGCCTTCAAGTTGCTTCGTGCGGTATTTCAGGACGAAGGCCGCAAAGCCGCGCGCGGCGAGCCACTTCGCAACATCGTAACTCTCCGACTTCATGGACAATCCGATGAAACCTACTCGCGGAGCTTTCGAGCATGGGCATATCGAGGCTGCATCACCAGGGACATCCCGCCCTGCGCGCGTCTGGGACAAGGGCTTCCGAGCCAACGCCCCAGCAGACATGAGTCTTCACGGAGGAACACTGCAGTAAATTGACGTGGATTGGAGTTTTCGGTGTCACGTCCGATAACTCCAAGAAAAGAATGGCGGGGACGACGGGACTCGAACCCGCGACCTCTGCCGTGACAGGGCAGCGTTCTAACCAACTGAACTACGTCCCCACTCGCTAAATCAACAAGATGCGAAATAAGCAGTGTTTATGCGGCTTTGCACAATTTGCATATCGTGCATGGAGTTGCCTCCATTGCCCAAAAGAGCGCGATTCCTGTCCGAACCGCCCCCAAACCGCCTCCAAATTTCAGCTTCTCTCTGCTCCTGTGGCATGTGAAAATCCACTTGCACAGACTGCTCCGGGCGATCCAGATTGTAGCCAACCTGGACGGAACTGCCAACGACGCCTGAGCAAATGTCTAGCACAGAAATATCCTAACAGCTTCTCGCAGAACACGGAAGAGCGTCGAGCCCTGTACTATTTCTTCGACGAGTCTAGCTGAAAACAAGCAGCGCAGATGGCACGCGGCCGCGACATCAGACGCCGGATACTTCCGCAGGCACGTCACGTTGCGTTTGAATTTGAGGACGACTCAGCGATTCTTCGTCCCCAGATTCGGCGAAGGGCAGTATCGCAGTTACCGTCGTGCCCTTTCCGTTCGAGTGGACCTCTACTCGTCCACCCAAATATCGTACTCGCTCCTGCATTCCGCGCAATCCGACGCCCGTGCTCTCACCAGCGGCAATTTTGGTTTGAGTGTTCTGATCAAGGCCTTTACCCTCGTCGCTTATTTCCAGTTTGACTTCTTCGGCAGTATGAAGCAGCCTCACCAGTGCGGTTGGACTTCCGGAATGGCGATGAATATTCGTGAGGCATTCTTGGGCAATGCGGAACAGGCACAGCTCATAATCCTGCGGCAGGCGGTCATGATCGGCGGAGAGTTCAAGCTTGGCGGCGATCTTGCTGCGTTCAGAAAAGCCGTCAACGTACCACGTTAGTGCCGAATCCAATCCCACTTCGTCCAGTAAAGGCGGGTGGAACAGATAGGACATGGTGCGAATATCGGCCGACACCTGCTCGATTAGCTTCGAGTTCTCCTCCACGCATCGCGCCCCCTGCGGACTGAGCTTCGATTTCTCCAAGTCCAATCCGCCAGCATTCATGCTCATGGCAGCGAGCAACTGCCCTACTCCGTCATGCAACTCGCGCGCTATTCGCCTTCTCTCTTCGTCTTGAAGCTTGAGGAGACGCGCCGACAGTTCCTTCTCTCTAATGGCTTCTTCGGCTTTCCTACGTTCGGTAATGTCCCGGGTTACCGCAAGATGCAGGCAGGTCCATCCGGGTTGAAAAGTGGCGCTGCATGAGTTTCCATGCGGCGACGTTCACCTCGCAGTCCGACCATATCGAATTCCAAGAACCCTTTGTCGCCACGGCAGATTTTGTCGTGGAATTCACGAAACTGGCCTCGGTCTTTCGCGGCAATCAGGTCGTAGACACTCCTGCCTATGACTTCCTCAGCGCAATCTGCACCGACCATCTTCAGGCCGGACGAATTCATGAACTTTACCGTTCCGTCCGCGGCGATGAGCTTCACGCATTCCAGGGTGGTGTCTACAATGCCCCGGAAACGCTCTTCACTTTCTCGCAATGATCGCTCGGCGTTCCTTCGTTCGGTGATGTCGCGCGCGACTTTCGAGGCGCCTATTACGACTCCGCTGGAGTCCTTTACCGGAGATACCGTGAGTGAAATATCAACCAGCGAACCATCCTTCCGTTGCCGAATAGTTTCAAAATGATCGATCCGCTCTGCTCGCTTCAGGCGCGCCAGAATCCCAGTCTCTTCCTCGCGCCGGTCTGCGGGAATGATCAACGTAATATGCTGGCCCACCGCTTCGTCGGCGCTGTAGCCAAACACTCGCTCGGCGCCTCGATTCCAACTTGTAATCATGCCATCGAGATTCTTGCTAATGATGGCATCGTCGGAGGAATCAACTATGGCGGCCATCCGGGAGCGCGCGGTAAATTCGCGGCGACCCGATTCCCCGAGAGCGATAATTACGCTTGAGAAGGCCACGAATCCAAGCAATCCAAATACGTCGGTTCGATCCCGAACGGCAAATGAATGAAGGGGAGGCAGAAACCAATACGACACTCCCAGTGCCCCTATCAGGGTAGTGACAACCGACGGGCCCACCCCGCAATACCATGCCGAGAAGGCAACAGCTAGCCAGATGGTGTGATAGGGGTTCTGATATCCGAGCAGAGGTACCAGCAGGAGCCGAAGCAACACTGCGGCAACACCCGCAAAAATGGCCAGCACGTACCGAGATGCGGACCCTGTTTTTCGCATGACACATTTCCCGAACAGCAGATTAACAGCCACGATTATCGCTACCGTTAACGAGAGGAATTATAGAAATGTAGGGATCGAAAAGCAAGACTTTTTGTGTCAAGAATCTAGGAGAGATTGCCCTATCGGGTTTTAGCTAGCCTTGCCCGCCCACCATAAAACCCTTCCCACAATGCGCCAATGCGATCCGTTGGCCAATAAAACCGAGCGGTGTCCGCGCTGATCCGACACGAGGGCCTCGGTGTGGTCAAATCTTATTAGGCGGGACAAAAGGAGTGCCTTCTCCTTGGGGTTCCAGGCAACAACAATTTTTCCAACCAAGTCGTCGCGGGAAGCAGATGAGGTATCAACGGCAACGACGTATCCATCAAGGATCAATGGCGACATTGAATTGCCGACGACGCGGAGGCTGATTGTAGACCGTGGATTAGGACACCACTGCGCGGGGGCCGCCCACATCGCTTCGGGTTTCAGTTGATCAAGATCGGCAACTTCGTCTCCTTGGGCTCCTGGAGTGGCCGCGCGGATGGGCAGAAGCGGAATGGCAACGAAATCTTGCGGCTTCAGGAGACTGGGCGCTCCCGCATGAACCAGATTCACGCTGGCAATTCTGCCCTGCCGCAAACGTCGATCCGCCGTCGGCAGGACGCGCATAACGTCCGCAGTGCTGAGACCTGCGCGTGCCCAAAAGAACCAGCACAGCGGATCACCCGCCAAATTTCCGAGACGGATATACGACTCAGCCGCAGGCTCGGTCTCCCCGCGCTCCCATCGGGAAACCGCCATGGCGGATGTCTTCAGTCTTTTGCCTAGTTCGCCTTGGCTAAGTTTCAATGCATGGCGAAAATCTATAACTTTACGAGACCACTCGGGAACGGTTTTTTCTGCTTTCTTAGGCATACAAATTGCCAATGGAGTCTCAACGCTATGCGACTCCAAGTCGAAACAATTTTATAACCACGGCAGAGGGAAATGCCACACCAGATAAATGGGTTCCGTGCGGAATCTGTATCGCAGCGGTGGTACATGCTCTCGACATTAGCGCCACCGACCCGAAGCCACTACACGTCGTTTGGCCGACAATAATAAAAAGAGGCCCAACTAAGCCAGACTTGAGATGCTCAAGCACCGATTTCTTGAGGTATCTAGGGTGTTTTTTAGCGTCTGATCGATTCTGCGCTGTATGGTCGCATCGACATCAGCGTTTGTACCATTTCTGAATGTCGTATCCCGTTCTCCCGCCAAACTCGGCAATATCGCCTGACCGACGCCTGCGAATTCTCGTGGCAGAGGACCATCCAGTCGTCAGGGCGAGCGTACGCCATCTTTTGACTTCCCATCCGCGCTTCGAGGTTTGCGGCGAAGCGCATGATGGAGTCGAAGCGATTGACGAAGCCCAGCGACTGAAACCCGACATTGTCGTCATGAACATAACCATGCCCGTCATGAATGGCATCGAAGCGGCGCGGGAAATTAAGGCGAAGCTGCCGGAATTGGCGATTGTAATCTTGTCCTCCCATGCGGATAAGCAATTCGTCGAGCAAGCCAAGAAAAGCGGCGCACGCGCTTATGTCGCTAAATCCAAGGCCGGCAAGGCACTGGTCAGGGCCATCGAAGCGGCGGTGATCGACGGCGACTTTGTTTTAGTCGATTGATCTTGCTGATTGGCAATGGTTTCATCGCAGGTGCCCGGTGATCTGCGCTCCTTATCCCCCTCGGACAAACGGCCCTCTTAGGTTCTTGGCAATATTGCGTACCTGAATTGTTGGCAAACAGGAAGTTATCCGCAAACAGGCTCCGGGAGTTTGCTCCGATGTTTCCGCTCATGCCTGACCCGTTTCCAGCCTTCATATTTTGAGAGCACTGAGAGCTACCTATTGGCGGCTCGCTTGAGACGGGCCACTCAGACCGATGTGCCTCAGATTCCAGTCTTATGAGCGTGCGGAATAACGTCCCGCCGAGAAGTCATTAGACAACACCTTCCTCTAGCACTACGGTGAACCAAAAGCAGCGAGCTCTGAACTGTCACTGCTGGAGGTTCTCATGCCGCATTTGGCCCGAATCAAACTTCCCTCTCCCATTCGGTTAGCCGATCGCTTCGGCCTTCGTAAAGGCAGCGCTGATGGTGCTGAGTGTTCTCATCTTGGCCCCACTCGCTGCTCATGCCCAAGGAAGTCCCTTCGACACCGGCTTCAATGCCATCCAAAGCCTTTTTACCGGAACTATCGCGAAAGTTGCGAGTCTGGTCGCAATCGTGATCGGAGGCTACGGATTCGCGCACGGCGAACCCGGCGCAAAAAAGGCGCTCGCTGGCGTTGCCGCCGGAACGGGCATTGCCGTTATGGCAGTGAATGTCTTGAGTTGGCTCTGGGGCGTATAGCGCCATTCCCAACCACCCTCACCCGCGCTTAGACGAGGGAGCTATGCCAGACAAATCACAGCAGCAGCGTCGCACAAATCGAGTCTTCAAGAGCCTGCACAAGCCGCTCACTTACTTGGGAGTGGAGCGCACGCTCTTCTACTTCGTCTGCGTCGGCGCGGTGGGGGCCTTCAATCTCTTCAATTCCATCCTCGCGGGTATCGCCGTCTTCATTGGCGGCTTTGCCTTCGGCCATTGGGTAACGAACAGCGATCCGGCATTCCTCCGCATCCTCGCAAAGTCCGAACGCTACAAGCTGCGTTATGACGCCGCGAAGCAGCAAGTTCCCCGCGTGGAGGTAGTGTGATGCTGCGTCTCGACAAAGTCATCAAGCCGTGGAAAGAGAGTGCGGCTCTCAACGACCACATCAACCTCTATGGCTTCTGGAACGAGACGGCCTTCCTTACCAAGAGCGGTGATCTAGGCATGGTTCTCAGTGTTCCCGGCGTGGACTACGAAAGTCTTGACCGCTCGCAGCAGGAGTATGCGGTGAAGCGGTTGGAGGCGGCGCTGAAAGCCTTTGGCCCAGGCTTCCATGTTTACCAATACCTCTTCAAATCGAACCGCCCCGACATACCGTTCGCAACATATGACGACCCCATTGTCGCAAGCGGCTATTGACCAGCGACGGAAGTTCTTTGAAGCGAAGCGGGACCATCTCTATCAAGTTGAAATCTTCTACTGCATCCTGCTCGAAGGCGCCCGGTCGAAGACCGGCGTCGGCACGGCGCTAGCTCGCCTGTTACGCGATCCAGAGGGCGCGATTGCCGAACTCAAATCGCAGTTCACCAACGACAGCATGAAGAAGTTGTTGCGGACGCATATCGAGCGCGATCTTCAACGGCTCGACCAGCACGTGCAGGCATTCGCTCGGCAGCTCGCAGATTTCATGCAAATCGAGGTCTTGAATCAGCAGGGGCAATTCACGTTTTTCCGCCGCTTGCTGAATTATGACGACTGGCGTGTTGCCGGCAGGCCGCAGTCCACGCAGTTTCTCGACTATCAGGTGGTCAACTCCGACATCGAAGCCGAACGCGATCATCTGCGGGTAGGCGATCACATCGTCCGTGTGCTGACGATGAAAGAGGCCATCACCGAAACGAGGCCCCTGGTACTGGACGCGCTGTTGAAGATCCCCGCCAACTTCTATGTGGTCACGGAGTGGACGCCGCTCCCCGCGGACAAGGCCCGCAAAGAAGTGAACAAGCGCCGCCGCCACTTCAATATGTCGAAGACAGGATTTGTCTCCCAGATGGGCAACGACGCCACGAAGACGAACCCACGCGACGTGCTGGTGGACGAGTCCAAACAGGCCGACATTGAGAATCTTGGCGATTGCCTTCGCGCCCTGGGTGACGGTCAATCGCTGGGCGATTTCTCGCTCACGATTGTGCTGTATGGCCGGTCACGAACGGAACTCGATCAGCTCGTGGCGGAATTTACTGGCGTCTTCACCAACGCGGACGGCAATCTGTTTGCGGAAACCTACAACCAGCTGAACGCTTATTTCGCCACCGTGCCGGGCAACTATGCGCTGAACCTCCGCCAGCTGTATCTGCTGAACACGAACTACGCCGACCTGTCTTTTCTGTTTACGATCCTTCCCGGCGAGAAGACGAACGCGCATCTCGGCACGGAGTACCTGGCAGTCGTCGAAACCGACAACAGCACGCCCTACTTCCTCAACCTGCATACCCGCGACGTTGCTCATACGCTGATTCTCGGGATGACGGGCAGTGGCAAGTCCTATCTCTGCGTTTTTCTGCTGCAGAACGCGCAGAAGTACAAGCCGCTGACTTTCATCTTTGATATCGGCGGCAGCTTCCAGTCGCTTACGACGATATTCAAGGGCTCGTATCTCAATGTGGGTCAGGAAGCGCGGGACTTCACCATCAACCCCTTCTCGCTGCCTCAGACCAAAGAGAACCTGCAGTTTCTCTTCAGCTTCTTCCGCGTGCTCATTGAGGGTAACGAGCAGCGTTACCGGCTCGACTTCAAGGAGGAACGCCGACTGTGGGACGCGATCGAGCGCATCTACGTACTGGAGCCGAACCAGCGCACGATTTCGAACTTTGGGAACATCATCGGCGAGTTGAAAGAACGCCTCCACCGCTGGACCCGCGGTGGACAGTACGGCTTCCTCTTCGACAACGCCGAGGACACGCTTTCGTTCAAAAGCTTTCAGACGTTCAATTTCCACGGCTGGAATGATGCGCCGGAGGTTTTGGAACCACTGCTGTTTTATGTTTTGCATCGAGCATCGAATGAGATCACTGACCCGAAGAACCTCGGCACCCCCAAGTTCTTCCTGCTCGACGAGGCGTGGCTCTTCATCAAGAACGAGACCATTCGCAATTATGTGGTGCAGGCGCAGAAGACCTGGCGCAAGCACCAAGCCGCGATGATCCTGGCGACGCAATCCATCAAAGAGCTTGAGGAATCGGGGATGCTGGCGATAGTGGCCGAGAGTTGCCCGACAAAGATCTTCCTCGCCAATCCGGACATGAACCGGGAAGTTTACCGCGAGGCGTTTCATCTGAACGACACCGAACTGGACCTTATCGACGGCCTTGTTCCACCGGGCCAAATGCTGATTCGCAAGGCGCAGACCTCCAAGAAAGTGCACTTGAACGTCGATTCGGTCTCGCACTGGATGGCAACCAACAATGCTCGCGACAACCTCATGAAACAGGAATATTTCGACCGCTTCGATTTTGCGGATGGGCTTCGCCATCTCGCGGAAGATCATCCATTCAGGCCGCGCACGATGGCTGTATCAACTTCGAACAACAACCGCTAAGGAGAGCTCTATGCGGCATCTGAAATTCGTCGTCAATTGCGCTTTGGTTTTTTCTTCCATCGGTGCTTTCGCCCAAGACTCTGCGCGCACGGTGCAGTATCACTCGCAGGACATCGTTCCCATCCGCGCCAAGGTGAAATATACGACCCTTATCGAACTACCCACGACCGAGAAGATCATGGAAGCCGCCACGGGTGACAAGGAGTTCTGGATCGTGGATGTGGTTGGCAACTTTTGCTTCGTGCATCCGGCGAAGCAAGGCATCAGCTCCAACTTGAATCTCATTACGGACAAGGGGAACATCTACAGTTTCACCCTCCAGGACATCTCTGCCACATCGACCACCCCTGATTTGAAAGTGATCGTCGAACCCGCCGATCGCTCTGCCATCGTTGCCGCCAGCGGCCCTCCGCAGTTCGTGCCCGCCGCCCAACTCGAACAATCGCGGCAGCAGCTTGCCGCTCTGCAATCGCACGTCGAGCAGGCGGTGGATGAGTACAAAAGCGCCTATCCGACGCGGCTCAAGTTCGACTATGCCTACAAGGCAAACGAAGCTCCTTTCGACATTCAGTCGATCTATCACGACGACAGGTTCACCTACATCAAGACGAATGCGCCTGAGAAGTTCAGTGTCTATGAGATGAAAGACGGCAAACCCAACCTCGTCACCTACGACCTCCGGGAAGGGACGTACATCATCCCGAAGATCATGGACAGCGGATACGTGGAGCTGGGCAAGAAGCGGATGGAATTCACGCGCAAGGGATCACCGTCATGACCGAGAACGTCTTCACTCCCCACACAGAGCCGCAAGCCGAGCCAACGTTGCGCCGCAACCTGGAACTGCCAAAAGGTGTCTTGCAGAAGAACCTCAAGACCTTCGTTTATCTGGGTGCGGCATTGCTCGTGATTGTGGCGGCGCTCTTCAGTTCGTCCGGCAAGAAGACGCCTGGACAACAGGCCAGCGCGAAAGGGCAACCACCGCAACCAGCCTTGCAGGACAACACCGACAGCAACGTGCAGGAGTTGAAGAACCAGCTTCAGGCCGAACGTCAGAAAGAGCAGCAGGCAACAATGGCCGCCGCTGCGATGGGAGATTCAGCGCTTGCGTCTGCGACGCCCCAGCAGCGGGCTGCAGCCGCGGCCTATGGGCCGACCGGCGTTGCCGTGCCCTGTATTCCGGGCCAGCCCTGCCCGCAAGCGCAGCAGGGCAACATGCAGATGCAACTCACGCCGGTGCAACAGCAGGCACAGTTGATCGCTGCGAAAGAACGCGAGCGCGCTGACAACTCCCGTTTCGCTTCCAATCTTGTGTACTCCCGCTCTGCCGATCCGCCGCAGCAACAACAGCAAGGCCAGACGATGCCCGCCCAATATGGCCCTGCCGAACGGCAGACAAACAGCAGTCTCGTCTCCCCACCAGCCGAAGGAAAACAGGAGGACACGCCCGGAGGCTATAAACGTCCACTGGAGGCCAATATCGATTCAGCCGTCGGTCAGCCCTATCTCGTCTACGAGGGCTCGGTTCTCGACACTGTTCTCATGAATCGTCTGGATGGAGACGCCGTAGGGCCGGTTAAAGTCCTGGTCTCAAATCCGCTGTATTCGCACGATCATCAACACGTCATCATTCCCGAGGGAACGGTTGTTTTGGGCGAGGCAAAGAAGATTGGAGCGGCAGGCTTCGGCCAACAGCGGCGGATGGCCGTGGTTTTTCACCGCCTGATTATGCCGGACGGTTACTCCGTCGATCTCGATCAGTTCCAAGGTCTCGATCAGATCGGAGAGGAAGGGCTGAAAGATAAGGTCAACAACCACTACCTCCAAATCTTCGGCACCTCGATCGCTTTGGGTGTGATTGCTGGAGCGAGCCAGATCACGCAGGGTGGCGGCACCATCACGACGAGCGGTTCCCAGGCATTCACCAACGGGGCTGCGGGCAGTGTTTCGCAGTCTGCGACCACGATTCTTGATCGCTTCATACAGATACCGCCCACCATCACGATCCGGGAGGGCCACCGCGTGAAAGTGTATTTCACGCAGGACTTGCTTCTTCCTGCGTACTCGAACCACACTATTCCGCAGACGTATTGAGGAGGCGATATGCGCAGAATCATCGTTGCCGTTGCATTGCTCTCCACTCTGATCCTCTTCGGTTGCAAGAAGCAGATTGCCTGCGACCCTGCCGATTCAGAGGCGGTGTGCAAAGCATTCCAGCAGTGTCTTCATTCGGATACCTCGGCTGAGGTCTGCCGGATGGGAGAGCAGGACGCTAACAAACTCGAAAAAAACAAGAAGCACTGATTACCCAACAAGGAGGTCTCCCAATGAAACGCACCAGTCTCACCCTCGCCGCAATGTTGTCCATCATGCCCGCCACCATCGCGCACGCGCAGTTCGGGTCGGGGATTGTATACGATCCCACTCAATCGGCCCACGCCATCACCCAGATCGAGCACGAAGAGCGGTCCATCAGCAACCAGGTGCAACAGATCGAGAACGGCCAACAGATTTTCTCAAACACTGTCAAGATCGCGAGCACGGCACTCCAAACCTACAACCAGGTGAAGCAGCAGTACAACCTCTACCACCAGATGATCCTTGCGCCGCGGATGCTTTATTCACGATTTCTCTCGCCGACTTCGGACCTGCGACTGCTGCAACAGATCTCGAATACCTACGGCAACTCGGGAGGCTGGGTCAATTCCGCCAACACTGGAAATGGAGCGTCAGCCGCCTACCAACAAGTGAGCGTTCCTCGCACCAACAGCATGATTCCGGGCTACGGCAGTTTCAGCACCTCCGGGCAGCAACAGATTGCCGCACAGGGCGCCACGGTCGATATCAACGATTCTGTACTGACGAACAATCTCGAAACGCTTGGAACGATCCGGGCCAATCAGACGGCAAGACAGACCGACATCGCCAATCTGGAAGCTGCGACACAAACCCAAGATCCAAGCCAGCAGACCATCATGGCGGAGCTTCAACGCATCAACCAGGCTTTGCTTCTGCAGTTGCGGACTATGCAGGATGCCAACCAGATCAACGCCAATCTTGCGCTTCAACAGATCGTTGCCCAGAAACAACAGCAGGACGCACTAAAGGCGGGATTCCAGGACACTGCGAACTACGCGAGCACCTATCAGACACACGTTGCGCCGGCCTACAACGGTGGCGCACAAGCCCTGACCTATTGATCGTCGATGTACCCGCGAGAGGTGATGTATGGGAGTGCTGAATTGGATCACGCAGGGATGTGACGCGCTGACCGCCACAGCGTCGCCCACAATCGATGCTTTGGGGGTTCGCATGTGCATCGCGCTCGCGACCATCATGCTCGTCTGGTTTGGGGTGCAGGAATCGCTGGCCTCCACCCACGGAGGCCAGGGTTTCCACATGGGGAAGTTCCTCAGCTTCTTCATGCTGATCACCTTCGCCTATACCCTCGTGCGATTCTACGACAGCAGCATCCCAGGTGTTGGCCAATCCTTCCGCGGCTTTATCAACGGCGGTGCGCAGTACCTTGTCTCGGTCATCGGCAGCGACAGCATCACGAGTATCCAGAACACGCTGAATCAGGCTCAGGCCACGAGCGGCCCCGGCATGGTGAAGGCCCTGATGAATCCCTACTACGCCATCGTGTACGTCATTATTCAAGTCCTGATTGCCACCTTCTCCGCCGCGGTCAGCGCCATCGTCGCATATGGAGCAATCGCCAGCGCAGTCGTTGGCCTCCTCGGTCCCGTATTCATCCCGTTTCTTGTCTTTGACAAGCTGGAGTTTCTGTTCTGGGGATGGCTCCGGGCATTCATTGGGTTCTGCTTCTATAAGGTGCTCGCCGCGGCCGTCCTGAGCATCCTGGCACACCTGCTCGCGCAGTATTACACGGAGCTGGTCAACTTCTCCGATCCCGGCAACATGGTGCAGGAGCTTCCGTTGCTGATCTTGCTGGTACTGGTCAACATCTACATCCTCTTCAAGATTCCTGCCATGACCATGAGCATCTTCTCCGGATCGTCCGGCGGCCATGGCGGCGGAATGGGCGGGATGATCACAGCGGCAATTCTCAGGGCGATCTAAGCAGGAGGCATTCATTCATGAGCAGCAGCACAAAGCCATCCCCCGAAATCACCCGAGCTGCGGAGCGGTATCTGGAACAGTACGGCGATCCGCTGGTCATGAACACCTATTTGAAGGTGACCATTCTTGTGCTCGCCGGCGTCTGTATCGCGCTGGCGGCGCTCACCTTCAAGAGTCAGCAAGCGCTCGCCAACATGCACCCAATGATTGTGCGGATTAACGACGTGGGCCACGCGGAAGCGATCGACTATCGGAACTTCCAGTATCGCCCGCAAGAAGCGGAGAACAAGTATTACCTCACCCGCTGGGCAGAACTGTATTTCAGCCGCAATCGTTTCACGATCGAACGTGATCAAACGCAGTCGCTCTACTTCCTCAATAGCGACGTGCAACGCGCCGTAATCGACCAGGAACGCAAGGACAACAGCATTCAGAATTACGTCAAAGACAGCAGCTTGCCGTATATCGATGTGGAGATCAAGAACGTCATCCTTGACGACCTGCGACAGTCGCCGTATTCGGCGCGCATCGAGTTCGAGAAGGTGTACACCAACCCCGCGGATCATTCCGAACTCAAGCGGGAGCGATGGACAGCCAGCGTCACCTATGTCTTTCGCGAGAATGTGAAAAACAATGAGCTTGCCGTGAACCCCCTCGGTCTGACCATCGTGCGCTTCCGGGCCGACCAGGCATTCAGCTAGGGATTCATCGACCTGCCCAGAGGCTTATTCATGTCCTTTCATGCTGCTAATCCGGCTAGCTTTTCCCACCTGTCCTCGTGTCCGGTGGAGTCAGGCGAACAAGAGCCTTTCGACGCGCAACTACGGTGGCGAATTGCGTCCTTCTTACGGCGGACATGCCCGCTCGAATCGCACTGCAATTGCGGCGAACTTCCGCAGCCAATGTGCAGATGAGAACTTTGCTCTGGAGCGTGTCTGCCGTTATGTATCCCGTCTTTTGCTCGGTCACAGCTTCGGGGCCTTTCCGGCGCCCGGCGGCACTCGGTCTTCTGCTTCGCATTCTGCGCCCCTTCGGGGTCTCGGTTCCTCCCAAAACAAGTTTGAGAACCACGGCAAAGAACGCCTCTCAAACTTCTTTCGGGCCCCTCCCAGAAAGCAGACCTTCGGCACTTGGGAGCCGGGCCCACTCGCTAAGCTCCGCCCAGTGTGACCCGAGCAACAACGGGCGAATTCAACAAACGGAGACACTCTCATGTACCAGAACAAAGTAACCCTCATCGGCTTTCTCGGCAGCAACCCAGAAGCTCGCACGCAACAACGCGGACTTCAGCGTCACCACACTCTCGCTGGCAACCAAGTCCTCCTACAAGAAGGACGGCAAGTACATCTCGCACACCGAATGGCACCGTTGCGTAGTCTTCGGCAAGCTCTCGGAGTTCGCCAAGACGCTCACCAAGGGCGCACATATCCAGGTGGAAGGCGAACTGCGCAGCCGGGAGTACGAGAGCAAGAAGACGGACACGAAGCAGCGCGTCTGGGAAATTCGGGTCGCTTCGATCCTGAAGCTGGACCGCGCCGAAAAGGCCGCCCCGGAAGATCAGGATCACGATGAAGTGCCCCAGGAGGAAACGGCTGCATAAGCCCTTGCTCTTCACTCTCGGAAGCCCGGCTATCCGCTGGGCTTCCATCGCTGTGAGGTTCCCACTATGAGCTTCGAATTGATCCTTCCATTCCTTCGGCCCATCGAGGCGCTGCTGCTCGACGAAAACGTCAGCGAAATCATGGGCAATCCCGACGCCTCGTGGTGGTACGAACGCGATGGCATCATGTTCCAAGAGCAGAACATTTCGTTCGACGCCGGCAAGCTACAAACCGGCCTCGAAGTTATTGCCAATCAACTCGGTAAGAAGCTCGACGAGGACAACCCACTCCTGCACGCACAACTCCCGGACGGGAGTCGGTTGGCGGCAGTCATCCCGCCGGTCGTGCGCTGTACACCAGCGCTCATCATCAGGAAATTCACCAGCCGCCATTACACAGTTGATGATCTGATCGCTCGCGGCACGCTGACGCGGGCGCTTGCGGACTTCTTAGCCGAGCAGATTCGCAGCGGTAAGACGCTCCTTATCAGTGGCGGAACCGGTACCGGCAAGACCACGCTATTGCGGATACTGGCCGACTTTATTCCCGAACAGGATCGCCTCGTTGTCATCGAGGACACCTCCGAACTTCAGATCCAGAAGCCGAACATTCTGCCGACGGAATGCCAGACCGATACGTTCAAGGCCAAGATAACTTTCGACGACCTTCTAAAGTCCGCTCTCCGCTGGCGACCGGACCGCATCATTCTCGGGGAAGTCCGCGGAATCGAGGCACGAACGCTGCTCGATTCCTTCAACACGGGCCATGCGGGTTCAATGGCTACGATCCACGCCAACTCGGCGGAGAAAGCCCTTCACCGTTTCGCCAATCTCGTGATGCGCAGTCACGCGCAAAGCACGTTCGCCGATACCGAAGCCGAGATCGCAGAAGCTGTCGATTTTGTCGTCCATGTTGAACGTCAGCCAGGCCGCCGCGTTGTCCGCGAGGTGCTTGCGCTTCGCGGCTATGACCGCGACGCGAAACGCTTCCTTATTGAGCCCGTCTTCGAGGTACAACATGCCACAGCATCGGCACGGAGTGCGGCGCCTATTGCTGCTGACTTGCTAACCAATTCTGCGCAGAACGATTCCTTGATTCCACTACCTATAAAGGAGAACCCACATGCCACTGCTTGAGATCAACCAGAGCCGCCACATCTGTGCTTCTGTCCGACTCGATGAGGTCACCGCCACGCAGGTCGATCAGTACGCCGCCTTCATCCACGCATCCGCGGACGATGTTGTGGACAAGGCGCTCAACTATGTCTTCTCAAAGGACCGTGACTTCCAGGACTTCCTGAAGACGCCACACGCCAAGCAGGTTGCCCCCACTTTGCGTGTCCGAAAAGGCCCGAGCAATGGTGCGACGGAGGAGCCTGACAAAGAAGCTTGCAGCCGGGGTGGAGTCCACGGCTTCTGTGCGCGCAGTGAAGGCATGATCGTCCATTCAATTTCGTGGTGGTGCCAAGAACGGTGCTTCGCACCGGAAGAATTTTGACACTCCACCCCTTCGAGGGTCGTGCAGGTGCACCACGGTGCACGTGCAGCGTTTTCAACGGAACATTATGAAATTCGCGGTGTACTTGGGTGCACCTGTGAAATGCACTCGGAGATGCCCATACTTCTGAACACTAACGACTCGGACAGAACACAGGGGAAGACTGCGCTCGAAATCGCAACTGTCCCGTGACCGCAAGTTGAACAAAAGAGGAATTGGGGAAGCTCACTGAAGTTCGCCAGGTCGCAAAGGACTTGGCACGCGGGCGAATGGATACGCGATGTGATCCTCCGAGAGATGCGCGGAGGATCGGCCAGCGATCCATCTCTCGCGGAGATTCTTGGGGTTCGCTTGCTCCTGGTAAACGTGTTGCGGCCTCTGGCCGCAGGCCAGAGACTCACGCCGGAGGCGTTCGACAAACTGCTCGACGAAATCAGCGAGGCCAAGCACGCCCTCGCTGGAAAGCTGGCCGCTTCCGCAGGAAGGAAATAGCGATGGCAATGACAAAGTGGGGACGCAAGGAATCCATCATCTGGCCGCCGCACAGCCCGATTTATACGTACGGGGCGGTATTCATGGCGCTCGTTCTTACCGGACTTTTTCTTTACTGTCGGTTCACCTTCGGCAACAGCCCCCTACAGCGGTTCTACACGCCCATCTACATCCGATCGAGCGTTGCAGGAGCAATCGGAACGAGCCGCCGAGACAACTACCGGATGCTCATGGTGGGCGCTCGCGGAATTCAACCGCGTCTGGCGACGAACACCGACGTGACGGACGGCACGACGCCGCAACCGGGCGGCAAGCCCATCCCGCTCGCGCTCTCGCAGCCCGCCTTGCAGCGCGGCTATACGGTCCTTTACCTGGGACCGGAGCAGAGCTATATCGACGCGTCCTTGAGTGCCTATCTCAGGAGTGCGGTTTACGGTAGCGATGGCCTTTTCGATCTCTACAAGCTCCCGCTGCTTTTCGGTCTGCTATCACTGGTCATCCAGCTCCCGTTTTCCATCGCCAAGGACGTTCGACGACGCAAGGCGCTGAGATACGGACGACGACTGAAAGGCCCCGAGATGATGACTCCGAGGGAGTTCAACGACAGGGTCGCAGGGGATGGCATAGGCATTAAGACCAACGAAATGAAGACAATGATCCGCATACCGCAGCGGGCGGAGGCCCAGCACATGCAGATCATCGGAGATACCGGAGCGGGCAAGACTATGATCATGCTCCAGATCCTTCGGCAGATAAAACATCGTGGCGATTCCGCGATCGTCTACGACCCGGCACGGGAGTTCGTCAAACGCTTTTACGACCCGAAAAACGGCGACG
>CAWCSH010000016.1:0-39302 GCA_963798155.1 Terriglobia bacterium
ACCTGCAATCCTGAGGCGCCCACACCGAATCAGAAAAAGCATTGCCAAACGGCTTTACGATCGCGTATGAATTGCGGGAAGATCACAATCGAAGAGCAACCAGTCGTGCAATTGTGAAACCAATCAATACTGGCGAAGTGCCTCTCGGCAGCTCTATGCGCTTTCGTAATTACTATGAGTGCACCATCGACGGAACCAAATGGCACGATGAATGGACGTGCATGTGTAACGATCGTTGCCCGACCTGCGATACCGAGAGCGAGCCGTACTATAGCGAAGAGCCTGAGGCAAACGGCTGAGTGGACCTCCAATGCAGAGTCGATCTCGCAGCAAAGTACAAAGCTGCCCTCGCAAATCGCACGAGTCTTAAGCGAGGGACTGGTGCGCACGGGAACTCTACTGCCCGGCATGCGATTCCGACCAATTGATCGGTTCAAAGCCAAATAATCCTGCCGTAGATTTTGAATGTGCCAATTGTGAGCAAGCCGTTTCAGCTGAAGAGCCTACGTCACTGGAATCTCTCGAAAGTTGTAGACGCTGGGTATGAAGCGATGTTACGAGCTATTCGTGCCGACAGGACCCCCAACTTGCTTCTTCTCCAATACTCAAACAGCTGGATGGTTCAAAACCTGCTCCTCGATTCCCCGGATGTTCTTTACCGAAAGCGTGATTGAAAAGCGGAAGCCGCTGGGGCCGAATGCACGGCGTGCCGGCTGGATCGGGTGCAATATCCTGCTCGGAGAGATTTCTCCGGATGGCAAAATCCCGATGATCTCCAGCGGCATTACCGTTCGAAAGGAACGCGTGCGCAAAGACTTTTCACGCTTAAGACAACTTGCGGAACTGCCGCCTTCGGTGCGTGGATCGGACACTCGACGTGCTTCGCGCCGCGCATCAGGTAGGAAAGCCGGAGTTCAATTTGAATGAGATGTATGCCTTCGAAGATCGCAACTGAAGGCGCTACACCCAATCAATCGAAACGTTCGTCCAAAGATTCGTCAACAACTTCAGCTGCTCCGAGACCTGAGTCTAATTCGGTTTACATCCCGGGGCACATATCGGGTACTGGTCGCGTAAAAAGGTCATCGGGCGTCTACGCCTCTTCGGAAATCTCGATCGGGTTTCGTTCCAGATCGTGCATCTCGAAGAAGTGGGCGCCTTGGCCGTCTTGCTGTACCCTGAGTAGCGTCGAGCGGCCGGGTCCCGAACTTAAAGGTCCTTCAGGATCGCTCTTTCCGCCGATTGCGGCAGCTTGATGGGAACGAAATACTCTTCGGGGTATAAGTAGTCCTCGCCCGATTCGTCGACGACACGCACTTGACCGAGTTTCAGGGCGCGCTCATCCGGCAGCAACTGGTAAACCTTGCGCAGCTCCAGGGAAGCTGGATAATCCGTGTTGCGCACACAGAGCGCAAAACGAGGGGCAGCGGACCTGGCTCTACGAGATAATCCGTTTGATCTTGTGTTCTTTCGCGCCAATGCCATGAGCTCGTACCAGTGAATCTCCGCTTCGCAGATCGTACCATCAGAAAATCTGATTCGAGCGGTGCCTTTCAACTTCCTCCATCGACCTTTGCCATAGAGCTTCCAGAGCCGCCGACGTTCCCGAATGGCACGGCCCACGGGGATGATCCGTACGTCTCTGATACTCCCAACAATCCTGAAGTTCATTCAAGGGGTGAGGGCGCCCCACCCTTCTCCGCGCTCTTTGCGGAGAGGGTGGGGGATTTGAATTTTCTAGCTGCAGCCGCTGGTGCTGCCGCAGCTCATGCAGCGGTAGCAGCTTCCGTTTCTGGTCATGATTGAGCCGCAGAAGCTGCAGGTGGGAGCGTCTCCGAGGTCGATCATTTCGGCGAGGGCGTCGGCGGCGTGGATGCGCCGGAGCCGCCGGCGGTCGAGGGTGTCCGCCCTGCGTCGCTGCGGCCAAGCTCATTTCGGGCGTCAGATGACCCGTTCAGGTCTCCTATGCCTTCGGACTGCGGGCCGAGGGCTGGGGTGCGGGGGCGGAGGTTGTCGAAGAGCATCTGTTGCTGTCCGGTCAGGAAGCGCAGCTGGAGCCAGCGGAAAATGTAGTCCATGATGGACTTGGCGTAGCCGATTTCTTCGGTTTTGCTCCAGCCGCTGGGCTCGAAGCGGGTGTGGGCGAACTTTTCGCAGAGCAGCTTGAGGGCACGCCGTGTTGCAGCGCCATGGAGACGGCGAGGGCGAAGCTGTCCATGAGGCCGGAGACGGTGGAGCCTTCTTTGGCCATGGTGATGAAGATCTCGCCGGGATCGCCGCTCGGGTAGAGGCCGACGGTGATGTAGCCTTCGTGCCCGCCGACATCGAACTTGTGCGTGACCGACGTGCGCTCGTCCTGCAGGCGGTGGCGCACGGCGCGCGGCGGGGCGTTCAGGTTTGCTCTTCCATCCGTGCGCGGCCATGGCTTGAGCTGCGACTGCGCGTCCGCGCTGTCTTCTTTCTTCGGAGCGCGGTTTTGGTGCCGGCGGCGGAGAGCGGCTGCGACTTCTTGCATCCGTCGCGATAGACGGCGACCGCTTTCAGGCCTAGCTTCCAGGCCTGGAGATAGGCTTCCATAATGTCTTCGACGGTGGCGTTCTCGGGCAGGTTGACGGTCTTCGAAATCGCGCCGGAGATGAACGGCTGCGTGGCGGCCATCATCTTGCAGATGTCCCATGTAATGGATGGAGCGCGTGCCCTTGGCCGGCTTGAACGAGCAGTCGAAGACGGCGAGATGCTCGTCCTTAATATGGGCGCGCCTTCGATGGTGCCGGTGGCGTCGATGTAGCTGACGATGGCATCGGCCTGATCGTGCGTGTAGCCGAGCTTGAACAGCGCGTCGGGAACGGTGTTGTTGACGATCTTGATCATGCCTCCGCCGACCAGCTTCTTGTACTTCATGAGCGCGAGGTCGGGCTCGATGCCGGTGGTGTCGCAATCCATCATGAAGCCGATGGTGCCGGTGGGCGCGAGAACGGTGACCTGGGAGTTGCGGTAGCCGTATTTTTCGCCGTGAGCGAGGGCTTCGTCCCAGCATTGTTTGCTGGCCTCGGTAGAGGCGCGCGTGGGGACGTTGGCTTTGTTGATGTTGTTCACGCTGGCGCGGTGCATGCGGATGACGTCGAGGAACGGCTCGCGGTTGATGTACCAGCCGGGGCAGGCGGCGCCGGGCATGAGGTTCGAGCCTAGATTGGTTTCGGAGAGGCCTTTCTTTGTCGGCTCGGTCGCGGGCGCGAGCGGCTCGCAGAGTTCGGCGATCCGCGAGGACTGCATGTAGGCTTCGCCGCACATGATGGCGGTGACGCAGGCGGCGTAGTCGCGTCCGGCATCGGAGTCGTAGGGCAGGCCGGTGGCCATGAGCAGCGCGCCGAGGTTGGCGTATCCGAGTCCGAGCGGACGGTAGTCGTGCGAGTTGCGCAAGATCTGCTCGGTGGGATAGCCGGCGTCGTCGACGAGAATTTCCTGCGCGGTGATGGTGATGTCGACGGCGTGGCGGAAGGCTTCGACGTCGAAGGTGCCGTTGGGCGCGAACTTCATCAGGTTCAGGCTGGCCAGGTTGCAGGCGGAGTCGTCGAGGAACATGTACTCGGAGCAAGGATTGCGAGGCGTTGATCCGCGGCAGTGTTCTTCGAGGTGTGCCAGCGGTTGACGGTGGTGTCGAACTGCATGCCGGGATCGCCGCAGCGCCAGGTGGCGTCGGCAAATTTGGTGAGCAGCTCGTTGGCTTTGAAGTTGTCCATCACGCTTGCCGTCTTTGACGGAGCGGGTGTAGAAATCGTTGTCGCGCACGACGGCGTACATGAAGTCGTCGGTGACGCGGACGGAGTTGTTGGCGTTCTGGAAGAAGATGGAGGAGTAGGCGTCGGAGTCGGGACGCGGAGCCGTCATAGCCGGCGTCGATCGAGCGCCCAGGCCTTGGCTTCTTCCTTGGATTTGCACTCGATGAAGTCGACGATGTCGGGATGGTCGATGTTGAGGATGACCATCTTGGCGGCGCGGCGGGTCTTGCCGCCGGACTTGATGACGCCGGCGAAGGCGTCGAAACCCTTCATGAAGCTGAGCGGGCCGGAGGCGGTGCCGCCGCCGCTGAGAGCTTTCTGTGGAGCAGCGCAGAGGCGAGAGATTGGTGCCGGTGCCGGATCCCCACTTGAAGAGCATGCCTTCGGTCTTGGCGAGAGTGAGGATGGAGTCGATGGTGTCGTTGATCGAGTTGATGAAGCAGGCGGAGCACTGCGGATTGCTGTATCCGGTGACGCCGAAGTCGACGGTCTGGGTCTTGCGGATTCCAGTGCCAGTTCGGGCGTCGGAGTCGGGCTCGAGGCGGTGGCAGCCGACGTTGAACCAGACGGGCGAGTTGAAGGCGCGTACTGGCGGACCAGGATGTGCACGAGCTCGTCGTGGAAAACGGCGCCGTCTTCGGTGGTGCGGAAGTAGCCGCTGGCAGCCCCAGTCGCGGATGGTCTCGGCGACGCGGGAGACCAGCTGGCGCACTCCGGTTTCGCGCTCGGGAGTGCCGAGCGTGCCGTGCAGATATTTGGTGGCCACGATGTTGGTGGCGGTCATCGACCAGTCTTTGGGGACTTCGACGTTTTTCTGCTCGAAGATCGACGTTGCCCTTGGCGTCGGTGATGCGAGCGGTACGCAGTTCCCACTCGACCTTGTAGTAGGGGGCGACGCCGGCCTTGGTGAAGAAGCGGCGGATGGAAAGGCCGGTGGATTTCTTCTCCTGTGTCGACGGGGCGGGAGTGGTGGTCGCGACGGTGGTGGGGGCTCCTTTGGTCTCTGGCATTACTTGTGCTCCGTTCTTATTAGATTATGGCGGTATGGCCTGTGATGCAGCGCCTGAAGGCGCTTTTGCTGCCAGCTTCTGCGGTATGCCTGAAGGCATACCCTGATACGAATCGATTCAGGATGCGAACTGCTTGACCTCGGGCGCTAAAGCGCTGATCGGTCATAACGATGGACCCATTGTCTTAGCAAATGAACCGGGGCGGCTAGGCTTGTCCGGCCATTTCGTTCTTGTCAGGCGCCTACGGCTAGTCCGGCTTCCGAGGTCATCCATTGCTGCAAGGCGGCGTGGGCGCTTTGACGCTGCGCGGCGTCTTCGAGCGAGGTGTAGCGGACGAAGCAGTTGCCTGCCTGGAGGCGCTGGCGCAGCGGATTGGCCGGAAGAAACAGGCGGCCGAGAGCGATGGCCAGGTCTTCGGTCTGGGTGACCTGGAAAACTGCCAGCATACGCTTGCCTCCGGTGGCGGCGGTTTCGCCCGGGGCGATGACCTCTTCGGCCAGGACAAAAATTCCGGCCTTGGGCGGGACCAGCAGCACGCTGAAACTGGATTCACAGCGGAACCACTTCGACCACTGGATGCGCTGGTGGTCCAGAGTTGGCGTGAAGTTGTTGCGGGCCAGCGATTGATTTACGAGTTCGGACAGATTTTCCATGCTCGCCTTTTTCCGGCCGCTGCGCGGCTGGATTTCGAAGATGCGGATGCCTGGTTCGAGAAGGGAAAGCCCGGCGGGCTCTCCCTCCCGAAGCGCGTGCGTTTCTGAGTTGTGAACTGTCGTTCCTGAGGCCAGCCGAGGAACGTCACCGCTACAGCGAAACCCGTTCTCCTAGGAGGACGAGACGGTCAATCCGGGGTGGCTTTGGCCACCTCAGCCTGGGCTACCCCGGGGGTTTTGGGTTGAAAACGCCGCCGTTTCCGAGGGCGTTAAGAGCCTTATGGGAACGCAACAGTACTCCCGCCTGTAGTGGCTGTCAAGTGTGAATCCCCATATATTGTATCGCAAAGCATTAACAGGGCGGATGCGCGGGTTGCGGAGGGCTTTTGCACAAGCGATTTCGCGTTTTCGGTTTGGGTCCTGGAAAAACGATCTGGAATCAACCGCGAGCACTCTTCCTCGAACCTCGTAAAGTTGCGATCACGTCCGCTTTGGAGGACGCGATCGCGATGAAAAGTTTGAAAGCGAGACGACACTTTGGAGAGAAGGCTTCTCGAAAGCATCAAGTTTCAGGTGATGAGTAAGGAGCGGGCGGCGCTGCGGCGGCGGAGACCGGCAGCAGAATCGTGCTGCTCGACCGCCGGCCAGTCGCTGGGCCCGAGTTGCTCCATGGGAGTGTAGACGTCCTCAAAAATGCCGCGCGGCTGAATGCGCAGCAGTCCGTCGGACTCTACGAGATAGTCGCCGCGGTGGCCGTGATGTTCGCGGCCGAGAGCGTCGACGAAGGTAAGAGGCCCGGTGAGGCGTTTCGCCTTGACCAGAAACCTGGTGCGATAAATCTGCCAGTCGTTCCCTTTTTTCACGTGCGTCCACCCTTGGGGGAGGGAGAGGTCATTGGTTTTGATATTTGTACTGCGATGCTGCGGTGCTCATTTTGGCTGGTGATGTGAGTGGCGAACGTGAGGACGAATGTACGCGCAGTGAGCGGCAGGGTCAATTCCACATTTGTGGTGCAACTCTGCAAAATGATTTTGCCGGGTCACGGTATCGGAGATACGTCGTGCCACGATGTTTGCAAGGGGCGCGATTGCGGCGTTTGGGGGGATTCGGCGGTGGGCTGGAAATTGGTTTGTGGTGAGGCGGGGGGATTTCCACAAGCGGGGCACAGGAAATGCAGATCGGGTTCTAGGGAGGGGAAGTTGTCGGCACCATCGTTTCGAGGAGAGTGCCGTCTCTGCGGGACTCGGTCGTCGTTTTCTGCTTTAGCTTCTTCCGTTGCCGGTGAGTGCGGGACAGCAAGACCCAGCGTACCGGCGCCCGTGGAGGGGGTAGGGATGCTTCGCTTCGCTCAGCATGACAACTCGAATCAGGGATGCTTCGCTTCGCTCAGCATGACAGCGGGAACGTTTTATTTTTCTGCTTTCTTTGCGGCCTCGGTGGTGGGCCTTGCTGGGCTGCCGTCGGCTTTTACGTAATGGGCGAACCAGGATAGGTAGCGTTGCAGTCGATCCTGGATGTGGGATGGGGTTTTGAAGCCGTGGTATTCGCCGGGGTAGACGACTAGTTCAGTTTCGCGGTTTAGGCTTTTGAGAGCCTGGTACATCTGCTCGCCGCCGAGGATGGGGACGTTCCAGTCGATGTCGCCGCCCATGAAGAGAGCGGGAGTGGTGACGTTGGCGATCTCATACCACTTGGATACGCGGCGCCAGGTTTCCTGGTTGGCGGGCTCCCAGGGGCGGCCTAGTTCGGCTTCGTAGTCGAGGATGTACTGATCGTGTCCGTAGAGTGATTTGAAGAGCGCCGATCCGGCTCCGGAGATGGCGGCTTTGAAGCGCTGGGTCTGGGTGATGATGAAGTCGGTCGAGATACCGCCGTACGACCAGCCGAACACGCCGAGCTTATCGGGATCGGCGACGCCTTGCGCAATCGCGTAGTCCACGAAGGCCATGTCGTCCTGAAAATCTTTGTTGCCCCAGTCGCCGTCGATGGCTTTGGTGTAGGGCTCGCCATAGCCGGTCGAGCCGCGCGGGTTGGGACAGAGGACGGCATAGCCGTTGGCCGCCATCAACTGCAGCAAGTGATCAAATTCCGCGTAGTAGGCCCAGACCGGGCCTCCGTGGGGGCGGATGAGCGTGGGATATTTTTTGCCGGCTACGTAGTCGAGGGGCTTGTACATGTATCCCGAGATGGTGGTGCCGTCTTTGCTCTTGAAGTGGACGTACTCGGGCTCGCTCAGTTTTACCTGGGCGAAGAATGCGTCGTTGGTGTGAGTGAGCTGAGTGAGCTTGCCGTTGGGAATGGTGTAGATCTCGTTGGCGCGGGTTCCGGTGGCGATCTGGGCGGCGATCTCTCCGGTGGGCGCGACGGAGAAGTCGTCGAGCATGAGGCGTCCGCCGATGACGCGGGTGACATCGCCTCCGCTGACTGGGACGCTGCACAGATTCTGGGTGCCGTCGTCATCGGCGATGAAGTAAACGGATTTGCTGTCGGGCGAGAAGTGCGGCTGCTTCGACATCCGGTCGAAAGCTTTGTCGAGCACGCGGGCTTCTCCACCGTTGGCGGGCGAGACGGCAAGCAGATGGGTGCCGTAGATATAGTTTTTGGCGTCCAGCTGGGTGAGATAGGCGATCCACTTGCCGTCGGGCGACCAGGCGGGACGCACGTCCATCGCAGTGTTTGTCGTGACCTGGGTGAGGTGCGCGCCTTTGTCGGTGTTGTCGGCGGCGACGGTCCAGATGTTGAAGTCGTCGTTGCGGTCGGGATCAGGCCCGGTGCGCTTTGCGTCGAAGGCAAGCATCTTGCCGTCGGGCGACCAGGTGGGATGCTCGTCATCGAAGTCGCCGGAAGTGATCTGCCGCAGAGATTTGTCGGACAGCGTGAAGACGTAAAGATGAGTGCGGCGGTGGTCGAGGTAGCCGACAGTGTCTTCTTTGAACTTGAAGCGGTCGACCACGTGCGGGGGCGCGGCCTTTTCGGTTTTCTTCGGCGGACAATCTTTGCCGCCGGATTCTTTGCACGCCTTGGCCTGGGCTGCTTCCAGATCTTCGGGCGACGGGTCCTGCAAGATGAGAACGAGACGGGTGCTGTCGGGAGACCAGGCGAAGTCTTCCACTCCCTGCGCGGTTTCGGTGAGCTGCTGGGCGTCTCCACCGAGGCGGTTCAGCAGCCAGACTTGCGGTTTTGCCTCCATTGCGCGCGGAGAGGATGGCGAGATATTTTCCGTCAGGACTCCAGCGCGGGTGGGAGGAAGAGACGTCGGCGGCGGTCATGGGGATGGCATCGCCGCCGGCGTAGGGAATCGCCCAAACCTGCGTGCTGTTCTTGTCTTCTTTCAGCGAGGCGGTCTCAACCGTGTAGGCGATCCACTTGCCATCGGCGGAGAGTTGCGGACTCTCGACGCTCTTGATCTGGAAGTAGTCGTCCACCGTGATGGGACGCGGCGTGGCTTGCGCGCCGGCGGCGGTCGCGAAGAAGACGATGGCGAAACAAGAGACGAAAACTGGCAGCAGAAGTGACCGAGAGTTCATTTTAGCTTTCCCGACTGAGAAGGATTCAGAGCAGCGGGCGAGTGTAACACAGGCGCCGCATGGCGCTCATGAGATCCGGGCTGCACTGGTGCAAGCCGGTGGTACCATCGCAGCGCAGAAAATTTGAGGGAGCGCTTATGAAGAAATCCGGAGTGTGCATTGCAGTATTGATTCTCGCCGGGATGGCGTGCGGCCAGGCGGAACCGACATCCAAAATCAGCTATCTGCGTTGCGGCACTTTGCTGGCGGGAAAGAACGAGCAGCCGCAAAAGAATGTGGTGGTGGAGATTGAGGGTGACAAGATCAAGGAAATCGGCGCGAGCGCGGCGGCCGGAGCCGAAGTGATTGATCTCTCGCGCGAGACTTGCCTGCCGGGATTGATTGACGCGCATACCCACATTCTGCTGCAGGGCGATGTGACGGCGGCGGATTATGACGAGCAGTTGCTGAAGGAGTCTCCGCAGTACCGGACGATTCTGGCGACGGTGAATGCGCGCCGGGCGCTGGAGTACGGCTTTACCGGGCTGCGCGATCTGGAGACGGAGGGCGCCGGCTACTCGGATGTGGACGTGAAGAAGGCGATCAACAACGGCGTGATTCCGGGGCCGCGCATGCAGGTGGCGACGCGGGCGATGGATGTGACGGGAGCGTATCCGCTGCTGGGATACGCGCCGCAGGTGCCGGTGCCGCACGGAGTGCAGGTGGTGGACGGCGCGGAAGACGGGCGGAAAGCGGTGCGCGAGCAGATCATGTACGGCGCGGACTGGATCAAGGTGTACAGCGACCGCAGCTATCGCGTGTCGAAGGACGCGAGCGGGAAAGCGATTCTGGATGATATTCCGACGTTCACCATGGATGAACTGCGGGCGATTGTGGATGAGGCGCATCGCGAGCGGCACAAAGTGGCTTCGCATGCCATGGCGCTGAATGGGGTGCACAATTCCGTCGAGGCCGGCGTGGATACGATCGAGCACGGCAACTACATTGCCGATGACGACCTGAAGACGATGGCGGCGCGCGGCGTTTATTACGTGCCGACGATTTATGTCGGCGAATACGTGGCGCAGGGTCGGGCGGCGGAAGGGGCTCCGGTGTGGGTGCAGATGCTGCAGATTCATGAAGACACTTTTCGGCGGGCGATGAAGGCCGGGGTGAAGATTGCGTTTGGCACGGATGCGGGCGGATTTCCGTGGACGGTGAATCCGGCGAAGGAGTTTTCTTACATGGTGAAGTGGGGAATGACTCCGGCAGAGGCGATCCGCGCGGCGACTTCGACCGCGGCGGAACTGCTGGGGACGCAGGATTCCGTGGGCACGGTTGAGCCGGGGAAGATGGCGGATATTGTGGCGGCGCCGGGGGATCCGCTGGCGGATGTTTCGTTGCTGGAGAAAGTGGATTTCGTGATGAAGGGCGGGGTGGTTTATCGGAGGCCTTGAGGATGCTAGTGGCTAGTTGCTAGTGGTTAGTGTATGCTAGTGGCTAGTTGGGCGGTGGCTGGCTCTCGACTGGTTTTGGATTGTCTAGTTCGCGGCTTACGCTGTCGAGGACTCCGTTGATGAACTGGACGGATTCGGGAGTGGAGAATTTGCGGGCGATTTCGAGGGCTTCGTTGATGATGACGGCGCGGGGAGTCGCGGGGAAGCCTTGCAGTTCGGCCACGGCGGCGCGGAGGAGGTTGCGGTCGACGGCGGCCATGCGCTCCATGCGCCAGTGCTCGGCGTGACTTTCGATCAGTGCGTCGATCGCGGCGGCGCGGTCGGTGGCTACGCGGAAGAGGTCTTCAGCGAAGCCGCGGACTTCGGCGGAAACTTCTCCGCGGCCTTGCCAGAACGTGCGGCGCACGTCGTCAGGCGGCTGCTTGCCCATGTCGGACTGGAAGAGCATTTGCAGCGCGAGTTCGCGGGATTTGCGGCGGGTGCCCATTTTTCAGCTATCAGCTTTCAGCTCTCAGCTTATGGCTTCTGGCTTTTGGCTTTTGGCTCTTTCCCTATTTGCTTGTGGGTTTCGTTGTTTCTTCTTCAGTTTACAGGAGGGGACGCCGCGACCACAGTTGTCAGCTTCTGGATTTGTTGTTTTGGGAGTGGGTTGGCTTTGTTGATTTTTTTGGTTTGGATGGCTTCACTGGTGGCTTGCTTGGGAGCTTGGCTGCTCCGCTGAGAGCTGAAGGCTGAGAGCTGATAGCTTTCTGCGGTTGCGAGCTGATAGCTTTCTGCAGATTTGACATCTCCACCGCGGCTAACGCGGCTTCGAAACCTTTGTTGCCCATCTTCAGGCCGGCGCGATCGATGGCTTGCTCGAGATTTTCGCAGGTGAGGACTCCAAAAGCGTGGGGAACGCCGGTTTCCTGGGCGGATTGTCCGATTCCGCGGGTGACTTCGTTGACGATGACGTCGTAGTGAGCGGTGTCTCCGCGGAGAAGGCAGCCTAGACAGAGGATGGCGTCGTACTTCTTGCTTTCGGCTAGCGAGCGGGCGGCGGCGGGGATTTCGAAGGCTCCGGGAACGCGGACGATGTCGTAGCCGCGGACGGGATCGGCGCCGCAGCGGATGAGGCCGTCAATGGCTCCGGCGAGCAGGCGCTCGGTGATGAATGAGTTGAAGCGGCTGACGACCAGGGCGAAGCGCTTGTTGGCTGCATCGAGCGATCCCTCAGCGGCGGGTGGTCTGCTCGGGCGACGTTGGTGACAACCGGTCGAGATCAAAGGTGCCACCCGGAAGGGTCACGTGGAAGCTCGAGTCGCGCTGCTCGGGTCCGGAGGTCCTTATGCTAGCCCATTCTTCTCGATGATTGCGATAGCCGAATCGGGGTCGTTAACCAGGAGAACGGATCGGTGTCGTCGCCAGGGCTCGCTTGCGGTAGAGAATCGCAGCTTCAGACGGGCGGCAGAAACTTGGCGGAGCAGGCGTTGGCGTTCAAGTTCCGAAGAGCCCATTCGCAGGCCCAGGGCCGACAGGAGTCGACCATGAGGTTGAAATCGCCTTCGGAGCGGCCGACGGGGTGAGTTCGATTGGGTGATCATGTGGTGAGGTTGAACTCCAATAATATACCGGTGGCCGCAAAGAGCGGTGACTCCGCGTCCGCCTTCGCGTAGACCCCCCGGTGCGGGATGTGGAACTCAAATGGCTCGACCGGCGTACCAGTCTCTGTCGCGACTCTATGAACTGTCACACGATTCTCGGCCTGCTGATTTTGCTCGCGTACAGTCTCATTCCCCTATCGGGGTGTCGCCCAGCAACCATCGGTCAACCTGCCCGAAAACCTTACCTTCCATAGTTCATCCAACCTGGTTTTGGTGGATGTGATCGCTCTGAAGGACGGGCTGCCCGACCGAACGTTGCAGCAAGACGACTTTCAAGTGTTCGACAACGGACGCGCGGTGCAGCTTAAAACTTTTGAGAGTGGAGCGCATTTTGCCAGTCGTCCTCTTACGCTCTGGTTCATCGTGCAATGCAGAATGACTGATTGGGATGCGAGAGGTTCGGGCTTGTTTCGAGGGCACACCGCTGGGTTTAAGCCGGCTTTCGGGTTCCTGGAAAAACAAGATCGGGTGGCAGTGGCTCACTGGTGCGACGACGGCGATTTCCGAACCGATCTTCTGCCTACGGACGATAGCGGCGCCGCTGTCACGGCCCTGGAGCAGATACTCGCGCCGGTGGTCCCCGAGAACGGGCACGGCAGAAGCGGCGAACTCGCATTGCAGAAAATGCTGCAGCTCGTCATTGACAATACGCGGTCTACAAAACCTGAACCGCTGCCGGTGGTCATTTTTCTGTACGGCGACTGGAGCGCTATGCCGAAATCAGAAGCCGATCACTTCGTTGACCAGCTGCTGGAAACTTCGGCGGTCGCGTACGGGTTGAGAGATCCCGCATCGCCTCACTTGTGGTGGTTGATTGGCGAACAGAAGGAAGTCGCCCACTACATCGCGCGGGAAACTGGAGGTCAGTATTTTGAGGCGTCGCCCGACAGTTACGCGACGGTTCTGCAGGAGATCCTGCAGCAGCTTCATGCCAGGTACGAGCTGGTATTCAAGCCGGAGGTTCTGGACGGCAAGCGGCACAAGCTGGTCGTTAAGCTGAGCGACTCGGCAGCCAAGCGGCATCGGGGAGTGCGGCTGCGGTACCGGGCAGCGTATCTGGCGGAGCGGTGATGCATAGAAGTTTCTCTCGGCACGGCCCGGGTCTCCGGGTTTGGCAACTGCGGTAATACAGGCTAGACGGACGACTGCGGGAGTCCTGGCAGGTAGTGAGCTAAGGAGAGGTTCAGGGGAGACAACGAGAAATCGATCGTCGCGCATCGGTCGGGGGCTACATATAAAGCGTCCCGTGTCGTGATGTCCTGTAAGAATTTGCTCGGAGAACCGAGTTTCTGAGCCAATTGGCTCAAGCCCCTGCATCTGCGTCCTCCCGACGTCTCGCAAAGTCGGCGAGGACTGTGGGGCACCCGGCACCCGGCGAGGCCGACGCGGGGCCTGCTTCGGCGTGATTGAACGTCAGGTCAGTATTGGATCGTGCCGAATCATCACAGCGATCCGATTCACAATTCACGGCCTCGGGTACGTAAAACAAAAGCCGCCAGCAGGAGCTGACGGCTGAGAGCCAGAAGATACAAGCTAGTAGCTAGAAGCCAGCAGCCAGTAGCTAATTCTCGTACAGCAGCACGCCTTCGGTCTCTTTCGAGTCCACGGGGCGGTAGTAGAGTTTGTTGCCTTCGAGGAAGACCTCGATGAAGGCTGGCCTTGTGGTGATCGTGCCCTGGATCAGCGCTTCCGAGAGCGGGTCTTCGATGTATTTCTGCAAGGCGCGGCGCAGCGGACGTGCGCCGTAGCTGCGGTCGGTGAGCGTCTGGTCGAGGATCCACTTCTTGGCTTCGTCGGTGACCGTGACGGTGATCGACTTCTGCGCCAGGTTGGCGTTGAGCTGGGTGACCATCAGCTCGAGAATCTGGATCAGGTCGGCTTCGCTCAGCGCGCTGAACAGGATGACTTCGTCCAGGCGGTTGAGGAACTCGGGGTTGAAGGTGCGCTTCACTTCGTTCTTCACCAGGTCTTCGACTTTTTCGGAGACCATGTCTTCCTGGCTGGACTGGAAGCCGAGGCCTTCGCGGCTCTGCAAGTGGCGGGCGCCGATGTTCGAAGTCATGATGAGGATGGTGTTCTTGAAGTCCACCGTGTTGCCCAGGCCGTCGGTCAACTGGCCGTCTTCAAATACCTGCAACAGGATGTTGAAGACGTCGGGGTGCGCCTTCTCGATTTCGTCGAGCAGGACGACCGAGTACGGCGCGCGCTTCACGCGTTCGGTGAGCTGGCCGCCCTCTTCGTAGCCCACGTATCCCGGAGGCGAACCGATCAGCTTCGAGACCGAGTGCTTCTCCATGAACTCCGACATGTCGAAGCGGACTAAGCTCTTCTCGCTGCCGAACATGAACTGCGCCAGGGTGCGGGCGACTTCCGTCTTGCCGACGCCGGTGGGTCCGAGGAACAGGAACGAGCCGATGGGGCGGTTCGGGTTCTTGAGGCCGGCGCGGCTGCGGCGGATGGCGCGGGCGAGGGCGCTGATCGCCTTCTCCTGCGAGATCACGCGCTTGTGCAGCTCTTCTTCGATGCGCAGCAGCTTCTGGGTTTCTTCTTCCTTGATCGAGGTGATGGGTACGCCGGTCCAGCGCGATACCACGTCCTCGATGTCCTCCCGACCGACAACGCCGGTGGAGGATTCATCGAGGTGGTATTTTTCGCGAAGGGCGCGCAGGTTCTCGCGCTCCTTGCGTTCCTCGTCCGAGTAGAAGCGCGCCTTCTCGAACTCGTGGTTCGCGATGGCGTTCTCCATGCGGTGGACGATGAACTTGATGCGCTTCTGGACTTCGGTGATCTCTTCCGGCAGCGAAGTCTGGCGCAGCTTCACGCGCGCGCCGGCTTCGTCGACCAGATCGATGGCCTTGTCGGGAAGGAAGCGGTCCGGGATGTAGCGGTTCGAGTGCGACACCGCGAAGTTGATGGCCTCGTCGGTGTAGGTGACCGCGTGGAACTTCTCGTAGCGGTCCTTGATGCCGAACAGAATCTTGATGGCGTCGGCTTCGTTCGGCGGCGGAACTTTCACCGCCTGGAAGCGGCGCTCGAGCGAGCGGTCTTTCTCGATCGATTTGCGATACTCGCCCGGCGTGGTTGCGCCGATGCACTGAATTTCGCCGCGCGACAGCGCCGGCTTCAGGATGTTGGCGGCGTCGAGCGAACCTTCGGCGGAGCCGGCCCCGACCAGGGTGTGCAGCTCGTCGATGAAGATGATGGAGTTCTGCGACTCCATCAGTTCCTTCATGATGGTCTTGAGGCGCTCTTCGAACTGGCCGCGATACTTGGTGCCGGCGACGATCAGCGAAAGATCGAGCGCCAGAATGCGCTTGTCGGCCAGGAACGAGGGAACTTCGCCGTCGGCGATGCGCTGCGCCAGGCCTTCGACGATGGCGGTCTTGCCGACGCCGGGCTCGCCGATCAGCACCGGATTGTTCTTGGTGCGGCGGCAGAGAATCTGGACGACGCGCTCGACTTCGCCTTCGCGGCCGACCAGCGGATCGAGCTGGCTGTCCATGGCGGCCTGGGTGAGGTCGCGGGAAAATTCGCTCAACAGAGAGGATTCGCGCTGGCGTTGCGGCTGGGCCTTTTCCTGGCTGGTGCGGGCCAGCTCTTCGCGGATGGTGGAGAGCCGCAGACCGCGCTCGTGCAGGATCTCGGCGGCAAAGCACTTTTCTTCGCGCAGCAAACCCAACAAGCAGGTGTTCGGTGCCGATGTGCTTGTGCGAGAGCCGCTCGGCTTCTTCGGCGGCATAGGCGAGCACGCGCTTGCATTCGTTGCTAAGCGGGAGGTCCACCGAGGTCGAGACCTTTTCCCGAATGGTGGTGTGCCCCTCGATCTGCTTGCGGATGGACTCCACCGACGCATGAGAGCGCAGGAAACGGTTGGTCAGGGCCTTATCTTCGCGCAGAAGTCCCAATAACAGGTGCTCCGTCTCAATATAAGGAGACCCGAACTGGCTGGCTTCGTAGCGCGCGAAAAATATGACGCGCCTGGCCTTTTCCGTATAGCGTTCAAACATATGACCCTTTTCCCCTTAAGCTCCTCGAGGACTCCCTTTTTTCGATGCTGTCCGCCCCCGCGAAACCCTTGGCCCCTACTACATTATGCAATCCAGGTGCCACCAAGTCCAAGCCTATAAGATCGTGCCTGGACACCGCGGCACTATTACCAAAGACACCAGCGTTTCAGCTTTCCTGCCTGGGATTGCAACTTTTCGTAACCCAAGCGGCGCGCCGATCTTAACTTTAACTTCACCTTCAACTTCCCAACGTTCCGAAACGTCCGCCAGCCGTGCTTTTGGCTGGTTTTCGCTCCCGTTCCACTTGCTATATAAACCCGCGGCGGCGGCAAAATCTTCTTTTCGTTTTTCTTTCCGCAAAAGCTTCAGCCGACAAGCGTTTCCGGCACGACCTCTTTCATCTCGCCCTGTTGCAAGCGCAACACGCGATGGCAGCGGCGGGCAAATGCAAGGTTGTGCGTAGCGATAAGAGAGGTTAACTGATAGTCGCGATGTAACCGGGAGATCAAATCAAACACCGCATCCGCCGTGCGGCTGTCGAGGTCACCGGTCGGTTCGTCTGCAAGCAATAGCCTGGGTCTGGTGATCAAGGCCCGGGCCAGTGCCACCCGCTGCTGCTCACCGCCGGAAAGTTCTCCGGAACGATGATGGGCCCGCGGCGCCAACCCTACTTCGTCCAGCCAACGCGACGCTTCCGTTTGCGCTTCGGGCCGGGAAGTTCCCCGCACCAGGAGCGGCATGGCCACGTTCTCCAGAGCCGTAAATTCCGGAAGGAGATAGTGGAATTGCCAGACAAAACCGATTTCGCGGTTACGAAAATCGGAGGCCTCATCTTCGGACAGTGAGGACAGCCGCAAGTGGGCGCAGTATACGTCACCTGCGGAAGGCCTATCAAGAGCGCCGAGGATGTGCAACAGGGTACTCTTTCCCGCGCCGGACTGGCCGACGATGGCGAGCATCTCTCCCTTCGCCACCTGGAACGAGAGATTTTCAAAGAGCACCAGATCCGACTGGCCAGAGCGAAAAACCTTCTTGAGAGCTTCGGCCCGTAACATCTGTGTCTGTTGGTTTAGATGCAACAGGCATGCTCCTCGAACCAAGATTCACGGGCAGCGGCCGATGGCAACCTTCTTCTACGTTCCTGCGCTTGTGGTTGCCTGCTCATTAGAACACGAGTGGCGGGGGCTTCTGCCATGCCACGAACGGGCTAAAGGAGGTTGCCGAGCGGAGGCCGCCTCCATCCTCCATATTCGAAAAAGGAATATCTTCACCACCGAGGGCACCGAGGCTCACAGAGGAAAGCCGAATCTGCGCTATGCCTCTCTACTCGTAGCGCAGGGCCTCGGCCGGCAGAATGCGGGCCGCCGACCACGAGGGATACACCGTCGCGATGAGCGAGACGCCGACTGCAACCACGGCAACCAGCAGGCCATCCATCAGGCGCGGCGCGAAGGGCACGTAGTCGATGGAATAGACCTCGGGAGCGAGCGACAGCAGGTGGTAATGGC
The DNA here is from genome assembly GCA_963798155.1 of Terriglobia bacterium. Classification (GTDB taxonomy): domain Bacteria; phylum Acidobacteriota; class Terriglobia; order Terriglobales; family Acidobacteriaceae; genus CAWCSH01. Next base: position 17,564 of record CAWCSH010000016.1, read on the forward strand.
CTCCGATATAGGAGAGTACGTAGCCGAGTACCAGGCCAATGGCAGTGCCGATGACTCCGATCAGGACTCCCTGAGCGATGAAGATGCGGCGGATCTGGCGCTTACGGGTGCCCATGGACATGAGCACCGCAATGTCGCGAGTCTTCTCCATGACCATCATGGTAAGAGAAATCAGAATGTTGAGGGCGGCTACGAAGACGATCAGGCCGATGGTGATGAAGGTGACCAGGCGCTCGAGGCGAAGGGCGTGGAACAGGGCTTTGTTCTGCTCCATCCAGTTGCTGGTCATGAAGCCGGGGCCGGCGGCGGCTTCGATCTGGTTGGCGATGTCCCCGGCTTTGTAGATGTCATCCACCTTGAACTCAATCACGGTAGCGACGTTGCCGATGCCGACCAGGTGCTGGACGTCGGAGAGGCCGGTGAACGCCCAGGAGCTGTCGTAGTCGTAGAAGCCGGAGTTGAAGATGCCGACGACGTGGAAGCGGACGTACTTGGGAACGAGTCCGAAGGGGGTGAGTTCGCCTTGCGGGCTGGTGACGAGGACTACGGAATTCAGCGTCGCGCCGAGATCGCTGGCCATGTCTTTGCCGAGAATGATGGGCGGCATGGCGGCGACGCGCTGCTGGACGTCGGCGAGCATGTCGGGAGAGGCGGTGTCTTTTTCGGAGGATTGGCTGTCTCTTGCCGCTGCCGATGTGGCCTGTCCATTTTGCGGCGTCTTGCCTGAGCTTTGCTCCAGCGGGGCGACGGAGCCGATCTTCACGGTATTCAGCAGGTCGCTGACCTGGCGCTCGTAGCGGGGAATGATGCCCTTGAGCGACGGCTCCGCGGGCGCGGGGGCCGCGCGAGATGAGTACCTGCTCGTAGATGGCCGGGGCGATCGGCTAGCACGTGCGGCTGTTTGGCGAGGCGCTCCATGAGCGGACGCCAGTTACGGATTCCGTCGTTCTGGACGCGCATGAGGTTGATGTGGGAGGAGGAGCCGAGGAGGCGGTCCTGCAGGTCCTGGCGGAAGCCGTTGTTGATGGCGAGGGCGACGACGAGCGATGCGACTCCGGCGGCGACTCCGGCGATCGAGATGGCAGTGATGACGCCGATGACGGCCTGGCGGCGCTTGGCGCGGAGGTAGCGGGAGGCGATGAAGAGTTCGAATTTCATTCGGAAGGCAGCCGGCTCTCGGCCACGTCAACCTCACTAGTATAGGCAGGGCCGCCGATTCTGGGCAGAAGTGCCGGGACTCGCTGCTGATACTCCCGATAGGCGGCGCCGAAGCGGCCGATTAGTTCCTTTTCTTCCAGGCGAATCATGAATGCGCCGGTGATGATGGCGAAGATGGTGAGGATGTAGCAGACTACCAGTCCGGTGCCGAGGCTCCAGGCGAGCATTTCGCAGAGATGACCGAGATAGACGGGGTGGCGGACGCGGCTGCGCACACCGGCCGTGACCAGGCGCTGCTTAGATTGAACAGGAAGAAGTTCGGGGACTCCTCCTAACTGGGCGCCGGAGAAATGGCGGGCCGAGGCGATGTAGAGACCGAAGCCCAGGGCGAAAAGCTCGAGAGCGGGGATCCAGGTGAGCGGGGTGTCGTACAACGCCGTGAACCGCCAGCGCGCGGTCAGCGCGGCCAGGGCCGCCCACATCAGCATCCAGGCCGGCAGGAGGACGAGATAGGGCGAGCGGCGGCGGGAGCGCCAGTAGTCCACGCGGGGATGAATCAGCAGCCAGAAAGATGGGATGGTGGCGTAGACGATACAGGCCATCCAGCCGAGAGTACGGAGGAAACTCCGCATTGATCTGTTGATTCTATCTGGCGGAGAGGTACGGTGAGCAAAGCATTAACCGCGAAGGACGCTAAGAACAGCCGCGAAGGGCGCAAAGAATGCGGTGAGTGGAACTGCGGGCCGCCGTAGCATGTCCTCGCAACACAGGTGTCGCTGTCCGGTGTCGTACGGTCCCTCTCGCTCGCTTTCGCGAGCGGGTCGGGATGACACCCATTTCAGGCGCGAGAAGGGCGGCTATGGCAAAGTAGATAGCGATGGCCGACGCTACGACCACTCCCGCTGCGGGACGCATCGCGTTTACCTATCCGGAATTCACGCTGTTTGTCGCGGCGCGATTTCTGATCGTGGCTGCGCTCGAAATGCAGTCCGTCGCGGTGGCGTGGCAGGTGTATGACATCACGCGGAAGCCGCTGATCTTGGCTACGTGGGGCTGGCGCAGTTCTGCCGGGGATTCTGTTGTTTCTGGTTTCGGGACATGCGGCGGACCACTTCGAGCGGCGCAAAGTTCTGGTGGCGTGCTACGTGGGATTCGCCTTGTGCTCTTCGCTGCTGCTGCCGATTACCTTGCGGCGGCCGGGCAGCGTGGGAGCGATTTATGCGGTGCTGGTGCTGCTGGGAGTGGTGCGTTCATTCAGCGCTCCCGCGGGGCGGGCGCTTTTGCCGCAATTGGTGCCGCAGGAACACTTTCCTAACGCGGTGGCGTGGAATGCCACTACTTTTCAGACGGCCACGATTCTCGGGCCTGCGCTGGGAGGATTGCTGTACGCATTCTCGCGCGGGCCTTCGCTGGTCTATGGGGCGTCGATCGTGGTCTCGATTGCCGCTACCGTGGCCATGTTGCGGGTGAAGCTGCGGGCGCGGACCTGGGCGCGCGAGCCGATCAGCATGAAGACGGTGCTGGCGGGGCTGCACTACATCTGGCGGGAGAAGCTGATCCTCGGATCGATTTCGCTGGATCTGTTTGCGGTGCTGCTGGGGGGAGCGGTGGCGCTGCTTCCGGTGTATGCGCGGGAAATCCTGCATACCGGGCCGTGGGGGCTGGGGTTGCTGCGGACGGCTCCGGGGGTGGGGGCGGCGGGGATGGCGGTGCTGCTGGCGCATCGTCCTCTGCGCAAGCGGATGTGGGGCGACCATGCTTTTTTGCGTCGCGGGATTCGGCGTGTTCACCATTATTTTCGGACTGTCGCGCAATCTGGCGCTGTCAATGATTGCACTGGTGCTGGTGGGCGCGTCAGACATGGTGAGCGTGATTGTGCGAGGCGTGCTGGTGCAGGTGGCTACTCCAGATGCCATGCGCGGGCGGGTGAATGCCGTCGATATGATTTTTATCGGGGCGTCGAACGAGTTTGGGGAGTTTGAGTCGGGGTTGACGGCGCACTGGTTTGGGACGGTTCCGGCGGTGGTGTTGGGAGGCTTGGGAACACTGGTGGTGATTGGGATCTGGGCGTGGCGGTTTCCGGAGTTGCGGAAGGCGGATGAGTTCTCGGGGATTGGGAGTGAGGGGTAGGGTTGCGCTTGGCGGGGCCGGTGCCTGGTTCTCGCATCTCTAGCCTACGAGCATCTATACGGCTGTACGGTGGTGCCGGGAATAGGGATTCTTCGCTTCGCTCAGAATGACAAAAAGTTTATTTTTTTGGTTGCGCCGGTTTGGTGCCGACCACTGTTTTGGCTGAACTCATGTTGTCGTAGCGGTCGTAGGCGCGGACTATGATGACGTGGGGCTGCGCGGCCGCTGGCTGGGATGAACCCTGCGATCCCGAGTTGTCTGGGGATTCGATGTCGGTTGGGATAGCGGTAGTGAAATCGTAGCTCTCTGTTTTTGCGTCTGAGATCTGGCCTGTTGGGTCTACGTGTTGCCAGTCGCCGGCGTCGACGGAATATTCTGCGCGCTTGATGGGAGAGAAGCTGTCGGCGGCGCGGAAGGTTACGTGAATTTTTCCCGCCTGCTCGACCGCGCTCAGGGTCTTCGATCTGCGGGGGCGTGGTGTCGACCTCGAAGCGATCACTTTCTTTTTCTGCGGTCAACGCCTGGCCGGGAGAATGCGACGGCGCGTCGGAGGCGACCAGCTTGATGGTGTAGCCTCCGTCGGGCAGGAGCGCGGAGTCGAAGGAATAGAACTTGTCGGTGATGCCGTCTTTGAGCAGCAGCCAGCGGGACTCCCCGTCGCCGCGGTAGTAGACCGAGTACGTCCATCTGATCGTCGTTGTCGTCGTGGACGGTCCACTTCACTCCAATCGAACCCGGATCGTGCAGGGTCGTTGGGCGGCTGGTTGGCGGCGGCGGTGGCATCCATGCCGGGCGGCTTGGGCAGCGCCTGGTAGCGGGTCGCCGAGCTGACGGTGACATCGTCGAAGTCGGGCGCAACATTCTTGGGCAGATAGTTGAGAGTGACGCTATCGATGCGGGGGGCGGGGTCTCCGGCGTGCAGCACGGCTTTCCACTGCACGAAGCGGGCGGGCGGAACGGCGAGCTCTCGCGCCTTTTGGCAGATCGACTCTTGGTCCACGGGCTCCAGTTGCGGTCGGGATTATCTACGTTGCCGCTGCGGGCGAAGAGATCGACGGTTGCCGCTGCCGCGGAATTCGGCGCGTCCCCAGCGGGAGAAAATGTGGGCGTCGAAGACGTCGCTCTCGTAGGTGCCCTCGGATTGCCGGGTGGCGCCGAGAAGAAAGACTTTGCCGAGATTGCTGGTGGCGGCGTAGAGGCCGCCGTCTGGGGCTTGCGCGAATGCCGTGACCTGGCTGGCGCTGGCCTTGAGCAGATCGGTGAACTGGTCTTCGCCGGCGATGGAGAAGATGTGGCCGCTGATTGCCGGTGCCGGCGAGCAGGTTTCCCTGTGGATCGAAGGCGAGGGCGTATACCAGGTCTTCGCGCGAACTCCAGATCTGAGTGGGAGAGCCGTCGGGAGAGATGCGGTAGATTTCTGATCCACCGGAGGGCGGAGCCTGCCCGGCTACAGGAGCGGCCAGTACGGGCTGAGCAGGTTGTCCCGGGTGCTGCTGCGCGCCGGGTTGCTGTTGCCCAAGCGCCAGAGGAGACAGAGGCGGGGTGATGAGCGAAGACAACGGCATCGTCGGAGCTGCGCTGGGGCGCTTTTCACCGGCTCCAGCGGCATAGATGTTTCCGGCCTTGTCGATGGCGAGCGCGGTGATTTCCTTCTTGGGCGCGCTGTAGAGAACAAAGGCTTCGCCGCTTGGCGAGATGCGATAGACCAGGCCGCTGCCGTCCGAGCCTGCGATCACGTTTCCTTTGGCATCGATAGCCAGGGCGCGGATGTGGGCTTCGTCGCTCTTGAAGAACACTCCGTGCTCGCCGGCGGGAGTGACGCGGAAGATCTCGCCGCGGTCTCCGGTGGCCACGTAGAGATTGCCGGCAGAGTCGAATGCCATGTCCCAGATGTATTTGGTGCCGGGATCGAAGAAGACCGACGAACTCCAGGAACTGGTGGACGCCTTCTCACCTTTCGCAGGACTCGCGTTCGAGGCGTTGTGCTCGATGCGGTAAATCTTGCCATCCGGATTGGTGGCGGCGTAGAGCACGCCTTTGCTGTCCACGGCGAGAGCCTGCACCTGCAACTCTTGCGGCTCGAAGATGGCGGTGGACTTGCCGTCTGGCGTAATCCGATACACGCGGGCGGGTGCGCCGGTTCCGGCGTAGACGTTGCCCGACTTGCCGGCGGCGATGGCCCAGATGTAGGTGGAGGGCGTGGTGGAGAGGGCTTTGAAGGCGGGGGCGAGTTCCAGGCCTCCGGAATTGCGGATGGCGACGCCATCGGCGGTGCCTTTGGTAGAAGTCGTCGAAGCTGGATTGTTGCCAGGTGCGGGTGCCTTCAGCCCAGGCGCCTGTTGCGAGGCAGCAGAAAAGAAGAATGGCTACGAGTTTTGTAAAGCGGGAATGAAATGTGTGGCGGGGATGAAGTCCCAAGTTTGTACCTCAGATGTAATATGCAGCGGAAATTCGAGGGTATCACGACGGGGAAAAGGGATCGACCTCTAGCCTTATGGGCACACATTACCGATCTGCTTGCGCAAAGTCGCCCGGTTGATGATTCTCCGTTTTGCGAAACGGCGACTACGATGCAGCAGCCCGCTGCTTGCGAAGCGCCGGCCTGGTGCGCAGGAGTTCCTGCACTTGAAGGACGATATCAGCGGCGAGGATGGAGAAAGCGAGGCAGCCCCACACGATCGCTTCGATGGCTGCCGTCCCCAGGCTCTCCCATCCAGTGACGCCTGCCACTACCCGAACTTCGAGAAATACCAGGGCGACGGCGTAGCTGCGGGTCATCCACATGCGGTGTTGCTGGACGTTGCCTTTGAGAATAAAGGCCAGTGCGATGCCGGTGGTGACCATCAGCAAGACTGCGTTGACGGCAGCGGCGGCAGTGAAGGTGCGAGGTTCTCCCAGGCGCTCCTCGTAGTACTGGATGTAAGCGCCGAGCGGCGCCAGGATCATAGCTCCGACAACGTAAAAGCGGCCGACCACGCGATGCAGTTTGGTGAGGCGCTGGCGTAGGCGGTCGGAGAACTGCAGGGGACCCAACAAAAGCGCGCAGCAGCCGGCCATCGCGTGGGGCAGCAGCCACCATTTGAACGGCTGGTAATGCTGCCATGCCGGATCATCAGGATGGATCAGGAAACTCTCGTTGTGGCCGAGAACGTAAGCCAGCATCAGTCCGACGAAAGCGAACAGGAAGTACTTCGGCCGCAACCAGGAGCTGCGCTTGAGCGGTGCGGGTACTGACTGAATCGGGACAGACCCGGTGACCATAGATGCCCTCCAGGGCACTGCTTCAAAGCAGGGAGGAATATACCTTCAGAATGGCGCTCCGGCAATGGCGGGCATGCAGCCAAACCTGACCAGGCGGAACGCCGCTTCGCCTGCCAATCGGGCTCCCGGCCGCCACTGTGGTGACGGGGCATCTGGACTGAGGATATAGCAGATTCAGTACGCAAAAATGGGCGCCTGAGCGCCCTTTTTATTCGCTCAAATCACTCTTACTTGGCAGCGACGGGAATCATGGCGTGTTCGTAGGGAGTGCCAGCCCACATCATGTATGGGCTTTGGGGATCGGGATCTTTGGCCTCGGTATAGCCGAGAGCTTTGCTGCCCGGTCCAAAAAGCATGATGTGAGCGCCGGTGACAATCCAATGATTGTCGGCGGTTTTGCCGGTGGCGTAGGGGTCGGTATTGCTGGCGCCGTGATCGCCGGCGAGCATGTAGGAGATTCCGACTCTATCGGGCGGCGGTTCGTGCTTCAACATGGCATGAATGAATTCCATGCTGTTGGCGTCGTTGCACATTTTGTCGGTGCCCATGACCATACAGGTAAATCCATTTTTGCCGGCGCGCAGTGTGCGCATGCCGCCGTCATCGCCCATGCGAACCACGGTGGCTTTTACGGCGATGGCTTTGGGCGCGGCTGAGAGAGCCTGCGCGGTGTATTCGGCGTCAGAAATTTGCTTCTTGGGGACCTGCGCCATCAGGGCAATGGCAACTGCGAGCAGTGAAACCACGACTGCAATTGTGCTTCCTGGCGTACGCATATTTCCTCCTGTCTTTGCTGTATCCCGAGACGCCCCGAACAGCGGAAGGAATGTACCACAGAATTTGCTAAGGGTAGATAGGGGGGGCCGGGCTTTCCGGCTGGAGGGGAAGTGCCCGGCTATTCCTTCTGGGGAAGCAGCAACGCCTTCAGAATCATTTGCAGGATGGCGAGCACGATGCCTCCCCAGAATGCGGCAGCGAAGCTGCGCACCTGAAAGCCGGGGACGAAGGCGGAAGCCAGTTCGATCATTACAGCATTGATGATGAGCCAGAAAATCCCCAGGGTCAGAATGGTCAGCGGGAAGGTGATGATTTTGAGAAGGAATCCCAGCGTGGCGTTGATAAATCCGATCGCGATTGCGGCAATCAGTGCGGCGCCAATTCCGCTTACATAGAAGCCCGGCACCACGCGTGATACCACCCACAGCGCCAGTGCACTCAGAATCCAGTTGAGCAGCAGTTTCAGCATAGCTGGACAGCCACTTAGATGACGCGCCGGAGTATAGTCGCCCGGCTGTTTTCGAGCAACTATCTCTCCGGCGGCCACACGGGTACCTGAGTTTACGAATTCGGGGTTGTTCCGGTCACCGCGGTCACCGACAGTTGTGGAACTTCATGATTCCACCCATTTGGATAGTGATCGAAATAGGCCCGGAACGGTCGCGACTGTCCGGGCTGAATTGGCTGCTGGGTGAAGTTCTGCACCTGGGTATCAGCGGAACCGGTCAATCCCTGTAAGGCGGTAGTCTGGGTAGCCAGCGCCTGGCCTGACGCACTGTCGAAGGCCGCCTGCACCTGCACACCGGTAATGGCGGTTTGACCTGCGTTATTGATCATGCCCTCGAGATAGAATGCGCCACCAGTGGGCGCAGGAGTCATGTTCACATTCGTGAGCTGCACCTGCGAGTTGGTGGGCTGGGCCGGAACCTGGGCTCCCGTCGGCTCGGGGCGGACGTGTGGAGTCCGGGGCATGTACCAGATGATCGCGGCCAAGATCACCCCAGCCGCGATCAAGGCTACGATCGGCCAGGGAAAGCGGCTCTTCTTCACCAGCTGGAGCCTGGCATGATCGTCAGGATATTTTTCCCGGGGAACCTGCGGCATCTTCGGATTGGTAGCCACGTCTATACCTCCACGCCCATCAGGGCGGCCATCTGTTTCGATGGGGGAGTAAGCAGGTGAGTTTGCCCGACATTTGCGGGAAGACACTGGATCGTCGAGCGATTCATAATCCGGAAATTCAGAGAGAAGACCCGATCGGATGGTGCGAAATCAAGCTGCTAAAGAAATCCCGCAACTTGCCCGGAAAAAGCGCGTGAACGAGGGTTCTTGCCAGTTTGCGGCGCGGTTTCGACCGCGCTCCTATGAGATAATCAGCGCATACTCTCAATGTACAGGCGGTATCTAGTGGCGTTTTACCGGCGGTCTTTTCTCGTTCTCTTGTTGATCTGTGTGGGCTGCGCGGCCCAGTCGGAGTCCCCTGACGTGAACCGGCGCATCGAGCACCAGGTGCGCTCTTTTTACAACATTCCGGCGGATGTGAAGGTCAACATCAGCCCGGCTCAGCCGAGCGAATTCCCGAACTACGAAGCCCTCACCATCACCTTTGAGGGGGCGCAAAAGAAGCAGAGCTACGACTTTCTGCTGTCGAAAGATGGCAAGACCCTGCTACGCATGACCAAGCTTGACCTGACCAAAGATCCCTACGCCGAGGTGATGAAGAAGATCGATGTTGCCGGACGGCCGACCCGAGGCAACAAAGACGCCAAGGTCGTGGTGGTGAACTACGACGACTTCGAGTGCCCCTTCTGCTCGCGCATGCACGAGACGCTGTTCCCCACGCTGTTCAAGGAGTATGGCGACAAGGTGCTGTTTATCTACAAGGATTATCCTCTGGCGGAGATTCATCCCTGGTCGATTCATGCGGCGGTGAATGCCAATTGCCTGGCGGCACAGAGCAGCGATGCCTATTGGGATTTCGCCGACTACATTCACGCGAACCAGAAGGAAGTAAATTCCGAGAAGGGCAAAGAGGCGCAGTTCGAAGCGCTGGACCGGATCACCATGTTGCAGGGGCAGCAGCACAACCTGGATACCGCCAAGCTGCAGTCCTGCATCAAGGCGCAGGACGATAAAGCGGTGAAGGCTTCGATGCAGGAAGGCGACAAGCTGGGGTTGAACGCGACTCCCACCATGTTCGTGAACGGCCAGGAGCTGGAAGGGGCGCTGCCCATCGCTGACGTGCGCACCGTGCTCGACCGTGCCCTGGAGCAGGCGGGGGTGACACCACCTCCGCATCCGGCGGAAGCCGCCGCCCCGGCCAAGCCGCAGTCGCCGAGCATGTAATCTGATTCCGTGAGATACCATTCTTTGTAAGACGGACGCCGCATCCGTGCGCAGTTGTGGGGGAGGAACCTTTGCAAATCAAATCGCGACTTCATGGTGCGGTCACCGCAGCCGCCGTTGCCGCGCTGCTGGGTGCGGCGGTGGGATGCAACCATGGGAAGAACGGCAACGATGTAGCAGCGGAAGTGAACGGCCACAAGATCTACATGGCCGATGTGGAAAAGTACTATCAGAACCAGACCGCCGGGGCGGAACGGCAGCCCAGCGGCGAGCAGGCCACCAGCCTGCGGCTGAGCATTCTGCGCGAGCTGATCGATAACGAAATCCTGATGCGGCGGGCGGAGAAGCTGGGATTGCTGGCCACCGACGATGAAGTGGAACGCAAGCTCAACGAAATCAAGTCGCCCTGGACCAAAGAGGAATTCGACGCACGCTTGAAAGAGAAAAAGATCACCCTGGATGACTTCCGCCACGACCTGCGGCGTTCGATCACGGTGGACAAGGTGATCAACAAGGAAGTGACTTCGAAAATCAATATCACCGACCAGGACATCTCCAGCTACTACAACGCGCATAAAGCGGAATTCAATTTTATTGAGCCGCAGTATCATCTGGCGCAGATCATGATCACTCCGCAGCCCAATGCGCAGGTGCATAACCTGAAGAATGACAAGGCGCAGAACGAGGCGGAAGCACGCAAGAAGGCGCAGATGATCCTCAATCGTCTGGACAGCGGCGAAGATTTTGGGTCGCTGGCGATGAATTATTCCGAAGACCCGGAAACTTCGGGCAATGGCGGGGACCTGGGATTTGCTCCGGAGTCGTCGCTCAAGAACACCGATCCCCTGACCCGCGACACGGTGACCAAGCTCCAGCCCGGCCAGTACAGCCCAATCATTCCAGTGACGAATCCAATGACCAAGCAGATGGTGGGGTTCCGCATTGTGAAGCTGCTGGCCAAGGAACCGGCCGGACAGCGGGACTTCGCCGATCCCCGCGTGCAGCAGGCGATCCGCTCAACTTTGCGGGACAGGCGCGAGCAGCTTCTGAAAGCTGCGTACTATGAAGTGTTGCACGACCAGGCCAAGATCCAGAATGATCTGGCGCAGCGGGTACTGGACAGCAACGGCATGGCTCAGTAGGCGCGGCACCCACATTCACCGCCGAGACGCAGTGTTCGCCGAGAGAATCAATTAATCGCCCTGAAGATCAGGAATCACGGCCAGGCTTTCTCCGTGTCTCGGCGGCACCCTGAATTACTCCACGATTGCCAGCAGATCTCCGGCATTAACACTCGCGCCCGCGGCGGTGGCAATCTTCTGCACCACGCCCTTCTTGGGAGATTTAATTTCGTTCTGCATCTTCATGGCTTCGACCACCAGCAGGCCCTGGCCGGCTTCGACTTCGGCTTTTTCCTGCACCAGGAGGCGGACTACTTTGCCCGGCATGGGCGCCACGAGCTTCACCGGACCTTCGCCGGCGCCGGAAGCCTGGCGACTGCGGAGTGAGCGAGGATCGCGGATTTCGGCGGCGTAGCGGGCGCTTCCCACCCACAGGTGGGTGTCGGTGGCGCTGCGTTCGCGCTTCACTTCGTACACTTTGCCGTTGATGATCAGCGACAGAACGTCGGGATCGGTGAGCACGGCATCGATCGGAATGTGGCGGCCATCGAGGCTACACTGCCATCCGCTCTCGGTCTTATCTTTGCTGGCTGGGTTTTTCTTATCGATGTCGTTATTCGCGGCGGGGCTGGTGCGGCTGAGTTCCAGGCGATAACTCTTGCCTTCGATGATGATCTCGTAGGTCATGAAATGGCCAGCCTACTGCTTCAAACGATGATCAGAGCCCTTCGACCGCTTCGGCGCGGGCTGTGCGCTTCCATGCGGAACTCGCGCTTGTAGCGCCGCCGCCGGGTCTTCCGTTCGCGGGAGCGGGATCAAGCGTGGCGAACAGCCCCGCGGCGATGGCCGCGACTTCAATGTCTTCGCGTTTGCGTTCTACCGGCTTTTTCAGCAACTGATCGAGGTATCCGGTATGGATTCGGCCCGCGCGGAAGTCGGGATCACTCAGAATGCTGCGAAATAAAGAAATGTTGGTCTTTATGCCGCCGACGAAATACTCGTTCAATGCCCGCACCAAGCGGGAGATGGCCTGCTCGCGGTCCGACCCATAACCAATCAACTTGGCCAGCAGGGGATCGTAGTCGATGGGCACGGTCCAGCCCTCATACATGCCGCTGTCGCGGCGAATGCCCGGCCCGGCGGGCGCTTGCAGCAAAGTGATTTTGCCCGGGCTGGGGAAGTAATTGTTCTCGGGATCTTCGGCATAGATGCGGCACTCCATAGCGTGGCCGCGCAGGCGGACGTCGTCCTGGGCGAAGCCGAGCTTTTCTCCGGCGGCGATGCGGATCTGGAGATGCACCAGGTCGAGCCCGGTGACGAGTTCGGTGACGGGATGTTCGACCTGCAGGCGGGTATTCATTTCGAGAAAGTAAAAATTCTTCTCTTCGTCCACCAGAAACTCGACGGTGCCGGCATTGCTGTAGCCTGCGGCGCGGGCGACACCGACGGCGGCTTCTCCCATGCGGCGGCGCATGTTTTCATCCACGATGGAAGATGGAGCTTCTTCCAGAACTTTCTGGTGACGTCGCTGCACAGAGCATTCGCGCTCCCCGAGATAGACCAGGTTGCCGTGCTCATCACCCAGCACCTGAATTTCAATGTGGCGGGGATTCATGATGGCCTTCTCGATATAGACTTCGCCATCGCCAAAGGCGCGCTGGGCTTCGCTTTGCGCCGATTCGAGCGCCGGCTTGAGTTCCTCCGGAGTGTGCACCAGGCGCATGCCTTTGCCGCCGCCCCCGGCCGCGGCTTTCAACATGACGGGGTAGCCAATTTTCGCTGCGACCTGTGCTGCCTCTTCCGGCGACTCCAGTCCGCGCGAAGTGCCGGGCACGATGGGGATTCCGGCGTTGCCCATGTTCTGGCGGGCGCGAGTCTTCGAGCCCATCATTTCCATGGCCGCAGCTGAGGGGCCGATGAACTTCACTCCCGCGTCCGCGCAGGCCTGGGAGAAGCGGGCATTCTCCGAGAGAAAGCCATAGCCGGGATGGATGGCATCGGCTCCGCAACGGCGGGCCACGTCGAGAATCTTCTCCATGTTCAGATAGGATTCGGCAGCGGCGGGAGGGCCGAGAAGGTAGGCCTCGTCGGCTTTAGAGACGTGTAGCGCGGCGCGATCCACTTCCGAGTAAACGGCGACTGAGGCGATGCCGAGTTCACGGCAGGCGCGAATGACGCGGACTGCAATTTCGCCGCGGTTGGCGATCAGGATCTTCTTGAACAGAGGGGTGGATGCAGGCTGAGAGCTTCCCGGCTTCACCTTGGAGATAGGTCGAGGCATCAGAAGAATTCAGTTCAGGAACTTGGCCGCGGCAACAGTTAAAATCTTGGCGGCCGAACGCTGCGCAAAAGTAAAGCCTCTTCCGCGTTCACGGAAGAGGCTCTGGCGTGAACTTTCACAGCTATTGCGACTGGGTGGTAATGCCCTGCACGCCGGGCTGCTTTTCAGCTTTCGCTTTCTTGACCGCCATGGTTTTGTCCACCCACTCGTCGGCGGTTTTCAGGTCGGCAGCGCGCGCGGCCGGATCGTCGCATTCCAGGTCGGCCCGTTCGCGATAAATCAGGTTCATATAAGCCATGGCGTCGTCGTAGTCAGGACGCAGCTTCAGGGCTTTGTCGAGCTGGGTGATGCCGTCCTGAATCACGTCTGAGTTCTTCTGCGCCAGTTCGTGGCAGACCTTCTTGTCCTTGAGCGGCTCTTCCGGTTTCAGCCCCAGCTTGGCGCGTTCTTCCATGCGGGGCTGGTAGGCTTCGGTCCAATCGATCACGGCCACGGAATAGTAAGGTTCGGGGTCGTTGGGATCGATGTCGATGGCCTTGCGGTAATAATTCTTGGCATCCTCGAACTTCTTCATCTGGAGATAAAGATAAGCGATACCTTTCACGCTGTTGACGTTCTTGGGATCGTTCTCCAGCACCGCCTTGTATTGATCGATGGCCTGCTGCCCCATGCGGTTGTTGTCTTCGGTGTCCGCCCCCGGAATGTATTGCTGGGCATAGGCGGTAGCCAGATACAAGCGGGCGTTGACCAGGCTGGGATCCATGGTGACGGCGTTCTGGAAGTGCCCGATCGCCTCTTCGTAGCGGGCGTTCTTATAAGCTTGCACGCCCTTGTTGAGCTGATCGCGAGCGCGCAGCTTGTTGCAGCCGACAGCGGAGAACAGCGCCAGGCCGACCGCTATCATTGCCAGCATTCTCATGCTTTTTGTCATTGCGTTATGAGTCTCCCTTAACTCAACCTGGCGTAAGCGCAGGTACGGGCGCGGAGCACGAACTCCGCGCCGCCCAGTCTTCGCAGCGTGCTATCCGCCAGCTTCGATTTTCGCGGTGATCAGGCCGACCTTATCCACGCCCGCAGCGTGACCGATATCGATCACATTGGCCACGTCAGCGAAGGGGACGTTGTCGTCGCCTTTCACGAACATGACTTTCTCGGCGCGGGTTTTGAAGATGTCGGTCAGCCGCCCCTGCAGCGTGTCCCAGGTCACATCTTCCTGGTTGATTTTCAGGCCGGGTGCCTGCCCGGCGCCCTTATCGATCAACTGCACGACGATGGTGCGGTCGGGGGTGTTGTTCTTGGGCGCATTGGGCGGCGGAGGCTGGGGAACCAGCGCATCCAGCCCTTTGGGCGTGAGCGGCGTGATCACCATGAAGATGATCAGCAGCACCAATAACACGTCGATGAGCGGGGTGACGTTAATGTTTGCGCTTTGGCCCCCACTCGCGCCGGCTGTCATACCCATAAGAGTTCTCCTATTGCCCTGGCGCCGGCGCAGCCGGCGGCGGGGTAGTGGTCTGCTTGCGCTGGTCGGTGAGCAAGCCCAGCTGGTCCACTCCGGCGGAACGAACGTTATCCACTACGTCCACCACCGACTTGAACCTGGCGCGCGCGTCCGCCCGCACATACACCCGCTTGTCCACGCGGTTGGCGATGCGGTCTTTGACCTTGTTGGCGAGTTGATCGGGCTCGATGCGGTCGTTGCCGAAGAACACCTTGCCGTCGCGCATGACGGCCACGATCAGTGCGTCTTCTTTGTCGGCATCCGGCATCTGCTCCGGATTATTGACTTTCGCCAGGTCCACGCTTACGCCTTTCTGCAACATGGGCGTGATCACCATGAAGATGATCAGCAGCACCAGCATCACGTCCACCATGGGGGTGACGTTGATGTCGGAATTGACCTTGGCGCCTTCGTTTCTCTTTGAAATTGCCATACTTTATCTATCTCCGGTACTTCGTGGAGTGGTCCCGGATGGCGGGACCGTTCACGGACTTGGGAGGATGCCCGGCGCCGGATGCATCCGGCGCCGGACCAGCAACTCAAGGCCGCAGCCAGCACTAGCTCAAAATCGAACTAGGACCGGCGAACTCCCCGGCGCTTCAGGAAGTAGTCGATCAGTTCGCTCGACGAGTTATCCATCTCCACGTCGAACGCTTCCACACGGCCGGTGAGGTAGTTGAACATCATGACGGCGGGGATGGCGACGAGCAATCCCAAAGCCGTGGTCACGAGCGCTTCCGCGATACCGCCGGCGACTGCGCCCAGACCGGTTGCCTTCTGTTCCGAAATGCCTTTGAAGGCGTTCAGAATTCCCATCACCGTACCGAACAGGCCGACGAAGGGAGCGGTTGAACCAATGGTGGCCAGGCCGCCCAGTCCGCGCTTGAGTTCGGCGTGAACGATGGCTTCGGTGCGGTCGAGGGCGCGCTTGGAGGCTTCGATGGTTTCGCCCGGAATTTCTCCGCTCTCCTGATGAGCGCGGAATTCCATGAGGCCGGCGGTGACGACTTTGGCCAGGTGGCTCTTCTTGTTGCGCTCCGCCACCTTGATGGCTTCGTCGATCCTGCCGTCGCGCAGCGCGCCGGCAACCGCGGGAGCGAATGCCCGCGACTGTTTACGTGCCGCATTGTAGGCCATCCAACGATCGATCATGACGCCGATCGACCAGCCGGACATGATGAACAGAATGATAACGACCGCCCGGGCCACATATCCCATCTGGTGCCAGAGCGAAAGCGGGTCCCACCCAATCGCCTGCTCCTGGAAAAACCAGGCTGCGGCGGAGAGGTGGTTGAAAGTTGCGGTTGCTAGATTGGCTGCAAGCATGAGTTGCTATTTCCTCCTCGAAATCTCGATCAGATTGCGAATCACTTGCCGAAAGTCCGAACGTTCTGCGCCGCCCGCGAACATGCATCCCGAAAAAGATTCCCGGGGACTGCCGGCTCACGGGGCCGTGGTGGCCTAGCTTCCATTGGCTGCCCCGTTCTCCCGGCACGCTTTCAAAAGGTGGGATTTGGGGAAGGCCACCACTTAACAACCTGCATCTTGCCCGGCGAGGAGTTTACCCCCCCGAGAGCGAGAAGTTTACAGTAATCGTCGTCTCCACCTCGACCGGCTCGCCGTTGAGGAAGTACGGCTTGTACTTCCACTGTTTCACGGCATCGATCGCGGCCCCTGTCAGCATGGGGTGACCGCTGATGAGGCGGAGGTTCTGGATCGCGCCCTCTTTGCTGATCTCAGCCTGCAGCACCACCGTCCCCTGAATCCTGGCCTGGCGCGCCAGCGGAGGATAGCTCGGCTGAACGCGGCGGACCAACAATCCCTGGGTGACGCCCTGGGATACGCGGACGCGCTGCGGAGTCGCGACCTTGGGAACGGCCACCGGAGTGGAACTGATGATGCCTCCGATTACGCCGCCCATCTGCCCTCCGGGCACTCCGCCCGGAACGCCGCCCACAACTCCCGCCATCGAGGTGACCGGCGGAGGAGCTTCCTCTTCCTTGATCATCTGAACTTTCTCGGGAATCTTCGTGGGGGTGCGCAGCTGGCCGTTGATGATATCGGTCTGGACCTGCTTGACCACCTTGATCGGCGTGGCGGCCGGTGGGGGCGGTGGCGGGGGTGGCGGTGGAGGAGCTACCAGAAATGTCATCAACTGGGTTTTAGGCAGAGCTTCAGTGAACAAGAGCGGGACCAAGACCAAGACCCCGATCAGCACTGCCTGGAAGATAAACGCGAGGCTGCTGGTCCATCCTCGCTTGGTTTTGAGCCTATTGCCCGACTCTATCAGGCTGTCTTCAAACATAAGGTTTTCTCCTGCACGGACCCTACGTACTCTTAGACACCGCCTATCAACAATTTGCTCCCGCTACCTGCCTCACCTGCACTTCTGCCTTCTGCAACAACTTGCACTTCCAACATGGCCTGGTTAGTGGACCATTTTGAGACGAAAGCTAAGCCTTAATTTTTTCGCGGCGCGGGTTGGCCTTTCCGGAAGCCATGGAGACTGGCTTCTTGCCCCGGCCGGAACGCCAATCCTGGTATGCCACCAGTATCGGAGCGGCGATGGCGATCGAGGAATACGTCCCGATCAGGATTCCGATCACCAGGGCGAGAGAAAATCCGCGCAGCACCTCGCCGCCGAACAGGAAGAGTGCCAGAACCGTCAGAAATGTCAACCCAGCCGTCAAAATCGTCCGGCTTAGGGTCTGGTTAATACTCCGGTTGACAATATCGGCCAACTTCTCCCGCCGCATCAATTTCAGGTTCTCTCTGATGCGGTCAAAGACCACAATGGTGTCATTATTCGAATAGCCCACCAAGGTTAAAATGGCGGCGATCACGGTCAGCGATATCTCTTTGTTCAGTAACGAGAAAGCGCCTACAGTGATCAGGGTATCGTGGAACACAGTAACCACGGCAGCCACGCCGTAAATCCACTCGAAGCGAACCGCCAGATACACCAACATCCCGAGAAGCGAATACAAGACCGCTAATTTCGCCTGGGTTTGCAGCTGCTTACCAACCTGCGGGCCAACGATTTCGACGTTGCGAACGCCAAAATCTGAAAGGTAAAACCCGTCACTGAGGGCGGCAACAGCGGCGGGGTCGGCGGCCGCTTTCACTTCGTCGATTGAAGTCAGGACCCCGTCTTTCACCTTGTCGCGATAGTTCACAATAGCCTGGGCCATCTCGGTATAGCGCTGGTTGGCATCGGTGCCGAGATGCAGCGGATCTTTCTCCAAAAGGTAGCCGGCAATAGCTAACGAACTGGCATTGTTCAGGTCCTGCTTGCCGGTGGGAGCATTGGTCTCCAGGGCGTTGATGATCTCGCTCTTACCCTTGTCGAGCGCCGCTTCACTGGTTTCCCGGATATCCAGATCGACCAGGATCTCATTATTGGCGGCCGGCCCATATCTCTGGATCTTGGCATCGCGCAGGCCAGCGCGGTCCATGGCCGCGCGTACCGCATTATCGTTGGGCGTATGGGCGAACTTCACATACACCAGCGTCCCACCGCGAAAGTCCACGCCCAGCGGGATACCATGCCAGAACAACATGGAAAACAGGCCCGCCACACTGAACACCAGGGAAAAGGCGAGAAAATACCACTTCTTGCCCAGAAAATCTATGTTCGGATTACGAAAAAATTCCACGCTGCTTCAAACCCCTCGATTTTGCCTTTTGCAAAGCTCTCAAAATCTAAAATGTGTCTGCCGGCTCGTCTAGATGCTCAGGGCCTCACCGCGCTGCTTGCGGCTCAGCACCCAGTCGAATATGACGCGGGAGACAAACACCGCGGTAAACAAGTTTGCTAACAAGCCGAAAGTCAAAGTCACGGCAAAGCCTTTAACCGGTCCGGTCCCAAAAAGGAACAGAATTGCGGCCGAGACAATGGTGGTGACGTGCGTATCCACGATGGTGATCCAGGCATGGCTGAAGCCCTGATCCACGGCTGATGGCGGTGTCTTGCCATTTCGCAACTCTTCGCGAATACGCTCAAAAATCAGGACGTTGGAGTCTACACCCATACCGACCGTCAGAATCACTCCGGCGATCCCCGGAAGAGTGAGGGTCGCCCCGAAATAACCCATAAAGCCCAGCAAAATGACCAGATTGAGAATGAGAGCCAGGTCGGCATTGATGCCAGCGCCACGATAGTAAATCAGCATGAAGACCAGGACCGCAATCATGCCGGCAGCGGCGGCGCGGACGCCCGCACGGATCGAATCCGCGCCCAGCGAAGGACCGACGGTGCGTTCTTCCAGATACTTGATGCTCGCGGGGAGCGCGCCGGAATTGAGGATGAGCGCCAGGTCTTTGGCTTCCTGCTCGGTGAAGCGGCCTTCGATCA
Source organism: Terriglobia bacterium (assembly GCA_963798155.1). GTDB lineage: Bacteria > Acidobacteriota > Terriglobia > Terriglobales > Acidobacteriaceae > CAWCSH01. Next base: position 36,493 of record CAWCSH010000016.1, read on the forward strand.
CGCCGGTATCGCCGATCTGGCTCTTGATGCTGGCCACTTCCATCACCCGGTTATCCAGCACCACCGCCAGGTAATCGCCCACGTGGGCTCCAGTGAACTGGGAGAAGCGGCGGCCGCCTTCAGCGGTCAGAAAGAATTCCACTTCCGGCATATTGGTATTGGAACTGCGGCTGACACGGGCCTCACGGAGATCGTGGCCGGATACCGCCGAACTGCGGGAAATAATGTAAACCGCATCGCCACCGCCGCCCTGGCTTCCTGCCATGCTGCGGCCATGCAGCAGCAGGGTATTTTCCGGCAGTACACCATTGCTGGCCGCCAGCGCCGCCTGCTCATCGGGATAGGATTGGCCGTTGTTGTACGCCTGCCGGATTTCCAGCATGGCGGTGGACTGCATGATTTCTTTCACGCGGGCGGGGTCGTCCACGCCCGGCAGCTGCACCAGAATCTGATAATCGCCGAGTCCGTGTTCCTGAATCACCGGCTCGCTCACACCCAGCTTGTCCACGCGGTTGCGGATGGTCTCAATCGCCTGGCTACGGCGCGGTTCTTCAATTCCGATAGGGATTGCGCCTTCATGGCGAGGGTAAAAGTATTCTCGGCCCCCGAGGTCAGGTCGTAGTCGGAAAGCTGGTCGCTCACGATGGAGCGCAGATCCCCGGCTGATTCCGGCGCCACACCCTTGATTACAACTTTGTCGGGATTGTTGGCGGGATCGGGCTTGGTAATGTCGGTGTAGTTGATCTTGCGCTTGCTGAGATCGTCTTTGAGCCGCTCGACGACGCGGTCGCTTTCGGCATTGACGGCATCGTTGACCACCACCTGCAGAATGAGGTGGGTACCGCCGCGAAGATCGAGGCCCAGGTGGATGCGCTGGGTCATGGCGTCGAGCAGGCCGCCGCCCGACCAGCTCTTCGGGATCCCAAAGATGCCGAAGACGAAAATCAGCAGCAGCGCGATGATCAGTATGAGTTTCCAGCCCAAATTCTTGTTCATGACCTGACGGTTTGACTACTCCACATAAAATTCGCCGAACTTAGATGCATGGCGGAACCCGGGCTGCCGCGCCTGGGCTACTTGCCCGACTTGGAGGCCTCTTCGGGCTTATCAGCTAAAGACACCACCGAGGCCCGGCTGACCTCAATCCGCAGATTGTCGGGCGGAACCCGCAGCTGAATATAGTCGTCCTTTATCGAGACGATAGCGCCGCGAATGCCGCCGCTGGTGACCACTTTGTCTCCGGTCTTGAGCTCGCTGAGCATGGCTTGCCATTTCTTCTGGCGCCGCTGCTGCGGCATGATCAAAAGAAAGTAGAAGATGGCGAAGATGAACAGCAGAGGAGCGAACCCCAGCCATCCCATAGAACCACTGGTTTGTAGTGCCAACAGGTATTGAGCGCTCATTCGAGACTTGGAGACCTACTTCTGCAAAAAAGTCGGATCGCGCCTTTGTGGCGCTACACCTAGCCCTGGTATTTCAGCGCGGGAATTCTCGCTTCTTCAGGCCGGATATCCATTGGCTTCAGGCACGAACCCGATTCACAGAACCACGAGCCACAAGGGAGTGCCGAGCCAGGGTTTTTCGGTCGAGACTACATACCAGAAAGAAAAAGACTCCTACCCAAGCCCAATAGAATGACGTACCGTTCGCATAGTGTCAAGGTAGTAGCTCAAGTTGTGGACGGTGTTCAGGACCTGGGCCAATACTTCGTTCGATGCATAGAGGTGGCGTAAATAAGCCCGTGAATAGCGGCTACAAACCTTGCAGCCGCAATTGGGGTCGAGCGGCGCGTCCTCTGCCGCGTAGCGCGCCTGTTTGATGGAGATCTTGCCCTGCGACGTGAAGAGGAGCCCGTGCCGGGCGGCCCGGGTGGGCAGGACACAATCCATCATGTCGATTCCCAGGTTCGCATATTCGACGATCTCTTCCGGGGTTCCCACGCCCATGAGGTAGCGCGGCCGGTCAGCGGGAAGATGCTCGATCGTGGCCTCCACAATCTGGCGGGTCAGTTTGCGGGGCTCGCCGACGCTGAGGCCGCCAATGGCGTATCCGGGGAAACCGATCGCAATGGTCCGCTCCGCAGATTCCTTGCGGAGTGCGGGATCCATGCCGCCCTGGACGATGCCGAAGAGGGATTGAGTCGAAGCATTGTCATTCCTCGCACCATGACGAACCTGCTGTCCCTGCACGGAGCACGCCCCATGCCCGTCACCCCACGGCACCTCGTGCTGATGAGCTTCGAAATGCCGCTTGCTGCGCTCTGCCCAGCGCAGGGTCATCTCCATCGAAGCCCGGGCCCGAGCCGCATCGGCCGGATACTCCGTGCATTCGTCAAACGCCATGATGATGTCAGCGCCCAAGCCGATCTGGGCCTCCATCGCGCTCTCCGGGCTGAAGAAGTGCGACGAGCCATCAAGATGCGAACGAAAGGTCACGCCCTCCTCGGTGACCTTGCGCAGCTCATTCAGGCTGAATACCTGAAAGCCGCCGGAGTCAGTCAGGATGGCGCGCGGCCATGCCATGAAGCGGTGCAGACCGCCCAGCTTGCGCACCTGCTCGACTCCGGGGCGCAGATAAAGGTGATAGGTGTTGCCGAGAAGAATCTGCACGCCCAGGTCTTCGAGGAGGTCCTGCGAGAGGCCTTTGACCGATGCCAACGTCCCGACCGGCATGAAGACGGGAGTTTCGATTTCGCCGTGAGGGGTGGTGAGACGGCCACAGCGGGCAGCGCCTTTGCGGGCGGTGATTTGAAAGGCGACGGACACGGCTTGGATTGTATCGAACACGCGCAGGACTCCTGGCGCCGGTTT